>JAEUHG010000293.1 GCA_016795425.1 Verrucomicrobiales bacterium
AACGCGCTTTGCCCGAGGAACGCCAGGGGTTGGTGAAAGATCGCGTCGTCGCCGAGGGTCAGGCCGCTCTGCAGTGTGAGGGCGTCGTGGGCCACCAATGAGAAGGCTTGGCCGCCAAAGGGTGGATTCAACTGCACCTCGCGCGGCGCGTTTGCGGTGCCCAGCACCACGGGCGTTTCAGGCCCGGGCAGCCCCTTCGACCAATTTCCCGCATTGCCCCAATCCGTTCCGCTGATGAGGCGATCCACCGGCGACAAGTTGAATTCCGCCGTGACCGGGCCCTCCAGGGCATTCCCTGAGGTATCGGTCACCGCTTGCGAAAGGGTGAGTCGGAGGCGACGCGGGGCGTCGGCATCGGGCAACGCGTCGAAGACGATCTCGACGCGTTCGTTGTTCGGGGAGAAACGCAGCGCCGTGGGTACGGGAGTGACGGCATCGCCTTCGATGACTTCCAGACGCAGGGCGGGGCTCGCGACGGTGAGCGGGAGGAGAGGCTCGCTGAACGTCGCGGTGATCTGGGTGAAGCCCAGAGGGGCGAGAGTGGTGTCGTTGGTGGGATTCAATTGTGTCAGGCGTGGCGGCACGGTCTCGGGAATCAGCACCACGGTTTGCAGGGGCGTCAGGGCGACGTTTCCACCGGTATCGGTGGCCCGGGCCTGAAGCGTGAAGCTGGTTTTCGTCGAAGAAATGGTGGGGGCGCGAAGCTCCAGGAGGTAGGGGGGCGCGGCGAACTTGGCCACCCGCTCGCCATCGAGGAGGAATTCGACACTGCGCATCCGGACGTCGTCCTGGGCGAATGCAGCGAGGCGGAGGCTCTCGCGCGACATTTGCGTCGTGGGACCGGGGCGCAGGGCGGCGCTGAGAGAAACCGTGGGCGGTTTTCCGAAGAGATCGGGGGCGGCGTAACTGATGACCATCATTCCAAAAGCACCGTCCGCCACGTAGGCCATGCCTTCATGCAGACTTACCGCCTGGGCGATTCCGGGAGTCACGAAGGTCGTGAATAGGGTGGCGTTGGTGCTTTCCAGGCCGAGATCAAAGAGCGAGACGTCGTGCGGCCCTTCCCCGGTGCTATTGGCATTGACGGCCCCCACGGCCAGCCCGCTGCCATCGGGAACGATTTGTTTCCAGCCCGCCTGTTGCGTGGGGACGTCCCGGAGCAAGACCGGTTTCAGGGGATCGGTCAGATCCAGGACGGTGAACCCAAGGGTGTGCGTGACGAAGAGCCGGGCGTGGTCGCTCGTCAGCCGAAGCCGGGGACCGAAGCCCCCTCCACCTTGGGCTCCCGGCACATCGATCGAACCACGCGACGTCAAGGTGCGATCCTCGAGCGTGAGGATGTGAAGTTTGCCCATCTCCAACGCGTAGATCACGTCCCCCCGAACGAGCACGTCCTGGATCTGGTTCCCCAAGGAGGAACGTTGCAGGACCTCTCCGAAGACATCGAGCAACGCCACTTCTCCAGACACCAATCCGGCAATCACCCGTTCGCCGGCGATGCCCACCGACGTCGCGGGTGTTCCCAGAGACCGGTGCGATAGGCGCACCGGCTGGTTCGCGTTCGAAACGTCGTAGATCGCCACGCCCGAGGCACCGGTGGCGACGGCGAGCAAGCCTCCGGACCCGGCCACGGCGGCCGACTGTCCGGGAATGGCGATTTGTGCCAACCGCACCGGCGTCGTGGGGTTGGAGGCATCAAACAACGCGACGCCCTCCGAGCCATCGGCGACGGCGACCAGGTCGTTCCAGGACGTCACATCGACGGCAATGCCCGGCGTATCCAGGATCATCCGAACGCCGATGGTCACGGGAATGCCATCCAACGGGTTGGTGGCGGAGGCCAGTTCCGCCCCGTCGGGCGTGCCGTCGCCGTCGCTATCGGCGCCGTCGGGATTGGTGCCCAGGATTTGTTCCACCACGTCCGGAACTAGATCGTGGTCCAGGTCGGGTTGGTCGGCGGGGAAGGGCTCCAACGGGGCAGTCAGAATTTCGGTCTCCACTCCGGCGGCGCGAGACTTGAAGAAGGCCCCTCCGCCGTAACGGGTCACCGGATCGTAATAGAGCACGGTGTAATAGCTGTCGGTGGCGAGGATGATCCCCTCGAAGGTACCGCTCGGGCTCAGACGACCGCGCTGGACGAAACCCGTGTCATGGTTCTTCAGATAATAAAAGTGAGGCCGCGCCGGAAACTGCTCGCTGCCCAATTCCGGGGCCCGGGCGCGGGACTGCAGCACGAATCCATCGAACAGGCCATCGAGACGCCGCTTCCATCCACGGGAAACCAGCAGGGCGATGGCGTTGTCCAAGCGCGTCTTGGCGACCGCAACCGCCGCAGGGAGCTCGGCTCCTTGCAGGGAATCGAGGCGGTCGATCATCACCTGCCACTCGATCGCGGTGAATTGCGACGGCCGCGGCATGGCCAGCAATTCGGCCCGCTCGACGGCGCCCAGGTGAATGCCCGCCTCGGACCCGGCGCCGACGTACGTGCTGAACAGGTCCAGGAACGTATTCATCCGCGGGATGTCCTCGACTTCCGTCTGCACGAATTTCTCCGTGCCCGTAAGTCGCAGCAGGTATTCCTCCTCCACCGCCCAGATGTAGAACTGCTCCTCCAGTGGATCCGCGATCGGGATGAATCCCGGGCTCAGGGGCGACACGGCGTCGGCGAGGGCGGTTTTGATGGCGCCCAAACCATGCAAGTTGGGGGAGGGCGGACAGGGGTCCTCGAATCCCTCGCAAGGTACGGTGTAACGAATGAATTCCGAGTCCGGATACCGGCAGGCGTCCATGCAGTCGCGCTGTTTCTTGGTGAGGACGTCCTCCGGTGTTCCAGGGCATTTATCGGGTCCGCCGATGCACCGCAGGCCGTCCTCGATCGGCGGTCGGGGTGTCTTGTTCGGATCGCGGAAGCGGTCCCAGATGTTGCCCAGGCAGGACAGGGCGCAGAGGGCGTAGTGCCGGCCTTCATGTGGAATGACGCAGATGCGCTCCTGGGTGCACTTGCAGCCCGGGCCTTCGCAAGGCGGCGGGCCGGAAGGTCCCGGCGGCCCGGGCGGGGCGGGTCCCGACCCCGGGCTTCCCGGGAACCATCCGTGCCACCCCGGTTGGCGGATGCCCACGCCCGGGTCGCTGACGACGAACTGGCCGTCGGCGCTGATCGTGGCCGCGCCCTGGGGTTCCCAGCGTCCGGTGTCGTGGTTGAAACTCCAGATCACCGTCTTCTCCCCGGGACCAAGCCGCGCGCCGGTGGTTGGGTCCGGCAGGTTGGGAAACTTCACCGGCACCGGCGTATCGAAATTCGCCGCCCCATCGGTCTGCACCGTGATCACCAGAGGCAGATCCAGACCCGGCGGCAGGGGTTCGGGGAGCCGGTCCGGTGGAACCGGCGCGATCCCCACCTTCCCGCCGCGGGTGCCGTTGTCTCCAAAGAGCGCGTTGGGCGGCACCGTCAGTTCGACCCCGGCGAGCGCGGGATTCGTCGCCAGCACGGAGGGGCTGAACGTGATGCGAGTGGAATCCACCGCGCTGACGGGCTGCAACGCGTCGCTTTGGATGAGCGGCAGATAGACCTCGCCGGAACCCCCCGCGAGATTGTTGGTGCCACCGGCGACCGCGTCCCAGGCTTTCCCGACCACCGGATAATACGCTCCATTGGGCCACTGACTGCCGACCGCCGTGCGCCCATCCACATGCACAAAGAACCGGCCGGCGGGGGCGGGTTGCAGGCGGAACCGCCCGCTCGCGTCCGTGGTGGCGCGCAGCGTCTCTTCCGCGCCATCGACGGTCACGGTGACGTTTTCGAGCGGATGATTCGATCCATCGGCGTTCTTCTCCGAGGCGAAGACGGTGCCGATCACGGCGGTGTTTGGCAGTCCCGTGAGGGAAGCGGTCTCGAACTCCAACGAGTAGATTCCCCCCGGCGATCCATCCGCATTCGCGTCCACCTCGTTCCCCGCCATATCCCGGATCCCGCTCGCGTCGAAGGTGGCGCTCAGATGCGCGGCGGCGGGCAGATTCTCGAGATAAAACAATCTGACCGTTTGGCGGTCGGAGGAAACCTCCGCGCGCGACAACAACCGGCGTCCGGCGAAGTTGACGGCAAAGTGGTCGGGGTCGACGACCGCGTCCGGCGCAAGCGGGGCGCTCAGGCGGAGGATCGATTCACGAGTGACGGCGACTCCGGTCTCCCCCTGAGACGGCGAGGTCTCGACGATGCGCGTGAGGGCGGGAGTGCTCTGCCGCAGGCGAAAAAATCGGCGGCTATCCGCTGGGCGAATGGCCACACTCCAGCGCCCCTCGGCCAGCGTGGGGGGCGTGCTGACCGATTGCCACGTCGCGCCGGGGCCCAGTTGTAGCGCGCTTTCGAGGGTGTAACCCGCATCTGGCGCGGGCCAGCGTAGCTGGATGTCGGGGGGAGCCCCGAGATCGACTTGGAGCTTGGGTTGCGCGACGCCATCGAAGGCGAGCAGGGTTGTCAGTCCGGCGAGAACGCCAAGAATTCGGCCACCCCCTAACGCGTGTCCTGAGCGCATGAGCGTCGATTAGATCGAATGGAGATCGGAATTAGCAAGGGATGGTTTCCGGAGGCCCACCTCGATGCCAACGGCGTCGAAGCCCGAACGGTGTCCGGCACTTCGGACATCGAACGAAACGGATAATGGAATATTGTCGACCCACACCAGGAGCGCGCGCAATCGGTCCATGGCTCGGCTAATTCGCTTCTGGGCGGCGTCCTCGCCGATCCCCAGCAGACCACCGATCTCGCGCGCGGTCTTGCGCTCGAAGAACCGAAGTAACACGACGCTCCGATCGGATTCGGAAAGATCAGCGAGGCTGTGATCCAAGTGCGGTGCGATGCCCTCCCATTGGGCGTCGGCGCCGGCCGATGGCAAATCGATCATAATGACAGACTCCCATTCGCGCGCCCGGCGGCGTGATTCGGTACGGATGAGCTTGGACGCCAGATTGCGGGTAGTGACGTGGAGCCAGGCGGAAAGCGGCGCACCATGGGAAACCTTTCGGGCAACCTCGGTGGCATGACGGGCGAGGGTCACGAACACGGCCTGGGTAACGTCTTCGGCCTGGTGAGCGTCGCCGGTCAAGCGGAACGCCGCAGAATACACGAGATCGAGGTGTCGCCGGACCAGGGCATCAAACGCCGTCTCCGAGCGCTTCCCGGAGAATCGGGAAGGCCCACGATTTTACCAGGCTGTCGCGCCCCGTTCCGGCATTGGAGCGGATCGAAGTGCCACCGGAGGTGATCCAGGGCAAGTAGCATGCTCCGGATTCTACTCGACGAGCATATCGCAAAAGCCGTCGCCCTGCAGGCGAAGGGCAAACGCCCCTCCATGGATATCCAGTCCATCCACGACTGGGAGGCTGGGACGTTTCCCGGAGTGCCAGAGGCGGAGATTTTGATGGAAGCCGAGAAGCGGCGATTGAACCTGGTGACCTACGACCAGCGCACGCTTTGGAAACACGCCTCAGACCTCTTGAAATCCGAGCACGAGCACGGAGGAGTGGTCTTCGTGGATGAACAAACCATCCCCACGAACGACATCGGCGGGCTCGTGCGGGCACTGGTCTGGCTATGGGAAACCCGAGGAAGCGAGGATTGGCACAACCGCCTGATCTACTTGAGCCCGGGACCCGCTGCGCCAACCCTCCAGGGCGACCGGCGATCCACTGAGGGAAGGCGGAGAAAACGAACCGACTCCTGACGGTGTGCGTTGCCAAAACGTCGCCAGTCAAAATCACCACCCCCAGCTCAATCTGCGACCGCTGGCAGCCCCATGGATCTCCCCGGCATTTGGCAAATCGAACGAAAACCCGGGAGCGTCTGTTCAGAACCGCGTACCCTATCTTACCAAACGTCTAGGATACCTGATCGCCCACCGTACTAATATCAAGTCTCAAGAACCGATCGGACTGTTCCGACTCGTCGATTCTCATTCGGTTCGGGCTCTGATCCCGGCACGCTGCCGGTCTTGGATCAGCTCCGAGGGAGAATTACATAAACCTGCCGAGTCTCCGGACGCACCAGACGAGAACGCGGGAGCAGGTCGCACTCATCCCAGACTCTCACTCTACCTGCCTCAGTTTGCCCAAGTCAGGACACAGTCTTGCGGTTTCCACGGCACTACCATACGATGACTTTATTCCTCCCAAGCCTCTCCAATGAACCTTCATCCAGCAAGAACTGGTAATCTTGAACGGATGATCAGCGTTGGAATGATTCTCGCAACCCCCGTCGCGGCGTGGCTCGCATCGCCGATAGGAATCCCTCTGGCAGTGCTCGGATGGGGATGGTGGAGCCTTCGCAAATGCGTCGAATGGTGGGCCGACGTGGCGCGTTCATTATTGAAACCAACATTCGCGGGACTGGCGATTGCCTGTGTCCTTCTCGCTGTTGCCAACACGTTCCAACGTACCATCGACCCTTTGCAACTTCACGAGTTTGAAGTGGCACTGGTAATCACCCGTCTCTGGTTTGTTGAGTTAACCACCCCCTTTCTCGATTGGTCCCTTCCGATTCTGATCCTAATTACTGTCGCGACTTGGGTGGTTCCAAGGCTGCGATTGGTATCAAAATTCGTTCTCGTCCAATCGATGGTGCAGACTTTCCATCTCGGGCTACTGGTCGCGACAAGCTTCACACTCTTCTCCAATGCGGCACTCGGGAATCTATGCCAGCGTGTGCATCAAAAGTCACTCTACGTGCGATCGAATCAGATCGCCAAATATCAAAGTCAGCTTCGGGAAACCTCTGAGAAGGTCGGACAACTCCTAGCGGCGCAAATTGTCACCAATGCGATGGCGCGCCTCTCTCCCTCATCACTCGCAGCATATCGAGATCTATTTCAGAGTATTACCACTAAATCGATCACCGAACCAATACCCTACCCTGACCCCGTGAGGGGACCATCGACCGCACGCCTTAGGGACGATAAATATCGTCAGCAAAGCGTGGCAAGCACGGCCCAGGAATTGGCCAAGCTGGTGGCGATAGATCACGTGCAGCATGGAATCTCAAGTCCAGAGACCAAGGCAGATTCTCCAATCATTTCCTCCCTTTCAAAAACTGTCGATTCGATGATGTCCGCGTCAAGCCTCCTCGAGCAGATGCCTGAGACAAGAACCGAGTGGACTAAACAAAGGGAGAGTCTTACGGAATTGAGTCGGGATGTCCAAACCAGGACTGAAGATCTCCGTTTGCAGAAACTTCGATGCACCCAGGCCAACGCCGCGATCGTCACGATGGCGGCTCACCATCTTGGAGCTGTGGTACCTCTTCCAAACATCCATGAAATCGCCGAGGAATGGATTCGCGCGACCATCGAGGGCACCTCCGAACACGTGCTGGAGAGAGCTATCAACGCAGGGCTACGCGCCGAGGATATAGAGCGAGGTAATCTCTCTTCCTTGGAGTGCGAGTCATGTAAGGCAGTTCTCGAGAAAATCATCGCGTACCCTACCGGGATTCCCGATGGAATCCCAGGCGCCCCAATCGAAGCAAAGGAACTTCATTCACGCATCGAACGCGGCATCAACAAAGCCCACGACACAATCAAACAGAACGCGATCTCGAACGTGCGCCGTTTGCCCACCGAAAAGGTGCAACCAGGCGAACGATTAGGCGAGGAGATCCGTCGGCAAGGGATCGATTCCGTGGCAAAGGAGAGGATTAGGGGACGATGAAGCAGTGGGCCCAGCCATCGGCGCCGGCTGCGCAGTGGAAATGCC
>JAEUHG010000031.1 GCA_016795425.1 Verrucomicrobiales bacterium
ATTGAACCGCTGCAGGGCCCGAGCGAATAGCCAACGCAGTGCTGTCGGCTCCAGCGAGGGGCGGGCTCCAACCTCCGGGGGAAGTTCTAGCTTCATTGTGGAAGTTTGCACCCAGACCCTCGTCCAATCCAGTCAGGAGGACGACCAGCCTGCCGACGGGTAGGTTGGGACTGGTGGCGGATCGTTCCCACGAATGAGCTTGCCTCGCTCGGTGGTGCGGGCGAAGTCGAGCGCCTCGCGCGCGTCGGACCCATAGCTCAGCGGCCAGAGCAGGGGACTCATCATTCCAAAAGACGGGGTTGCACCGGAGTGCGCCGCGTTGCAGCAAAACCGCACTTCGACCAAGCCAGAAAAGGCGAATCGCGGCTTCGACTTGGGATTCTTGGCCGGGCCAGGAGGGACCCCGAACCTTACCGCTGCCATCCGCGGTGCCCGAATCTGGGCCTTGGGCGTGCAGGCGCGTCCGAAAGATTCGTCGCGTTCAAAGTACCCGGTTCACTCCCCAACCGAGGCGAGGGCTGCTTCACGGACCTGCGGCGAGAGATAGATCCCCGCCTCGGCTTCGAGCCGGACGAGCAAGGCCCTCGCCGAGGACGTCAGGCCCCCTCGCTTCGCCAACAGCACAACGCCCACCAAGCCGATCACCGCGACGCCCTCCCAGGCTGCCAACCGCCGCCCACGTCGTTCGTTCATCAGCAAGCGATCCGCCCCCAGCTCACGAGCCAGCGCGATCGCCTCGGCTTCTCCGGGGTCCACTTCGCGGCAGTAGGCGTCCTCGCGAAGGCGGTCCTTGACCGCGGTGATTCTCAGCCACTGCGGGAGCGACCGGTGCGACCGCAGCAACTCCTCGCGAACGGCTTCCCGGAATCACCACCTCCGTGAACAGTGCGGGCAGGAGATCGGCCTGCCCCACTGTTAACAGGGCCGTGACCGGTGACGTGTCCGAAACGACGATCACCGGGGAGAAAGCTCAGCGATGGCCGCCAGATCCGAAACCAACTCCTCCGCGCCATAGTGGATCGGGATTCGCCGACTCCCCAGCTCCTTCAGGAACCGGGCCTGGGGCATGCCGGCCACCGCGGATGCCTGGCCGAGGGTGGCCTCCTCGGTCACAAAAAGGCCGATCGCCAGATGGAGCGCTGCCGACTCCGGGGAGAGCCGGGCCTCAACCTCGCTGGGAAGGACCAGTTGCATGTGGGCACCATACTTCGATCCCCCGGGGCAAGCCAGCCCAGGAGTTTGCCGAGCGAGCCGCCCGACAGGGAGGATGCGATGGGCGAGTGCGAACGAATCACTAAGGCCCTGGATCACGAGCAACCCTCGAGAAGTGGTTTCCTGCAAAACCGAAGGACCTCTAGAACTTGTTCTTCCGACACGCCAGGAAACCATTCGAGGAAGTCCTGCATTCGCGCCCCACCCTCCAGATTGCGAAGAAGCGGCCGTTGCGTTGCCAAAGTCCTCGGACCCTTCGCTTGCGGGTATCGGAGCCCTTGCGGTATGTGTCGCGGGTGCGCGGCGGATGCAGGATCGGCACGTCGCCGTGAATGGGCCCATAGCTCAGCGGTTAGAGCAGGGGACTCATAATCCCTTGGTCGCAGGTTCGAATCCTGCTGGGCCCACCATCCCGGTCTTCAAGATCCAGGCGCGCTTGGGGCGTTTTCGGCGCGCGGGGCCGTCTGCAAGGAGCAGCGCGGCAGGGGCGGGTCACAACGCGGGGCCGCCGCCAGGCCCTTCGGGGAATCCCCGATTCGGTGGGCGCCGGCGGCGGCGGTTCGGTTCAGTCGGCTCGCGGGCAGCTGAGGGATGCGTCAGGAGCTGTGCTATTCCGTGGCAACCGAGAGCGGCCGGAGCCAAGATTCGGTGACAAGCTCGCCGTAGGCTCCGACAGAGCGGACACGGTAGAGGCGTTCGGCGGTTGTGGTCGGACTGGTGTCGGTCACCGTCGCGATACCGTCAGTTTCGCCGGTGAAGGTGGCCAGGGTTTGCCAGGTGGAGGGTGCTCCAGCGATCAGGTCCTGCACCTCGATGCGATACTCGATTCCAGTAGCGACGGAGATCTCGAGGTCGGTGCCGGCATCGGTGACCTCGCCGCCCAGGATTTGGAGCAAGTGCACCACGACGCGGCCTTCAGCCGTGTCCCCGGACGGAGTGGTCGCGGTGTAAGTGAACTCGTCGGTCAAGGCAGTCCCGCCCAGGTGAGTGTAGGTGAAGGTTCCGTCGGGTTGAATTTCAACCGTTCCATTCGCGGGCGATTTCGTGACGGCGGCTGTCAGCGCCGATCCATCCTTGGCGGTGTCATTTACCAGGATCGACAAAGCGCCGGTGGTGAGGCGATCGGTCGTGCCACCGTAGGTCACCAACGCTTCGTCGGTTTTCACGATGACCTTGGCGATGGTTGTCTCGGACTCCTGAGTGGTCGGCGATTCGACGACGGAGATGGTGATGCGGGCCACAGCGGAGGTCAGTCTACCGTCGGAGACTGTGAACTCGATGGCGTCTGTTCCGACGAATGTTGAGGACGGCGTGTAGGTGAGGTTGGGTGCGACGCCGCTGACAGTGCCATTGGCAACCGCCTTGGTGATTCTGAGGGTCAGGCTGTCGCCGTCGATGTCCCGGCATTCGATCGGTAGGGCCACTGCGGTGGCCTTCGGAGTACTCACGGTCGTACTGGTGGCGCACGGGGCGTCGTTGACCGGTGTCACCGTGACGCTGACGACGGCGGGATCCGAGGTGGCTGAGCGGTCGGAGACGGTGAATTCGAAACTATCCGTGCCAGTGTAGTTGGTGTTGGGGATGTACCGGACATTGGGAGCCGTCCCGATGATGCGGCCGAAGGAGGGCTGGGTTTTGATCTGGTAGAAGAGGGCATCCTTTTCGGTGTCGCTGCCGGTGAGCGTGAACGGGATCGTGGTATCTTCGGCGAGGGAAATGCTGCGAGGATTGGCTTTGGGCTTGTCGTTCACCGCGACGATCGTGATGGAGATGGTTGCCGTGTTGGTGGAGGTGAGGATGCCGTCATTCACCGTGAACTGGATGGAATCGGAACCACTGTAGTTCGCATTCGGGGTATAAACCAAGTTGGGGGCGATTCCGGTGATTTTGCCCTTGGTAGGGTTCCTGGTGAGCGTGAAGCGCAGGGTCGAATTCTCGGCGTCGAATCCGCTGAGGGAGATCGGGAGGGCCACATCCTCGTTGGTGGTGACGGCGGCAGAGGTCGCGGAGGGCGGATCGTTCACCGGGGTGACGGTCAGGCTGATGGTGGCGGGATCCGAATTGAGGGCGCCGTCATTGACCGTGAAAGTGAACGCGTCGCTTCCGTTGAAGTTGGCGGCCGGCTTATAGGTTAGGTTGGGGGCCGTACCGATGAGCGTACCATGCGACGGATTGCCGTAGGAGTAAGTCAGGGACCTGCCTTCAGGATCCGAACCGGCAAGGGTGATGGCGATCGACCCGTCTTCCGCCAAGACAAAGGCATTCGCGTTGGCGATCGGCTTGGCATTGGTGGAGATGATGGTGACGGTGATGGTTGCGGGCGCCGAGATCAGGTTACCATCGCTGGCGGTGAACTGGAGCGAGTCGCTACCGGACGCATTCGCGTTGGCGGTGTAAATGAAGTTGGGCGCAGTGCCTTGGATGACGCCTTGTGTCGGATTTGACACGATACCGAAGTTGAGGATGTCGTTTTCGACGTCGGTGCCGGCGATGGGGAGGCTGATGGATTGTCCGGCGGCGACGCTGATCGCGGCGGGCGTCGCCACGGGACGGTCGTTAACCGGGCGGACGGTGAACGGTACGGTGCTGGTTGTCGTGAGCCGGCCGTCGCTGACAGCGAAAGAGAAGGAGTCGGCGCCGTAGAAATTGGGTTTCGGCGTGATGGTCACGATGAAGCCATCTTGGAGCGTGATCGTGGCATTGGCTGGCTGGGCAACGATGGTGGTGAATAGCTCCTCATCGTCGATGTCAACGCCTCCGATCGCCGTGGTGAAGGAAGTGTCCTCCTCACCTTCGACAACAAATTGGGGAGGGATGCAAACGGGCGGGTCGTTCTGTGGAGCGATCGCCAATTCGACAACGAGGTTCGTGGAATTGACGCCATCGGAGACGGAGAAGATGGCGGAGTCCGTTCCGAACCAGTTGGCATTGGGAGTGTAGGTCCAATTGAGGTCGGCACCGGTGACTTGGCCGAACGAGGGGTTCTTGACTTTGGTGATGCTCAGGGGGCGGTTTTCGGGATCGGAGACCACGAGGACGAATGCAAGGCCGAAGTCTTCCGAGCCGGTGAAACTGTTCTCACCGATGACGGGCGGGAGGTTCGTGGGGGTTCGGTAAGAGACCTCATTGGAGAGATCGCTTTCCGAGCCCGCCTGATTCACGGCGCTCAGGGCAAAGTAGTAGGTGACACCATCCGCGAGGCCGGAGACGTCGGCGGTAGTCGCCAGGCCGACGTCCGTGGTGGAGTCGTAGGAGTTCGGTGCCGTCCCGCGGTAGAGGCGGTAATTCCGGAGATCGGTTTCGGGGTTGGGATCCCAAGCCAGGCGGACATTCGCAGACCACGTAGTGGCGGCAGCGCAGAGCAGAGCGCCTAGGATGGTTGCAACCTTCCGCGGGTATTGGCGGAACTGGAGGGAGGGATTTTGCACAGCTTTATAGGGTTTGTGGTGTACGACACCGCTCCTTCCGCTGGTCGGACGTGGCTACGCCGACCGCCGACGTCCCGGGCCTGTACTTGGGAGGAGACCGCGTAAGAGGACTTACTGGGTCCGATGAACAGGCTCGTGCTACGAGCGGCAGGAACGGTTTGGGAGACGGACATGACTCGCGAACTGGAGTGAGCGGCAGGGAGACTCACTCATCACTGAGCCTTATCGGTGGCTCACGAAAGGGCTGAATCGTTTCGGGGCCGATCGTGAGCGGATCTGATGGGCTGTTGACCGGCTCGTTGAAAGGAGCCGGGGGGTGCGCGGAGAAGAGCGCAGGTCGGGAACGGTGAGCAGACCCCCATGACAAGCGCTTGACGGGAGCCGTGTTGAATCCCGAGTTGCGAAATGAACAGGGGACCTATCGACGGTGGCGAGCGTTGCGCCCACCGAATAACGGCAATCGGAAATATTTTTTTTTGAGCGCCCGAAGTTCCCACCAATCGGATGATGAATCCGCGAGTGCGCGTCGGAAGGGCGCCTGCCTGCGAGGCGGGGGCACTGCCCGGAAGTGCGAAATCCCCTGTGAAACTTAGCTTAGACGTGATTTGGATCTAACGGGACTCCGCTAGATCACTTCTCCTGAGCAAGAGTGGATTGCTTGAAGTCGGCATGAGTTCGGTCTTGCTGGATGCAGCCCTGTCGAAAGTCCCGGTGGACATCCACGCAGGCGGTTTTTGTAGCAAGGCAAACATGGGCGAAGGGATCGAACGACCTGTGGCGCCAGGGTTCGCCCCATTCTGGTGGCAGCGCGTGGTTGCGTGGTGTGGAGACGCGTGCCCGCACCGACAGGAAAGCAGTGTCGACGATGGGCGGCGACGCGGCCTGGATCAGCACCCCCATCGCGAGGCGCTGAAGTAAGCCGACTAATAAATCGCGGTGATTTCCAAGGCGCGCGGCGACCTCAAGGGCGCGCGCGACCGACAGCCACCGCAGGAAGTCCGAGCGGATTCGATCGGACGACGGAAATGGTTTGTCCCGGGGCGAAACTCACGTCGGAAGGTAGGAGTGGGCCGAACTCCATGATGTCGACATCGGCGTAAAGGCCGCTCGGTCGGGGGTCGCCCACTCCGACCTGGATGAGGTTCCAAGTAAATCCGTCGGAGGGATTTGTGACGGTCCAATAGTCGCCTGCCGACAGGAAATTGGACGGCGGTGGTTGGCGGCCGAAAAGATCGAGGATGGAAGGTAGGCGGGAAATCTCGACGGTGTCGCCCGGTTGGAGCAGGGCGGCGAGCCCATTTCCGTCGCCACCGGTGATAATGCGCGTCTGATCGTTGTCGACAATGGGCAGGGCTTGCCCGACGGCGGCGGCATTGGCGGCCTGTACTACGAGCAGTCGGTGGGAGGTGAAGATTTGAATGGGGGCGAGTTCGTGGCTGTTCCAACCGGTGCCCTCGACTCGGATCCAGTCGACTCCGATTTCCGTAATCTTGGCGCGGCGCTTTCTTTTTCCGTCGAAAAGTGCCACCTCGTGGACTGAGCCATTGGCGAGTGTCAATCGGCGGAAGCCCCAGGCTTCAGAAACCACGGTGCCGAACGTGCCCGTACTGCGAATGCGGTAGGTTCTTTCGCTCATGGGCACGGACGTAGGGTCGGAGAAGGTGGCGAGACCCGAGGCGTTTGCCGTGAAGGACGTCAGGGTTTCCCAGGTGGGACTACCGCCGCCGGTTTGTGCTTCAACGTAGTAGGCGAGACCACTGGTCACCGTGAAGTCGAGCTCCACCGCTGAGCTGGTGGCCCGGAGTTCGTGAATGCGGTGGATATTGAGGCTCACCGTCGTGACCTGGCTGGTACGGGATCCACTGATCGCTTGGTAGGCAAAAGAGTCGGTGTCCTCCTGGCCGCCGAAGTTGCGATAGGTGAAGGTGCCGTCCGGTTGCAGCTGGAGATCGCCGTAGAGCGGTGGTTGGGCCAATAGCACCGTCGTATTGCTGGGGACGCCGGCGTCGTTATCGAGGACGGATGACGCACCCGAAATCAAGGTGCCGGTGGCACTGGCGTCTGCGACAAGGATAGCATCCGGAGAGGTTAGGAGAGGTGAGTTGTTCGATGAAATGGTGAAAGTGATGGTGGCGACAGCCGAGGTGGAAATGGCATCCCTGGCTCGGAACTTGAGGGCATCGAGGCCCGAGTATCCGGGTTTTGGCGTATAGGTGAAGGATGGCGACGTCCCGGTTACGACGCCATTGGTCGGCGCTTGAGTGATGATGAAAGTGAGGGCCTCGCCGTCGATATCGGAGCCGGTGAGGTTAAATGCAGCCGGTGTGTCAGCCACGGTGGACACGGCGGTGGAGTTGGCGGTGGGCGTGTCGTTAACCGGGGTGATGGTGATGGAGATGGCGGCGACCGACGACGTGGATCGGCCGTCGGAGACGGCGAATCGGACCACATCATTTCCCGCAAAATTAGGGCTGGGCACGTAGGTGAGGTTGGGTGCGGTGCCGGAGAGGGTGCCGTTGGTGGGCGACTGCGTGACGAGATAAGTGAGGGCATCGCCATCGGGGTCAGAAGCGGAAAGGGCCAAAGCCAAGTTGGCGTCTTCGGGGCCAGACTTGGTGCTCGCATTGGCCTTCGGAGGATCGTTCACCGGTGTGACGGTGAGGGAAATGGTGGCCACGAGAGAGGTCAGGCTGCCGTCGGACGCAGTAAACTGAAACGAGTCGGCTCCTGAGTAGTTGGTGCCTGGACGGTAGGTGAGACTCGGTGGCGTGCCTGAGAGGGTGCCCTTGGTTGGAGCGGTGGTGATGGCGTAGGTAAGGGGGCTGCTTTCGACATCGGACGCGGACAGGGTCAGCGCGAGCGAGGCGTCTTCAGCGACGGTCTTTGAGGAAGACGCAGCAACCGGCCGATCATTGACCGCAGTGACCGTTATGGAAACGGTGGCCTCAGTGGAGGTATAGGTTCCGTCATTGACGGTGAAGCGAAGCGAGTCGGAGCCGAAGAAATTGGTATTTGGGCGGTACGCCAGATTCGGTGCCGTGCCCGAGAGGGTTCCGTTGGTGGCCGAGCGGGTGATGGCGAACTGGATGGAGTCGCCATCGGGATCGCTCCCGCCGAGTGTGATGGCGAGGGAACCATCTTCGGCGACCGTGACGGTGGCGTTGGATGCCACCGGCGGATGATTCACCGAGGTGACGGTGATGGAGACGTTGGCGACGGCCGAGGTCGCCTGTCCGTCGCTGACGGTGAAACGCAGGCCGTCGGTTCCATTAAAATCCGGTGCCGGTTGGTAGATCAAATTGGGCGCCGTACCGGAGAGCGTGCCGTTGGTTGGCGCCTGGACTAACGAATAGGTCAGCGGATCGCCGTCGATGTCGGTGCCGACGAGATCGATGGCGACATCCTGGTTTTCAGCAGTCGACCGTGTGGCGTCGGCAGCGAGCGGGGGATCATTGACGGCGGCTACATTCAGGGTGACGAGCGCGGGGGTGGAGGTCAGTTGACCGTCCGAAACCGTGAACTCGAAGTCGTCGGCGCCATTGAAGTTCGCGGAAGGGACATAGGTGAGATTGGGTGGAGTGCCCGTGAGTGCGCCGAACGCCGGAGGGGTGGAGATTGCGTAGGCCAGCGTGGAGCCTTCGACGTCAGAGCCGGCGAGGGTGATGGCAATGGAGGAATCCTCGGCGAGGGATTTTGTGGCAGCCGCGGCGATGGGGCGATCGTTCACGGCCGTCACCGATAGGGTGACCGTAGCGACAGCTGAGGTTAGAGCTCCGTCGCCGACGCGGAACTTGATGGCATCGGCGCCGAAGAAGTTGGTCCTCGGGCGATAGGTGAGATTTGGGGCTGTGCCGGTCAGCGTGCCGTTGGTGGGGGACTGGGTGATGGTGTAGGTCAGCGTTCCCCCGTCGGGGTCGGAGCCCGAGAGCACGACCGCCGTCGAACCGTCTTCCGCCACTGAGACAGAACCCGTGGATGCGAGAGGTGGGTCGTTGACGGCAGTGACATTGATGCTGACGGTGGCGACAGCGGAGGTGGACACGCCATCGGAAACCGCGAAGCGAAGAGCATCGGAACCGTAGAAATTGGTGTTTGGGCGGTAGGTGAAGCTCGGCGCCGAACCCGAGAGGACGCCGTTGGTGGTGGATTGGATGAGAAGGAAGGCGAGCGTGTCGCCGTCAATATCGGAGCCCGCGAGGTCGATGGTGATGGTACTGTCTTCAGCTACCGAACGACTGGCGGCCGCGGCGGTTGGCGGGTCGTTCACCGGGTTGACGGTGATGGCGACGGACGCGGCTGTCGAAGTAAGGGATCCGTCGGAAACGGTGAACGAGAACGAATCGTTTCCGTTGAAGTTCGCCGCGGGGGTGTAGGTGAGGTTGGGTGGAGTGCCCGTGAGCGCTCCGTTCGAGGGGGCGGCGGCGATGGCGTAACTCAGGGGGCTGCCCTCGACATCCGAGCCGGTCAAGGTGATGGAGACGGAGGCGTCCTCATTGAGGGATTTAGAGGCGCCGGTGGCAACGGGCCGATCGTTCACCGCGGTGATCGTGATCGACACCGTGGCCTCGGCGGAAGTGAGCCGTCCATCGCTGGCAGTGAACCTAAAGGAATCCGAGCCCGATAGGTTGGCACTTGGGCGGTAGGTGAGGTTGGGGGCGGTACCGGTCAACGTGCCGCGCGTGGGGGCCCTGGAGACCGCGAACGTCAGCGTGTCGCCATCCGGGTCAGTGGCCGTCAGAGTGATCGCAATGGATCCGTCTTCCGCAACGCTGACGCTCCTGGCGATGGCGCTGGGGGCCTGATTGACCTCGGAGACGGTGATCGAGACGGTGGCGACGGAGGAGGTGGCAGCACCGTCGCTGACCTTGAAACGGAGCGAATCGACCCCAACGAAGTTTGTGTTCGGTCGGTAGGTCAAGTTCGGGGCTGCGCCACTCAACACCCCGTTGGTGGGAGCTTGAACGATCGAATAGGCGAGCGCGTCGCCGTCGATGTCGGATCCGGTAAGGTCGATGGTGACGGAAGAATTCTCGGCGACCGACCGGTTGGCAGAATTGGCGGTGGGCGGGTCGTTGAGAGGCCGGACAGTCAGCGTGATGGTGGCCGGGGCTGAGGTGGCGGAACCATCAGAAGAGGTGAATTCGAAGTCGTCCGTGCCGTTGAAGTTTGGCGATGGGGTATAGGTGATATTTGGCGGAGTCCCGGACAGCGTGCCGTTGGCCGGCGGAGTCGACACAACGAAGGTGAGAGGGGAACCTTCGGCATCGGTGCCGGCAAGGACCACGGGAAGGAAGGCGTCCTCGTCCAGAGCCAGCGACGCCGGGGTCGCCCTGGGCGTGTCGTTGACCGGAGAGACGGTGATGCTGATGGTGGCAACGGAGGAAGTGAGGGCGCCGTCGCTGACGCGGAATTTGATCGCGTCGGCCCCGGCAAAGTTCGTCCGGGGCCTGTAGGTCAAGTTAGGGGCGGTTCCGGTGAGTGTGCCGTTGGTGGGCGCCTGGGAGATAGCAAAGGACAATGTGTCATCATCCGAGTCAGTGCCGGCAAGGGTCACCAGGAGAATGCCATCCTCAGCGACAGAGAGGGAAGCAGGCGAAGCCGTCGGAGCGTCATTGACCGGGGTCACCGTGATCGAGACGGTGGCGACAGCCGAGGTGATGGCGCCATCGCTGACGGTGAATCGGATGGTGTCCGAACCGTTGAAACCGGCCGAGGGAAAGTAGGTGAGATTGGGGGCGGTACCGGAGAGTGTGCCGTTGGTTGGAGCTTGGGTGACGCGATAGATGAGCGCATCTCCATCGGGGTCGGAGCCCGCCAATGCCACGATGAGTGAGGTGTCTTCCGAGACGGAAACACTGGTTGAAGTCGCGATCGGGGGATCGTTGATCGCGGTAACGTTCAGGGTAACGAGGGCCGGGAGCGAAGTCAGTTGGCCGTCGGAAGCGGTGAACTCGAAGGTGTCGGTGCCGTCGAAATCCTGGGAGGGTGTGTAGGTGAGGTTGGGAGGAGTCCCCGACAGTGCGCCATTTGCTGGCGGCGAGGAAATCGCATAGGAAAGCGTGGAGCCTTCGACATCGGTACCCGCGAGAGTGACCGCGACGGACGCGTCTTCGTTCAGAGTCTTCGAAGAGGGCGTGGCGACGGGACGATCGTTGACCGCCGTGACGGCCAGGCTGACGGTGGCGACGGCGGAAGTGAGTGAGCCGTCGCTTACCTTGAAGAGGAGGGTGTCGGAGCCGAAGAAGTTGGTTCTTGGACGGTAGGTGAGGTTAGGCGCCGTGCCCGACAGGGTGCCGTTGGTGGGCGATTGGGTGACGATGAAGGCGAGCGTTGAGGACTCTGGATCGGAGCCGGTCAGCGTCACCGAGAGCAGACTGTCCTCGGCCACGGTGCGGGATGAGGCGATGGCGACTGGAGGGTCGTTGACGGCATTGACGGTGATGGAAACGGTGGCGACAGCCGAGGTTGCCACACCGTCGCTGACGGTAAATCGGATCGCGTCGGGACCGCTGAAATTGGTCCTTGGACGGTACGTGAAATTGGGGGCGGAACCCGAGAGAGTGCCGTTGGTCGGGGACTGGGACAGTTGGTAGGAGAGCGTACTCCCTTCGATGTCGGAGCCAGCAAGGCTGACCGCGAGGGATCCGTCTTCGGAGACGGAAAGGCTCGATGGAGTGGCAGTGGGGACGTCATTGACCGCGGTGATGGTGATGGAGACCAGCGCGGCCAGGGAGGTGAGAGATCCGTCGGAGACCGTGAACTCGAAGGAATCGCTGCCGTTGTAATTGGCGGAAGGGGTGTAGGTGAGATTAGGAGGCGTGCCGGTGAGCGCCCCTTTGGTTGGGGCCCTGTAAATGGCATAGGTCAGGGCGCTGCCTTCGACATCGCTGCCGCTGAGAATGATCGAGGTCGAATTGTCTTCCGCCAAAGTGACAGACTTCGGAGTGGCGGTTGGCCGATCGTTCACCGACGTCACCGTGAGGCTGATGGTACCGGGAGACGACGTAACTCGGCCATCGGAGGCGGTGAACCGAATCGAATCCGATCCGGTGAAATTCGTATTCGGACGGTAGACGATATTGGGGGGCGTGCCGGAGACGGTGCCGTTGGTGGGGCTTTGGCTGATCGAAAAGGTCAGCGGATCGCCGTTGGCGTCGGTGGCTTTGAGCACCAGGCTGGTGGCGGTGTCCTCGGACAGAGCGATCGATTCAGAGGTCGGTACCGGCGCGGTGTTGGTCGAAACGATGGTGATCGAGACAGTGGCCGAACCGGAGGAGAGAACGCCGTCGCTGGCTCTGAATTGGAAGGAATCCGAACCTGAGGCGTTGAGGAGCGGGGTGTAAACGATGAGCGGAGGAACGCCGGTGATGACACCCTTGGTGGGCAGAACGGGGTAAGTGACCGTCAGGGGATCGCCGTCGACATCGGCGGCGTTGAGAAGGATGGCGCTCGCAACGTTGGCGGGAAGGTTGACGGACGATCCCGAAACCGTAGGGGCGTCATTGACCGCCGTAACCGTAATAAGCACGGCGGCGGCAGGGGAAGTGAAGGTGCCATCGCTTACCGTAAACTCGATCGAATCCGTGCCGTTGAAATTGGCGTCTGGAATGTAGGAACGATCCTGCCCACTCCCGGCCAGCGTTCCATAGGACGGAGCTTTGGTGACCGTAAAGATGAGCGGGTCGTCATCCGGATCGGTTCCGAGGAGCGTGACAAACAAATAGCCGTCCTCCGTGACGTTGAGTGCCATCGGAGTCGCGGACGGGGGATGGTTGGTCGGAAGCGGGTCGTTCGATGGCGTAACGGACACCTCGTCGGAGAAAGGGCTCTCCATTCCTTGGAGGTTCACCGCGGTTACGGCGAAGTAATAGGTGACCCCGGTGGACAAACCAGCGGGATCAAAGCTCGTAACATTTCCCACCTCATCGACAGAGGTGTAGGCGCGCGACGCTGAGCCGCGATAAACCTTATATCCTGCGATGTCCGGCTCTGGGTTTGGATCCCAAGCCAGCCGAACTCCTTGAGCCATGGCCGAAGCCGTGGCGACAAGAGTCGTGATCGCAGTGAGGAGGGTTAAGTACTTAGTTAAGGTCCGATCTAGGGTCAGGGCGCGCGCGATCATTGACGCATTTGGGTTCCGGATGGATGAACTGGGCCCTGCCCCCTTGAACCGGATGGGTGGCGCCGGAACCTGCCAATGGGCCATACCAACCAGCCATCCCCATTGGCGCAGCAGGATCAACTCGCGTGTTGTCGACGAGTCCAGTCATTGAAGCCGAAAGCAATTCACAAGCCCGGTGATCCAGTCAAGGGTTTGGTCTAGAAAGTTTTGCTTAAAGGAACAATGTCAGGGGGTTCTAAATGATTCCCTTAGTCGCTATTGAGCCTCGGTGTACGGGGTGAATTCCAGTGCCATGTTCCCCTGACCGCTCTTTCAGCGTTGAAATGGAGGGGGAGTAAATTTCCCTGAATGGATTTCACCCCGGCCGATTCCATCGCTCGATTTCTTCATCAGCAGTCCGGGCAGCGAGGACAACCGATGTCGAACACGATGCGCCAGCGGTGGTCGGATTCGCGGCGCCAAACGCTGTTGAAAGTTCCAATCCGGGCCCCATCGGGGTTGTGAACGGGTCCGGTGGAAAAGGCGAGGGCGCGGCTCTCCAGGACTTCGACGCGCTCGGGCTGCCAAGAGAAGGGCGCCTTTGGACCTTCGAACCACTTTTGCCATTGAGCCATCACCGCGTTGCGACCGCGCAGGATTTCCCGCTCGCCGAAGAACACCGTTTCCTCAGAGAGCGCCGCCCGGAAGGCTGCAGGGTCCCGATCCGCCATGGCTTTCGCAAAGGCGCGTTCGGTTTCGGTAACTTGAGCCTTTAGGTTGTCGAGCTCGGCGGCGGCGAGTCTTGGGTTGGCTGCGGCGAGAGAACCGAGTGTGAAGGTTTGCAGCAAGGCGCGACGTGAGAGGGAATCCATGATGCGCTTCGAATGGGTCCCGAAGTGTAGGGGAATCGACGCGCCCGTGTCAGTGCGCGATTGAGAATGCAATGGGACCAGCTGCGGGTATTGACTTGCGGAGAGGAGGCGCTGTGCCGGTTACTTTCAGGAAACCACCCCCGACCCTATGCACCGACGCGACTTTTTGACCGTGACAACGCTTGGCTTGGTTTCTTTACCGACGGTGAGCGCCGCGCCCCCCACCGGGACGCTGAGTTTCCCGACGCGCCGCCGAGTGGCGGGGGCAGGCGGAGCCCCTTGGACGGTGGTGGAAGACACGGTTCGATGGGCTTCACACGAGACGTCGCTGGTGGTTTGTGACATGTGGGACCTTCATCACTGCAAGAACGCAACGGACCGGGTCGGGGAGTTGGCGCCGCGCATGAACGAATTCATCAAGCATGCGCGCGCCGCGGGGGTGCTCATCATTCATGCGCCAAGCAGCTGTCTGGCACCCTACGAGAACACGGCTGCCCGCAAGCGAGCCAAGGAGGCGCCTCAAGCCGCCAACCTTCCCAAGGACATTGCCCGCTGGTGCGACCGCATTCCATCGGAAGAAGCGGGCAAGTATCCGATCGACCAGTCCGATGGCGGTTGCGACACGGAGGAGGAACCGCAGAAGCGATGGGCGGCCCATCTGAAGTCGATGGGTCGGAATCCGGCGGCGCCATGGCTTCGGCAGATCGACATCATCGAAATGAAGGACGAGGATGCGGTGAGTGATGACGGGGTGGAGATTTGGAACCTGATGGAATCCCGGAAGATTCGGAACGTGCTCATCGTGGGGGTGCATACCAACATGTGCGTTCTCGGGCGGCCCTTTGGCTTACGGCAAATGGTGAAGAACGGGAGAAATGTGCTCCTGGTACGCGACATGACCGATACCATGTACAATCCCAGGTCCTGGCCGCACGTGGATCACTTCACCGGCACAGACCTCATCGTCGAGCACATTGAGAAATTCGTGTGCGCGACAACGACGAGCGTCTCGCTGCTGGGGGGTCGCGAGTTTGGATTTCGAGGTGATTCACGGAAAGGGTAGTGGCTCGCCGTATCAGGCGGGCCATGCCATCCGCGTTTGGTTTTCGGAATCCGCGCTTTCCTCGCGCCCGGCGCACCGGTAAATCGAGGCCAACCTATGGCACTGACACAGTCAACGATGCTGAAGCTGGGTACGCGGGCCCCGGCCTTCACCCTTCCCGACGCCATCACGGGGCGGACGGTGGCGCTGGGGGACTTTGATGGCAGGCCTGGGTTAGTCGTTCTCTTTTTGTGCAACCACTGTCCGTACGTGAAGCATTTGAGTGCCGGCTTGAGTGCCTTTGGTCGGGAGTATGCCGCAAAGGGTTTGGGCATCGTCGCGATCAACTCGAATGATGTGGCGAACTATCCAGCGGATTGTCCCGATGCAATGAAGGTCACCGCCGAGGCGGCAGGCTACACCTTTCCGTACCTGTTCGATGCCGGGCAATCCGTGGCCAAGGCCTACCGGGCAGCATGTACGCCGGACATCTTCCTTTTCGATAGCCAGCGTGAGTTGGTGTATCGGGGGCAATTTGACGATAGTCGTCCGGGGAACGGGAAACCCGTCACCGGCGCTGACCTCCGGGCGGCGTGCGACGCCGTATTGTCGGGGCGAATACCTGCGGCGGAGCAGAAACCGAGCATTGGGTGCAATATCAAGTGGAAGCCGGGGAATGAGCCCGATTACGCGGTGTGACTCGGTGAGGCGGGGTAGGGTCCGGTTTCGTCCTGAATGAACCTCGATTGGTCGGCGATTCTGAAACTCGGGTTGCGCGACGCTACGCTTTGGTTGCTGATGGTCATATCGCTGCTTGGTCTGCGGTGCACCATGGAACGGTTGGGGCGCCTGGCGAGGCGTCACGGTTGGCGCTTGGGGCTCGATGACGAGGTCGGGGTCGACGAGAGCGACCGCATGCCAACGCCGCGGGAAGCGAGATGGGGAGCGCTCATCTATGCCGCGATCCCGTTGGGTTGGGGACTGTTTCGCCTGGCTCAAGGCCGATACGCCCAGCGTTCGGGTGGAAGGCTTCATCCGAATCCTCCGATCTACCTTTACGAAGGTCCTGTCGCGGTGGCGGATGCCTTGTCTTGGATTGTGGGGGGCATCGCGATCTATCTGGCGTTCGCGTTTTGGCACGACTTGCGTCGGCGGTGGCTGATCGTGGGGCTGACCGTTTGCCTGACTTGCACGGCGGGTGTGCTCCATCAGGTGGCGCTGGCAGGGCGGGTCTATCTCCGTTGATGCCGGAGGGCGGACTTGCCGTGGGCCTATCGTCCGAAGATAAACGGATGGGACCGATTTGGGTCGGAGTACATGAGGCTGGCGGGCCACGAAACCTTGAAGTCCTGTTCGCGCCCCCATCGTTCAACGCCGTCGTAGGTCACCCCGATGCGAAGCATTTCGCCTGGCTGACCCGTCGTCGGGAGATTGGCTTCGCCCTGCCGTCCGGCGACATTCGGCAAGCCCCCGACGAGCCGGATTTCCTGGAGCGGGATGCGAGCCATCAAAGCATATCCGGCGCCGTCGAGCGTTCGGCCCAGGCCGTGACCCAGACGTTGTCCGAGCGGGTGTCGCCCAACCTCCGAAAGCTTCGATCCCCAAACGTTGCCCGCCGGTATTGGGTAGTTGCAGGTATAGAGGGCTTTGCCGTCAGGCCCGTGGAAGCGGTACTTGAAGAGTTGCGCCTTGCCGTCCCGCGTGAAGCCGAGTCCGAACTGCTCCTGCTCGACCCACAATTCGATCCCGTCGAATGCCCACATCTTGTCGGGTGATTCCGAATCGAAGCGCGGGGTATCGTCGGTGGCGACGATATAGACGTACAGATGTTCTGTGTCGTGGGCGAAGGAGGCCGCGAAGGCGCCGGCCCGACAGGACTCGAGCAGCGCCTCGGGCCGATATCGACCCCAGGTCATTATGGGCAGGGCGAGAATCTGAGGCGCGACGCCGGTTCTCTCGAAAGGCGTCCAGGTTCCATCAACAGGTATGGGTTCGATGCGAGGGATGAGGATCGAACGGTCCACTGTCGGGCCCGCGAGATGGACGGAAGGAGGTTCCTCCTCAGGCGGTCGAGGGAGCCAGGCGATCGCTTTGGTGCCGCGCTGCAGGCTCTCGGACCCGTCGACTCGGACCCTCGTGAAGCGGCCGATAAGATCGTCCTCAACGTAGGCTGCGGGTTTGCCATCGGTGCGTCGGAAGGCCTGACAGCCGGAGATGATGTCGACGAAACCGACCTGATGATTCACCAACCAGCCCCAATTGCCGGTAGCGAGGAGCAAACCGTCCTCGTTGAAGAGATCGATCTGACCGCCGAAGCTTTTGCAGGCCATGATCCAGAAATGACGACCGTCATGGACCGAAGAGATGGATTGATAGTGGTTGCCACTGCTGGGTACGAACCAGCGGACATTGCCCTCGGAATCGACCTTTCCCACGCCGGTTCCATCAGCGCCCCACATCGGTACCATTTGTTTCAGTCGGTCGGTGACAGCCAGTGAATAGAAGTCTCCGGACTTCGGGTCGCAAGTGAGTCCTCGTTTGAGGGTGAAGCCTGGCCGGTCCGGCCATGACTTCTGCCCTCTACTGGCGGTCGCGGCGAAGTCCCACTGCGGGCGGTTCTGTGAATCCCAGCCTTTGAAGGGGGCGACGCGGATCTGGCATCCGTTGGCGCCTGCGAGTCCGTTTTCGGGAGTGATGCAGAGAGGACGAATGCCTTTCTGCTGCATCGCTGGAAATCGTTCGCGGGTCAGTTCGGCAGCGAGCCTCGGATTCTCCGGATCGGAGACGTCCCAGAGAATCTGAATCGCGCCTTCCTTGCCGAAGGCAACGAAGGGACGGCCCTCAAGGACGAACGCCTGAGAAGCGATAAAGTCGTTATATGCGGTCGGAAATCGGTGGGTGATGGTCCAGGCGCCGGTCGATTCGTCGACGCGCAGAATTCCCATCCGACTGTAGACGAATTCCGGCTGAAGAGGATGGGCGACGCAGATGTCGAGGAAGGTGCTGACCTGTTCGAACACGAGCTGGCGGCGCTCGGTCCAGAGACATCGCATTCCCAGATGGTCTGCAACCAGGAGGCGACCGTCGGGATAAAGAGCCAGACCGCGAGGATCAGAGAAAAGATCGGGCACCACCGGAGTCCAGCGGTTGGCCTCGATCGAGGACCCAAGCGTGGCGAGAACCCTTCCGGTGGCGGCGTCGAGGCAGGCGATGCGATCATCCTGTCGATCGCCGACTGCGAGCCGGCCTCCCGCCACCGACAGATAACGCGGATGTTGGAGCGAGCTGGCAAAGCGCCTTGCCACCGAGCCATTCTGAATATCGACCCGGGTGAGATCCTGACCGGCAATCGCCCAAAGAGATCCTGTCTCGTCAAAGGCAATGCCTTCGATGCCCGGAAGCGGCCAGTCGCCCAAGTGCCGGCCGGATCTGAGGTCGAGCCGGCGAATCCGACCGAAACCGGTGAGAGCCACGTAAGCGATTCCCTGGCGGGCCGCAATTCCCCCGACGCGAAATCCACGCACCACCGGTGGTGCGGGCTTCTTCAGTGTGTCGGTGGGTTTCCTTTGCTGCTGCAAACGTCGGAGGTCGCTTTCGTATTTGCGGAGGGCCTGGCGATGGGTCGCGAGAGATTTCTGTTCTTCGGCAACCTGTGCAACTTCGGCCGGAGTCAGCAGGGGAATGGAATCGAAGGCGTCCGTCAGCGGCACGCGCTCGCCGGATTCGTCCAAGAGCACGAGACGTGCGTGGGGTAGAGGGTCGGCGATGCCTATGAATTGATGGTCGCTCCACGTAATGGCTTGGAAGCTCTTTTCAGCCAAGTGGACTCCGTGAATCGGGGCACCTGACGCGGCATGGAGTCGGAGCGGAATGCCAGCTTCGTCATAAGTCGTGGCGACGAGGAAGCGCCCGTCCGGCAGGAGTGCCACGTGTTCGGGATTGTCGCCGTTGTAGGAACCCAATGCGCTGCCGTTGTCGCCAATGGATCCGTCTTCCACGACGCGAACGTCATGGGTGACCCAGCGGACTTCCATGGTGCCGCCGTCGATCGGGCGTCCGTCCTCATCACGACCATCCCACCACAAGGGTCCTATTCCGGTGGCATTTTGCAGGAGCTGACGCACGAGGGTGCCGTTCTCCCGATAGAGACCAGCGCTCTGGCGGGGGCCTCGGCCCTCGAGGTCCACCGGCAGCGGTTTCCATCCCGCTTCGTCCGACGGCTCCGGATATTCATGGGCGCCACAGCTCACCGCGCCTTCGCGAACACGGAAGGCTTTGCCGTCGCGATCCAGCGGCACCGGAGGATCCAAGCGAATTCCAACCTTCTGGCCCGGCAAGCCTCCGCCCCATCGGACGGCGGGATCGATGCGGAGGTCGAGCGTGGACGGGTTTCGAAAGGCGGGGGCGACATGAATGCTGTGGCGATCTTGACCTGACGCCGCGAACCATTCGTGGGGCACGGCGACCACGGGCACCTGGCCCCAGGCACCGGTGCTGCCAGTCAGAACATTGTGGTCGCTGGTCCAGGATTCGGCGGACAATTCGTCGGCGACAAAATTGGAGTTATTCGCAACGAAGAGGTTGTTACGCAACGTGCCGGAACCGCAGAGCACGAACGACAAGGCGGCCGAGGTGCAACCCGCGGTGGTGAGGTGGCTGATGCGGCAGCGCACCACGGAGTTGAGGGAGACTCCGAGGCCGCAGCGTTTGATCTCCGACGCTTCGATCCGTAGATCGGTGCAACGGGTTGCTGTCAGACCCGACGCCAAACGATCGAAGGTGCAGCGCGTGACGATGCTGTCGCGGCATTGCTCCAGGACAATGCCCGCGGTGCCCGGACCGAACGTCAACCCCTCCACATGGGCGTGTTGAACGCGGTGAAGCCGCAGAGCCGGCGCGGTTGGGCTGTCCGACTGGACAATGACAGGGCCCGCTGTTGTCGAGGTCTTTTGTCCCGTTTCATCGCCGATGATCATCAGTTTCGACTCCGATGTTCCGAAACGCTCGGTGATCAGCGAAGACTCGCGGTAGACGCCGGGTGCGACCACGATCGCGTCACCATGTTTCAGGACCTGCATCGCACGATTCAAGGTCTTGAACGCCTGTTCCACGGTCGTGCCTGTCGCTCTGTCATCGCCGACCGTTCGCACAAAGTAGGTTGTGGCTTCGCTGGTTCCTGTAGCGATGGGTAGAGTCAGCAGAAGCAGCAGTCGGCAGAGATGAACGGTCGGCAACATGACTCGATATCGACTCGGTGCAGGCACCTGCCCAACGGATCTGGAACTTAGCGTTCCCGACTTGGGCCCGATAGAGGGAAATCCGTCGGCCGGCGGGCCTTTGTCGAATCGCGGCAGCTTTCGGGATCCACCTCGGAAATTGGCGTCTCTGGAGTCGCATGAACCACCACCTCGATGGTAGCATTCGCGATGATGATGAAGGCGTTGCAACTGGTGGCCCATGGCAGTCCGGGACGTTTTGAGTGGCATGATGTTCCCAGTCCCGTGCCGGGGCCGGGTGACGTGGTCGTGGCAGTCAAAGCCTGCGGCCTGAACCATCTGGACCTGTGGTTGGAGGAGGCGGGATTGCCCGTGAAGGTCGCGCTGCCGAGAACGCCGGGTGGTGAAGTGGCGGGTGTGGTGGAGTCGGTTGGGGCGGGGGTTACGGAATGGAAAGCGGGAGATCGGATTGCGGTGCAATCCAATTTGTATTGCGGCGAGTGCGAGTTTTGCCGCCGCGGGGAGGAATCCATTTGCCTTAACAGCAGCCTCCTCGGGGTTCAATGCGACGGGGGATTCGCCGAGCTCTGTCTGGTGCCTGGCAGGGCCTTGGTGAGATTGCCAGCCAGTGTGGACTTCGAGACATCGGCGGCGTTGACGCTCGCGGGGAGTACCGCCATGCACATGCTTACCGATCGGGTGACGACGACCGCGGGTGATTGGGTGCTTGTGGTGGGGGGGGCAAGCGGCGTCGGGTCTGCGGCAATTCAGATTGCTCGAGGATTGGGCGCACGGGTAATCACGACGGCTTCCTCACCTTCCAAGCGTGCATTCTGCCAGGCGTTGGGAGCCGAGGTTGTTGTTGATCCCCAGAATCCGGATTGGCCAGCCGAAGTGCGCCGGGCAACGGCCAAGCGAGGCGTGGATATCGTGGTTGAGCATGTCGGAGGGCGACTGTTGGAGACGGTTTTCCAATGTCTGGCCCGTGGTGGTCGGGTGGTGACCTGTGGGGCTACGGCGGGTCGTGAGGTGACCTTGAATCTGTGGCCCATGTTCGTGAAGCAACAAAGCATCATCGGCAGCTACGGGCGGACTCGGAAGGATCTGGTGACGACGTTGGAGTGGGCGGCTTCCAAGCGGCTGCATGCTACGATTGACGCGTTGGTTCCCTTCGACAGGGGGGCGGAAGCATTCGCGCGTCTTCGTGAGCGGAAGGTAAATGGGAAGTTGGTGTTGGTGCCCAAGGTCTGAAGGCATCGAGTCGGGACGAATTCGGCGAGCCGGTCGTGATCTCAGCCCCACGTTCTGTCCCGGCTCTGTTGAGGCTCGCGACGACCGGGCGATGCCATTAGGGTGAATCGATGCAAGCGATTGCCTACCGGGTTTCCGCGGGTTTGGGATTGGTGGCCGTGGCACTTGGTGCGTTTGGTGCCCACGGACTCAAGGAGGTATTGACCCATTGGGGGACCACCGCAATCTGGCAGACGGCGGTACTTTACCACCTGGTGCATGCCGTGGCGTTGCTAGCTTTGGCTTCCACGAACTCTGTGTGGAAACGCGGACCTTGGATCTGCATCTTGGTTGGAATCCTGATCTTTTCCGGAAGCCTGTATATCCTGGCGGTTACCGGTATCCGATGGCTCGGGGCCGTCACCCCATTGGGTGGAGTCAGCTTTTTGGTCGGTTGGGGGTGGCTGATGTGGAGCGGTCCACCCAATTCCTCGGGCAAGGTGGGAGCCGTCTGAGGTTCGGCGCTCGGCGCTCGGCGCGAACTTCCTCTCAAGAACGGCTGGAGCCGGAGCCTTCAAGATTCCGGTTTTTTGCGCGCGATTCCATTGCCATCCTGGTTTTGAAATCGATGAGCTGCTGTCGGAGTTGGGAATCGGTTGTCGCGAGGATTTGAATCGCCAAAAGGCCGGCATTTCGACCGGCACCAATGGCAACCGTCGCGACGGGTACGCCTGCTGGCATTTGGACGATGGAGAGCAGGGAGTCAAGGCCCTGCAAGGCTTTGGACTGGATCGGAACGCCGATGACGGGAAGAGGTGTATGGCTGGCGGTCATTCCTGGCAGATGAGCGGCACCACCGGCGCCGGCGATAATGACACGCAATCCACGTTGATGGGCTAGGCGAGCATACCGTGCCATGTCCATGGGCGTCCGATGAGCCGAAATCACTCGGGATTCGAATGGAACTCCGAACTCCATACAAACTTCGGCGGCGAGTTTCATGGTGGGCCAATCCGAATCTGAGCCCATGATGATGCCTACTAGGGGGTGCTTTGTGGATGGCGCGCGTTTCATTTTCTTCAGCAGTCAGCTCGAGCGCCCGAGGGTACGCGAGTGGCCTGCACTTGTCAGTGATGGTGTCCTGGTTCTTGGGGTCTGCGTCGCTTCTATTGAGAATCCATTGGGACACTCCGAGGATCCTCAGAGGACCATAATGGCGCCGAGGATTCCTGTGGCGTTAAACAGGGTGGGTGGAGATGCCGAAGCACGGGCGCGGTTGATCGAGGTTGGTGGCCTGTTCCTGTATGGTGGACCAGACCTACTACGTGGCCGTGACCAAGTGGAAAGTTGGGTTCCGCCAGGACGTCAATTGGAATGACGTAACAGACCTTGTGTCGACGCCGCATGGCCAGAAGATGGAGTTAGGGGGAGATGGCGAGACAGGTCGCGTGGTTGGCGAGGTTCCCCTCCCACTCCCGTACTCACTGCGGGCCAGACGTCGAGTTGGTTGGAGGGGCACTGTGGGCCAGACTGCGGGCCAGACCTGTCGTTGGTGGGAAGCGGGGGGCGAGAAAAAGGGAGGGAGGGAGATTTTGGGTGTAAGATTTCCGGTCGATGGCCCGTTATCCGGGCATGCGACAGCCCCGCCTGCTCGTGCCGCATGACGCCCCCGTGGGCCACTACCACTGCACGTCCCGGATCGTCGATAAGCAACGCATCTTCGGGCCCCTGGAGAA
>JAEUHG010000040.1 GCA_016795425.1 Verrucomicrobiales bacterium
GGCAGTGGGGCCCAGGCCGACTCCGACTGAGCCACATCCCGTCGCCACCAGAGGCCACCTTGCCGGGCCATCACCAGATCGGTCCTTCCGTCGCGGTCGTAATCCATCACCACCATCGGCGCCGATGGAGACGTCACCCGAACGGAGTCCATGAGTGAGGTCGCGTCGGCGCGTTGATCGGAGACGCAGCCGACCCACAGGCCGGCCACCATCCAAGCTATCGGGATCCGCAGTTCCCGGTTCCGACACCACAGATGTTTCATAGAATGGTTCACGTTAAATTCCTCGTCACTGCGGCACCACGGCCGTCATGGATGCCAAGACTTCGTGGATCTCCCGATCCTCATGATGTCGTACCAGGGTGTACTTGTAGGATTTGCCACCAGTCACCGGTTGCGTGTCTCGAATCCAAATTCGAAACGGCCCACCCGGTTCGCTGTTGCGTCGCTTGATCATCACCAGGCGATCGGTGATCTGGATCGTGGGATTCCCGGGCGGCCCCAAGACCTGCCCCAGAAAGCCCGTCATCAATGGCGTGATCTGAGTCATCTCTCCCCGGTGACCGGGCGAGATCTCGTGCCGATAAATCACCAATGGCAGAGGCACGGTGAGATACGGCGCCAACGAATCGCCACGCACTTGCGCCGGCGCGGTTTCCGTTCCCGGAAACACCACCCGATTCGTGGGAATGGTGCCGATCTCCACGCGACCGATCTCCTCCAGGGAGTCGAACTCGGCGACGGGGAAGAAATCCGGATGAATCCCCGGCACAGGTCGCGCCGGCCACGGGACTTGCGGCCCTGAATCCGCCACGCCTTGCACGAAGGAGACCAGCACTTCGTCGCTCCACTCGCCACTCGCCACCTCCATTTCGCCACCCTCGCCCGGTTTGGTCCGTATCGCCCGCACCTTCACCCGGTATTCGACACCGGATGGCAGCGTGAAACCCTGCTCGAAATCCGATCCGCCGCCGCCAAACCCGGCCGGAATGCGCGGCGATCGATACACTCCGTGATCCATCCCAATGGCTTCCTGGGCCCCGGCCACCGGCAACCACGCCACCTCAGGCGCACCAGGCGGCGGCGGACGAAACGCCACCTCGAACCGCTCCACTCCAGGGGGCGGACAGAACCACGCCACCATGGACGGCACCAAGGACGGCGCTTGGGTGGGTGTGGGCAGAATCATGGCGCGCGTGATCTCCGGGCGTGGCATCGACTCCGTACCCAGCGACTCCACACATCCTGCCGAGACGATCGCTCCAGGGTTTCCGTCCTGGTCGAATTGCTGCAGGTAGTAGCAGAGCGTCTCCGCCGCGGCCGGCTGTCCACTGTCACACCACGCCGAATCGGGAAATTTTCCACTCTCGATCAAAACCAGCGGCGCCCCACGCCCGGTTCGCCGATAGACGCGCCATTCCGTTGCACCAGGTGCCTTCTCCACCGACCCACACACGCCATCTACCGCACCAGACCCCGGATCCACCGGATTCAAAAACCCCGGGCCACACGGCCAATCGCCCACGCTGCACAACATCGTCCCACTCCACTGGTGCAACGGAATGGGAACCGCCGGGTTCAACACCAATCCTTTGCTCCAGGGGGAAACCTGGCCTGAGGCCGAACCAAATCGCGCCTCCAATTGCACCCCGGCTAAACCCGTGATCGAAACCGCCGTCGTGACCGCGTTGGTGCCGGAGGGAAACTCGAACCGGCGGTGCGGAACCTGGCCCGACACCGCGCGCAATTCGGCCCACCGAATGGTGTTGGTGCCCCGTTCCAATCGGACCGGCACCACTTCCTGTCCCAACTGGCCGGTCACCGGCAGAAACGATCCCTCCACCTCGCAACACCTCGCGGTCAAACCACCACCACCTCCCTGCGGACCCTCCCAATTTCGCAAGACACCGAATGCCGGAGCACTCGGACCGCTCAGATTCCCGCGACCAACCTTCGAGGCGCAGGCGCCGCCGTCCTCCGCGCGAACCGTGTACCAAAACGTCCGACCCGCATCCTGGGGCAGAGCCGGCGCCTCCGGAGCCGTAGGCAATTGTTGCGTTCCGTCGTCCACCCATTCCATACGAGCGCCTGCTCCCGCATTGGCCACGCGCGCCAGAAGATTCGAGATCGATGGATTCCGCGCGTGTCGCAGCGCCTCGTCGTGTGAATTCCAACGATAGACCCAGTACCACGCCACTTCCGCCGGATCCGCGCGTTCCCAGGACAACACCAGATGTTGTCGTGCCGTGTGGGTCGCCTCGTCGTAATCGGGCCGGTTCTCCACCCGCGCCTGTCGCGGCACCAGCGGCGGCATCCGATCGCACACCACCACATTCAATCCCGGGCTCAGCGCACCCGGCCGTCGGAAATGATCAAGTGCCGCAGCGTAATACGTCACCTCGTCACCAGACTCGAACGGCACACCGCCATTCTCATACCTCAACAAGGCCGCCGAATCATGGTCGTCGCTCACAAAGTAGCTGTCCGGATCCATCAACCCGCCACAACCCCACTGGCTCTCCGGCAAGATGGGTCCCCGATTCACTTGCACCAAAAGCCCCGTTCCCAGGGCCGCCGAGAACTGTTCCGGCGTGAGAGTCGCCGGGGGCGGCGTACCCTGCGTCTGGGTCCATACCCCGCGATCCGCCCGATAAAGATTGTAGCCCGCCACCTGGGCTGCGCTGTGCGCTAGATCCTTGGGTGTGCACCACCGCAACATCACCCTCAAATGGCCGCGCGGACTGGTCTCCACTTTTTCAGACAAATCACCCGGCGCCGGCAGCACGATCGGTGCGACGCCCGTTGTCATCCGTGCCACCACTTCACGGTCGGTCTGCGTTACCGGATCATGCTCGCGGATCTCGAAAGTCGAGGCCTCCGCCTGGCTCACTTCCGCCAGATAGGCGCGCCCCAAGGCCATTGCGATCGGTGGATGCAATCTCGGTAGCGCGTCCCGCAATAACTGCTCCTGCGGCGCGGCCAGATTCGTAGTGAGCGCCAGCGACAATTTTCCCGCCAAATCCGGACCGGGAACCGTCCCCCCCAGTACCGCGTTCACCGCCGTCTCCACCTGATCCATCGCAAAGCCGGCCGCCGCCGCGCGCTGCATCAGCAAGGTCAACGTGGCCAGATTCGAGGTCTCCTGCACGATGCTCAACCGTTCGTACTCGGATTCTGAATCCGCCGCGCCCGCCTTCCGATAAATCGCATGGGCCGGTGCCAGCAGGAATCCATCAACCGGCTGCCAGGTCAGCAGAACGAAGTGCGTTTGGGCCGATGCGGACGGGCCCACTTGTCCCACCGCCGCCAACTTTGGCGTCGCCGCGAGCGACGTCACCGCCGCGAACAGACTGAACAGCAACCCGAGCGCCGCACACCTCGTCGCCGTGCGACGAGGGCCACTTGCGCGGAACGCATTCCGATCCAGGTGAGCTTTGTCGCGCTGCGACAGGGCCATCTCGTCCTGGTTCATCGAACTCATTCGCAAAGTCTTCAACGAATTGGTTTTCATCAGTGCTCCTCTCAATCGCTTAGTAATCGACCGACCATCCCTGTCCTTGGACATACGTCGCCTCCACGTCCCCGCCGAATTCCACGCACAAGGGGCAAATCCCGAGTTTCCCCGACAACGCGGCGCCCCCGTCGAATCGGAAAGGTCCAGCAGGCGCGAGTTCCTTCGATCCCAGCATGAACGCGCTGCCTTTGATCTTTGCCAGGCACAGAAACTCCGCGGACGCCTCTCCATCGATGCGTCCGCCCAGGGTGAGATTGTGGAGATCGTAGTTGGGATCGTTGATGAACACCCGCACCCCCGCACCGACCGAGGCGTTCATCACGCACGACAAATCGGCGATCGGTATCGTCGCCTCACCAAACAAGTAGATTCCGGTGAACGCGTTGGTCGCGCTGATCGGTCCATTCAGCATCTCCGACGCCAGTGGGTCCCAACTGAATGGTTCGAAGTTACAGGCCCGACCCAGCATCGCGCCTCCCGCCATCTCCACGTTGGCCGGAAGTGCCGTCGGCCCGGGCACGGTCCAATACCCCCGCGCAAACGCGCTCAGATAGAACTCCTTCGTTCCCGGACCGATCGACAGTGTCGCCGAGAATTCACTCAATCCCACCACCTGGATCTCCGGTCCCTGTTGGTCCATTTCCAAGCCACCGGAGAGCTGCAACAGGTTCCCTTCGGAATCCCTGGTGAACTTGGATTGCAGCGTGATCTTGTTCCCGGCGCCGAAGATCGACGCGGGTCCCACACTCGTTCCGAGTACAATCTCCTGCAACCGCGACGCCGAACCTCCGTAACACCCCACCGGACCGTCGGAACTCAATTCCCGAAACTCATAGAATCCCGTGCAACGAATCGGTACCTGAACCGCCGGGATCGGTGTCGGCACATTCACGATCACCTCATTGTCGAGCCGCAGAACCGACAATCGGTCACCACGGATGTGCGCGCGCCCCTCCCAGTTCACCGATTCGACCACACTGCTGAAGGTCTTGACGGGCTGAACCGCCGCCTTGATCTCGCCCAGCGCCTCCAGCGCAATCGCGGTGATCTCGTCGTTGATCGTCTGGAATGCCGTGTCCAGCGCGCCGCGTACCGCCGCATCGACGTTATACAACCAGGTCCGGAAGACGGTTTGCAGGTTCGCCGCTACCAGCGATTCGGCGAACGCGTCGCGGATCTCCTGGCGAACGCGCGTGCGAATTTCCTCCGTCGAATACGCCCCTGTGTCAGTACCTACGGAGAATTTCAGCCACGGCTCGAGTCGCGCTTTGATACGGTCTCCCAGTTGACCGTACTCGACCAACGGCTGAAACACCGTGTCCTGCAGTTGATCGAAAAACGCCTGCCCCTGTTCCAACGCAGCAATCACCTGGCCCAGGTTGGATTCCAATTCCTGGATCGCCTGCCGGATTTCCACCAAACGCCCGATGGCCTCCGTTCCGTCCGGACCGATCGATTGCTCGAGTTGATCGCGCACCTCCGCCGGAAGCCCATTCGCAAACAGGCTCATGTCCACACCCAGCGCCTCCAGGCCCGCGAGGATCAACTGTTCGGTCTTCTGCAATTGCATCAGCACGCCACGCACCGTCTGCAACGCCTCGACGGCACCGCCGATGGCCTGAGACGCCTGCTCCGTCAGATTCGTCCCGGCACCACCCACCTGCGCCAATCCCTGGAGGGCCTGGGTCAAGGGCGCCCCCAGCTGGAAATCCAGCGCCGCTTCGATGGCGATCTCATCGCCATCCTCAGGCAATGCCGCCACCAACGGTTGCACCACCGCCTGTTCCACCGCCGGCAGAAGAATGTCCTCCAACAACTGCCGCATCCGCGCGTCAAGAATCGCCGATAGCCGGTCCAATCCACGCCGCATCGAGTCCACCGCTTCTTCTTCCACCTGCCCGGTTGCCCATGAGATGCCGTCCTCCACCAAAAGGTCCGCCGATGACAACAAACTCAGGTCGAAAAAGGCGCTGAAGCGCAAATCCGCGACTTCGGGAGTGAGGCGCTGCAATTCCGAATCCACGTCGAGAATTGCCAGGTCGATTCCCTTCGGTTCCGGCGATGCGAACGTGCGCGTCAATCCGTCGAAACGGACCGGATAATCAAAGTCGATGGTCCCAAACCAAACCTGACGCGCATGCGGCAAATGCCCGTTGTCCGTCCGGTAGTTCTCCAGGTTGGTGGCGGGCGGATACCCTCGATGGGAGCCGTCGAATCCCGCCTGATTGAAAAAGTTATCGGAACCACTCGACCAGCCGCCCTTCACATAGAGCAGCGGCGGTGGATTGGTGTTCGATCCCAGAACCTGCGCGTGAATCGGGAGATCCCGAAAGAAACTCACTCCTGCCAAGCCCGCCAAACTCACCCAGCCCGGTCCCGCCGTCGCCTGGATGTAGTCGTTGAAGTAACCGTGCCGCACTGCCGTGAATGGGTAGCCCGCCAGTGTCGCCAACGGCGGCATCATCAGCCGACTCTCCCGACCCAGATCGTCTCCCGGCACCAATGTGCCGTCCGGCCGCGGGTAGAGCAGACCACTCGGTGGAAAATCGAGATGCCCCACATTCGCCGTCACACCGAGTTCCAATAACGCGTCCTCCGTCGCACAAGGATCTCCCGGGTCATGGGTGAATCGCAGCGAGTGCATCTCCAACCGCGTCCCACTCCAATACGCCAACTGCTTCTGGTCGTCGCCAGGCGCGATCCGGCCTTCGCCGAGATTGCCGCAGCAGGTCAGCATCAACCGCTCGAACCCCTGCGTCAGTTGACTCGGATAGGGGAGATGCAACGTGCCGTTAATCCGGCTGTCATGCGCCTCGTTTGAAAGAAAGCTCAGGCCGAAATTCGTCAGATCAATGTCGTAGCCATACGCAGGCAGTTCCGCCGGACCTCCCGCCGATTCGTGAATGCCCGAAACACCTGAGACCCGAGCGTAATACTTCGACCGCGTCGTCAGCGGGTATGGGGCGACATCGACACCACCAATCGATGAACGCGACGTCAGACCGTTGAAATGCCGGAGATTCAGCCCGGCATAATCTCCCAACCCCGCCGCATACGCCGGCGTTCCGGGATGTTCGAGCGTGAATTCGCCCCCCACCTGCAGCCCCGACAGCAGATACCGCGCGGGATTGAAAGCCGCCGGATCCTCGTCGAGATCGTCCACCGTCGCGTTCGCGTCCAACGCCGAATCGAGCCCATCCGCGCGCGGGACCCAGGTCCCCGGCAGATAAAACCGACCACCGACAAACGAATCCGTCCGATGCGTGGGCACGCTGTCATTGCTGCCGATCTCCAAGTGGCGAACAACCGATGGATCCTCCTCCACCGTGGTCAGCGCGCCGTCCGCCCACAACCCACCCGAAGGCGTGAACTCCAACGCCACCGAATCCAAAGCCATGCGTCGTGCTGGCAAGGGCATGGCCCCCGTCTCGCCGGCCTCCCGGCAGCCCGCGCCATAACTCAGTTCAATCGAGGCGTTCGAGAATCCCGACGAACCTCGGACAATCCGATGGGACTCGATTCGTGCCGTGCCTCCCGGTCCGACGCGGATGCTGGCCCTGGGAAAGTGACCGACGAACTCGCCACCGCCAAAACGCAGCGTCGTACTCAAACCGCCTGCCAAGCCTGGACGAATCTCCAGGTCCTCCGCCGCCTTCGAGTTCACCAAACTCCAATATCCGTCGTTGCTCTCAGGTAAGGTGCCATGCGCGAGCTGCCAATCCTCATAATGCACTTGGCGAACGTAGCGCACTGCGGGCGCGACCAACCACAAAGCCCCCGAACCCCAACGCCACTTTGTCGATGTGAACTCCAAAGGATAGGCATCCCCGAAAAACTGCAGCCCCGCCAACGACGTTCCCGCACCCGAACCCGTCGGATTCAAATTCCCATCCAGACCGATGGACCCCCCGCTCGTTTGGAACAACGTCGAGAGCTTCCTACCGCCCTGCGGACGCCATCCCATTCCAGCAGGCAGTTCCAACGACAAAGAATCCGCCACGTAACCTTGAGTCGTCAGCCGTGTCAGTCCACGCGTCCCGGTCCAGCCCGACCACGAGAACCCCTTCGGGCCCAGCACTTCCAATGCGCCGCTTTGAACCGACAGATCGCCGTCGCTGGAACGTACGACGGTCAGGGGCGGCGGTGCCGCCGGCGTATTCGCCAGCGCATGACCTTGCGCCGAAGTTGCCGACACCACCTGGATCGACCAGGTCGAGTTCCCGAGGTACACCGGATTCGCCCCAATCGACCCCAGACTGGTTTGAATCCCGCCGAAACTCAGCGATCCGGTGAAGTGCGCGAAACGGTAGGAACCGTGTTCACCACTTTGATCCTTGGTGTACGCGCGCAGTGCCGGATCCTCGATATGCTCGATGACCACTCGGAGCTGGTACTCCTGAGCATCGGTCAGCATTCCCGTCGGATCGACCAGAACCGTTTCGTCGACCGCCAGGTGGTCGTTGCCATCCAGAGAATAGACCACCGACTTCTCGGCGGAGATTCCACGCAGCATACCGGCCGACAACGAGACCGTGTAGCGAACACGGACATCCGCCGCGGGGCACGGGAGCAGAAGGTTCCCGGTTGGGCACAACTGCTGCCTCGAGACCGTCGTCGCAATGCGAACGGCGAGCGCCGAGTGGTTAGGATCCGATTCGAGGATGAAATTCGCCGGCACCGAAACCACCGGTAACGCCACACTGACGTTCAGTGGCTCGGCCGCGAGTCGAACCCCGGTCATCCCTAAGACAACGCCGGCGATCCAGCGAGCGAGCCGTAGGGCCCACTTCTTCCCCGCCGAACCGACGTCGAGGTCTGATCTCTGAACCGAACCGTGAGGAGCAGACAGCCAATCCATGTCTGCAGAGTGCGGAACAGGAAATGAACGAATGATGAACCCGACATGAAATCGCTTTCATCCACTGCCTTCCCCTTCCCGCCCTGCCCTCCTCCTCACCTGGCACCTGGAGCCGCGCTTCTTCGATCTCGTCCCTTCTGCTCTCGCACTTGCCCGGGAACCGCTCGAACCGGCACACCTCGTCGCAGCGCGACGAGGGCCACCTGACCGGACCCATTTCCAACTCCGGTGGACCGCCCTTTCGCGCTGCGACGGGGGCTGGAGTTTGGCCCTTTCTTTGGCACGCCAACGGCGCACCGGTCGCCCAGCCCAGGTTAACACCTTGAGAATCGACACTCTGTGCCAGGCTGTTTAGCCCGCTCTCCGTTCCTTCGGCCGATCCCTCCGTCGGACCCTACTGCGCGCCCTGCTTTCCGGACGCGACCCCCCGCGTTCCCGATCCCTTCCTTCGCCAGAAGTTGGATTCGAAACTGCGTGCCAGGCTGTTTGGATTTCCACCGAAACCGAAACGGGTATCCACACTGCGTGCCAGGCTATTCGATCCTCTATCGCCGCGGCGACTTCTCGGTTGGCGACGTCCAGGCGGACTCTTCGACCTCGGCCCACAACTTCAGAAAGTTGATATATAGACAGGGCACTTGATTCATCCCCGGCGGCTTTCTTCCAGTTGGGGTCCTCGTCCAAACTGCGGGGCAGACCTCTTATTTCGTGCGGGCGCACGACGATCCATGGTGTTCCAAACCAGGCATCCATCCCTCATCACCTAAAGCCACACATGAAACGCGCGGAGTTCAGAATCCACGGGCAGCCGCTCCAAACCATGGTAATCCTTGCCGTGATGGTGATGAGCTTGTCCGTCAGCGCGCCGGGACAATCCACTTCACCGCTGCTTCGCCCTTATGATCTGCGCTGCGAAGGGGAGAAGGATCCGATTGGGTTGGAAGCTCCACACCCTCGCCTCTCGTGGAAATTGGCCGACGACGAACGAGGAGCGAGCCAGAAAGCCTGGCAAATCCAGGTCTTTTCAGATCCACCAACGGCGATCACTGACACGTCGGCTTCGATCGTGGCGCTCTGGGACTCGGGTCGCGTGGAATCCGCCGAAACCGCATTTCATCCGTACCAGGGTCCAGACCTGGTCTCTTCGCAGAAAGTCCATTGGCGCGTCCGGGTGTGGAACGACAAGGATCAACCGACACCCTGGAGTGCCATCGCCAGCTGGCGCATGGGAATCCTGTCCACCAACGATTGGACGGCCCGGTGGGTCCAGTCGGGCGCTCCGGGAATGCCGGTGATGCGTCAGGAATTCGCAATCGCTCGAGAGGTGACCGATGCCGTGCTCCATGCCTGTGGACTCGGCCAATTCGAGGTCTACCTCGATGGCGCAAGAATCGGAGACCACTTCTTGGATCCACCCTGGTCTGTTTATTCATCAACCATCTATTATTCGACTTTTGAGCTGGACGGAACTGCGCTTGCTCCCGGTCGGCATGTGCTTTCGGTCTCGCTGGGAAAAGGGTTCTACAACACCCGGGGAGACCGACGAATCCATGGGGTCAACACCGACGGAAACCTCCAGTGGTTGTGTCAGCTGGAACTGCAGCTGCGCGATGGGTCTCGACAACGGGTTCGAAGCGATTCGAGCTGGCGCACGGCCCCGGGGTTCATCACGCATTCCGCCATCCTCGGCGGCGAGGACCATGATGCCCGCCGCCTGCCGCCCGAATGGAACCGGCCCGGGTTCGACGCCGGTGGGTGGTCGAATGTGATCGAAGCACCGACTCCGAAAGGACGGGTGAGGGCCATGCTTTCCCCGCCGATGAAGCTAGGGAAAATGCTGGTTCCGCGGACCATCGACGAGCCCCAACCCGGAGTCTTTGTCTATGATTTCGGCATCAATGCTGCCGCGGTGCCTCGCCTTCGCGTCCGTGGACACGCGGGACAACGGGTCCGACTGATACCCGCGGAACAACGCCAAGGCATGTCGCCTCGACGCAACGACGGCCATGGTCTGGTTAACCAGGCCGGTGTGGGCACCCCCAATTGGTTCGAATACACCCTTCGCGGCGGACCCACCGAGGAATGGACCCCTCAATTCACCTACAGCGGCTTTCAGTACCTTCAGGTTGAAGGCGCCGTGCCATCTGGTTTCGCCAATTCCAACGGCAATCCAGAAATCGAAGATCTTTGGTCGATGCCCGTCCGCAGCGCGGTGGAGGACGTCGGCGAATTCGAGTGCTCCAACCCGCTCTTCAACGCAATCGACCGTATCATCCGGCGCGCGGTCGACGCCAACCTGGCCCACGTCCTCACGGATTGCCCGCATCGCGAGAAGCTCGGCTGGCTGGAGGTCTCTTACCTGATGGGTCCTTCCATCGCCGGCCGTTACGACATTTCCCGATTCTACCAGAAGATCATCCGAGACATCGCTGATTCACAAAGTCCAGACGGCAAGGTGGGCACGGTCGCTCCGGCCTATCCAGTCTTCCAAGGTGGCTTCGCTTACACGCCGGAATGGGGAGCGGCAGCGGTGGTCAATCCATGGCTGCTCTACGAATGGTACGGCGACTTATCGGCGCTCGAGTCGAACTATCCCGTGATGCGCGGCTTCGTGGAGTACCTTCGGCGAACAGCCCGCGACCTGGTGCCGCTACCCGGGCTGGGAGACTGGTTCGACTACGGGCACGGCAAAGGCCTTGGCCCCGCGCAATTCACATCGCCGGAACTTACCGCCATGGCCACGTTCCACCGCTGCAGCGATATCCTGTCCCGGGCGGCGGCGTGTCTCGGACGAAATGCTGACGCCCAGGAGTACCGTCAACTCTCCGACGCCATCGCCCGCGCGTTTAACGATCGTTGGTTGGATGGTTCGGCCGAATACAAGAACCTCGGCAGTCCGCAGACGGCCAACAGCATGGCCTTGGTTTCAGGACTGGCTCCCAAGGAGCGACAAGGCGCCGTCCTGAACCGGATTATTGACGACCTCCGCGCGCGCGGAAACCAGCAGACGGCCGGCGATATCGGCTTCTGGTATCTTCTTCGTGCACTTGCCGACGGCGGACGCTCCGACGTTATTTACGACCTGGCGTCCCGCACCAACATGGGGAGCTACGGGTTCTTCGTGCGCAATGGCTGGACATCCCTGCCTGAGGCTTGGGACGCCGACACCGGAGCTTCGATGAATCACTGCATGCTCGGACACATCCAGGACTGGTTCATGGGTTGGGTGGCAGGAATTCGTCCGGATCTTGCCGGTCCCGGCTTTCGGCGGTTCTTCATCGACCCTCACCCGGTGGGCGATGTGACCTGGGCCCGAGCGACCTATCGCTCGATGCGCGGAACGATCGTCGTCTCCTGGCGGCAGGCGTCGGGTCGTTTTCATCTCGACACGACCATTCCTCCCAACACGACCGCCACCATTCATCTGCCGGCGGCGCGAATGGAGTCGGTGACGGAATCCGGCGCAACCCTTAAGCTGGCCCGCGGCGTCCGCCTCCGAGACGCGAACGGGTCGGCCCCGCCACTGGTTCTGGAGGTCGGCGGCGGCACCTACCATTTCGAGGTTCGGCAACAACCCTGAGCCTCAGGCCTGACCGAGAAGCGTGGTCAACGGGCCAAATCGGAACGCACCATCCGAACACCATAGACGGCGCCGATTTCGCTGCCCTCCTTTGCGCGAAACTTCACCTCGACCTTCTGTTTGTCACGGATGAGTTCCGCGGGAACCGTGTATTCAACGTCGAAGAACTCCAAGGGTCCGCGCCGCTCGATGACCTGTTCGCCAACGCGGTTCCCATCCACCAGAACTTCAAACTCGCGGCGCTGCCACTCGTCCCGGTTGTACGTCACCACCAGCGCGGCGGGATGAGATGGATCCACGGCGAGCTGAAATGAGAACCAGCCCGAGCCGCGCCGCCCAGGCCTCCCCATGAGTCGTTCCGGCGATGTCCGTTCCCCTTGCATCCTGGCATCGCGTTCCGCCTGCATTTCGCCGGGCTGGGCGAACCCGACCGTGGCGTTCTCCAGTCGACGTTGGCGTTCCCTGGCTGCAGCCATTTCCGCTGACCGGCTTTCCCACTCGGGCGGCGTGAACAGATCCCAGTACGCCGCGTAGATTCGTCGGTGCAGCCGATAAAAGGGAACCAGATCAATGGGAGCGTCGCCGTCCGACCTGCGCCCGACCGTCCGAAAGCAACCCGGCCGATCCGCGATCGGAGTGACCCAGTTCGTTACCGGTTCCCCGGCTCTCACCAACACCGGAATGTCGTCGAGTCGGCTGCGGCCCCGACCCACTTCCCGTTCCCCGGAGGTCTCGTCAGGCCCAAGATCACCCGCCAAAACCAGCGGTCCCCACAGCAGGGCCACACGCCGCGGATTATCGGGAAGGGCTTCCAGGCGCAGCGACTTCGGCAGGGTGATGGAAATCGTATCGCCATTGGACCATCGACGCTTCAACGAGACGTAGGTGCTCGCACCCGTCGGCGGCGTTCCCGGACGTCCCATGGACGATCCGCCGGACTCCGAGCCTCTACTCTCCGGCCTCGATTCGGGGATCTCCTGTCCGTTCACGCGGATGCCAAATCCCGGAGCCACCCAAAACGGCCGCCGGATATGCAATGTCCATTCGCGAGGCTCCGTCACGGTGAGCGACAACGTCGCCGATTCACCTTCGGGGAAATCGGTCTCCATTGCCAGCGAGACACCCCCCTCGGTCCATGTCGCGGTCGAGGGGACGAAGAGATTCACCCACAATTGATTCCCGGCTTCGAAATAGACGCCGTCTCCGTGGAGCGCGTGGCTCTCCATGCTGGAACCCGTGCAGCAGGTAAAGCCGCCGTCCAACATCTGCTGCTCGTACTCGCGTTGGACACCGCGTCCGACAGGAACCATGTAGCAGGCCCAGCCCTTCTCCGGTTCGAGCGATCCCAGGATATGATTGAAAAGCGCGCGTTCGTGAAAGTCCGCGTAATAGGGATCCGGCCGCAGCGCGAACAGTCGGCGCCCCATTTTGAGCATGTTATAGACGTTGCAGGTTTCGGCGGTGCGACCGTCTACGCGGTCATTCAAGCGGTCGGCCTCGCCGAAGTACTCATCCTTGCCATGACCGCCGGTGGCATACGAGTGATGCTGCACGACACGGTCCCAGAAGAAGATCCCGGCGATGCCGTCGCCAGGGTCGCCCGTAGCGACGAAGCGAGCCAACGATCCGAGCATCTTGGGAACCTGGGTGTTTCCATGGGTCCCACCGAGACGATCCTGGTGGCGTTTGAGCGGCTCGGTGAACGCGTGATGCTCGAAGCGCCTCGACAGCGCCAGCCAGCGGGAGTCGCCGGTATCGACATAAAGATCGACCAAGACTTCGTTCATTCCGCCGAACTCGGTATTCAGCATGCGCTGGACCTGGGAATCGCTCAGCGCGGCGAGGATTCCCTCAGCCCATCGCGCAAATCCAATTTCCAGCTGCAACGCTTCCGGGTTGCCCACACAGCGATAGGCGTCGCGCAGTCCGGCAAACGTCTTGTGCAGGACATACCACGGCGACCAAAGCCCGTTGAGGTCGAATCCGGTGGATCGAATGTCGCCGCGCGCAACCTCGGCGAATCGTTCGCGTCCCTGATCGAGCGCTCCGAGGTAACCATCCCCATGCTTCTGCTGAACCTCTTTCAATTCGCTGACGATAGCGTTGGCCCGCTCCTTGAATCGCGGGTCGCCGGTCGCCAGGGCCATCAGGCTGACGGCCGAGAGGTAATGCCCTGCGATATGTCCGGTGAGCTGCTTCCCATCAATGGCATCCCACCCGCCGTAACCCGGCGCCTTCGGGGATAATCCAGCCCGCACTCGGTACCCGGCGAGCATTCGATCCGGATCCAGAGCCAGCAAATATCTCTCATTGAGTTCCAGGGCGCGCCTGAGGGGTCCACCGGTGACGCGCACCGCGGACAACGGGATGGGTCGGGCCACAACCGGGATCGTGTCAGGCACACGGGGAGCCGGCGCACTCGTAACGCCTGGAGCGCCGGCGATCAGGCTCCAGGCGATCCAGGCCGCCCCTCCTCGAAGCGCCCCCAACAGACCTGGCGCCGCCTGTGTTCCGTGATTCATCCCGAAACGGTAGGAGTTCGCGGCTCGGCAACAAGCGTTCCGGGACGAGCGGCCGGTGAGGGGGCGGGTGCCCTCTCCACCGCCATTGCCGACGCCGATTGGACGCCATCCGTTCGCATCCGGGCCTGCATCACCCTCCAGGTGGCGAACAAGGTGAAGGCAGCGCCCACCAGCTCCATTCCCGTGAACCGCTCGTTGAACAGGACGAATCCACCGACCCCAATGACCAAGGGAAGGAGCATCTGCAGCGCGCTGCCTTTGGCGACCGACAGGTGACGAAAGGCATGCGTGAGCGCCAGCTGGCCGGCCGTCACCATCAAAGCCGCGATCACCAATCCAGCCGCCGCCGCAACGGGAATTTCGAAAACCCGGTCCATACATGCGGGCCACGCGACCACGATGGTCCAAACACACTGCGAGGCGTAGATGGTCGAAGTATGTTCCGTCCGCCCCAGAACTCGAATCAGGACGACGGCCAGCCCGGCCACGACGGCACCCAAGGCGGCGAGAAGCTCATGCCTGGAAAGGCGTGCCTCGAGGGCGCCGTCGGCGAGAAAGACCATGAGTCCCCCGAGAGCCGCCAGCATCCAGACCATTTGGCGGGGAACCAAACGCTCCTTGAGCCAGGCCGCAGCCATCACCGCGCCAAAGATTGGGTAAGTCAGATTGATTATGGTGGCACGCCCGGCACCAAGGTGTTCGATGGTCAGATAAAAAAGCAGGATGCCGGCCGCGCCAACCCCGCCACGCAGGAGCAGCACGGGACGCGTTATCAAGTGACGCGGTTCAAACCCTCGGCCGCGGAAGGCGATCCAGACCGTCAACAATCCAATCCACCCCCGGTACACGGACGACACGTAGCCATCCGCCATCGGGGCGCGCAATGCGATGCCGCGCAGCATCAGCACGTTGACGGCAAAAAACACAATCGACGCCAGCATCAAAAGGATGCCTTGGCGCTCGGACGATTTCTCGGTTTCCATGGGGGTCGGGAATCGACCGGAAACTCTCGAAGCAAGCGGGAAGAACCACGATAGCGAACGTCCGGCTGGCCTCTCGGGCTCCGGACAGTTCGTTGGGAAGGAATCAGCCCAAACTGCCGGAGGCCTCGCGCAGGCGCCAAATGGCGCATGCACGAATGGCTACCCCGCACAGTTTGACGAAATCCATCACGCCGCACGGTTTAGTCTTCCGTATTCCGCGGGTCAAGCATCGCGGTGGAAAATGTCACCCCCCTGATCTCTCCGCGATCCGTCAACCCGGCCCAGCCTCAGCGCCAGTGGCCACGTGATCCTTCGTTCCCGTGTCGCTCCTCCCCAAACCGCGCGCAGGGATTCCTCCAATGCCCCCAGCGGACTCTCACCGCGCGCCGTGATGTATCGCTGGGTCGCCGACCAGGTGCCGAAGTAGCCCATCAACTGATCCAGGGTCCAGAAGGTCTCCATCTGGAAAACCGGAGGCGATATCTCGGCAAACGGAAATGGAATCGTGCGATACCCTTGCTCGACGAGCACCCTCTCGGGCGGCCAGTAAGGACCGACGATCGTGGAGTAGAAATCCATGATGAGGCGGTCGATCGCATCCTCACCCACCCGGTGAACTCCGTACGCCCATACCGCAAGCAAACCTCCCGGCCGCAGAACCCGTCGGACTTCGGCGTAGAAATGGTCGAGGTCGAACCAATGTAGCGCCTGCGCGACGGTCACCAATCCCACCGACGCGTCAGCCAAACCGCTCTGTTCAGCCGTGGCCACTCGATATTCGATTCCAGCCTGCGACTTGGCTTGGGCGATCTGCTCGGCGCTGGCGTCGGTGGCGACGATGGATCCGAACACCCGCGCCAGGCCCACCGTGGCCTGCCCCGTTCCGGCGGCGCAGTCCCAGACCATCTCCCCTTTGGGAGCCACCGAGGCCAGATACTCGAACAAGGCCGCCGGGTATTGAGGCCGACAATTGGCGTAACGCTGGGCCACCGCCGAAAAGTGATCGTGAAAGGCAGGTTTCATGGCAGACGCCGCACGGGCTGCTGACCCGGTCGACAACTCGGGCAAGCTACGACCGCCGTGGGAAACCACAAAAACAATCGGGGCGCAGTCGGTTAAGACCACGCCCCGGTTGTTATCGATTCACTTCGCGTCGCTTCGCCTCAGCAGCGAGAGGCGCGCGAAGGCGGAACTCTCATTGGAGTTTGATGGCGTCCGCGATCACGTATCCGTCGGTCCCTGTGGTCCGGATCCGAACCCGGCCTGCAGTACCCACCGCGAAGTTGTAGGTGCCCAGGGACACCCATTGCGAGCCGGTGAGGCGCTGGTTGAGGGTGACCGTGGCGGTACCAGCGGAATGAATGATGTCGATCGGGACATTGCTCGCGCGATTGGCGTCAGCCGTGTACCAGATGAAAACCTCGTAGTTGCCCGCAATGCCCACCGTCGGGATGAAGGTCGCCGTCTTGGTGCCCTTCGCTGCGTTCCCGTCGTGGAGATAATTCGCACCCCAGAAACCGGGTGCCGTAGACGACGTCGACCACGCGCCGACCAATTCCACCTGGGTTGCGCCGTCGCTGTTGTCGACGAGTAGATCGGCAGGCGGAGTATCGTTGTCCTGGATCGAGACCGTGGCCGCCGAGGGGCTGCCGACGACATAACCGGCGCCAGCGACCACCGTGGCGATCACCGTCTCGGTGCTTTCAATCGTCGCATCATCGATCGGTGTCACGGTCTTGGTGGCGGTGGCCGACCCGGCCGCGAACGTCACTGTCGTTCCGATTGCGGTGAAGTCGGTGCCGCTGGTGGCGGAACCGGACACCACGAAGTTCGCCGTGAGGGCGGACGTCGTCGGCCCGGTTCGGCTGAACGTGAGAGTACCGGCGTCGGACGGTTCCGCGGCATTGGCATCGGTGGCGACCACGGTCACCTCCGGCAACGCCGGGGCCTGGAGTTTCACCGCGTCGGCGATCACGTAGCCATCCGTGCCCGCGTTGCGCAGGCGCACGCGTCCGGCCGTGCCGGCATTGAAGGTGAAGGTGCCCAGCGACACCCATTGGGAGCCATTGATCCTTTGGTTGACGGTCACCGTGGTTGTACCGGCAGCGTGGATGATGTCGACCGGGAGATTGCTCGCCCGGTTCGCATCCGCCACGTACCAGATGAAGACTTCGTACGATCCAGCGGTGCCCACGGTGGGTATGAACGTCGCCGTCTTGGTGCCTTTGCCGGCATTTCCATCATGCAGGTAATTCGCACCGAAATACCCCGGCGCCGTCGTCGAAGTCGACCAGGTGCCGACCAATTCGACCTGCGAAGGTCCGTCGGCATTGTCCACCAACAGATCCTCGGAAGGGCTGTCATTGTCCGCGAGGTCCACCAAGGCCGACGATGGAGCGCCCACGGTGTATCCGGCACCGGCGACCACATTGACGATGACGGTTTCAAGGGGTTCAACGGCCGCGTCATCGATCGGGGTCACCGTCTTGGTGGCCGTGGCGGACCCGGCCGCGAAGGTTACTGTGCCGCCCAGCGCGGAATAATCGACGCCGCTCGTGGCGGTGCCGGCGGAGGTGATATTGACCGTCAGCGCGGCGACCGTGGACCCGGTGCGGCTGAAGGTGAAGGTGCCCGTCGCCGCGGGTTCCGCGGCCGTGGCGTCGGTCGCCGCGACCGTCACCACGGGAAGCGCGGACGGGGTTTCCAGCTTGATGGCATCAGCGATGACGAAGCCATCGGTGCCGGTGGTCCGGAAACGAACACGACCGGTCGTGCCGGACGGGAAGTTGTAGGTACCGATCGACACCCATTGCGAACCGTTGATGCGTTGATTCACCGTCACGGTGGTGGTTCCGCCGGAGTGAATGACATCCACGGGCAGGTTGCTCGCGCGATTCACACCTTCGGTGTACCAGATGAACACCTCGTAACTGCCAGCGGTGAGCACCGTGGGAATAAAGGTGGCTGTCTTCGTTCCCTTACCGGTGTTGCCGTCGTGAAGGTAGTTCACCGCCCAGTAGCCCGGCGATCCCGTGGACGTCGTCCAGGCGCCTACCAACTCCACTTGCGCCGCTCCATCGGCGTTGTCGACCAGCAGATCTTCGACGATGGCATCATTATCGAGCAGGTTCACGGTGGCCGAGGACGGTGTGCCGACGACGTAGCCGGTGCCCACGATCACGGAGGCGACGACGGTCTCGGTCGGTTCCGTCAGCACATCATCGATAGGAGACACGGTCTTCACTGCCGTGGCGGAGCCGGCCGCGAAAGTCACGGTGGATCCAAGCGAGGTGTAGTCGGAACCGCTGGTCGCGGTGCCGCTTGCCGAAATATTTACGGTCAATGCCGCGGTCGTCGGACCAGTCCGGGAGAAGGTAAACGACCCGGGATTCGCCGGCTCACCGGCGGACGCATCCGCGGCCACCACCGTGATGACTGGCGGATCGTCGTCACGAATGGTCACGGTCGCCACCGACGGGCTGCCAAGATTGTAGGACGCACCGTCGACCAAGGTCACCACCACGGTTTCGTTGGCTTCCACGGTCGTGTCGTTGATCACACTCACCGTCTTGGTGGCCGTGGAGGAACCCGCCGCGAAGACCACCGAAGTGCCGATGGATGTGTAATCGGAACCGCTGGTGGCCGTTCCACCGACCGTGTAGGTCACCGTCAAGGAACTGGTGGTCGGCCCGGTTCGGCTGAAGGTGAACGTACCCGAGCCCTGTCCGGAACCTGGTTCACCGGCGGTGGCATCGGTTGCCACGACCGTGATGACCGGCGGATCGTCGCTGGTGATGTTGACCGTCGCGCTCGAGGGACTGCCGACGTTGTAGCCGGTGCCCGAAGTGATGGTCGCCGTGACCGTCTCAACGGCCTCCACCACGCTGTCGTCCAACACCGTGACCGTCTTGGTGGCGGTCGATGAACCGGCGGCAAACGTGACGGTGGAGCCAAGCGAGGAATAGTCCGAGCCGCTGGTTGCCGTGCCGCCAACCGAGAAGTTCACGGTCAGCCCGGCGGACGTTGCGCCCGTTCGGAAGAACGTGAAGGTTCCGGTACCCAGTCCCGAGCCTGGTTCTCCGGCCGCGGAATCCGTTGCCGACACCGTGATGGTTGGCACGGTGACGGCGATGCGGAATCGGCTGAAGGCAAAGTTATTGTTGAACGGGAAGGAACTCTGGCCCGCGCCCAGATCATCACGGATATAGGCCGCCACGTAATAATTCCCCGCCGGCACCGAGGCGGGAACCGTCAGCGAACGCGACACCGAACCGGGCGTGAAGTAAGTGAAGGGAGCGAGAGATCCGTACGTTGTTTCACCAAGGAAATAATACGCCGACGAGTAATTGCGGGCGCTCGTCAGGTACCACTCCACGGTGGGGGTGCCGATCGTCGTCGTACCGACGTTCTCGATATGGTAGTTGTTGACGGTAAAACTGCTGCCGGCCACCACACTCGAGGGCATGGTAAAGTCACTGACGTTCTGGAAGCCCGAGGAGTAATACAGGTAAATGCCCAGGTCCGTTAAACTGACCGCATTGCCAGAGTATTCGAACCGGATGCCGGCCGCGTCGTCGGTGTACGGCATTCCGAAGGCGCGGAACTCCGACGGAAAGTAATTCATCAACGACAGGAAATTGAAGTTGTGATCGAGTCCGTGCATGTGACCCAACTCATGGCTCATGACATGCCGAAAACCCTGGGCGCTGCTGCCGTCGTAGATCCATTCGTCATCCAGGGTGAACGAGTAGGCAGGATTCAATGCGATATCCGCCTCGATGATCCAGCCGCTGCCGTCATAGCGCAGGAAGCACACCCCGATCGTCGTCGCACCCCACGTGTAACCATAGATGCTGTTCAGCGTCGCCGAAGTCGGCCAGCCATCCAGATCGAACCGACCATTCGGCCAGCCAAACGTCCCGGTGGGAGTGGTGAAAACACGAAACACGTCCGACGCGTAGTAGTTCCATTTCGACATCTGATATTCGTCCTCGGGAGACCAGGGCGCGAAACTGTCCGGGAAATTGTTCACCACGATCGGCAGATGGGCCTGGTGGGACGTGGAGAACTGCGGCGTCACACGATCCAAGGGTATGGCCGTTTCGTCGGAACCTGAAAAGGCACCCGCGGAACCGTCCGGCGCGACCGGGCCGAGGGCGGCGTTCGCCTCCGGCCTATTCACGGGCCGATTCGACGGCACCTCCGTGGCGCCCCTTGTCACTACGACTTCCGGTGCCAGGGAGAAGGTCCGCAGCACCCTGGGATCCGAAGGATCAGCGGTGGGCTTCAGTTCGGACGGCTTCGATTTGATCAACGCCACATTGCGGCTCAGCCATTGCTCGAACGCCGGCAGCGTGGCCGGTACCGCGTCGATCGACGCCGAGACCGTGTCGCGTTGGCGCAGCACGTCCCCGGACGCGGCCAGAGCCAAGACCTTGCCTTGGTGATCCCGGATCATTTCCGCGCCCGATATCCCGTCGGAGGTGACCAGGAGTTGTCCTTCATTGAATCCCACCACCGGGGTGGAAACGGTGAGATTCCACTCCGGTCGCAACATGACCATGAGACGTTCACCGAGTGCGGGCATGCGCAGATCGCTGATTGCCTGGGTTTCATCCTCCAGCGTGCCACCCCAGAAGGTCAGCGTAATGGTGTCGCCTGCCACGGCCTTCAATGGACCTGCGTAAAGGACCTTCTCCAATGCGAACGCGAAATCCGTCACCATCCAGCGTTTCGAGGCATCGCCCCACCGGGATTGTCGGCTTTGCACCGTTCCCACGACAATGGATTCGGCCTGGCGGACCGTCTCCGTCAGGGTCAAAGGCAGGGATTGAGTGGCGTGTGCGGGGCGTTGGCCCAGCCCGGCGGCCAGCAACCCGATCGCCGCAGCCAGGGTGAAGAGGGCACGGAAGGAGGTAGGACGGCGCAAGCCGTCGGAGTGCGGGGGTTCGAGCGAGGCTCGGAAGGCGGCCGGCTTCGGCCGTGACTGGCGATCGGAAACCGCGTCCTGCGGTTCCGCTCTGTGGTTGGGCGGATTCATGGTTCGTCCTTGAGTCAATGCTGCCGTGTTCGGGTATGTTCGATAGTGAGATGCCGGGTTTGCGGCCGGCAGGGAAGCGAAGCGCGATACGAGTGTCACCCCCGCTCCCTTCTGTCGACCGTAAACATCGACCACGCTGGCTTCGCGACCAATGTCCAGCGAGGTCCGGCAAGATCAGAGGGACTACGCGGCTTTCGGACCGTTTCTTACAGCAGACTTGCCCAGACCCCGCCCAATCTCCTCCTCCCGCGCCTTGCGCATTCAGCGTCGGCTGCTTAGGTACTGCCCATGCCGTTGGCGTCGGACCCCCTCTCTCAAGGCAGCGCCGTCGGGCTGATCCCGGCCCGCTACGCCTCCACCCGGTTTCCAGGCAAGCCCCTGCACCTCATCGCGGGAAAGCCCCTCCTCCAGCATGTCGTCGAACGCTGCCGCCTCGCCGCCTCCCTGCGCGAAGTTATCGTGGCCACGGACGATGCGCGCATCGCCGAAGTCGCGGGCCGGTTCGCCCGGGTCGAGATGACCCGGGCCGACCATCCCAGCGGCACCGATCGCATCGCCGAGGTCGCCGCCCGTCTCGACTGCAGCCGACTCATCAACATCCAAGGCGATGAACCCCTCATTGACCCGCGCGTCATCGACGCCGTGGCCCACGCCTTGGCCGATGCCGAAATGTCGACGGCTGCGGCACCTCTCCGGGAGGTCTCCGACTTCGACAATCCGAATGTCGTCAAGGTGGTCACCACCACGGCCGGCCGGGCTCTCTATTTCTCCCGACGGACCATTCCCTTCCTTCGTGATCTCGCTGGGCGCCCCGCGGACGAGCAACTCCCCGCGTTCGCCTTCCGCAAGCACCTTGGCATCTACGGCTACCGAAGGGAGGCATTGCTCCGGGTGGTGACCTATCCGGTGTCGCCGTTGGAACGGGCGGAACGGCTTGAACAGCTGAGAGCCCTCGAACACGGCATCGGCATCGCCGTGGTGACCGTGGACTACGACAGTATCGGGGTCGACGTCCCCGGCGATGTCGCCCGTGTGGAAGCCATCCTGGCTGCGCAGCGTTGAACCTCACGGGTTCCGATGTTAACGCCCGAAACCTGCCCCAACTGCGGTGCCGATGTGCCCTCCGGCGCCCGGGCCTGCCCGGAGTGCGGTGCCGATGAGCGCACCGGGTGGTCCGAGGATGCCGTCGCCGACCGACTGGGACTGTCCAACACCGAGGGGTTCGATCACGCGGACTTCGTTCGCAACGAACTGGGGGAGGGAGCGAAGGCCACGCGCCCCGCGTGGTGGTGGATTCTGGTGATTCTACTGGTTTTGACGTTGCTTGGGATCTGGGGCGTGGGGCGATTCTTCCAATGAACCGCACGACACCGCCCACCCTTCATTGCAACGCGACGCGGGCCACCCCACCGGGCCACACGCCAAACCGGGAGGGCCCTGTGGCACGGGGAAAGGGCAATCCCGTCCTGGTTCATGGTCTCCGATCGCGAATTCAGTTTCGGCCCTGCTTGCCATAGGTGGCCGCTTCGCGGCGTGGCGTTCACGCCACCGGCGTCCGCTTGGCGCCCATTCGCGGCGCCTTTCGAGTCAGGACCTTGGCCGGCGTGGTGGCATACAGCTTGCATCCCGGGGATTGAAATGAGTTCGGAACCTCGATGTGCCGACTCGATGTGCCGCTAAAAACACAGTTTCCTTGGGGCGAGGGGCTGGACACCATCCCCGTCCCGCATTCCGAGACTGGGTCGGCGGTCATTTGCACTGTCGCGGGCAGATTCTAGAATCCAGCGTCCTCAGCGATGAACTGAAGGTCGAAACGAGATTGAGATGAGACAATTCGCGACCATCGCGATCAACGCGTTCATGGAACTGGTGCGCCAGACAGTGTTTCTGGTGCTCCTGAGCGTTTCCGCCGCGTTCATTGTCTTCCTGGCGAATGTCTATTATTTCGCCCTCGGCGATGACCCGAAGATGACCAAGGACAGCATCCTGGCCGTCATCTTCCTGACGGGCCTTTTCGGTGCGGTGATCGGAGCGGCGGCATCGGTGGCTCATGAACTTCGAACCGGCACCGCGCTGGCCGTCCTGGCCAAGCCGGTTGGGCGGGTCAAATTCCTGACCGCCAAGTTTGCAGGGATTGCGTTGGCGCTGACCCTGCTTTGTTATGTCAGCCTGATCGCCGCTTTGACGGCCAGCAAATTGGCCTTCACCACCTACGGCGAACCGAATCTCAAAGCGCTCGCGGTTTTTTACGGTGCCATGGCGCTGGCTTACGCCATCGGGGGATTCAACAACTTCTTTCTCAACCGGCCCTTCGTTTCGGACACCGTGTTCGCCCTGGCGATCACCACCACGATCGCCTTCGCCATCATCAACGGGGTGCTGGATACCAAGTTCATGTTTGCCGAAGGGTACGAAGGCAAGGCGGACCCCCGACTGGTCCCGGCAGTGCTCCTGCTTCTCTTCGCCCTGTGGATCCTCGCCGCCCTCGCCATCGCCTGCGCGACTCGGCTCGACCTCATCCCGACCCTCGCGGTCTGCTCGGCGATCTTCGTCCTTGGTCTGATGTCCGACTACCTGTTCGGACGTCGGGCGGAGCCCGCGTGGCGCACCTTCTCGACGAAGATCGAGGAGTTGAAGGCCTCGCCTTGGAGTGAACCGCAGAAGGAGCTGCTGGTGCAGGTGGTTACCAAACTCGACGCCAACCAATCCGGCCGCCTGGAAGTGGACGAGGAAGCCCGGATGACCGCCGAGGATCGTTCCCGGCTTTCGTCCGCCGGCCTGGCTGGTTCCGCCTGGGCCCGCGTGGTTTACACTGTGATCCCAAACTGGCAATTATTCTGGATGGCGGACGCACTCCAAGGGACGAAGTCCGTTCCCACGGCCTATTTGATCCGGGCCCTCGGCTACATGGGCTGCTACCTGGTGGCAGCCCTGGCCCTGGCCTTATTCCTGTTTGAAGATCGCGAATTGAGCTGAACGACGCCGACATGCAGCGAAACCTTGCACGCATCGGGCTGGTGAATTTCTTCATGCTGGTCCTCACCGGCGCGGTGGGCCTCATGGTCGCCCGCCAAGGGTCCTCCTTCGCCGGCCAGGCCGCGATGACCTTCGTGGGAGCGGGCGTGATCGTCACCCTCCTCAGTTGGTTCCAAATGCGGCTGGAGGAACGCGAACGCCTCGAAAAGCTCGAGCTCGAGGAACTCGCCCGCTCCGCCAAGGGAACCACCCTGTTCGAAACCGGCGACGCCGAGATTTTCCCCGCGCAACGCGCCCGGGAACAATTCGAACGCCTCATCGTTCCCGCGGTCACTGTCCTCCTCTTCCTCCTCCAGGCCGGCGGCACCGTCGGACTCTGGCTGTGGCTCGATCAACAGATCGTCACCCGGATCAACCAGCCCATGCTGCTCATGTCGCTCTTCGGCATGTTCGCGCTGGTTCTCCTGCTCCTCGGCAAGTACGGCTCGCGACTCGCCCAACTCGACAACCATCGCCTTCTCCGACCCGGCGCCGCCTATGTCCTGCTGGGATCGGCCGCCTCCTTCCTCGTTGCCCTCGGCATCGGTGCCGTGGAAGCGGGCTTTCCCAAGGTCGACTTCTACCTCGCCCGCGCCCTGACCGTTCTCCTCGGCGCCGCCGCCGTCGAGACGCTCATTACCCTGGTCCTCGAGGTCTATCGACCTCGCACCAAAGGCCGGCGCGAGACCCGTGTCATTTATGAGAGTCGGCTGGTCGGACTGCTCGGGCAACCCGCGGGCATCTTCACCACCATGGCCCAGGCCCTGGACTATCAGTTCGGGTTCAAGGTCTCCGACACCTGGTTCTATCAATTCATTCAGCGCGCCGCCGGATGGATGATCCTCGGGCAACTCGCGATCCTCCTCCTGTCCACGTGCGTCACATTCATCGACGCCGGCGAACAAGCCTTGCTCGAACGCTTTGGGCGCCCGGTCGCCGGACGCGAGGTGCTCGGCCCCGGCATTCATTTCAAGCTCCCCTGGCCGATCGACGAAGTGTACCGCGAACGCACGCTCGAAGTCCGCAGTTTCCTCATCGGCATCATCGAAGAGGACGACCCGAAGAAGCGGGAAGAGCACAAGACCATTGTCTGGACCACCTCCCACGCGAAGGAGGAGTTCAACATGCTGGTGGGCAGCCGCGACCGGGTCATTTCGACCGGCACCTCGCGCGATCAGGCCCCGCCGGTCAACCTCCTGACCGTGAACATTCCGGTCCAATACGAGATCAAGGACCTTCGTGCCTGGTCCACCCAACACGCCCAAGCCACCAACCTGCTCGAGAAACTCGCCATGCGTGAGGTGGTCAAATACCTCGTCGGGGTCGATTTCTTCGAGTTCATGTCCAGCGCCCAGGAACGCGCCGCCTCCGAACTGCGCTCCCGTATCCAGGCCGCCTCCGACGCTGCGAACCTCGGAGTCAATGTGCTCTTCGTCGGCCTGCAAGGCGTGCATCCGCCGGTCAAGGTGGGCAAGGACTTCAATGCCGTCGTCGCTGCGCTCCAGGAGAAGGAGGCCATCATCGAGCGCGCCCGGGCCTATGCCGTCACCAATGTGATCCTCGCCCGGGCCGAGGCCACCAATCGCATTCGACACGCGGAGGCCTACAGCACCCGGACGATCGCCAACACCTTCGCCCAAGCCGCTCAATTCACCAACCAGGTCAAGGCGTTCCGGGAGTCTCCCGAGATCTATACCCAACGCGCCTACCTCCAAGCCATCGCTCGCGGCGGCGCCGGCGCACGCAAGATCGTGGTCACCTCCACCAACGCCCAGGACATCGTCACCCTGAATCTCGAGGACAAGATCCGCACCGACCTCATGGACATCACCAACCTCGAAGGCCGCAACGCCAGGTAATCGCATCCCCACCGAGGGCCATCCAGTCACCACGCTTTTCTTTCCGACATCCCATCCGCATGAAGACCAGTCGCATCAACCTTGTCATCGGCGCGCTGTTGCTCGCGCTGTTCCTCCTGCTCCTGTTCCTCTTCCAGGTCCGGCAGACCGAGGTCGCCGTCGTCACCACCTTCGGCAAGGCGACCCGGCCCATCGTCGAACCCGGCCTCTACACCAAATGGCCATGGCCGGTGCAGAAGGTCACCAAACTCGACAAGCGCATGCAGACCCTCGAAGGCAAGTTCGAGGAAACCCTCACCGCCGACGGCCGCAATCTCCTCGTCATGGTCTTCGCCGGCTGGCGCATCGCCGATCCGGCACTTTTCTATAGCCGTTTCAACGGCTCCATCCCGGAAGCGGAACGCAGCCTCGAGAACATCCTGCGCACCGCCAAACGCGCCGCCGTCAGTCGCCATCCCCTCGGCCACTTCATCTCCGCCACCGCCGGCGATCTCAAGTTCGATGACATCGAAAAGGAGATCCTCTCCGCGGCCCAGAACGACGCCAAATCCCAGGGTTTGGAAGTCCAACTCGCCCGTATCAAACGCGTCGGCCTCCCCGAAAGCGTCACGGAAAAGGTCTTCGACCGCATGCGCGCAGAACGCTCCAAGGAGGTCGAACGCCTCCGCGCCGAAGGCCAGGAGGAAGCCATCAAGATCAAGTCGGCCGCCGACCTCGAACGGGATCGATTGCTCGCTGATGCCGATGCCCAAGCCACCCGCATTCGCGGCGAAGGCGATGCCCAAGCCGCCAAGGCCTTCGCGGTCTTCCAGCAAAACCCCGATCTCGCCGCCTTCATTCTCAAACTCAATTCCCTCGAGGCGACACTCAAGGAACGAGCGACGCTGATTCTCGATCCCCGGACGCCACCCTTCGATCTCCTGGTGAATCCGGATTCCAGCAAGCCGGCGATCCCCTCAACCAAGTGACGTGAGCCGCCGATGAGCGCCGACCATAAGCACCCGCCGCATGACCATGACCATGACCACGAGCATGGTCACGGCCACGATCACGATCATGAACACCCTCATGACCCTGATCACGGCCATACCCACGGTCATGGGGCAGGCCACAGCCATGCCCATGCCCATGCCCATGGCCACTCGCCGGAGCCGGCCCCCGCGCCCGAGACGGTGCCCATGACCGAGGACGCCGGGTCGGTCGCCCTCGCCGACGCGCTCCGCAGCAGCTTCGTCATCGTCCGCATTTTGCTCGTGGCGATGGTGTTGTACTTCCTTTTCAGCGGCTTCTTCATCGTGCCGTCCAATGAACGGGCACTGCTGCTGCGCTTCGGCGAACCCGTGCGTCGCGGTGGTCAGCTCGAACTCGGCCCGGGCCTCCATTGGGCGTTCCCCTATCCCATCGACGAATGTGTCCGCCTCAAGTTCGCCCAACTGCAGACCGTTCGCTCCAGCGTTGGCTGGTTTGCTCAGTCACTGGCGGAGGAAGAAGCCGGTCACGTTCCCGACGCCGGAAATACGCTCAATCCTGCGGTCGACGGCTATGCCATTACCGGTGACGGAAACATCATTCATGCCCGGGCCATCGTCCGTTATCGCATCACCGAGCCGCTCAAATTCACGCTCAATCACAATGATGCGCCGTCGTTGATGACCAACATCGTCGACAACGCACTCATCTACGCCGCCGCCCAATACAAGGTCGACAATGCCCTTCGCCACGACCTTGTCGGTTTCAAGGAGACCGTCCTGAAGCGCGTCAACGAACTGGCGACTTTCCACGACCTCGGCGTGGTGATTGAGCCGTCGGATGTGGTGACCATTCCGCCCCGCCAGCTGAAACTGGATTTCGACGCTGTGTCTTCCGCCGAATTGGACCGCTCCAAGGTGGTCAGCGAAGCGCAAGGCTACGCCAACCGGGTCATCAATGAGGCCCGTGGACAAGCCGCCGCCCGCGTCAACGCCGGCGAGACCGATCGGAACCGCTTGGTCCAGGCGGTCTCTTCCGAGGCGCAGCAATTCTCCAGCCTGCTCCCCGAATACCAGAAAAACCCCGATTTCTTCCGGCGCCGACTTCAAACCGAGGCGCTCCGTCGGGTGATGACCAATGCGCAGGACAAGTTCTACCTGCCCCTGGCCTCGCGCGACGAACTGCGGATCCAATTGAACCGGGAACCAGGAAAGCCCGCCCCCGCGCCCGCTGCCCAACCCTGACCCCCACCGCCACGGGAAACCTCGTACGAACCTCCCATAGACACCGATTCGAACGGTCCAATAGTGATGTCCATGGATGCTCATCGACGATGACCCGCACTTGGTAAGACACGCCGCCAACCCGGACTCCCTTCCCCAGCCGCGCCAACGCCATGCAAGTCACTTCCTTACTCAGCCGGCAGGATCAAGATCACGGCCATCACCATGATCATGACCATCCGCACGACCATCACCACCATCACCATGGGCCCGGGGAATCGTGCAGTTCGTGCGGACACGACCACTCGCACTCCGAGGTGAAGCTCACCCAGGTGGTCATCGGCCTCCTCTTCGTCATCAATTCCTTCCTCGTCGATTGGTTCTTCGAGAAGGGCATCATGGCAGCCGACGCCAGCGCCATGATCGGCGCCCTCATCCTCGGCTGGCCCATCGTGCTCACCGCCATCAAGGACCTTCGAGCCGGGCGCCTCAGTACCAACGAACTGGTCGCCCTCGCCGTCATCGCGTCCTTTGCCTCGGGCAACTACCGGGAAGCCGGCATGGTCGCCTTCTTCATGCTCATCGGAGAGATCATCGAAACCCGGACTGCCGACGGCGCCCGTCGATCGATCGAATCCCTCGTCAAACTCACCCCTACCAAAGCCCGCCGCATCGGGGCCGGCGGCAAGGAGGAAGAAGTCACCGCGGCCGATCTCCGGGTCGGCGACGTCATTCGCGTCCGCCCCGGCGACAATGTCTCCGCCGACGGCATCATTCTCAGCGGCCAAAGCTCGCTGAATCAGGCCAATATCACGGGTGAATCCCTGCCGATCGACAAGAAGGCGGGCGATGATGTGTTCGCCGGCACCCAGAACCTCACCGGGGTTCTCGAAGTCAAAGTCAATCGTGCCGGCCAGGACACCACCCTCGGCCGCGTCCGCTCGCTTATTCTCGCCGCCGAGCAGACCAAACTCCCCATCATGCGGATCGTCGACCAGTACATGGGCTTCTACACCCCGCTGGTGCTGGTGATCGGTGCCTTGGTCTGGACGGTCACCCAGGACCTCAGCCGCGTGATCGCCGTGTTCATCGTGGCCTGCCCGTGCGCCTTCATCCTGGCGACCCCCACCGCCATGGTCGCGGCGCTGTCCGCCGCGGCGCGCCTCGGTATCCTCATCAAGAACGTCGCCAACATCGAACTCGCCGCGCGCATCAACGCCTTCGTCTTCGATAAGACCGGAACGCTCACCCACGGACGGCTCGCCGTCAGCCGCCTCGCTCCCCTCGGCGACCATAAGCCCGCGCAACTGCTCCGCATCGCCGCCTCGGCGGAGCGCTATAGCAATCATCCTACCGCCAAAGCCCTCGCCGTCCTCGCCGAGGAAGCCGGCGTCCCTCTCGCCGAACCCAAGGCATTCCAGGAAACCGCCGGACGCGGCGTCACCGCCGATGTCGATGGCCAGCGCGTTCTCGTCGGCCGCGCCCAGTGGCTCGTCGACAACGGGGTTCCCCAGGATTTCCTCGGCTCCGTCGATATCAACGAGACCGAGGGCTTTAGCCTCGTCTTCGTCGCGGTCGATGGACACTGCGTCGGCTGGGTCGGTCTCCAGGACCAAACCCGCGCCGAAGCACAGGAAGCACTCGCTGAACTGCGTGAGATCGGCGTCCGCCGCATCGCCATGGTCAGCGGCGACCGCACACCGGTCGCCCGTCGCGTGGGTGGCGCCGTGGGATGCGACGAGGTGGTGGGGGATTGCCTGCCCCAGAACAAAGTCGAATTCGTGAAGACCATCCGTGCCAAGGGCTACCGCGTCGCGGTGGTCGGTGACGGTGTCAACGACGCGCCGGCACTCGCCGCCGGCGATCTCGGGGTGGCCATGGGGGCCGCGGGCAGCGAAGTGGCGATCAACAGCGCCTCCATCGCCCTCATGAACAGCGACCTGCGCCGATTGCCGTTCCTCGTTCGCCTCTCGCGCATGACCCGGTCGGTCATCAATCAGAACTTCCTCGTCGGCGTCGTCTTCGTCATCGGCGGGCTCGTCCTTGCCGCGATGAAGTTCATCTCGCCCATCGTCGCCGCCATCATGCACGTGGTCGGTGCCCTGCTCGTGGTCTTCAACAGCTTCCGCCTCGTGCGCCAGGGCGAAGAACTCGAGCCGTTCTTCTCCAACGCCACGCCGCCTGAGAAACCCGCGGTCCAGGCACCCGCAGCACCGGCGCCGTCCACCCCCTCGGCCAAGCCCAGCCTCGCCGCCGGTCCCGCCTGATTCCCGCGCTTCCCCAGACCCTCTCCTCACCCACGCACCATGCCCTCCGCCGCCGAGCTCATCCAGGGAACCGCACCCGCCGCCGGCTCCGGCGCGCCTTCCACCGACGCCATTGTGCGGGTGTCCGGTCTGTCCAAAGTCTTCAAGGATTTCTGGGGTCGCCCCAAAGCGCGCGCCGTCGACAATGTCAGCTTCGAGGTGCGCCGCGGCGAGGTCTTCGGTTTGCTTGGCCCCAATGGCTCCGGCAAATCCACCACCGTCAAACTCCTGCTCGGCCTGCTCTACCCCACCAAGGGCGTGATCGAGGTCTTCGGACGATCTCCCCGACATGTCGCCACCAAGGCACGCATTGGGTATTTGCCGGAGGAAAGCTATCTCTACCGTTACCTCGATTCCCGCGAGACCCTCGATTTCTTCGGCAACCTCTTTCAGCTGCCGACCGACAAGCGCCGCGACCGCACCGAGCAGTTGCTCGAAATGGTCGGACTCAAGAACGTCCAACGGCGGGTCGTCGGGGAATTCTCCAAGGGCATGCAGCGCCGCATCGGTCTCGCCCAAGCCCTGATCAACGACCCTGACCTGGTCATTCTCGACGAACCGACCTCGGGATTGGATCCCATCGGCTGCCGGGAGGTGAAGGATCTGATTGTCGCCCTGGCCCGACGCGGCAAGACCGTCATCCTGAGCAGCCACCTGCTGGCGGACGTCCAGGATGTCTGTGATCGCGTGGTGATCTACTACGGGGGTCGCATCCAGGCCATGGGTTCGCTGAATGAACTGCTCACCGAACGCGATTCGATCCGGATCTCCTCCCCCGTGCTGTCGCGCGAAACCCTCGAGCGCGTTCTTCATATCCTGAGGTCGGAGGTTCCGCCGGACGCGGTGCGCATCGATTCCCCGACACAGAATCTTGAGAATTACTTCCTTGGGGTGGTCCAGCGAGCCCGGGCTGCCGAAGCCCAGACTTCGGGTGCCACCTCGGGCGGTCGCGTCGCGGCTTACCTCCAGGGTGACGGCGCCGAAGCGCCCCCAACCTCCGATCGAGTTCTCGAGAACTTAGTCAACCCCTCCCCAGCCCCGGCAGTGGCGGCAACCTCGGCCCCGGCAGAACCCTCGGCGCCGGTCAACGAAGCGCGACTCGCCGCCCTTTCTCAAACGGCACCCGTGCCCCAGCCCCTGGCTACCCCCGTCTCCCAGCCGAAGACCCAGACGACCCCCGCCTCCATGCCCGCTCCGTCCGCAACCGATCTCAAGAAGGCGGACGACAAGCTTTCCTCCCTTCTCGGTGGCGGCGACTCGAAACCCAAACCCAAGTCCTGACGCCGATACCCGACGAATCATGACCCGTGCCTTCCAGCTCTTCCGGCAAGGTTCCGGTGCCTATGTCGCCATCGGGAGCGGCTGGGCATGGAGCAGCCTTCCGCTTCCGTGGTTATGGGCGTTCCTTGGAGGACTGTGGGGCCGCGGGGCCATCCTGCTCGCTGTGGATGGTTTGGTCTTGGCGCTGGCCCCGTCCCTGTGGGTCCTCCAACCCGTGGCTCTCGGACTGGTCCTGATCATTCCCCGAGGGATCTGTCTCCTCCGCGGATCGCACTGGCGCGCCGCCAGCCTCGAGAATCGCGGGCTCGAGTATGTCGGGGAAATCGCCGCTCGCAGTCGCTCCGATGCCATTGCCCAGGTAGCGCGACGCAATGGCCTGATCCCGCCCGATCTCCGGCCCGGCAAGGGTGGATCGGCTTTTCCCCTGCCGCCCCCCGGACTGCAACCCTGGTGGGCCGTCGTCCGACTCACCGTTCACGCCGCGTTCCGATATCGGCTGGTGGTCGTTCTCATGGCATTGCTTCTGGGTGCCGTGGTGGTGCTGCCGATGATCATCAAGCACGACGGCACGGCCCAGGGTTTCACTCAAATTCTCCTGACCTACACTCTGGGGGTCATTTCAGCCCTTCTCAGCCTCGTCACCCTCTGGCTCGCTTGCGGAACTCTGGCACGCGACATCGATGAGTGTCAGATGCAGGTGGTGGCCACCAAACCCATCGCCCGCTGGCAGATCTGGCTCGGGAAATGGGTCGGCATCATGGTCCTCAATGCCATGCTGCTCGGCATTGCTGCCGGTGCCGTCTACCTGCTGATGCAGTGGCGCGCCACCCAACTCCCTCCCGAGGTCCAGGAATCGCTGCGCAGCAATGTCCTCACGGCGCGCCGTGCCGTGAAGGAACCGCTCCCGGACCTGGATTCGAGGGTGGAACAACTCATCCGGCAGCGCCTGCCGGAATTGGAGGCCAAAGGCGTCAACCTCGCCGAGTTCCGCAATCAGGCCCGCGAGATGATCAAGGCCAACGAGCAACTCGTCCCACCCGAACATTTCAAGCGGTTCCGCCTCGATATGCGCGCCGCGCCAGGTAATCCCGAAAACAGGTCCACTTTTGTCCGCGTCAAATTCCACACCCCGGAACTTGGCGCCAAGCGCCCGTACGAACTCGAGATTGTCGTCGGCCCTCCGGAGACACCGACCCGGCGCGGCACGCTGCGCAGCCTCGCGGCCGAAGCCGCCCATGAAATCGAGTTCGGCCCGGTACCGCTCGATAACGAAGGCTTCCTCGTTGTCGATATCGCCAACCGCTCCGACAAACCGCTCCTGTTTCCGCTGGAGGACGGTCTCGAAGTCCTCTACGCCGAGGGCGGCTTTGGTTTGAACTACGTCCGGGCCCTGCTGGTGACGCTCTGCGGCCTCGGACTGCTCGCCGCCATCGGGCTCGCCGCCGCCAGTTTTCTTTCCTTCCCCGTGGCCGCCTTTCTCGCCACCACCGTTCTCATTCTCGGACTTTCCACCGGCACCATGAAGAGTGTCGTGGAGGATCGAACCATCCTTGGCCTGGATCACGAAACCAATCTGCCCGCTTTCCCGGCGATCGACGCCGTCATGGTGCCGGTTTTCGAAGCCGCGCTGGAGACCGTGAATCTGGTCCGTCAATTCGCCCCCATCGACGCGGTCAGCAGCGGCCGGAGCGTCACCTGGGGGGATGTCGCCCGAGCCAGTGCCCTCGTCGTCGGCCTCATGGGTGGCGTCTTCGCCGCCATCGGCATCACCGCCTTTACCCGGCGCGAACTCGCGACGGCACAAACCCACCACTGACGCCATGTCCGGCCGCCTCTTCAAAGCCCTGCTGGTCGCGCTCATGGCCGTGGCCCTCTGGGCCGCCTCGGTGTCGCAGGACGTGTTGAATCGCGATCGCGAGACCCTCGGACTGACCCGCGCGACGCCCCTCGAGAACGCGCCACCGGTGCTCGCTTTCACCACCGTCGCCCTGGGCGGATTCCGCGGCCTCATCGCCAACGCCCTGTGGATCCGCATGGATGAACTCCAGCAGGAGGGCAAATACTTCGAGATGGTCCAACTCGCGGATTGGATCAGCAAACTCCAGCCCACCGTCGCCCAGGTCTGGGTCCATCTCGCCTGGAACATGTCCTACAACGTGTCGGTCCAGATTCCCGACCTTGCCCAACGCTGGCCCTGGGTCCGACGCGGCATCGAACTGCTGCGCGACGAAGGCCTCCGCTACAACCCGCACGATCCCCTCATCTACCGGGAACTCGCCTGGCACTTCCAACACAAGATGGGCGCCGACCTCGACGATGCCCATTGGGTCTATAAGCGCCAGTGGGCCTACGAAATGTCCTACCTGCTCGGAGATGGTCCTCCGGACTGGAATGCCCTCAGTTCCCCCGCCACCGCCGAGCAAAAGGAGAAATCCGGGATCCTGCGCGAAGTCTACAAGATGGATCCGGCTTTCATGAAGAGGGTCGATCAGGAATACGGCCCGCTGGAATGGCGGCTCCCCGAGGCCCACGCGATCTATTGGGCCATGCTGGGTCTCGAGAACGCCAAGACCCGCGAGCAACTCATCCAACTCCGCCGCGTCATCTACCAGTCGATGCACCTTGCCTGCATCCGCGGCCGCCTCCTTGGCATCGCCGGACCTGACCAGGCGATGAAACGCTTCGAGATCGGCCCGCGGGTCGATCTCGCCGACAAGACCGACAAGGCCTACGAGGACATGATCCGCGACGACACGGAGATGCGCGAAAACATCCAGACGGGGCACAAGAACTTCCTGCGCGAGATCTCGTGGGCGCTCTATACCCATAACCGCATCACCGATTCCGAAAAGTGGTTCAACAAACTTCGCACCACCTACACCAACGCCGTGCCCGCGCAGATGACCCTCGACGAGTATGCCGTCAGCCGCGTCAGCGAATACGCCGGCGAAACCTCGCGCAACAAGACCACCCTCATGGTCGAAGGCCTGATGCAACGCTCCTTCTTCTACACCGCGGTCGGCGATGCGGATCAGGCCGAAGGCTATCTGCGCCTTGCCCAAAAAATCTGGCAGGTCTACACCCGCGACACCGAGTTCCGCACCATGCGCGGCAATGAGAAGGTCCGCGTCGACCGCACGGATCTCGATCCCCTCCCCGTCATCCGCCAACGTGTGCTCGACCAGATGATCGACCCTGAAAAGGGCTTCCTCGATGACACGCTCGCTCTGCAGTTGCGCACGGCTTTGAACCTCCCGCCGCCGCCGCCGCGGTCCACCAACGCGGCACCCGCCAACTCGACGAATCCACCACCCGCCCTTCGCGCGACCAACACGCCGGCGACCTCTCCGCTGCAGCGTTGAGCCGCTTCAGCGGTTCGACCGAGGATGGAGAGGATTCGCGCGAGAACCCGAGGGTCGGCTTAACGGGTTCGGGCTTCCCTTCCTTGCCGCCGGCTATGCCAGCCGTATCCCGCCGTTACCATGGAAAGCAGGAATCCCGACAGCCATGGCGACGCTTCCGGCACACTTCTCACCTCGTCAGCGAAACCGGCAAAGCCCGTGACGGCAATGCCGCTCGGACCACCGGTGTTCCCGACCACAAAAGTGAGGGTGTTGACGCCTTGCACGAAGCCGAAATCGATCTGGAAGTGAGCATTGCCTGAATCCTCGTCGAACCACGACGCGCCATCGAATTCGGATACCACCTGATCGTTAAGCAGGATCTGATTGGACGATTGCGGTTCATCCGCCCACCAAGATCCGAAAAGCGTCGCGGTCGCTGCATCATGATTCGAATCAATCTCAAATGTCGTCGTGTACCGATAAGTCCCTGTCGGAACCGGGGCATCCGCAGCAATACTGATCCATGTCCGGGCCGGACCAGGATCGATCCAATTCCCATTCGGATCGATGGCGGAAATGGCATTCCCAAAGTCGGTGCCATCGGGAAGAACCACGACCCAGTAGGGATCGAAATCCCCCACAGAAAGTCCTTCCCCCGTATCATGCACCACAAATCCAAGTGGTGGCGGCGTGGCCGGCAATCGAAACGCCAGACCCAACGCAAGGAAGGCTGCCGAAGATACCCATCGCATCCGCCCACTGGGTTTGAACATGGGACGCTCTCCTAGAACTCAGGGCCTAACCTAGTCAAGTCGGTCCTGACGATATCCAGGGAGCAAAAGCGCTAGTCCCCGATGCTCGCCTGGATTCGGCACGAATGTGCCCGCGGGCATCTGCCGACGAAACCTCAAGCGATCGGAGTCCTCCGAATGGAGTCGGTAACGGATCAGCAAAGCCGAGGGGAAGCAGAGTAAGTATTGAAAATGAATAAAATTCAATTCTCTATTCCTCGCGTTCCCCCACGGCAACTGCCGCCAGCACGACATCTATCTCCACGCACCCACCACTCCATGAAATCTCCTTCTGTCCTCTCGATCCTTGGGATGGCCGCGCTGTCCCTGGCCACCGGCCTCTCCAGTCCGGCCGGGATCATTCTCCAACAGACTGGGGCCACTTTCGCCGCTTTCGAGGCGGAGAATACTTCGACGCGCGTCCAGGGCACCCCGGAGACCTGGGACACCCGCGCGGATTCGTCGGCCAGCGGCGGGAACGCGCTCGTGGCCGGCGGAACCAACAGCACGGGCGACTCCCCCCATAGTTTTGCTCAGTATCACATCCAGTTTTCCACGGCGGGCACCTACTACCTCTATTACCGCTGGAAGACCGAGGAGGCGCGTACAGCCGGCGACAATGCCACCGCGAATAGCTCCTGGATTCCTCTGGCTTTCGGTGATCTGAAGACGCCCGGGGCCGATGCCCAGCCGAGCTTCACCCGCACAGACAGCAACAACACCACCGCCCCGGCCAACAACGCCTATGCCTGGCGTCGTGAGCTCGATACTGTCGTGTACGCGGTCGATGCCGCTGCCCTCACCGCGGTCCAAATCTTTTCAATCGGCACCCGCGAGGCCGGCATGATGTTCGATCGCTTCGTGTTCAGCACCGAACCCGCGCTGACCGACGCGCAGCTGGAGGCGCTGGCCAATTCGCCCACGGACGTGATTGAACAATCAGGTTCGGACACGTTCATCGCCTTCGAAGCGGAGACCGTGCAAGCGAAGTTGATCGCCGGAACGCCCGAGACCTGGGAACGCCGCAGCGATGAACAGGCGAGCGGCAGCGGCGCCCTGGTGGCCGGTGGCACCAACAGCACCGGTGATTCCCCTCACTCGTTCGCCCAGTATCAACTCCGCTTCTCCAAGAGCGGCACCTACTATCTCTACTATCGCTGGAAGACCGAGGAGGCCCGCACCGCAGGCGATAATGCCACCGCTAACAGTTCCTGGATCCCCAATTCCTTCGGCGACTTCCGCACTCCCGGCGCCGATGCCCAATCGAACTTCGTCCGCACCGACAGCAACAACACCACCGCCCCCGCGAACAATGCGTACGCCTGGCGACGCGAGCCGGAAGCCGTGGTCTACCCGGTGACCGATGCCCAGCTGAACACCGTCCAGATTTTCTCCCTCGGAACCCGCGAAGCCGGGATGACTTTCGACCGTTTCATCTTCAGCACCGAACCCACCCTGACCGACGCGCAATTGGATAGCCTGGCCAACTCCGGCTCGAAACCGGTTCCGCCCGAAATCGCCGCCATCGCCGGGTCGGAGAAACTCACCGAGATCACCCTCAAGTTCAGTCGCCCCCTGGCGAGCGCCACGGTTGTCGCCGCCAACTTTACGGCGGCAGGCCTCGTGATCTCAGCCGCCACGCTGGACACCGAAGATCCCCGCATCGTGAAACTCACGACGTCCGCCCAAACGGAGGGAGCCGTCTATGGGGTCGCGGTGACCGGCGTCAAAGATACGAGCGGCACCGCCGTGGGCGCCGGCACCCAGGCCTCGTTCACCGCTTGGAAGCGAGTCAACGGATGGGTCACCCGGGAAATCTACTTCAATATCACCGGCACCGACCTCCAGGCGCTGTTGGATGCGCCCGATTTCCAGGCCCGCAAAGCCAGTCGTATCGAATACCTGCGAGCCTTCGCCTTCGACCAGGATCCGGTTATCGACAACTTCGGCATCCGCTTGACCGCCTTCTTTCAGCCTCCGACTTCCGGAACCTACAACTTCCACGTGGCGGTGGACGACGTGGCCCAGCTTCAGTTGAGCACCGACGAAACGGAGGCGGCATCCAGTGTCCTAGGGGATTTCACGCTGACACCGCGTGAGTTCAGCGAGACCAGCATGGCCGCTTCGGGCGCGCTAACGACCGGCAAACGCTATCTTCTGACCGGCCTCATGAAACAGAACGGCGGCGAATCTTTCTTTTCCGTCGGTGCGCATCGCGACGGTGACGGCACCACCCTGGCCTCGCTGCTGCCGCTCTCGGGCGCCAGCGTCTCGACCTGGATCAATCCTGATCTCGGAAAGGTGAAGTTCGTGGCCCAGCCCGCGGATGCGACGGTCAACGAAATGGGCCGGGCGCAGTTCGTGGTGCGCGCCGAGGCGGCGGTGGGACCGCTCTACTACCAGTGGCAGGAGAACGGCGCCAACATCCCGGGCGCCACCCGGGCGACCTACGTGACCAAAACCCTCGCCACCACGGATTCCGGCAAGAAATATCGCTGCATCGTCAGCGTCGGCGGCATCGACAACCCCAGCGCCGAAGCCGCGCTGACGGTGCGCCCCTTGCCTTCCGGCACCTACGACATCGTGACCCCGGTCGTCGGCATCAATTTCGTCGGCGGCGGCAACAGCAATCCCGGTCCACTGCAAACCGAGGACGTGGCCGGTGTTTATCCGCAGGATCACTGGAGCAATCTCACCGGCTTCGCGTTCGACAACGCCGCGCTGACCGACGGCGCCGGCAATCCCTCGCCCATTACCCTCACCACGACGCCCCTCACCGAGACTTGGTACAGCGGAACGTTCAAGTCCGGTGACGCGAACGGCATGCTCTTCCAGGGCTTCGTCACCGCAGGCAGCCCCACGGAGCCGGTCGTACTCACGCTCGCGAACGTGCCGGCGCCCGGAGCAGGCCAAGAGTATCGGCTCCTGCTCTACACCATCGGATTCGATTTCACGCCGGCCTACGAACAGGACTACGCCCTGACCGGCTCCGGAACCTATCCCGCATACAAAGGCCGCTCACAGACCGGTCTCCAGTTCGTCAACAACCCAACGTTCGCCCGAATCCAGAGCATCGACGCAGCTGCCCGCGATACCGGGAACTACGTCCAATTCGACAACGTCATTCCCGCCTCGGACCAGACGCTCTCCCTTTCCGTCACCTGGGCCGGCACCGGCGGGAACAGCCACCAACCCGCCATCAACGCCCTCCAACTGGTCTCGGTAAGAAAACTCGTTGTCGACGCCGGCCAACCTAACGTCCGAATCACGCGCGCCGGCACCGACCTGCGAATCGAGTTCGACGGGGTCCTGCAATCCTCTGCCGCGGCGGCCGGTGGCTTCACCGACGTTGCCGGTGCAATCAGTCCTCTCGTCGTCAGCCCCACAGACGCTTCACGCTTTTATCGAGCACGGCGCTGAGTCATTGATGGACCGCACCACTCGCTCGTCGCGTCCTTCGTTGCGGACACACGGCCATCGTGGTGCGGTTCAATCAGTTTCCAGCCGGTAACACTCTCTCGCCGGGATTCAACCGCGCCGTCAGCTCCCAAGGAATGTCGATTCCGCTGTTCCGAGCCATTGGAGTATCGGCGTCCGACAGGAATTTCCCGAAATCGTGAGAGGTCGATAGAGCCGGAGCGGAGCTTCCGCCGCGACCATCATCCGCCACTTCGGATGGAGGAACCTCGTAACCGGGGGCAATGACAGCACTGGCCCATGATGCATGGACGGTGTATCCCACCACCACCACTACGAAATGGACCTCCGCCCATCTCGCCCATTGGCTCACCATCGGCCCGTCGCCGCTGTCACCGCCGCCATGGTGCTGCTGTTCACGGTCTTCAGCGCTTCCGCGCAGGAAACCAGCCTTCCGCTGAAGCCCGCCGACCGCACGAACCCTCGAGCGGCCGTCAGGACGTTCCTGGATGCTGGCGATGCCATCGGCACGTTCCTGTCGGAAGAATATCTGGATGCACCCTCGCACGCCCGATATCAGCGACTGCTCAACCTGGCGGAGAGAGTCACGCGCTCGCTGGATCTGAGCCACGTGCCCCCGGCGGCCCGGCAGAAGACGGGGCGGGCCGCCGCCATGGCATTGTACGGCACCTTGAATCGAGTCCCGCTTCCCGCTTTGGACTCCATTCCAGGTGGCTCATCCGTGGATGGGCCCCAAGAGACCAACCGGGTTCGATGGACCATTCCGGACACTGAGATTGTTTTGGTTCGCCAACTCGACGGACCGAGAGCTGGCGATTTCCTTTTCAGCCCGGAGACCGTCGCGGAGGCTGAGCACTACTATGCCAAAGTCCGGCATCTCCCCTATGCACGACGGGTGCCGTTGGAGAACATTCGGGAGATCACCCTCGTCAGCGGCGGATGGATGATCCCGTACTCCTGGATTCAGGCGTTGCCGGCGCCGTTGCGGACCTCGTTTCTTGAACAAGCCGCCTGGAAATGGTTCGCCTTGATCCTGCTCCTGGCCATTTCAGGTCTGGCCATGATTCCCGCCTACCGAGCATCGCGGCTGGGGAATCCAGACCGGCCCTTTCTCCAAGCCCTCAGTCAAGCTTCGCTCCCGGCCTTTGTCCTGCTCATGGGGCCTGTGTTCGCCTACTTTTCGCTGGTCCAGATCAACGTGATCGGAGTCGCCGGAGTCTGGGTGCAACTGTTGGTCACCGCGGTGATGTACCTGGCCGGAGCCTGGATCTGCTGGCGCGTCGCTCCGGTGGTTGCAGAAGCCATCATCGCGTCTCCCCGCGTTGCACGGGAGAGCATCGATGCTCACTTGATCCGGATCGCCACCCGCCTGCTCGGCATCGTCGCCGCTACCGCGCTCCTCGTGGTGGGTGCCGACCGCCTCGGACTCCCGCTGTACGGTCTCCTTGCCGGCCTTGGCGTCGGCGGCCTCGCCATCGCTCTCGCTGCCCAACCGGCCATCGAGAATCTCCTCGGCGGCCTCAGTCTCTATGCCGACAAGCCCGTACGCATCGGCGACGCCTGCAAGTATGGATCCGATGTCGGCACCGTGGAATCCATCGGCCTGCGTTCCACCCGCATGCGCGGTCCAGACCGAACCTTGACCTCGATCCCCAATGCCGCGCTCTCGAAACTTCCGATCGTGAATCTTTCACGTCGCGACAAGTTCCTGATCGAGACTGTTCTCGGCGTCCGCTACGAAACCACTCCCGATCAACTCCGGCATCTCCTCGCACAGATTCGCGAGACGCTGCTTGCTCATCCACGGGTGCAACAGGATTCCGCCTATGCGCGTTTGGTTGCGTTCGGGGCTTCCTCCCTTGACATCGAAGTCTCCGCCTATGTTCTCACCTCCGACTCCAAGGAGTTTCTGGCAATCCGAGAAGATCTTCTGCTCCGCATCATGGACCTGGTGGAAAGCAGCGGCACGGGATTCGCCTTCCCGTCCCAGACTCTCTATTTCGCCCGCGACGCCGGACTGAACCAAGAGAAGGCACGCGCCGCCGAGACCCAAGTCCAGGCATGGCGTACCGATTCCAAACTACCCTTCCCTGAGCCTTCCCCTGAGGAGCGAGAACGCCTGCGCGGGACCCTGTCTTACCCTCCTGCCGGCTCCGCAACCACTCCGATCCGATCCAGAGCCCAATCCGCCGCGAATGATTCCGACAATAGCATCCAGTCTCCACGCCAGTGATTCTGAATCGCTCTCCTCTACGCGAAGGAGTTCCTCTGATGAAACGCTGGCCATGGTTCCATCGCGAATCCCCTGCCCGAGATGGAAGTCTCTAGGTGCCACGCTGCTTCTCATGGTGCTTGAAGCCGCCCTCGGCGCCGACCAGCTGAGGGCCGCCCAATCGCCCCCCAAAGAAATCACGGAGCATTACACCCGTATGCTCAGTTACCACCGGCGCATGGACGGCCATGTGCCCGACCATTCGGTGGTGTTCCTCGGAGACAGCCTGACCCAGGGTCTGTGCACCGACGCCGTGGCGCATCCGTCGGTGAACTACGGTATCGGCAGCGACACCACCGTCGGGATCTTGGGACGGTTGCCCGCGTATTCCCATTCTCTGGGCCGCGCATCGGCGGTCGTCCTGGCGATTGGCGTCAACGACTTGCTGTTCCGCGACAATCAGGAGATTGCCGAGAACTACCGGCGCATTCTGGATCGCCTGCCCCCGGGCACGCCGGTGGTGTGCAGCGCGTTGTTGCCGATCAATGAACGCACCTATGTGCAGGGCACACCGGTGAGCAACGCGCGGATCGCAGAACTCAACACGTTGCTGCGCGACCAGTGCGCCGCCTTCGCCCGCTGCGTGTTCGTCGATGCCAAGCCGCGACTCGTGGACAGCGACGGCAATCTCCAGGCGACTCTCGAGGACGGCGACGGCATCCACCTGAATGCGGCCGGAAATCGAATCTGGTCGGAGGTTCTCCGCGACGGCCTCCTTCAAGCACGTCGAAACAAAGCCGATCCACCGTGATCCTGTCGATCCCTTCCCGACGTTTCCGGATCCCTCCGCTAAACTGCCTTCACCATCCTGTGTTCGAGATCACCCAAATTCCCATTCCGGACTTCGGTGCGCCTGAAGAGATACCCGTCCTGCCGCCGCGCCTCTATCGCGATCGCTGCCGCCGCGTCCTGGAACGTCTGCGGGAGGCCGGACTGGACGCGCTTGTCGTCTACGCGGACCGCGAGCATAGCGCGAACCTCTCCTATTGCACCGGGTTCGATCCGCGGTTCGAAGAGGCGTTGTTCGTCCTCACCTCCGACGGACAAGCCACGCTGTGCCTTGGCAACGAATGCCTCAACGTGGTGTCCGCTCTTCCCGTATCCACGGACATCCTGCTCTGCCAGGACTTCAGTCTCATGGGCCAGGATCGTTCCAAATCCTGGGATCTCACCCCGCTTCTGGCCAAAGCCGGTTTGCGTCGCGGAATGCGCTGCGGCATCGCCGGCTGGAAGACCCTGGAGGCCGGACGCCTCGAAGTCCCCTTCTACATCGTGGATCTCATTTCTCAACGCTGCGGACGGCCACCGACCAATGCCAATGACTTGTTCATGCATCCGCAGCGGGGGCTTCGGATCGTCAATGAACCCGAGCAGATCGCCCAGTTCGAATACGCCGCCACGCGCACCTCGAACTCCATCCTGAAGCTCCTGCGCGCCATCGAACCCGGGAAACGCTGCTTCGAACTCGCGGCCCATTTTGACGGCGGCGGGTTGCCGGATTCCTGTCATCCGATGGTTTCGTGCGGTCGCCGGATCCCCAATGGCATGGCGTCCCCCGGAAACACGCGCGTCGTCGAAGGACACTTTCTCACCAGCGCCTTCGGTGTCTGGGGTGCCCTCACCTGCCGGGCCGGATGGCTGACCGCGCACCCGGAGGTTTTCGCCAAGGGCACCGGGAGGGCGGTGTGGCCGATCATTGAGAATTATCTGACGGTCACGCGGGCCTGGTACGCCGCGGTCTCGGTAGACGCCTCGGCCGGCGATGTCTGGGCCCAGACCGATGCGGCGCGCCAGGACGGGCTCTACACTCTTTGCGTCAATCCTGGCCATTATCTTCACCTCGACGAATGGGTGAGTTCCCCGTTCTGGAAGGACTCCCCCGTTGCCCTGCCCTCGGGGTGCGCCCTTCAGGCCGACATCATTCCCGTGCCCCGAAAAGGCACAGCCTCGATCAACATGGAGGATGGCATCGTGCTGGCCGATGCCCGACTGCGATCGCAACTCGAACGTCGTTATCCCGCCCTTCATCAACGGTGCGAAGCCCGGCGCCGGTTCATGATCGAGGTCCTGGGTTACGCACTCAGCCCCGACATTCTTCCACTCAGCAACATTCCTGGCGCTTACTTCCCATGCCTTCTCGACACCACCTGGGTGTGCCGTCACCGGAGGAGTTAGGGTCCCGGTCGATTCCGTGCAGAGCTCTCTCGGGCAAGTCAGGCGAACCGTTGTCAGGGCAAGTCGGTCGGGGAGCCGCATCGGAGCCGACCCATTCAGTTTTGGCCGGGACTGCCGATACACGCTACGTTGAGATGGCGGCGACCATATCGCCTCAGCGTTTGCCCTATCCTCCAGGGCCTGCTCCTGGTGGTTGGGTCGCTCATGGTCTCAACCGCCCTCTGGGCGGCCGTTCGGTCCCCTTCAACCAGCCAGGGCGACTCCTCGTCCATTGAGATCTCGACTTGGGATCAGTTGGCGGCGCTGCCCGCCGATAAGGCGGTCCAGGGACATCCGGTTCGAATCCGAGGCGTGGTGGTCTGCTATGACCTGGAGTGGGGCCAACTGTACATCCACGACGGTCGATCGATTCAATACTTCAGTCCCACGCTGTTCCCTGAGCGCCCCGGACCGGGCACACAGGTGGAGATCACGGGCGTCACGCGTGTCGTCGAGCACTGGGCAGACATCGACCAACCGGTCATGCGAAGGATCGGCTCGCAGGAACTTCCGCCCGCGCCTCGACTGAGGTTCTCGGAGTTGACGCAACGCATCGGGCAATGGGTTGAGATTTCGGGTCAGATTCGCCGAGCCGACGACAGCAAGGGACGCCTGTGCCTCACCCTTCGCGATGCGGGGCTCTCCTGCCTGGTCTACATCATGGGCCCGTCAGCCGGCACCGATCCCCGAGAATACCTGGGCCGGGAGATTTGCCTTCGCGGGATCAACGCAAGCAAGGTCCAAGCCGGTGCCTTGACGGAAATCATCATCTTCGCGCCCGGAACCAGCGAACTTCGCATGGTCGGTCCCCTCCTCGATCTCCACACTCTCCCGACCCTCTCGATTGACGCTTTGCTCGGTCGAGAGCTCGGCGAATGGACCAACCATCCGGTCCGACTGTCCGGCCTCGTCACCACGTACCAACCTGGGGAATACGTGGTGATCCAGGAGCCCACCGGAACCCTTCGCGCCGAGGTGGCGCAGGTGTCGCGCGCGCGCATCGGCGAGCGCATCAGCGTTTGGGGTTACCTGTCGGTGCGACCGGAGGAAGCCGTTCTCACCGATGCCTTCTTCGAACCGTCGGCTGCTCCGATTGTTCGACCGCTTTCCACCGCTCCGTCGGCGGTTTCACCTCTTCCAGTCCAGACACCGCCTCTCACCCAAATCTCGAATATCTTCACGATTCCGCGCGATCAACTGGCGAAGCGCTTTCCGGTCCGACTGAAGGGTGTGATGACCTATTCTGACCCGGAATACGCCAATGGATTTCTGCAGCAAGGCGATTTCGCCATTTACCTCCAACTGCGTCAGGAGGGGATTCGCGCGGGGCAATGGGTTGAGGTCGAGGGTGTCACCGATCCGGGCGGATTCGCGCCGCAGATCAACGACGTGACGGTCGAGATTCTCGGATCCGCCCCTCTTCCGATCCCGCTGCGAGTCAGCCTCAATGACCTGGCAGGTGGCGACCTGGATTCCCATTTCGTCGAACTGGAAGGGGTGGTTCGTCGCGCCGAAGCCGAATGGAACCATCTGCGAATGACCCTTGGCTCCCGTCAGGGTCGATTCGATGCCATCGTGCCAGGTGTCAGCAACACGATGGTCGCCCAGCGATTTGTCGGCGCGCGATTGGCAGTATCAGGAGCCTGCGCCTCCATGATGAACGCGCGAGGGCAGATCAGCGGCGTGACCCTGCACGTCCCAAACCTGGATGGGTTACGAACGCTCAGTCCCGCCCAGGAAGACCCCTTCAACCACCCGATCACTCCCATCGGGGCGGTCGCCACCTTTGATGCCCCAAGGGTTGGCGGCGGCCGAATCAAGGTCTCTGGCACGATCACGCTCCAGGACCCCCCCTCGAGCATCTATATTCAAGATGCATCGGGAGGAATGCGATTGGCCACCTACACGACCAACGCACTCAAGATGGGCGATACCATCGAAGCCGTGGGATTTCCTGCCTTGGGAGATTTTTCCCCCTGCCTCGAAGAGGTCCTGCTCCAAAGCGTCGCCCCTGGCCCACCCGTCGTTCCCCTCCAAAGCACCGCCCATGAGATCCTGGCATCGGGTCGCAGCGATGGATGCCTCGTCAACCTTAAGGCGCGCCTGATTCAGCGCGTATCGCATTCAGCCCAGCCCAGGCTGGTCCTGCAGGATGGCCCCATCGTGTTCGCCGCATATCTGGTCGGCCCCACCGCGGACGAACATCTCCGCGATTTGGAGGTCGGCAGTCTCCTGCGCCTGACGGGTGTCAGCGTGGTCCAGGGCGGCCATTCGCGTGATCCGGAGTCCTTCCGCCTGCTGGTCGGCAGCGTGGCGGACGTCCATTTGCTGGATCGACCGTCCTGGTGGTCCGTTCGTCGCGCACTGACGATCGCGGGTGGCTTGGCGTTGGCAGCGCTCTTGGCCCTGTTCTGGGTGGGATCCTTGCGGCGGCGCGTTCATGCCCAGACCGACGTCATTCGCCGTCAACTCGAGGAGGGCAAGACCTTCGCGGATTCCCTCGACCGTGAACGCAATCTTCTGGCAACACTGATCGACCACCTTCCTGACCACGTGTTTGTCATGGATGGCGCCGGTCGACTTCTCGTCACCAACCGTTCCTACGATCGCTTCGTTGGCGGTCCGATCGACACCGACACCACGTGGCGGGAGCACGCCCACTCAATCACGAACTCACCGAAGCCGGAATCACCGATGGCCGCGGAGGATCGCTCGGTCCTCGAGGAGGGCGCCCGTATCATCGACTCCGAGCGATCCCTACCGAGCGCGGATGGCACACCCCGATGGCTCTCGGTTTCCAAGGTGCCGCTCAAGGACCGGACAGGATCCATCGTGGGATTGTTGGGCATCCGGCACGACGTGACGGACCGCAAGCGCACCGAAACCGAGCTTCTGGAAATCCACCGTCAATTGCTCGCGGCATCTCACAGGGCCGGCATGGCGGAAGTCGCCACCAGCGTTCTCCATAACGTCGGAAACGTTCTCACCAGCATTAATGTCTCGGTGAAATGCCTGATTGATCAACTTCTCGGGTCCAAGGTCCGCCAGGTTTCGCGACTGGCGGACATGCTTCCCGGCAGCAATACCGAACTGGCCCATTTTCTACTTCACGACCCCAGGGGATGTCGGATTCCCGAGTACCTCCGACAATTGTCGGAGCATCTCGGCGCGGAGCGGGAGGGGACATTACGCGAACTCCACTTGCTGAGACGCAACGTCGATCACATCAAACACATCGTCGCGCGCCAACAAGACCATGCACGTGCGATGGGCGTCACGGAATCCATCCCGGTACGGGACCTGGTCGACGACGCGGTGAGCATGTGTTCCACCGGGCCACAGGGTCCGCGTATCTCCATTGAACGTCATTATCCCGCCGCCGACATCCCCAACCTGGTTCTCGACCGCCACAAGGCCCTCGAGATTTTGGTCAACCTCGTGCGCAACGCCATCCAGGCTTGCGAGGAGGCCCAACCGACCAATCCCAAGATCGATATCAAGGTCGAAGCCAACGAGGACCATGTCCTCATTTCCATTGTCGACAATGGATCGGGAATCGCCCCCGAGCATCGCCCCATGCTCTTCCGTTACGGATTCACCACACGTCAGGGTGGCCATGGATTCGGTCTGCACAACGCGGCGTTGGCCGCCAAGGCCCTCGGCGGCGAGTTGCGGGCCTTTAGCGATGGTCCGTCCCGTGGGGCGACATTCACGCTGGTGGTACCGTTCGGATCGGATGGCTCGTATTCCGCCGAAACGCCGCAACTTCACGATGCCCCAGGCGAACCAGGGCCATCCGTAGCTGCTGCAGGGGAAGGAGCGCGGGCCGGCCAGCAAGGAATCGACGCCGGTTGAGCAGGGTCACGCCTGGCCGCCGGTCCGGATCGCCTCACAGAAACTGCCGCGGCACCCAGCCTCGATTCCGAGCCTGTTTCGCCAAGTCCTCCCGAAAGTCAGGATGCGCGATGGAAATCAACGCACGCACCCGTTCCGGGACCGATCGCCCTTTCAGGTTCACCACGCCCCATTCGGTGGCCACATACATGATGTCGGTGCGGGGCGTCGTCACGATGTTGCCCGGCGTCAACTCCGCCACGATCCGGCTCTCCACCACGCCATCCTTCCGCAGGCGTGTGGAAGGGAGGCACATGAAGGACTTGCCACCGCGCGACGCATAGGCGCCGCGCACGAACTGAAGTTGGCCGCCGGTTCCGCTGATGTGGCGATGCCCAACGCTTTCCGATGCTGCCTGTCCCTGCAAATCCACTTGCGTGGTGCTGTTCACCGACACCACCCGATCATTGGCCATGATCGCGTGCGGGAGATTGGTCCGATCCACCGGCTGGGTCTCCATGGCGACGTTTTCATGGATGAACCGATACTGTCGCGCGGAACCCGCCGCAAAGGTGAACACCATGCGACCCGGGGAACTCCGCTTAAGCGCCCCCGTCACCAGCCCGGCCTCATGCAGATCCACCAAACCATCGGTTAACATCTCGGTGTGAACCCCCAGGTTCCGACGACCCGCCTCGCGCAACGCCGCGCACACGGCATTGGGCATGCCACCAATGCCAATCTGCAAACACGCTCCATCCTCCACTTCGGCCGCGATGTGGCGGGCCATGCGCAAGTCGACTTCCGATGGCGGGGGATTGGCGATTTCAGGAGGTCCCGACCCGTCCGTCTCCATCACGAAATCAACATCCGACCGGTGTATGCCGTTCTCAGGTCCGTGCACATAAGGAAGGAAGGGATCGACCTCAATGACCACCTTGCGGGCGCGTTCGAGGATGGCGGCATGGTAGGTGCAAGCCCCGCTGAAGTTGAAAAATCCTCGGGCATCGCAGGGACAACACTTCACCACCGCCACATCCACCGGATCCAGGAAGCGGCGGTAGAGGTCCGGTGCCTCCCCGAAATTCATCGGAATGTAATGCGCCAGGCCTTCGGTGTGTTGGCGGCGGTCGTATTTCGAAAAATGCCAATTCAACCACAGGATTCGTTCCGCCGAAGGAGCCGGGGGTGGTTCCAACACCGCGCGGGGCCGCATCGAAAACGCCGCGCGAATCTTGACGTCGACCAACTCATCCCGCCTTGCCGCCAGGGCCCGGTCAAAAACATCCGGCTGGCCCATGCCGAACCCGTAGTCCACCCAATTGCCGGACTTTACCAGAGCGGCGGCTTCCTCCGGCGCAATTCGCGTCGCTGAACGAGATCCCATGGGAGGTGCGGGGTCGACAACCCGATCAGGCGCGAGGCCGAACGATCGACTGGGACCGCAGATAATCCAGGAGGGTTTCGGGTCCCAGAACTCCTCCACCGCATCCGCTCAGATTGCAGCCGGCATAGGGGATACCATGCGCGAAGAGATTATGGGCGTTGATCCAACTGTTTCCCGCGACCAACTGTTCGGCCACCCGCCCTGCCCGTGCGAGATCGGCGCTCCAGACACTGTTCGCCAGCCCGTAAGTCGAGCGATTCACCAAATCAATCGCCTCTTGTTCCTCGCGGAAGGTCATCAGGAACGCCGCCGGACCGAAAATCTCGTCCCGGGCGCAAATGTTCTCCGGATCACCCCTCAAAAGCGCCGGCTTCAGATAATAACCACCCTCGTGCCCGGGCACAGCCGCCACCCCGCCAGATAGGATGGCTTCGGCGCCTTCGCCAATCCCTCGTTCCAGGTAGCCAAGGACACGACGGCGCTGCTTCTCGCTGACCACCGGCCCCAGATCCGCGTTGGGATCGCCGCCATACCCGATGCGCAATCCCTGCATTGCCGCCTTGGCCACTTCGACGAATCGATCCCGAATCCTCTCATGGACAATCCATCGGGTCGCGGTGCAGCAAACCTGCCCCGCATTCAGCGTTACCGCACCCACCAACGCCTTGGCCGCACCGGCGACATCCACGTCGTCGAAAACCACCGCCGCACCTTTGCCACCCAGCTCGAGTTTCACGGGCACCAGATTGCGACCGCATGACTCCGCCACCAAACGCCCCACTTCGGGCGACCCCGTGAACGACATTCGGCGAATGCCCGGGTGGGCGGCGAGCGCAGCCCCTGCCGTTGAGCCGAAGCCCGTCACCACGTTGACCACACCGGCCGGCAACCCGGCGGCCTCGGCGAGCTTGGCGAAGTAGAGCGTTGAGAGCGGCGTGTCCTCGGCTGGCTTGATGACCACCGTATTGCCGGCAGCCAACGCCGGTGCCACTCCCCAACCCACGAGAAGAAAAGGGAAGTTCCACGGAAAGATGAATCCGCAGACTCCGTATGGAACCCGCAACGTGTGCGCCTCGAATCCCGACACACCAATCGGCTCCCGGCGTCGGGTATGCACCGCGAGGTCGGCATAATATCGCAGCGTCGCCGCAGCATGCGGGATATCGAAGGCCGCCGCCTGGGCCCTGGGCTTGCCCACATCCAGGGATTCGATCTGTGCAATTGCCTCGGCGTGCCGATCAATGAGGTCCGCCAATCGATGCAGCAGGGCCGCACGATCGTTCGGCGGCAGGGTCGACCATCCGCTGGTTCGGTAAGCCTCCTGCGCGGCGCGCACCGCCTGATCGACCTCTGATGCACCACCGCACGCCACGTTGGCCAGGACGGTGCCGCGACCCGGGTCTCGTGTTTCGAAGGTTTCGCCCGATGCCGCGTCGATCCAACGACCGCCGACGTGCATGCGTTGGACCGGCGACTGGAGAAATGCCGCCGCCTCGGGATGAAGCATAGTCATATCGAGCCTTTCCGTGGGAACACCGAAGACCATGCCAGGGAAACCGCCGGCGAAAAGTCCCGATTCCTCGATCCACGTTAGGAACGGTTATGGCGACCCGGCATACGGCCCAAGGCTGGGTCGGTGCCGTTACCGGCCATGGGGGCTCGGCATCCCTGATGCAACATGCAGGTCGACCTTCCTGCGCGGCGCGGCTGACCGTGCAACGTGCATGAGGCAACGGGTGGCAGTGTGCGGTTTGCACACTCAATCGCCGGTTCCACACGGGTTCCGTGCCCGAAATCCGGGGCAAAACCGAGGGATTCGCGGGTGGTGTGGAGTGGCATACGCGCTGCATGGGAATCTCGAAAGGTTTCAACCAAGGAAACTGCCATGCAAAAACGATTGCCCATCACCCTCATCACCACGGTCGTGCTTGCCGTTGGCCGCCTCGCCGCCGAAACCCCGGCTGCCGATCCGGCACCCCCAAAGGATCCAGCCCGGACCACTGAAACACCGGCCCCAGCCGCCAACCTTCCGCCACCCATTCTCAAAGTCCCCGGCAAAGCGGGTGCGGAGGAACAGTTCGTTCAATCCGCGATCCTGGATTTCCATCGCACGACGGAGATCTCGAGGCTCGCGATGGAACGCGGACAAAACGCCGAGGTGAAGCAGTTGGCCAGTGCCCTCACGGCCGATCACTCCGCGATGACCCAGGACCTCGTCGCGCTCGCCCAACGCAAGGGCGTCGAGAACCCCCTCGAAGAACCCAAAGTCCCGGTCGCCAGCCCCGAAGGGCCGGTAACGCGCCGTGAACTCAGTCCGTTCTCGAAGGTACCCCAGACCAAGGTGGTCGAGCCTTCGGAGACGACTTCGACCTCACCGAAGGACGCACCGGCCGCGGTCGGATCCAGGACCGATCCCATCGCTCAGCATCTGGTGCAGAAGCTGCAAGCCTTGTACGGCGACGCCTTCGATAAGCGTTACCTGCAGGAACTCTCCCGGCAGCACGACAAGGCCACCCAAAACTGTGAGCAAGCCTCGCGGTATCTGGCGGATGAGGACCTCAAAAAATTTGCGGCCGCCACTCTGCCAAAGCTTCAGGAGCACCGGCAGCGGATCACGGAACTGGCTCAGCGTATGAACGTCAACCTTGCCTCCCAGGAGCAAGCGAGCCGGTAACCCCTTCCTCCAGCCCCCGTCGCTGTGTCCGTTCGACCCGCGTCCCGAAGCCGGTTCTGCCGGCATCGGGGCGTCGGCTACTTACTTCTTGGGCTCTTCCTTCTTCTCCGCCGGCGCGTTCGTGGTCGCGGCGCTCAACACAATGCCCGTGTTGATGTTCAGTCCTGGAAGAGCCTCCTGCAGCTTCTTGGTTCCTTCCGGAGTCACCTTCGTCTGCCAAAGGTAAAGGTTCCGCAAATGCTTCATTCCCTCGAGGTGCACCAAGGCAGCATCCGAAACCCCGGTTCCGTACAGATTCAGCGAAGTCAGGTTTTTGAGTCCGGCCAGATGCGCCACGCCGGCATCGGTGATGGCCGTCAATTCCAGGCCCAAAACCTGCAAATAAGGCAGACCCTTCAAGGCCACCAAACCGGCATCGGTGATCTTGGTTCCGCCCAACCGCGCCTCCGTCAGGCTGGTCACGTCCTTGAGCGGCGCAATCACCTGGTCGGTGACACTCGTTCCCAGAGGCCGAAGATTGACTTCGCGCCAGGGAATATTCTGGGCAATGGGTCGAACATCGATGCCTGCTTTGGCCAGCGCGGCCAAGGCGTCGGTTTCCGCAGCGGCTGGTTTGAAGTCCTTGGGCAGCTCGGGCTCGGGGACGGCGGGTTTCGCCGGCGCGGAAGACGCGGGTGCGGCCGCGGTTGGCTTTGCATCGGCATCCCCTGCCCCCTTGAGGACGAGGCCCTCGGGCCAGTTCGCTCCTTCGTTGATCCAATTCTTCAGGATCGCGATTTCCTCGGCACTGAGCGGAAGCCCCTCGGGAGGCATGTGATCGTCATCTTCCTTGGGAAGCGCCACTCGACGATGAAGCTCGCTCGCGGCGGCATCACCCGCCTTGACCGACGGTCCGCCCTTGCCGCCCTTCATCAAATCGGCCTGGGTGTCGAGACGCAGCTTGCCCTTCTGCTTCTCCGCCCCGTGACATTCGACGCAGTGCTTCTGAAGAATCGGAGCGACTTCCTTTGCAAAATCCACCGCTGCCCCGGCCGGCAGGATCAAGGCCGAGGCCAGCATGCCGACGCTGGTGATCCGAACACTGAATAGGCTCATGGCGAAAGGTTAGGGGACTTCCGTCGCGAACCGGAAGCGAAAGGTTGGAGGATTCGTCGGAGCGCCCACCGCCTAGGCCGGCTTCGGCTTGGGCACCAGGGGGGAGGATTTGCGGCCACCGCTGGCTGGAGCCTGGGACATCTCCTTGAAGCTGCGCCAATATCGGAGCGGCAGGAGCGCCATTCCGATGATCACCAATTGCGTGACATCAAACAGGATCAGCCACTTGAACGCGGCGTCCATGAAGCCGTAGCTGTGCAAGCCAATGCCAAGCATGTTCACCCCGAACCACGAAAAGGCGGTAATAACATTCCCAAACACCGCCGTGGCCATGAGCGCCTTCTCGGACAGCACCTTTCCCCAGCGCGCATGGAGATAAAACGCGTTCCAAATCACGATCAACAAGGCCCCGTTTTCCTTCGGATCCCACCCCCAGAAACGTCCCCAGGATTGATCGGCCCAGATACCCCCCAACACCGTCCCCACAAAGCTGCACAGGATCGCGAAACAGGTAATGCCGTAGACCATGCGCGACAGCGTGCGGGCACCGTCCGCGGTCAGCGTCGAGGTCAGGAATCCGCGCAGGATGTAGAGCACCGCCAGGAAGCCGGCCACAAAAGTCGCCGAGTAACCCAAGGTGATCACCACCACGTGCGTCGCCAGCCAGAAGTTGGTGTCCAACACGGCGCGCAGCATCTCCATGGTGTCGCCGCTTGTGGCGAGATTGTGCGCCACCACCAGCGTGCAAAAGCCGGTCACCCCGGCCACCACCGTACCAATGCCGTCCCGGTAAAACCGCTCCAGCAGCAATCCCAGGATCACCGTGCCCCAGCCGATGAAGATCGCCGACGAATAAAGATTGGTGACCGGGGGACGTCCCTCCAGCGCCATCCGGAATATCAAGCCCCCCGTGTGCACGACCAGCGCCACCCAGGTCAGGCTTACCGCCGTCCGCCGCAGGATCTCGTTGCGGTTGATCCAGGAAATGAACGCGCACAACAGCGCGCCGACATACAGCACCATGGATCGGTAGAAGGCCTGGAGGCGGTTATAAAAATGCTCGTTCTGCCCCTTGGTGACCTCCCTCTGGTATCCGTGTCCTTTCAGCCAGGTGTGGTAATCCGCCACCGCCTGGTTGAAACGGCCGGAATCCCCGGCGCGAAAGGCATCGTTCATGGCGGCGTAAAAGCCCATCGGCTCGGGCAGGCTTCCACGTCGCGCCGCCTCCATCATCGCTGTTCCGGCATTCTCCCAGTCCTCCTTGGCGTGCTCCGCGGTCGCCACCGGGATCATCAGCGGATAGGCGAACCTCGACACCATTTCAAATTCGGTGAGTTTGCCGACCAACGCGTCCAAGGCGGCTTGGTCGAAGGGCTTGCCCTCCCGTTGGGCTTCCGCCGCGGCGCGCCCGGGAGCGATGGATTGCTGATACGCCGCCTGAAATGGGACCAACTCAGTGATGGACTCCGGCTTCAGGCTGTTTTTGAGGCGACGGTACAGAATCAAGCGGTTGTAGAGCCCCATCACGGCTTTCTCGAACGGCGTCTGCTGCTCCGGTTTCATGCCAGACCCATTGATTCGACGGGCCTCGTTTTCGAGGTCACCCAGGGCCGGCTGGATCTCCGCAAAGGAGAAATGCTTGTCCTCACGCCGAATCTTCAGAAGTGCGATGACCTCGGGGTGATCCACCCGGAACGTCGGGCGGGTATCGGCCAGTTCCGGTCGGAACAACACCTCCTTGAGCCAGTCGATGGCGCTGAGCGTCAGGAGCGTCTTGCCGGTCGCACTGTCCGTGACCCGTACGCTTTGCTTGGCCCGCAACTGCAGCAGCGCATTGCGAGCGACGGAGTCGAGGGGCTGGACGCGACCGTTGAGCAACACCGGCAGCCGTCCGAATTCGCGGCTTTGAAACTCCTTTTCCGCGGGCGGAATCAGGGTTGAGACCAGCCAGGCCACCGCCAAGCCTGCTACTAGCCAGGGCAGATAACGCTTCATAGACAACAAAACAGAACTGAATCTGCCTGAACTCTCGCCAGACGCCAGTCTGGATCCAGGAGCTTTTCCCTGGCGCCCGAATCCATGGCCCGCTACCACCCTGAGTCCATGCACCAAGCCCCCATCCATCCTCGCATCCTTCTTGGTGCCTGGTTCTTCGCATGGATCGGGATCGCCACCACCCAAGCCCAGAACCTCGCCGAACCCTGGATCCAGGCTTTCACGCTCGCCCCTGAGGGAAATGCCACTGTCCGCGTTGCCAATCTCCCAGGAACCTACGCCATTCTGTACCGGGGCGACGCCGTAACCCCGATTCAGACCGCCACGGATTTGGCCACCACTTGGGTACCGGGCATTCCCGAATTCATTGACTTGCTTGATCCGACGGCCGTCGGGACGTCGAATGCCCGTTTTTATCGCGTCGAGTTCGTATCCCGGCTCCACCCCAAGGACAGCGATTCGGATGGCATGGATGACGTGTTCGAGCTCACCCATGGGCCGACCTTGGATCCGCTTCGCCGATCCGACGCCTTCGAGGATCCTGACCACGACGGACGTTCCAATCTTGCCGAGTTTCGGGGAGGCACCCATCCACTGCTCGCTGATCCGCCGCCGCCGCCATCATCTCCCACCCTCGATCCAACGCCCGGCGCGACACGCGGTCTTTTCCTGGAGTTGAGTGGCGAAGGCCCACCCGGAACCGATATCCGAATTGAGGGCGGCGCTTCCTTGGCCACCAATCGGGTCGATGCGGCCGGACGTTTCGTTGTGCCAGTGACTTTGGCCAAGGACCGACTCAACCGGCTGTTCGTCAGTGCGATCGGCCCTGGTGGCTCCATCAGCCTCGGGCGCCCACTGGAGATCCTCCAGGATTCGCAGCCGCCCACGCTGTTTGCCGATTTTCCTACCAACCAAATGATTCTGGCGACTGCCGAAGTCATGGTGGCTGGGCGGGTGGGCGATGCCCTGAGCGGATACGCCGGCCTGAAAGTCTGGGTGCACTCCGCTCCCAGTGAAGGCCCGACGCCGGACAGCCAAACCCGATTCCCGGATGCCAGTCCCTGGAGAGCCGTGGTGGATGTCGGCATCGGACCCAATGGCACCTACGAACGCGCCGACGTTCCGCTGGTTCCCGGCAATAATGTGATCTCGGTAGTGGCCGACGACGCGCTCGGCAATCATTCCATCCGCCAAATCAACGTCGTTCGGAACGACCCTCAGGGACCTCGCCTGGTGGCCAGCGCCGGTGATCGACAGTCGACCGAAGTGCTCCGGCGCCTGACTCAACCGATCGTCGTGCGCGTGACCCAGGCGGACGGTTCCCCGCTGGCGAACACGCCGTTGCTGTTCGAGGTCACGCGCAGCAACGGGCGTATGCTGCCCGTCGAATCCAATCCTCCGCTCACCGACTGGAGATCGGAACCCAGCGCCAACAGCCATGGCGCCATGCGGCTTTCGGTAGCTTCCGACAGTCAGGGGGAAGCCCGCGTCTGGTGGACACTCGGCAGCGACGCCGGTTGCGCCAACAACCGCGTCTGTGTCTCCAGCCCGGCGATCAGCAATGCCGTCTATTTCTGCGCCTCCGCTAAGCCGAACAGCGCCCGCCAGCTGAACATCGGGAGCGGCCATCGACAGAAACTGGAGGTTGGAGGGCTCGCTCCCGAACCACTCCGGGTCTGGGCGAGCGACGGCCTGAATCCCTCCGTTGGCGTTCCCATCACCTTTCGCGTGGTTCGTGGCCGTGGACGCCTCGTGCCGGGGGGTCGCGACTCCCCGGTTTCCGCCGCGACCCTCCGCGGCGCCCCCTCCGATGGCAGCACCGAACTCACCGTCCCCACGGGGCTCACGGGCCATGCGTCGGTCTCCTTCATTGCCGGACCGGAACCAGGGCAGCAACTGGTGGAAGCGACATTTCCCGGACAGTTCGGATTGCCGCCGACCTTCCTTCTCGAGGCCCTGGCGCGCGATCCGGATCTTCCCGGGACCTTCACGGGCCTTGTGCTCGACAACACCAGCTGCCCGATTGGCGGCGCGGTCTGCGTGTTGGCCACCGGCCATAGCCAACAGTCGACCACCACCGATGTGCAGGGCCGCTTTCGTTTCGACCATGTTCCGGGAGGAATGGGACATCTCCATGTGAACGGGCGGGTCGCCAACCGTTTGCTCGGCGCCAGCATTCCCACCAATAGCTTCCCTTCCCTTAGCTATTCCGTGGTCACCGTCCCCAATGCGGCGAATTCACTGCCGACTCCGGTGCTTCTACCCCGCCTCAATCCGGCCAACGCCGTGGTCTATTATGGCACCAACGACCTGGTCCTGACCTGCGCTGGCATCGACGGATTGAAGTTCACGATTCGAGCGAACTCCATGACCGATGAGCGCGGGAACCCGGTAAGGCCGGAGAATCCGGCGGTCGTCTCGCTGGATCAGGTCCATCACGACGATGTTCCCATGCCCATGCCCGATGGGGTGGCCCCGCCGTTCGCCTGGACCTTTCAACCCGGCGGAGCGCATTTCGATCCCAGTCGACCGGTCGCCGTCGAATACCCAAACATGAGCGGCCTGGCTCCTGGATCGGTGGCCTATTTTCTGAGTTTCAACCACGACACCGAACGCTTCGAGAT
>JAEUHG010000054.1 GCA_016795425.1 Verrucomicrobiales bacterium
TGTCGAGGACGGCCTGCAAATGAAAGCGAGTCGAGGTCGCGCCTTTGAGCGATTCCTCGAACTTCCTCGCGGCCTTCTCCGCTTCCTCGCGATTGGCGGTTCGAAGACTTCGCAAGGTTTCGCGACCTTGATACCAAATCCTGGCGTACCAGATTCCGCCCCGTTTCACGAATCCAGGCATGTTGATTCCTTCTGCCGTTCCGGCGTCTTAACAGCATGCCGAAGGTGCGAGCGGTCTACAACGCAGCCACAGGTTGCCCCATGTGGCTTGGCGTTGTCGCGCCAGAGATCACCGGTCACGACCCGTATCAAACACCGTATCAGCGAACTGTTTTTCGAAGGAATCCCGAGGAAGACTGCTGGAAGTGCCTGAGCTAGTGGCGCATCCGCCTGGATTTGAACCAGGAACCTTCTGATCCGTAGTCAGATGCTCTAGCCAATTGAGCTACGGATGCACCGTGGGGGGCGGATTAAACGGGGTCCGCCCGGACCCTGCAAGCGGGTTTTTCTCCAAAATCAAAGGCCACCGTAGAACTCCTCCACAACCTTCTGGAAGATGTTCTCCTGGCCCAATCGGATGATGCCCATCTCGCGTTTGGCGTTCTCGGGAGAATCGCTGGCGTGCGCGGCGTTGACCATGATGCTCGAACCAAACTCGCGGCGAATCGAACCGGGTGGCGCCTTCGAGGGATCCGTGGGGCCAAGAACGTCGCGGATCTTTCGGACGGCGTCCGGTCCCTCATAGACCAATGCGATGCATTTCTCGCTGCCAGGTTCGGTCATCCGTTCAGCCGGGCATTGGCTGGGTACGCCACCGGACATGAAGCGGACAATGTTGTCGAATTGGTTGTCGCCGAAGGAAGGTCCGAGCAGGTCGCCGAGTTGGTTGACGGTGTCCGAGGTGAGGGAGAAGCCGAACTCGCCTTCGAGGGCTTTGGCGGCCCTGTTGCCGACCATCTCCTTGAGTTTGGTGCGAAGGATTTCGCGCACCGGACCGTAGAAATCGACGGCCTCGGCGACGCTCATGCGGTGCACCTTGATCGAGACAATGTAGAGGCCGGTGCGGGAGAAAAAATCGATGACATTGCCCGGTCGGCCGGAGGGAAACCGAAAGTTGTCGGGTTTGATGAGGACCAGAGTGCGTTCGGGTTTCTGGTCGGCGGCGTAGCGGATGACGTTCTCGAGAAGGCCACCGTCCTTGGCGGAGTAGCGTGCCCAGATCCTGAGCTTTTCGGCAGCTTCCTCGGCGGTGGGTGCGGCGAGGACGGCGGGCTCGAAATAGCGGACCTGGCCTTGTTCGTCGAGGATCAGATCGCCAAAGGAATCGCGGATGGTTTCGCCGCCGCGGGGAACGCTGGTGAAGCTGCCAACCACCGACCGCACCTTGCGGACGGCGTCTTCGCCGCGGAAGACCAGCATCATGACGCGGCGCCGTTCGCCGGTGGAGGCGTTGGGGGCAAGGTTTTGAAGGACGTAGTCCCGGATGAGCTCTTGAATCCGGCGGTCCTGGGGATCAGCAGAAGAAACGATTCGTTGGGCGTATTCGTCCACCAGTTCCCGGCTGGGCGCGAACATCCGGGCGGCGACCAATTCGACGCCGGTCCGAGTGATCAACCGAGCAAAAATCCCGCCGGTGCGGGATTTTAGCAGGGTATACGGGGTGAGGATGACGTACGCGAGTTGATCGGGCATAAGGATGACTGCTTACGGCTGGGACGGGTCGGGGGCGGGTTCGGATCCGGTCGGGGCAGGGGCCGCGACCGGGGCGGAGGAAGGATTAGCCGGGGGCGGGACCGGCACTGTAGCCTTGCCGCCCAAGATCTTAAACATGACGGCGCCGCAGGTAGGGCATTTGCCCTTCACGGCTTTGCGGCCGTTCTTCATCTGCTCTTCCACGGCGTCCGCGATGGGGCGCTTGGCTTTGCATTTAACACAATAACCTTCGATCATAAGCCCGGTCCGGCGGGCGGCGGACAGGACCGCGGCCGGCGTCGAAACCTTACGGACCGCCAACTTTGAGCGTCAACCGGCAAAAGCCCGACCTTCGCCGGGTCCGTGGTTGACAAGACGGGGAAGGGCGAGGTGGGAAAGGGGATGGGTGGGCCGAGAGCGATTCCGGCGGCGACCCCGACGGCTAACCCGACCTTCATCCTTGAGGCAGCTCGTTTCCATTTTGCTCGCCTTTCATTCCCAAACAGAAACCCCCGCCCGGTCTTGCGACCGGACGGGGGCTAAAGTGGGGGTGGGAGTTCGCCACGCTCTCTTTCCCGATCGCCGACGTTAGGCGCCACTGTGGGCCGCCGGCTCCCCGACGCTGTTCTCCACGGCAAGCGGAGTTTTCGGCCTCGCAGCAGGGCCGTCCGCGGTCTTTCGACCTTGGATTTCGAGTGAGGCCTCTTAGCCCGCTTGGTCCGGCGGTTGCGCCGCCGGGCCGCGGACCGGGTCCAGACACGCCTGTGAGTGGCATCCGCGTCTGGACCGGCTTCGCCGGGACGGCCCCCGCGGTTGGCGGGGCGTTGGCCCGGTGTTACGGGTCTGGCCTCTTACCTCTCAGGCTGCCTTGGCCTCACAGGCCAGCGGTGTCTGAAGACATCGCCGGCGTTGCGGAGGCGGGTCGCTCTGCCATGGCGCCGCGCCTCGCGGATGTTTCGCTCCTTTTGTCGCGCCTTTCGGCGTTTTTCGTTGGGCGCGCACCGGGATTAGGAGTGGCGCGCCAGAGTCGAAACCTCCGTGCTGGCTCGCAGTAGCAGCCGTGCACCCGTTGGGTGACTGCGACTGATCCAAGCTCGAAACCGGCCTGGATCGCTGACTCGGCTCGGAACGGTTTCTCATCGCCCCTCGCCGCTCAGTTCCTCAGTCGCATTCGGTGACGTGCGACCGTCACCGGAGGAACTGGTGAATGCTGCCCACGATTCGGCGGTTTGAATGCCGTCTCAGGGGGATCGGGACCACCAGCCGGACCCGATCTTTCCCCGGTTGCCCGGGATTATCCCGGAGTTTCGTCGTGCGACCGCAGCCGCCCGACACCCTCCGTTCTTTCAAAGAACGATTCACTTATACCACCGATTCGCGGCACTCCAATGAAATGATGTCCACCCTTATTCACCAAGTTGTGAACCGCGAGGCTGACCTGGGGGAAAACTCCACAGAACTCCGGAGCGGCAATCGTCCCCGGACAGATGTCGAGGCGTCCGGCTCAGGGCACGAGCCGCCGTTCGCTCCGTCAGGGCATCATCCGGCCGCCGACCACCGGGCGCCGATGGAAGCTTCATTCGCGCCCACCACGCTCACATTCGCAGCCGACACTCGCCGAGATTGTACGGCGTGGATGGCGTGAAGGCACTGCCAGGCTGTCGCCGCACTCAACGCTTCCCCGGTCAGGCGCCTCACGGAGGCGCGCCGTCCCGGCCACGTGGCCCACGCTTCGTTCTCCGCGGCATCGATCGCGGGAACACCGGTGCAGCTGTCGCACAGCAGTTCCGTGTCGGCATCGTGCGGCAGTTCGGCGCGCATGGCTGCGGCGGCCGAGCCCTTGGTCGGGTGATGGGCATAGAGGTGCATCGATGTGATGCGTTCGAGTTCGACGGGCACGCCGGTCCCTGGGAACGGAGGCGGGGTGCGAGCCAGGCACACGGCACCGGCGCCTTCACTATGGACGTGGGCCTTGGCGAAATGTCGCAGGGCGGTGGCCATGAGCCAGTCGGACTCCTCGGCGGCCACCACCAGGCAGCGGTCGACCTGTTCCTCCAAAAGCCAATGGGCGGCAGTAGCCAGGGCTTGGAGAAAAACGGTTTGGTCCCCCACGAGAGTATAGGTGCGAGGCGTGCCGTTCAGGTAGGCGGCGATGTGGCTAGCCGGTGCGTTGAACACGGTTTCCGGGAACAGCACCGGGCTCGCTGTGGCGGGATCGCGGAGGACTTCTCCGTAGAACCGGATGGAGTATCGCATACTCCCGGTGTGGACTCCGACGATCACACCGAGCCGGGAGAAATCCTGATCGGGCTGAGGGACGTTGGCATCGAGGCCGAGCGCCTCGGCGGCGGCGGCGGCGGCGTATTGGGAAATGGCACTGGCGCGACGGAGTCGCGGATGGCCGACCACGGGTGGGCGCGACGTCGGGGCTGGAACGATTCGGGCGTTGCGGGGGGGGTATCCGGATGGTCCAGGGAGATGGCGGACTTTGATGGGATCACCGCCATCGAGTGTGGCCAGAAGCGGTGCGACGCCCCATCCGGCAGGTGATACGGCGCCGGTTCC
>JAEUHG010000121.1 GCA_016795425.1 Verrucomicrobiales bacterium
ACCGTTCCGCCGTCGCTCGCTTCAATGACTCCGAGATGGTCCAAAGTCGCGGAATCCAGTCTTAGGGACTGACCCCTCACGTCGGCCCGCAATGTTCCCAGGTTTCGCAATGTTCCCTCGCCTTGCACCCATCCCGGCCCCCCACGCAGTAACGTGGAGGCGCTCAAGGTCAGGGTCTTCTGCGCCGGTATCGCCAGGTACGACCACGACGCCGAGCCCAGTAGCTCCACCGTCCCGCCCTCGATGGTCTGCGTGTCCAGGATGTCCAGTCGTCCTCCAGGGATGCGCAACGTGCCTCCGGTCAGATCCAGACCGCCCGTCAATCGCACCACTTCATACTGATCGGCTTGCAGAAGCCCGAACACGGCAAGATGTTCCAACAGAACCGCCCCGGAAAGCCGCAGGGATCCACCGTCGAGGATACGAACCCGCGAGTTCGCCAACCGGCCGCCCGCACACCGCAATGCGCCTCGGACGTCAATGGCCTCGGAGGCGGAGAGGTCGGGATTCAGCAGGGTCACATCTCCGAAGAACTGAAGGTGGCGCACCGCTAACTTAGGGGCATTCAGAACCAGCGGCTTGCCCGCCGGGGCTTGAATCCAGACGTTTTCATCCGGCAGCGGCACATGACCGTCCCCCCAATTGGCGGGATCCCTCCAATCAGAACTGGCGTCGCCGCGCCACGTGTTGGCATCCACTACCTGAAAATCCCAGGAATGTTCCAGCAGCGGGTTCCCAGCCAGATCCTGGATCAATGAAGTCAAGACCACCCGATAAGCACCCAGCGGCAGTGGCGCGTTGAATTGCAGCTTTGCCACCCGTGAATCGTTGTCGAATGAGCGTACCCCGCCAGTGACCGGCACATCATCGGCCGTTCCGAGCCGATCATCCGGGCCGGCAGCAATGACAATGAAGCCAGTATTTCTCAGCGTCGAGGGATCCAACGGTTCCGAGACGTACGCCCGGATCTCCGCGACGTCGCGACCGCTGCTTTCTGGACTCACGCGCCGAACTTTCGGCGACGTGGCATCGGGAGCCACCTTGACGCTGAGTTCTCTCGACCAGGACGAGTTGCCGCCCGTGTCGATCGCCCGAGCACGCACACGGAAGACGCCGGACACGGGAACCACCATCGATGCGTCATACGGAAAGCCCCCGTCGATGGCTACCAAGACGTCATCGACGAAAAATTCGACACGGGCGACTTGGACATCATCCAGAACCTCCGCGCGGAGGACGGCCCGCGCACCTGCTTCCGCGACGGGTTCGGGTTCCACACGAAAGGACGGCGCCAAGTTGATCTCTGGCGGCTGCCCTTGGGTGTCGGCCGCCAAAAAATTCACCACCTGCAATCCGCGCACATCGTCCGCGACGTAGGCGAGTCCGTTGAACACCGCCGCAGCGCCGGCCAAACCTGGCGTCGGGAGCGAGGTGCGGAAGACGGCGTTGGTGCCAGAGGGGCGAAGATCGTAGATGTCGACGTCGTGATCCCCGTCCTGGCTGCTGTTGATGCCAACGACCGCCAGTCCCAATCCGGATCCGTTGGGAACGATCTGCTTCCATCCGCGCTGCGCGGTGGCGTGTGATGTCACCCACTTCGGGCGAGCGGGATCTTCGCCCAGATCGAACACATTGAAGCCGGCGAGATTGGCGGCATAGAGCCGGTCATGGCCGCCAGACAATCGCAGGCGGCGGATGGGTGACCCGGTTAGACCCGGCACATCGACCCTGCCCAGAACGTGCAAACCTTCCTCATGTCCCAATACCTCCAGGCTCTGAGGACGAAGGGCGTAGAGGAGGTCACTATCGAACAACAAATCGGAGATCGCCGAGCCCAATGAAACGCGACGACCGACGATTCCGGTGGCCACTTCCACTTCCGCCACACTGCCGTTGTTCATGCCGACAAAGGCAAACCCTCCACCCAACGCCACCGCATTGGCGTCGCCATCCAATCGGATCTGCCGCGTCAATCGCGGACCGGAGGAATCACGAAGATCAACCAGCGCCACTCCGCCGGTCGCTCCACCGACCGCTACCGCAGCCCAGGCCGCGTCGCAGCCAACGGCGCGCGCGGGTCCCGCGAGAGGGATTTGTATGATGCGCACCGGGTTCAAAGCGTCGCGCACGTCGAAAACCGAGACTCCGGCATTGCCTTCCGCCACCACCACCCTTTGTCCCGACACGCAGACATCGATGGCCGGTCCCGCCGTGGCCACAGAGGCCACGATCCCCGTTCGCAGCGGCGCGCCGTCCATCGGATCGAACCCCTGCAACACCTCGGCGCCGTCGCGAATTCCGTCATGATCGGTATCCGCATCGTTTGGATTGGTACCGAGAACCCATTCGCCGCGATCATGAAGCCCATCCAGATCCAGGTCCCAGGATGTTGGCTTTCCGATCGTCACCGGCGGAATGACAAAGCGCTCGCCACTGCCCGGCGTGTGAAAGCGGAGGCCGCCTTCATCGAGGGTGGAGAGTTGCAGAACCTGGAAATCGTAATCGCGATCGGGCGCCAGGATCAAAGTGCCCTGTGGGATTCCCGCCGAACCCATCGTTCCGCGGGCCACGACTTCTCCCGACACTGCATCCACGACGGCATAGGCGTGGGGACCAACGGAGGGTTCGGCATTGGAACGGGAGATCAAAGCCGCAGTTCTCCGTCCACTCGCCTGAGGCTGGGTGAAATCCGCGATCGCGCCCAGGTCGTCAGCCCGCGCGAGACGGTGGAGCGCCGGCGCGTCGCTGGACGGCTGGCAATCGCAAACGCAGGCATCCGCTTGGGCGGCGTCATACGCGCCGCCTCCGCCATTTGAAACCGCCAGGTAATAGGCCTCCGCCAAGGCCATGCACTTGGCGTAACCCACGGGATCTCCCGACAACAACACACACTGGCAGGCCGCCCTCATGTTGTTCAGAAACTCCTGGTCGGTCTGGTCCTTCGGCTGGTTGCAGGTGGAATAGCCAATGTCATGCGCTTTGCAGGCATTGTAGAAGGAAGCGCAGTTTCCGTTGGGATTGTCGGGCACCAACGCGTCGGCACCTTCCGGCCCGCATCCATTGAAATGCTGGGTGGGATCCCAGCCCGGACGCGGACGACAATTCGACGGCGATTGGCCGTCCTCACAGGGCGGTGGCTCGGGTTGCGGGCCTCCGCCGCCACCTGAAGAACCGGGAGCGGATCCATGCCATCCGGGCTGTCGGATTCCCACCCCGGGATCGCTTTCCACAAATCGGCCGTCCGCCGTCACCGTCATGGGCCCCTGTACCTCCCAGCGGCCGGTGTCATGGTTGAAACTCCACAAAGCACTCTTCGACCCAGGGGCTAAGACCCGGCCCGTCACCGGATCTGGCAGATTGGGAAAACGGACGCGCGCCGGCACATCGAAATTCGACGCCCCATCCGTCTGAACCGTGATCACCAAGGGCAGATTCAATCCGGGTGGCAGCGCCTCCGGCAGGCGGTCCGGCGGAACCGGGACGATGCCCACTCGCCCTCCCCGCGTGCCACTGTCACTCACCAACGCATTCGCCTCCACCACGACCGCCACCTCGGCCATGGCCGTATTCGTGCCCACCAGCGAATTCGAGAACCGCACGGTCGTCGGCGTATTCGCGCTGACCACCGTCAATGCATCCGACGGTACCAGGGGAAGAAATATCAAACCGTCGCCCCCCGCCTGGTTGGTCCGCCCCGGGAGCGCCGTCCAAGCCTTGCCAACATAAGGATAATACGCACCCCCCGGCCACTGACTACCGGGCGCGGTGCGTCCGTCGACGTGGACAAAAAACCGTCCAGAGGGTGCCGGGCTCAAGCGAAAGAAACCGTTGATGTCTGTTACTGCCCGCAACGACTCCTCGGCACCATCCACGGTCACCGTCACGCCCTGAAGCGGCTGATTGGACCCGTCGGAACGCCGTTCGCTGGCGTACACGTGACCTACCACTTCGGTGTTCGGAACCGGTGTTGTTCCAGCGGTCTCAAACCAACTCTCGAAGGTTCCACCTGAGACGCCGTCACCATCGCCGTCCAAGGGTTCGCCCAAGGAGTTCTTCAGTTGATCTCCCGTCAGCGAAACCCGGATTCGCGCCGACGCCGGCAGGTCCTCGAGAAAAAATAGCGTGGCGGTCGTTCCGTCAGAAGAGGGAGCCACCCGCGATAACAACGATCGACCGGCATAGGTCGCCTTCAGGGGAATCACCCCGCCCTCCCCCGACGCTGACAAGGGATCCGAAAATCTCACGATCACTTCGCGTCGTGAGGAGACTCCCACCTCGCCCAATGCGGGTGAAACCGCCACAACGGTCGCCGGCGTCCCCGCGCCCCATCGCAAGCGGAAGTAGCGCTCCCGCCCGATCAGGCCGGAGACCTCGACCGAGATCGTCGCCCCATTGGTAACCGGTGCCTCGACCGCGGTCCTCCAATCGGCAGCCGTCCCAAGTCGATCCGACGCTTCGAGGCGCGCCGTTCCCATGGTCAAGGACCAACTCAGCCGAATCCTGCCGTCCGGCATTCGCTCCGACCTCAAGTTGTCAAACTCGGCGCTCGGAACGGTCATTGCCGTCGAGAGCAAAGCCAAAGCGGGCAGGATCAGGAGACCCAAGCGGCGGGTAAGCAATCGCATAAAGCAATCAGCGCCCGGGTCTCAGAAACCGATTCGGCAGGACCAAGCCACAAGCCGACATCGGACCAATTCCGAGCGCTGGCGGGTCGAGATTTGCCCATGGCGATTCGACAACCTCAAGCCCGCGTTGCTGAGATTGATCGGCGGATTGCCGCCTACCCGCCCAAGTCAACCTCCGTACAAGGAGCGGATTTTGGCTTCCACCGTCGCATCCATCCGAATGATAGGCGGCCATCGGCGTTTGAAGCCTTCACCAGGCAGTTTGCGGGTGGCGTCGATGCCCAGCTTCGTGCCCATGGCGATCTCGCTGGTCGCATGATCCAGGACGTCCGCCGGTCCCTTGGTGAAAATCGCGTCGCGCTGCGGATCGGTGTTAGAGCAAAGGCGGAACAACACCTCGCTGGTGTTGTGGACGTCCACATCGTCGTCCACCACGATCAAGTATTTGGTGAACATCATCTGCCCCATTCCCCACAGCCCATGCATGATCTTATACGCCTGCATGGGATAGGTCTTCTTGATGCTCACGAAAACCAGGTTGTGAAACACGCCCTCCGCGGGCAACGCAATGTCGACAATCTCCGGGAAATTCATGCGAAACACCGGGAGAAAGAGCTTCACCGAGGCTCCACCCATGTAGAAATCCTCCATCGGCGGCAGACCCACGATCGTCGCCGGATAAACCGCGTCGCGTCGGTGCGTGATGGCAGTCACATGAAACACCGGGTACGGCTCCGGCAAGGTGTAGAATCCGGTGTGATCCCCAAACGGCCCCTCGTCGCGCAGGGGTTCCTTCGGGTCCACATAGCCCTCAATCACGAAATCCGCGTTGGCGGGCACTTCGAGATCGACGGTGCGGCACTTGACCAACTCCACGGACTTCTTCCGCAGGTAACCCGCCAGAAGGAATTCATCCAGGCCGTCGGGAAGCGGCGCCGTGGCGGCGAATGGAAACATCGGGTCACCCCCGAGGAAGATCGCCACCGGCATCCGCGTGCCCGTTTCATAATAACGCCGACCATGACGAGCCCCCACCTTCTGCAACTGCCAATGCATGCCGGTGGTTCGGTCGTCGTAAATCTGAATCCGGTACATGCCCACATTGCGCTCGCCGGTGTCGGGGTCCTTGGTCACCACACACGGCAACGTCACGAACCTGCCACCATCCAAAGGCCAACACTTGAGGATCGGAAGATTCAGCAGGGTCGGTGGGTCCGATGAGATGGGGTTCGAGGTCGCGCCGCGCCCTGACCCGGACCTGGCGTCACCCTCGGTGATCTCGGGGGCCGATGGCCAGGGCGTCGCGCGCGTTTCGCGCGGGTCAAAGATCTGGATCACTTCCTGGCACGCGCCTTCCTTCACCATCTTGGGTCGCGCATGCCTCAACTCGAAGGCGGTTCCCAGGAGTCGCAACGCCTCCCTCATGGACGTCGGGGGCTTCGCCTTCATCAGCGCGCCCAACTCGGCGGCGACTTCCTCGACCGAGTTGGCGCCCATGCTCAATGCCATCCGACGCCACGAACCGAGGGTGTTGATGGCGACCGGGAACGGACTCACCTGTCCGGCAACCGTCGGCTGTTCGATCAACAAGGCCTTTCCCCCCTGCGGCTGCTTCATCTCGTGATTCGCCAACGCCGTGATCTCAAGCTCGGTGGCCAGCGGTTCCCGAATCCGCTTCAGCTCACCGGAACGATCCAGGTGATTGATCCAGTCCCGAAAGGAGTCGAACGCCATGCCCCGCAGACTAGCGCGGCTTGCCTCCACGCGCCACGTCGCGGCAGCTCGCCGGCGTCCCGGGCACGATCACTCGCTTGGCATCCTTGGTCCCATTGTGCCTTGATCACCCCTCGGCGAACGTCCTCGTCCTCGCCAGCTCAATTCCGTGCCCACTATGGACCTGCTCGAGATCCGCGATCTTCGCCTGCGCTTCGAGACCGAGCAGGACTCGGTTTCCATCGTGGATGGGGTGTCTCTATCGATCGGCAAGGGTGAGACACTGGGGTTGGTGGGAGAAAGCGGATGCGGAAAGAGCGTGACCGCCCTGAGCATCACCCGACTTCTTCCGGAACCGCCCGCGCGTTACGAAGGCGGACAAATCCTCCTGGACGGCCAGGATGTCCTCACCCTTTCCCAGGCCGAGCTCCGTAGGATTCGGGGCCGGGTCGTCAGCTATATCTTTCAGGAACCTGGCGCTTCCCTGAATCCAGTTTGGCGCGTCGGCACCCAGATTCGTGAAACCTTGCGGCTGCACCGCCCCAAGGAAGCCACGGACCAGGAAGTCATTCGCTGGCTCCAACAGGTGGGTGTCGCCTCCCCGGAATGGCGTGCCCGCGATTTTCCGCACCAACTTTCCGGCGGTCTCCAGCAGCGCGTCATGATCGCCATGGCGGTCGCCAGCCGCCCGGCCTTGCTGGTCGCCGACGAACCCACCACCGCCCTCGATGTCACCATCCAGGCTCAAATCATCGATCTGCTCCAGGATCTTCAACGCCAATACGGGATGTCGATTCTGCTGATTTCCCATAACCTGGGATTGGTGGCGCGTATTGCCCACCGTATCGCCGTCATGTATGCCGGCCAAATCGTCGAACTAGGCGATACCCGGCAGGTCCTGGATGCCCCGGCCCATCCCTACACCCGGGCCCTGATCCGCTCCGCTCCCGAACTCGGCCGCCCGAGTGAACGGCTTCCAGCCATCCCCGGCCAGGTCCCCCAACCCGGCCAATGGGCGCCAGGTTGTCGTTTTGCTCCCCGTTGCGATCAGGCCAACGATCTTTGCCACCGCACTCCGCCGGAGCTTCTTGAAATCGGACCTCGGCGGTGGGTGCGCTGTCCCTACCACGAGCAGTGAACGAATCTCCATGGCCCTGCTCGACGTCACCCAACTCAGCGTTCAGTACCAGGTCCGAAACCGCCTGTTCGGACGGCGGAAGCGGTTTTTGCGCGCCGTGGACTGCGTGAGCTTGTCGCTGGAGGCAGGTGAAACCTTGGGGTTGGTCGGAGAAAGCGGCTGCGGCAAGTCCAGCTTGGGTCGAGCGATTCTTCGGCTGCTGGAACCGACCTCAGGGCGCGTCGTATTCGATGGAAAAGAGGTCACTCGACTGCCTCCCCGGGAACTGCGTCGCCAACGCCGGGGGTTCCAGATGATCTTTCAGGATCCCTACAGCTCCTTGAACCCACGCATGACGGTGGGCGAAAGCATCGGGGAAGCGCTCGATATCCACCGGCTGGTCAGCAGCCGATCCGAACGCCAGGAACGGATCTCCGGACTTCTGTCCAGCGTCGGTCTGGATCCGGCGTCGTCGGATCGGTACCCCATGGAATTCAGCGGAGGCCAGCGACAACGGATCGGCATCGCCCGCGCCCTGGCGGTCGATCCGAAGATGATTGTCTGCGATGAACCCGTCAGTGCCCTCGACGTCAGCATTCAGGCCCAAATTCTCAATCTGCTCCGCGACCTCCAAAAGGATCGCGGTCTCGCCTACCTCTTCATCTCACACGACCTCGCGGTCGTTGAATACCTCTGTCGGCGCGTCGCCGTGATGTACCTGGGGCGCATCGTTGAATCAGGTCCCGCCGCGGTGATCTGTCGCAACCCCGCTCATCCCTACACCCAAGCCCTGCTCGCCGCCGTTCCCACCTTGCGCAACTCCCCGGCCTCGGCACCGCGCCCGGCGACCCTGGGCGGTGAGCCGCCCTCTCCTCTTCAACCATCGGTCGGCTGCCCGTTTCACCCACGCTGTCCCGTCGCGGAAGCGCGCTGCCGCACGGATACTCCCCGCTTGCGGCTTCTCGGCCCCCAACATGAGGTCGCCTGCCATCTGGCGTCCGACCAGGGTTCAATGGTATCCCACTCCTCGCCCGCTACCTCCGCACCTATCCAGCCATGAGCTCGACCGCAGAATTGCGCCTGAAGGAACTCGGCCTGCAACTCCCGCCCGCCCCGAAGCCGGTGGCGGTGTACAAGCCCCTCGTCGTCACAGGCAACCTTGCCTTCGTGTCAGGTCACGGGCCCCTCCGCACCGACGCCACCCTCATCACCGGAGTCGTCGGCCGCGATCTCGATCTCACCGCCGGCAAGACCGCCGCGCGCCAGGTCGGCCTTGCCATTCTTGCCACCTTGCGCAGCGAACTGGGATCCCTCGATCGCGTGAAACGCGTCATCAAGATCCTGGGCATGGTCAATTCCGCTCCCGATTTCTACGAGCATCCCAAAGTCATCAACGGATGCAGCGAGTTGTTCGCCGAGGTCTGGGGCCCCGACAATGGCATTGGCAGCCG
>JAEUHG010000163.1 GCA_016795425.1 Verrucomicrobiales bacterium
CTAAGCAAAGCAAGTATTGTCGATGGTTGTAGGTGGATTCAATAGCCGGGGCTGTGAGACCAAGGAGTTGCCCCCTGAGCCCATGATCGACCACTGGGCCGTCGTGGAAGGGGTCGTTGATATGAAGAACTCAAACCTAGTCCGAATGGCTGGTGGCTGTGCCGTGTTTTTGGTCGGGGCAGTGGGGACATCGGCGGGAGTCATCGGCTTGTTCGAGTACGGGATCAATAAGGACTTTTCGATCTCCTACGATCCCCCACCGCAACCTTCCTTCGATGCGGCGACGGGCCTCGGATCGCTCCGCATCATCTTCACCGAACTGGGACCGCATTACGGTTCCCTGTTCGTCGACCACGAACTCAGCGAAGCTTCGAACACCTTCTTCAACGAACTGGGTGCCGTGTCCGCCGCGGCTCCGCCGGCGGGTGTCACCTGGGAAATCGATGAGCCCGGGTATGCCTTCGGCGACATCGTCGATCATTTCGAAGCCGGCACTCTCGACAATGCCATTGGGACGCCGGATCCCGAGGACGTTTCCATGGCCATGGGCTGGTTCTTTGAGTTGCAGGACGGTCAAACAGGAACACTCACCTTCCGGCTGACGGATCAGCCGCCGTCCGGCTTTTACCTCCGGCACTACGATCCTGAGAGCGGTGAATCGGTGTATCTCTCGGGCGCCCTGCGCATCGAGGGCCTCGACGGGGTGATCCCTGAAGGGTCCACGGGATTTGCCGGGGGCGCCTTGGCGGCCTTGGCGGCGGCCAGTCTGTGGCAGGTCCGTCGGGCGAGGACCAAATCCACCTGAAGCCAACGAGGGCGCGGAAGTCCGGCGACTCGGAACACGGGCCGAACCACCAGGTAACGACGCCAGGCCCTCTGAGCACCGCCGGTCTGCGCTCCGTCAACCGTCGCAGCATCCACTGAGTTTTCTCCAATCCATTTCCATCTCCATTTCCGAACCTACGAAGGCAGGCACCATGAACTCATCTTCGACTCGACGCGGATGGACACTGGCGCATACGGCCGCCGCGGGCGCCGTATTCTTCGCCGCCGCGACGTGCGCGCTGGCGATCCCGCCAGTGGTCAAAACCGTTCCCTGGGTTGCCACCAATCCGCTGATTCCCCACGACACTTGGGAAGGAAAGGTCATCACCCTGAAAGGCACCAGCGATGTTCAAGGTGCCACCATTCAATACATCTGGGACTTCGGTGACGGCTCACCCACCGTCGTGGGCACCGTCAATAATCGTTACGTGATCGAGGCTCGCCATGCCTATAGCGGAGTCGTCGGAAACACCTTCACGGCCACCCTGACGGTCGTCAATACCGCCACCGGCGAAAGCGCGAGCAGAAACTACTACGTCCGCCTCGAAACCAAAGACCTCTCGACCGAAGTCAACGTCGCCATCGACGAAGGCCTGTGGTACCTCCACCGAACCCAAAACCGCAGCGGCCAGGAAGGCTACTGGAGTGGGTCCGGCTATAATCTCGGACACACCGCCGCCAACGTGAACGCCTTTGAGGTGAATGGACACCTGGAAGGCGGTCCGGGCGAGAATCCCTATACCGAAACCGTTTCGCGCGGTCTTCGCTATGTCTTCGCGGGGCTCTTCTCGACTGCCATCAGCCCGCAAACGCTGGGCAATCCCGATGGCAACGGCAACGGATACGGTGTCGGCGTCAATTCCAGCCGCCCGTTCTACGAGGGTGGCATGGTCATGGATGCCATCATCGCCAGCGGCACTTCCGAAGCGACCGCAGCCACCGGGCCTGTCGGGCCCGGTCCGGGAATCCTGAATCGCAAATACAAGGACATCCTGCAGGACATGGCGGACTTCTATGCCTACGCCCAGTACGACGATTCCCGCTACGGTGCCTGGCGCTACGGTGTCAATGACTTCCCCGACAACTCCGCGTCGCAGTGGGGCGCCATCGGTTTGATTCCAGCCCAACGCAACTGGGCGTGTGTCGTTCCCACCTGGGTGAAGACCGCCAATATCAATTGGCTCGCCTACAGCCAGCGATCCGATGGTGTCTACGGCTATACCAGTTCGGATCCGCTTTCCGGCGTCCCATTCGGCACCACACCCGCCGGCATGGTCCAGTGCGCCCTGGATGGCGTGGGACGCGGCCATGCGCTGTGGGACCGGGCCGAAACCTATATCCGGGACAACTTCGTCCCTCCCACTGCCTACTGGCACTTCAAGAACAATTACTACGGCATGTTCTCCTTTGTGAAATCCATGCTCCTGCATGATTCCAACGGGGACGGCGTCGCCGAACCGCTTCAATTGCTGAAGTCCAACACACCCAATGTTCCGCCGATCGATTGGTACTCCGCCGAAGTCACCGCCGGCGATCCCACCGACGGCCTGGCCCGTAAGATCGTCGACGACCAACGGAAAACCCTGGACGGAAATTTTGGGCGCTGGACCGGTAATGGATGGTACGACGACTATGGGCACGCGACGGCCTGGGCGATCATCATGCTTCGCCGCACGCTGTTCGAATCCGGTGCGCCGGTCGCCGTTGCCAAGGCCAATCCTAATCCTGCCGTTGCCGGACAACTCATCCAATTGGATGGTTCCGATTCCTTCCACCAGGACTCGGCCAAACTTATCGACTCCTGGGAATGGGATCTCGACAACAACGGCACCTACGAAACCAGCGGTCCGTTCCCCACCGTCTCTTATCCGTCGGTCGGCGAGTACACCGTCAAACTCCGCGTCTCCGACAACGGCAGTCCGGAGGGTTTTGACGACGCCACCTTGAGGATCCTGGTCTCCACGCCGCCGCTCCCACCCACGGCCGTCGCTGGCGGCCCGTACAGCTTCTGTGAAGGAGCCAAACCCTGGTTCCTCGACGGCAGCGCATCCTCCAATCCCGACGAAGGCCTCTCGAGTCCACCCACCCAACCCGGAGACACCATTCAATCCTACGAATGGGATTTGGATGGTGACGGTCAGTTTGACGACGCCGACGGTCCGCAACCCGACGTCACCGCGTTCTTCGAAGCGAAAGGCCCGGGCAGCTATCTGGTCCAACTCCGCGTGACGGATACCACCGCCACTTCCTTCCCTACCAGCCAATCGCCGGATCTCGTCGACATCGATAGCACCGTGGTCGTTGTCCGTACCAGCGACGACCCGGAATGCGCGTGCATCGATGACCTGCGCGCCCGCGCAAAATCCGGAAAAGTCCAATTGGTCTGGACCTATACGGGTGCGCATCACTGCAACATCTATCGCAGCACCAGGTCCGGGGGACCGTATCTCAAGATCGCTTCGACGACGTCGACCTACTCGACGTTCCTGGATTACACCGCCGCCAATGGCGTGACGTACTATTACGTCATTCGCGAGGCCAACCTCTTGGACAACGAGCAATGCCAGTCCAATGAAGTCTCTGCCCGTCCGATTAAGCGCTAAGGTGATGACACGGGACGCGACAACACCCACACCACGGATGCCCTCGGATGGACCCGGATAAAACCGCCCCGACCATCCGTGGTGGCGCCTACCTGGGCCGGCAGCCGTTCGGTTGTCGGCCCAGGTTACTTTTCTTCGCGCACCTTCCCGGGCTTGTCTTTGCCGCCGCCGCCGTGGTGGTCACGACAGCGGCTCCTCCGGATCCGAATGCCCGCCCCACCACCCGTCCTCCCCCGGCAATCCAGCAGGAGGCGGTGGCCACGGCGGCTGACGACGAAGATGCGCCGCCGAGGCTTCCCATTCTTGAGCCCCCGCCACTCGATCCTCAACGTCCGCCTCCCCCTCAGGCACCGCCGGCTTCCGTTACGGCCGCCATGACCAATTGGATGCTTCGGCCGGTCGGCCTCGGTGTCTTCGAAATCGGCCGCGTGCGTTTGGATAAGTCGGCACGCACCGTCAGTTTCCCGGCGGTGGTCAATGCCCGGCAAGGTCCGATGGAATACCTGATCGTGACGCCGTACGGCAGCACCCACGAAAGTGTTCTGCGAACGGACGCTGAGCCTTATCATATTCACCTCTCCGTTCTGTTGCTGGGAGCGCAGGGCGAGACCCATGCCCTTGAGAACCCGCCTCGGGCGACCCAGGTGGTGGATCCGTGGACGCAACCCATCCACGGCGACCCCGTGCGCCTGGAAGTGACATGGGAGCAGGATGGAACACTGCACCGGTGCGCGGCCGAGGATTGGGTCTATAACCTGGAGAGCCGAGCACCCATGAGCCATGGATCCTGGACCTACAACGGATCGCTGGTGCATCGAGGCCTGTTTCGCGCCCAGATCGACGGCACGATCGCCTCCCTGATCGCCAGCCCTTCCGCGCTCATCAACAATCCCCGGATCGGCGCCCAGAACGATGACATCTGGACCGTGAACACCAATGCGTTGCCGGCCATGGGGACCCCCGTGACGGTCATCCTTTGTCTGCAATGAACGTTGCTTATTTGCCTGCACCCGTGATCTGAAGGAGTATAGCCCACCATCGTATTCAACTGTCGTTATGAAACCGCCCCTCCGTTGCCCGCATGCCGACCGCCGGAGCCAGACTTGGATCGCCCTCCTGCTAACCGCCGCCGTGCTCGTGGCGGGTTCAGTTCCGGCTGCCGTCGCTGCCGAACCGACGCTTCCCGCGCCCCACGTCCCACCGGCACCCGCCGTTCCGCGTGAAGCCATTCGTGCGGCTCTCGACCGCGGCGTTTCCTGGCTGCTCGCCAATCAAAACTCCAATGGCTGGTGGTCCACGGCGGAGCAACCCGCCGTCACCGCCCTGGTGCTTACCGCGCTTAACCGCGAGCCCTCGGGGAAATTTACCAAGAGCCGCCCCTCGGAACTCAGCCGGGCCTATGAATTCCTGCTCGGTAGCGTGAAACCCGATGGCAGCATCCACCGCGGCACGCTCGCCAACTACAACACCGCGCTCAGCCTGATGGCTCTGTCCACCGCCGATGATCCGCATTTTCTGCCGGTCATCCGCAATGCTCGCGCGTATCTCGCGGCGACCCAAATCGACTTCGGCGAACCGGGGAAGGTCGAC
>JAEUHG010000211.1 GCA_016795425.1 Verrucomicrobiales bacterium
CGTGAAGCCGCCACGATCAAGGCTCGCGCTTTCTTCAATGGCTTTCCCGTGACGGAGGTGGTGAGTGCCACCTACCTGCGCGTGTACGCCTTCGATAACGACGGCATCCCCGCCGCCTGGCGTGAGCAGTATTTTGGTCCGGGCTACAAGACGGATCCCCGGTCTGCCGTGGACGCCGATCCAGATAACGATCAGACCAGCAATCTCCAGGAGTTCACCGCGGGCACGAATCCCATCGATCCTCTGTCCGGCTTCCGCGTAGGCGTGCGTGCGGTGCCGGAAATTGTGTTCCCTTCAGTGGTCGGTCAGAAGTATCAAGTCCGTCGTCGAACCAGTCTGACCGGTGCCGAAACGGTGGTGGTTTCGGAGTTCATCGCAACGGAGGCCGAATCACGATACGTGGACACGGCAGCCGGGGTGGTGGCGAATCCGGCCTTTTATCTGGTCGCGCCGGTTCCTTGAGCACACCTCACGGTCCGGCAACCGGGGAAGGGTGGGTTGGGAAATGGGAAGGGTAAGAGCGGCAGGAAGACAGGAGGGAGGACGACGCGTGGTCGAGCCTCTCGAATGGGGCTGCAACAGGATCCTGTCCGACCCTTCCCTCGGACCCCTTCACCACGCGGACCGCGCGCGGTCCGGAATGAAGTGCAAGGTCGGAGGAAATCGGAATTAGAGACACGGAGGTCTGGTATGCAATGTAACATCCGCAGGAGGGTTGCCCGAACCGGTTTAATGTTCCTGGTGGCGGGAGGGGCATGGGGTGCTGGGGCCGCCCCGATGCCGTTTACGCCGGTGGCGGAGGAATCGATCGGGCAATTCTCGTTGTCAGTCTATTCAGGAGCTTGGGGAGATGCCAATGGGGACGGCCGGCCCGACTTGTTTCTGCCGTCCTTGTTCAACCAGTTGAATCCGCTGTTTTACAATCAAACCAACGGGTTTGTCCGCGAATCGGCACTGCCTCTCGGCAACTTGAATGCCTCCGGGGCAGGCGCGGTCTGGATCGATGTCGATAATGATGGCGATCTGGATCTGTTTCTTGCCACCACGCTGGGCGAGCCCAAGTACCTTTACCACAACGACGGGACGGGTGGCTTTACTTTCGTCCAGGACTCGGCGGGCCAACGATTTGGGAGCAACAGCCAGACTTGCGCGGCTGCCGACTTCGACAACGACGGCTTGGTGGACGTGTTCCTGCCAAACGGCGGCGGGTTTGGCGCGGAGCGCAATTTCCTCTTTCGCAATGTCGGAGGGGACTTTGTTCAAGTGACCGAAGGGGAAGTGGTCACGGAATTCCTCCCCTCCCACGGCGGGGCCTTCGCGGATTTCAATGGCGACGGGTTCGTCGATCTCTTCGTGGCCAACATTGGCGCGCCGAACTCGTTGTTTCGCAATGACGGCCGCGGTGGGTTCATCAAAGTCACCAGCGGCGCCGTGGTGGAAGAAGGCACGGCCCTCGGCGCGACCTCCGCCGCTTGGGGTGACTACGACAACGATGGCGACCTCGATCTCTTCGTGTCGCACGGCCAACCCTTCAACTTCCTCTATCGCAATGAAGGTGGCCGCCAGTTCGTCAAGGTGACCGACACCGATGTCGCGCGCGACGGCGGCAATTGCATCGGGTCCCTTTGGGCGGATCTCGATCTGGATGGTTGGCTGGACCTGATCGTCGCGCGGCGAGGGGCGCCGCCCCTGGTCTACCGTGGAACGGGTGACGGGCAATTCGAGCGTGAGGCGTCCAGTCCCATCGTGCGTGGCGGCAATGGAGTTGCCGCGGCCGATTACGATCTCGACGGCGATGTGGATATCCTGGTGGCGAATTGGGAAGGCGACGGGCCCACGGCGTTGTATCGCAACGACGTCACCGGACGCCAGTGGTTGGGCATCCGATTGGAAGGTCGTTTTTCCAACCGGTTCGGTGTCGGAGCTAGGGTCCGGGTGCGCGCGAACATCGGAGGGCGCAGCCTGTGGCAGCTTCGACAAATCGGCGGCGAAGACGCCCTGGGATCGCAGGAATTGATTGCCCGTTTCGGACTCGCAGACGCTGCCGGGGCCGACGAAGTCATCATCGAGTGGCCCTCGGGTCTCGTGCAGAACTTGGGCCCGGTCCGTGGCGGACAGGTTCTGCGGGTTGTGGAATCGGAGTTTCAATCGTTGAGTCCGGTCCGGCTGAATCTTCAAACGGGACTTTACGAGCATCGGGTGCGGTACACGCGCCTGGGCGGCAACGCGGAGAACAATGGGGTTCGAATCCAGGCATCGGGTCTCCCAACCGGCGTCCGCTGGTTGAATGCCACCGGCGTTTCAGACACTTCTGATGCCGAGCCCTATATCCAGCTTCCCGAACCCCTCGCACGCGGTCAAAGCATCGAGCTGGTTTTTGTCTTTCAGAAGCCCGGCCGCGGCGGGCTCGATGCTCCTGAGTATTCGGCCGAGTACGGCTCATGGGAACCAGGTGTTCCCCCTGGAGGCAGCCGGTTGGAAGTGACCCGGACAGTGACGCTGCCGGAAGCCGGGCGGGTTCTGGTGGAGTTTGTCAGTCAGCCAGGCGCTCGTTATGCCATGGAATACAGCGCCGATTTGGAGCATTGGCACCTGGTGCCCGGCCAGATCGTGGCCGGCGGCACCCGTACTCAATGGATCGACGCCGGGCCCCCCTCCACCGCCACCGCGCCGTCTGCCGAAATCCAGCGGTTCTATCGGGTGGTGAAGCTTGAAACGACCGCCAATTAACCACCTTTCCGTGGCGACCTCTTCCCATCCATTGGATATGCAAACTCTCATGATCAGTTCGACGTCATCCAGAAACACCAGGGCACGGTCCGGGCGAAGGCGATACCAGCCCGGATATGGACCCCGCCCAATGGGGTTGTGTCTGCTCGTCGCCGCGGCGACAGCCACCGCGGGTGCCCAGGAATTCTTCGACGCTGCCAACCGTCTGCAACTCGGCGGTCGTGTCGGATTCAATCTCAGCGTCGATTTCCGCAATCGCGGCGGGGCGTTGCCGGACTCCCATGGACCTGCCACCGGTGGAGGATTGGATCGTACCTACGCCGATGGCTTCGTGCGTCGGGATGCATCGGGAAACGACGGAGGAAAGACCTGGAACTGGGGTTATTCGCGGGATTCTCAGGTTTCGACGGATGGCACCACGCTGACTCAAACCGGGTATGCCGGGAATCCTTACGCCGATTCCTCCGATCGTTCGGACGATCCGCAGTATGGCGCCGAACTGATCTATGGTCGGGTGCTGGGCGACCTTGCCGGCGCCAAATGGGGTTTCGAACTCGGCGTGAATTGGAGCACTTTTGACGTCGAGGATCCCTCGCGCCTCGCCGGCTCTGTCACCCGCGTCACGGACGCGTACGCCTTGGATGGCGTGCTGCCACCCTCGGCACCGTATGCAGGAACTTTCGACGGTCCTGGACCGCTCCTCAGCGATAGTCCCACACGAACGACCACGGCGGTGGGGACGGTGATCGACGGATCTCGTAAACTGGAAGGAAGTCTCTTTGGACTGCGGTTGGGTCCCATGGTCGATCTTCCGCTCGGCGATTGGTTGTCGGCCCAATTGAGCGGCGGTTTCGCCGCGGGTTGGTTGGACGCGGATTTTCGCTATTCCGAGACGGCCTCGGTTCCGGATGGGACGACGTGGTCCCGGACAGGAAGTGCGTCTTCGGACGAGTGGGTTTTCGGCTTTTACGCGCGCGGGCAGGTGACGGCGCAATTGAATGAGCGCTTGGGGATTTACGCCGCGATCGAATATCAGGGACTCGAGGACGCGACGGTGGATGCCGCCGAGCAGTCAGCCCGGGTGCAGTTGGATCAGGGCTACTATGTGTCGGCCGGCTTGAGTTTTCACTTCTGAACCGTGGGGGAAGGGTGGGTGGGGAAGGGGGAAGCGTTGCGGCGGCGCGGTCCGCCGCAATGGGACATGGAGGCGGGTGTCAGTGGGCGCGAAGCGTCGTGGAGCGCGGTCGCCCTCTACCGCTTTCCGTGCCCAAAGCGCCAGAGGCCTGGCGCAGTCCAAGACCTGGCGGACTCCCCCCGCTCGGTTCGTCGCGAAGCGTGGTGGACCTTCCCTCACCCTGAACGATCGCGCTGGATCGAATGACTTTGGCTTGGGAGGCGGTCTCTGAAATCGTCTGTCGGTGGCTTCGAATACCGACTCCGGTTCTGCGATCCGGCCATTGTCAGGAACGAATGGGAACGCTTGGCCGAAGGCGGCAGGGATGGCTATGGCGTGTGTGGTTCTGACCGCCTTGGTGGAATGGTTTCTGGGCAGGACCTGGTTCGGGCCCGACGGCCGGTTCGGAATCTGGGAAGGCAGCATTTGGAGTGACCACTGTTCCCAGCGCATCGCTGATCCGTATTCGTTCAGCCACATCGCGCATGGGATGGTGTTTTACGCGGGCCTATGGCTCGCGGGACGGCGGCTTCCTGTGCCCGTGAGATTTCTTCTGGCAGTGCTGCTGGAGGCCGGTTGGGAAGTGCTCGAGAACTCGCCGATCATCATCGAACGCTATCGACAGGCCACGATCGCACTCGGCTACGAGGGCGATAGCATTCTCAATTCCATCAGCGACATCGGAATGATGTCCCTGGGCTTTTTTCTCGCCGGTCGATGGCGGCCATGGGTCACCGCGGCGGTTTTCGTGGCGATGGAGATCGCCTGCGCGGCCTGGGTTCGGGATAACCTCACTCTCAACGTGATCATGTTGATCCACCCGATCGAGGCGATCAAAGCCTGGCAACTCGCGGGGCGTCCGGTTCCTTAACGCTGCCCTGCGTCGTTTTTCAGGCGACCATCAACAACCCACGGCTCCAGGTTCGGTCCCCACGCAACCGTGACCGACCATTGTTGCGGAGGAGGGGATGAGGAAGGGCGGATGTCGGCGTTTTCCTTCGGGTCCGGCTTGGTCGACCGCTGTTGATCGTGAAGAAGTCGCCCCAACGGTGCGGGCACGAAGACGAAAGCAGGCCTGAGACCGAGGATCCAGCCGCTGAGAATCGGCTGGTGGCGTTCGGTTGAATCGTCCGGGGAATTCCTGTGGATGCCCGGGCGGATCGTGCCCCAAACCAGGGCGTGTGTGTGAGAATCAGGATAGCGGAGGCGCAGGGCGGCGGGGTCGAGTCCGGCATCGACAACTTGCAGCGGAGCCGCCTCCGACTCCGAACCGGATGCCAGCGCGTTCGATGGACTTTGGCGCAGCACCAGAACGACCTTTCTCGGAAGTTGGGATCCGTAGTGTCTCTCAGCGAAGGAAGCCTCCGGCGGAACGTGACAGTCGAACCCGAGCGATTCGAGTTTTGCCGGGTCGAGCCACACTGGACGATGCCGGTTTTTGGACTCACCGGAATCAGTGTCCCAGTTCACTCGCAGCAGGACCACGGAACTTTCCCCGGGCATTTCCACTCGATGCACTTCGCGGGGCCTCAAGACCAACCGGCTCGACTCGGTTTCGCGGCGATTATCCAGCGCCGCAAGCCAGTCGCCGAGGATGAACAAGGGAAGCACCAGCGCGGCGGCGGCGAGGATCAGCGATCGTGCCTTCATAGAGCTTCCCTTCGGCTCCATCGCTGGCGGAGTTGTCGAAACACCACCAACAGAGCCACGGAGATCAGGCTCAGGCAGAGGAAGAAGAGATACTTGGGCATCCAATACCACCACCAGGCGTGAAGGCGGACAAAAAGGAAGAGGATGAATCCCGCGGCGCCAAGGTACACGACTTCGTTCCATCCTCGGCGGAGCCCGTGGCCCACCAGCCACGAGGCGATCGCCAGTCCCAGCAATTGGTCGATGGCGGCGAACGTCTGGAGATCAATGTCACCGCAACAGAGATGGCCCGTGGTGGACATGAGCAGGAGCCCGAGAAGACTGAGCAGTCCGCCGGAGAATGCGTAGGCCGGCAGCAGTGGTTCGAGAGGCGTTGCGAGGCGTCGAGGAACCCAGGAAACGGAGTAGAAAAGGGCGGCGGCGGGAAGCAGGTACTGACCTCTGAGAGGCCAATATTGCCAGTCGCTCCCCGAGATCTCGACAACCATCGCTGCGCCGTAGATTCCCAGCCCGAGCAACCCGGCACACAGCACCAGGCGCAACCGGTAGGCGTGTCCCAGCAAGCTGGCGATCAGGCCCACCGCCAGAATGGAGTGCGGTCGGGCCACCCGGTTGAGGATGACGCCGCAGGTCTCGGTGGCTTGCCAGGAGGCCAGGACAGTCCAAACCGCCACGAGACCAACAAAAAACGGATCCATGCCACGCCGATACAGCACCTCGGTCGCCGCCAATAGTGCCACGGGTGTTCCCGCCAGAATGCAGAGTTGGAGCGGAAGCGGCAGGAGACCCCACACCCGATGTAGGAACAGCACGGCGGCGGCGGCGAAAGCCGCGCTTCCCAGGAGTCCGACGATGCGTATTCCCCAGGAAATCCGGCGTGCCGACTCGGAGATGTCCGCACCCGCCTCGCGTTCCAGTTGAGACAGCAGGTGTCGATGATGCGCGTCGAGCCGCTGTTGTTGTTCGGGGCTGAGCAACAACACTTGCTCTCGATCGAGGTCTGCCAATTCAGCCTGGAACTGACGGATGCGATCAACGCGGGCTTGCGCCGCATGCCGAGTGCTCGCCTTCATCGCTCGGTTTTCCCTGGG
>JAEUHG010000231.1 GCA_016795425.1 Verrucomicrobiales bacterium
GTCCGACACCAAGACGAAATCCTCAGGCGTGCCAGCCGGTTCATTCTACGGCTCGCGTCGAGCCGTCAAGGTTGTGCCCCCACCACCCTCCGCCTCCACCTTGACCGCCCCCCGCTCCGCCGTGATTCAAGCCTCCGCTTAAGAGGCACGCGCCCATGGGCTCGCACGCGGAACGAAAGACCTATCAGCGTCGAACGCGCAATGAGATCGGGCTGCGCCCATGACAACTTCCGAAAGGACGTCGGTCGATTCGACATCCCCACAGCCGGGCCAACCAGGTGGCCACTGATTCTCAGGCTCGGCCCACTGCTCCCATCCCCGACCTGGCGCTATCAGTCTCCGACGATGCCGCTGCGGTCGTTCCTGCGCCTTTCGCAGCGACGGTGGCTGCCCCGAACGTCGCCTTGAGAACCTGCCCTTGCTCGGCCTGCTTCTCGAATTCCTCGAGGGACGGGAGAGTCACCTGCGCCTTCCGCGCATAAGCCCGATGGACGGCTTTGCTATTGTGACCGAGGGCTTCCTGGGCGAACCGCTCAGGATACCCGGCCGTCTTCGCCCGTTCGGCCCAAGCGTAACGGTAAGAATGCAGGGAGACCCCCCGAATCCCAAGGCGGCGCAGGATGCGTTGGAAGAGCGCCGCCCGGTGTTTTTCATCCATGCCCATCAATCTCCGGAAGAGTGCCCCCTGTTTGGGGCGATCGTTCAGCACGGCTGCCAAGCCCTCGCCAAACCGCACGATCTGGACCGTGCCGGTCTTGGAACGGAAGAAACTGACAACGCGATTCGGCCAATCGACGTCCTCGGCGCGGAGACGCGCAACATCGGTCTGGGATCCACCCAGGTACCAGCAGCAGGCGTAGAAGGCACGCAATTCGGGATCGGGTTCGCGGCCCAGAATCGCGGCGTGTTCAGTGCGGGTGATGCTGCGACGTTCCCCGTGCTGGACCGTTGGCCAGAGTTTCTTCGGAAGGACCGGCCACGGGATCCAGTTCATTCCCAGCGCGAAATTGTGGAACCGACGCAGAAAGAGGTTGGTGGAAACAGAGCCGGAACGAAGCACGGCCAGGAGGTGCTCGGCCTGGGTCTCGATGAGCGGGCGGTCACGAAGGGGATCGAAGGCGTGTTCGCCGGCGCCGCGCTCGTAACGAGCACGGTTGGCGCCACGGCGCAGGGAAATCATCTCGCGCATGACGTCGCCCCAGGTGCGCTTCGCCGCTTGGCCGTCGGTGGCGGTGAGGTAAGTCTGCGCGATCCGAAGATTGAGCTGAGGCTGTCGTTCCGCCTCATTGCGCGCATGGATCAACGTCTCGGCGGTTCGACGATCGGTGGTTTTCAGGCTAGCGCGCCGGCCGGTTTGGGAATCAACGCAGTAGAAGACGCCACCGCGGGCGCCGCGGATGAACAGACGGAATCGGGCTTTCATGGCGGATCCAAAAGGATGCCAGCGTAAGGCGCCCAAAGCCGTCCGGTTACCGAGCAGTGGAGCAGCAGGGACCGGGAGCGGCTGAGCCGTTACCGAGCGGTCATCCTGGTGTCCATTTTGGTGTCCGTTGGGACCCCAAATTCACCAAAGCCATTGACGCGGAAGCGGATGGAAATGGTGGCTGGGGACGGAATCGACCGAATTACCCGCGTCGTATGGCTCTCAAAACCAAGGCCTTAACACTCGGTTCGGCGTTCAATCGTAACCGTCCGGCGGACCCGTCGAGACGGCGAGGAGTGATCGCGGCAAGGTTGCGACGTGAAGGCGATGATTCGTGGTGGAGAGGTTTTGGGTCGGCGGCGAACGGCCGAAGAGATTCGTTCGATCCTGGAATGGCACCGG
>JAEUHG010000267.1 GCA_016795425.1 Verrucomicrobiales bacterium
CGCGGCGCAGCACTCGGCCTTTATTTCTTCCCGATCCGATCCCTTCCGCCTCCTCTCACTCCATGCCGGACCCAAGGTCACACTGCTGCGGGCTGGGACAGCCCGCGGTCCCTGGTCCCCATCCCCGGACCGCGACGCGTCCCCGCGGCGCAGTACTTGGCCTTCTTTCCTCCTGATCCGATCCCTTCCGCCTCCTCTCGCTCCATGCCGGACCCACGGTCACACCGCTGGGGCCCGGGACAGCCGGCGGTCCCTGGTCCCCATCCCCGGACCGCGACGCGCCCCCTCGGCGCAGCACTCGGCCTTCTTTCTTCCTAATCCGATCCCTTCCGCCTCCTCTCACTCCATGCCGGACCCAAGGTCACACTGCTGCGGGCTGGGACAGCCCGCGGTCCCTGGCCTCCCATTCCCGGACCGCGACGCGTCCCCGCGGCGCAGCACTCGGCCTTTCTTTCTTCCCGATCCGACCCCTTCCACCTCCTCTCACTCCATGCCGGACCCAAGGTCACACTGCTGCGGGCTGGGACAGCCCGCGGTCCCTGGCCTCCCAATTCCCGGACCGCGACGCGTCCCCGCTTGGCTCTCTGTCCCCCTGGATTGGTTGTCCCGTTTGCTCCGAGGCACCCCGCGCATTCCCGTCCTAATCGATTAATATTTATGCCTCGGTCACCTTCCCTCTGTTGTTGACCGTGGGCATTTTGCCACACCTCCCTTGCTGTCCCATAACATTCGGCCGTGGAACATCCAACCCTTGTGGCAAGGAGTCCTGTAGCCACGCAATGCCGCATAGCCCGGTGCTCGATGCTGTTCGGTGGATAGGCGTTGTTCGCTGCCTGAAAACCAGCCGTCTGGGCAGCATCGGTGTCACGACCGTCCCTTGGATTCGCGCAGCCAAAGCAGTGCAGAGCAATGCAGGCAGGCATTGGCAATGACTTTCCCCATAGCCCGAAAGCATCTCTTTGGTTAGGGAGTCATTCCCGACAAACAGGTAGGGCGACTTCAAACTCTCGAGGGCAGTTGAAACCTATCACGCTCGGCAAACTCGCCGAAGCGTTTCGATAAAATACTTCATCACCCAATGGATCTCTACTGAGCCATCTCCCGATCCGATTTGTCCCGCAACGCCTGAGTCCGGGCTGCGAGGACAATCGGTACGGGGCCGCGAATTCCATATTCCCTGGAATCACCGGATCTTCTGGTCCGGCAACTCACCCTTGATCCCTTGGTCCACCGGCATGCGATCGCGGTCGGGGGGCAGTCCCTCGGCGGCCATCAGGGAGGTCAATTGTTTCTCAAGGCGCCGGCGCACCGAGGCGTGCCGGCGGTCCTCCGCCAGATTGCGAAGCTCTCCCGGGTCAGCTCGGAGGTCGTAGAGTTCAGGCACATGTCGGTCGGGTGTGCCGTCGCCGTGCGGATACCGCACGTACTTCCAACGGTCGGTGCGAATCCCGCGGATATTGGGCGTGTACGGGAACTGCTTCTCGTAGTTGTACTCGTAGAACCAGGCGGTGCGCCACGATCGGTCGCCCCGGGATGCCAGCTTGCGCCAGGAACGCCCCTGAATGCCGTCGAGCGGCCGGGCGCCGCAGAGATCGAGAATCGAGGGTGCGGTGTCCATCGCCAACACCTGCCCTTCCACCACCTTTCCCGCTGGCAAGCCGGGCCCACGCGCGATGATGGGGATGCGGATGCTCGGCTCGTGCATGGTCCGCTTGTCCACCATCCCGTGCTCTCCCTCCAGAAGACCGTTGTCGCCCATGAAAATGATGAGGGTGTCGTCGTATTGACCGGTGCGTTTCAGGTGATCGACCAGGCGCCCAACACTGTCGTCGACGCTGAGGAGGGTGCCCCAGTAGGCGCGCACCATGTTCTCGAAGTCACGGACCGCCTCCGGGCGGCGATCGGGGAACTGTTTGCGCCATTCGAACAGCGGACCGTAGATGCCATGCCAGGTATCCAATCGTTGTCGAATCCAGTCGGGCTTGCCTTCGAGATGAAACGCGCTGTCGGGGTACGGGACACGAACACCGTTGAAGGCGTTGGTGTACCTGGGTTCGGGAAAATAGAAGGAGTGCGGCGCCTTGTGACCGATGCAGAGCGACCACGGTTTGCCGGCCGGCTGGCGGTTGATCCACTCGATCGCGTAGTCGGTCACGACGTGGGTGTAGTAGCCGGGCGGCGTTTCACGGCGGAGGCCGTTGATGTTCCATTCGGTGTCGAAGTATTTCCCCTGCCCTTTGTGGGTCACGAACCAGTCGAAGCCGGGACGCGGCGCGTCGTTGTTCTCGCCCATGTGCCATTTGCCGATATAGGCGGTGGCATAACCGGAGTCATGCAGACGGCCGGGCCAATGGGGCAATGCCGCCGGTAGTTCGGTGAAGTTGTCCCGGACACCGTGGCGATGGGCATAAACGCCGGTCAGGATGCTGGCTCGACTCGGCGAGCAGAGGGAGGTGGTGCAAAAGGCGTTGGCGAAGCGCACGCCGTCCTTCGCCAAGGCGTCGATGTGCGGCGTGCGCACTTGCTTGGAACCGTAAGCACCCAAGGCATCGGGTCGCAGGTCGTCGCACAGAATGAAGAGCACGTTCGGCCGCGACGCGGCCATGGCGGCCGGTGGACCGCCGACGAGCCAAAGCACCGCGAGGGCAACCAGGAAGCGGGTCACGCGGGCGATACTACGTTCTGGCTCGTCGACGTCAGCACCGGATTCGTCGCGCCGCTCTGCATGAACCTCCGAACTCTGCACACCTCGTCGCAGCGCGACGAGGGTCACCGGACTGAATCCAATTCCAATCCATGTTCCCGGAGTCGGAATTCTTGGCGTGAAGGAAGTTCATCCGCTCCAAATCCGCAAACACCCGACCCGCAATCCCCCCCGTCCGCCGGCTCCTACAGCGAAAGAGACGAAGCCCCGCGCGATCCCCATTGATGATCCCCCCTGCCATGCAGCTACTGTTCCTATCACCCCCCGGCCATGAACAGGATTCCTCGCTACTCCCGCCGATGTTTTCTCCAGCGCACCGGGCCCGCCACTCTTGGCGCAGCCTCCCTCGCCATCTCCGCTTTGGCATCTCCACCGCGGCGCGCCGTTCAGACGGCGCAGCGTCCGACGGACTGGATCCGCAAGATTGCCGACCCCGAGATCCGGGCCGGGGTCGAGGCCGCCGTCTTCAAGAACCTGCTGCCCGCAGCGCTGGAGCGCGTCTATCCCGGACACTTCACCATCAACGCCGATGGCGGCGGTTTTGGGAGCGACACGACCTGGCCGGGTTTGGACTCCTGGCAGATGGTGGGCCCCTACCTGAAACTCGGCCGCACCCGGATGGTCCTCGACTACTTCGAATTCGTCCGCGCCTCGCAGCGCAAGGACGGCAACATTCCCTTTGCGATCTTCAACGGAGACACACGGTCCGGTGGCTGCCTGCGCGGACTCAAGACTCCCGACGACCTCTTTACCTATCGTCCTCCGCAACGCGACGACCTGCCGGCGAGCAGTCGTGAAACCCGCGCGTGGGTAGGATTGTTCGAGCATTGGCAGACCCAGGGATTCCCGCTGAGCACTCTCGGGCCTCTCAGTTACCTGCTTACCGCCGCAGAGATTTTCGACGCCACCCAGGATGTCGACTGGGCCAAGGAACGACTTCAAACCCTGGGCGCCGCGGCAGCGTTCCTTTGGAGTCTGCGCACGGACCTCGGACTGATGGGCGGCTCGGGCTTCTACCTCGAAGCGCCGCCGCGTGAAGGCAGCGACGGTGTGACGCAATGCTATGCGATCCACGCCTTCCGGCTGTTCTCCCGACTCGCCCGCGCCGCCGGCGACAAAGGCCTGTCGCGAATCTGGTCGAGGAACGCCGACGAGTTGGAGAAGCGATTCCTCGATGTCTTCTGGCGCGACGATCACTTCGGGGAGTATGTCCATCCCACGCGCGGACTGGTCGACACCCACGGATTGAGCGACGTCAACTGGGCGGCAGTGGCATTTGGTGTCGCACGCGATCGGCACTTGCGCAGCCTATGGCCGCGACTGATCGCGGATCCGGGCTTCCGCTCCGGGAACATGCCGACTCAAGCCGTCACCCGACCGTTCTCGTACGAACCCTGGGAGTACCGTCGATCCTCCGATTGCGGTGTGGAACCCCTCAACGACGCGGCCGCCATGGGTCGCGTCTGGTATCTGGAAGCCACCGCTTGCCAGCGCATGAAAGCCCATGATCGCCTGGTGGAATCTGCCAGGATGGTGTGTCGCGCGGCGCAGGATGGATTCTGGCGGGAGCGCTACCATCTCAAGCCTGACGGCACGGTCTCCGCCGATGGCTCCTTGAAGTATTGCGAGTACGCCGCGGTATTGGCCCGGGTGGTTTTCGGAAATCCAAAGGTGTTCGGCGGATAAGCGCCCAATGCGTCTATACGGGCGCCACGCCAAGCGGGCCAGGACTTCACCAACCGCGAGGTGTCCCGGCGCCCGGCATTAGGTCCTGCTTCCAAGCCACCTTGCTGCGCCGCGGGACGCGTCGCGGTCCGGGAAGGTAGGATGCAAAATGCGCGAGGGGTGCGGGTTGTCCTCAACCCGCAACGTTGGGTCGAGATCAGGGAGCTTATCGCGTCCTGCTGCGTCGCGGTCCGGCGCGGCTCCGCCTTGGTTCAGCTCAAAGCTGCGGTTTGCGGGAGATTCCTCCTTTCGCGATCCCCAATCGCATTCCCGATCGAGTAGTCTCCGGCCAACATGAACATATTTTCCCGCGGAATCCTGGATCGTCTCACGACAATCGCCTGCTCCGTCATCGCCACGCTGGCCGTCACCGAATCGAATCCCGGGCCCTCGAAAGAACTGACCGTCGAACGCCTCGTGGTGACGGGGGAATTGATCGTGTCGGATACCGGCGTTCCCTGGGAGAAGGGATTCGAGGCGCAGGAGATTCCTCGCGGTCTCTATGCGCGGCCGGCGGCGGATCGCCCTGGCGGACTCTGGGTTCGCAGCCGCTTGATCAAAGGCGAGATCGACGATCCCTTCGACGATCGATTCCATGCGCTCGAACGCGACGGACGCCTGCGCCTCGCCCCCGGCCACATCTCGTGGAACGTCTGGCTGGATGGCGCCTGGCGCCAGATGGCGATCATCCAAGGCGAAGGCGTGGAACCCTCTGAAGTGCCGCTGGAGCGATGGAACGGAGGAACTCACCCGGGTCGGATCCGGCTGCAGACGTACCGCCCAGCCCACGACGAGCCGGTGACCGATGCGATCATCGGCCAAGGGCGGATGTCGATTGGCGGCGGCGGCTTCGGCGGTGATGGACTGCCGGCGCCGTCCGATGTGCTCCATCTGTGGGGTGGAAGCCTGCGCCAAACTCCGGTGCCCATCCCCGCGCCACCCGAAATCGTGGAAGACGACGGTACTGGCGCCCATGCGTATGCGATTCTCGCCATTGGCCCCCAGGGGACGCACACATCCCCGTCGGAGGCCATTCGTTCCCGCGGGCGCGCACGATTGCGCTGGGACCGCGTGGCGGGTGCGGATGCCTATGTCGTGGTCCGCGATGGACGCGAGATCACTGGTCCTTTGCGCATCGAAGGTTCCCGCAAGGAATGGGTCGATCGCGTTCCGGAGTGAAGGCGCGATCGAACCTGTCACGATCGTCCGAAACCCGGGTTTCTCAGCATCGGTCTTGGAGTTCCCGAGAACGCCGCGCACCATCGGTCCCCGAGAACCCCGAGGTCCCGTTTCATGAATAACCCAATGCCGAGGATTTCCCGACGTCGATTCCTTGGAACCACCGCCGCGGCGGCGGTCGTTGTGACCGCTGGATCAAGTGGCATAGCAGCCTCCCGGACGACCCACCCCACGCCGTCGCTGACCGTGGCGGATCTTCCGCGGGGCTCGGCGCCCCAACCGTTGGCGTTCGACCATTTTCCCTCCCGCCTGCACGCCTTTGTCTGGCGCAACTGGCAGCTGGTACCGACGCAACGAATGGCCGAGGTGGTGGGAGCGCGGAACTCTGACATCGTCCGCATCGGGCGGGCGATGGGATTGGGCAAGCCGCCGCGCATTGCCCGGCACCAACAGGTGCGCTCCCCGCTCACGGTTATCCGGCGGAACTGGCATCTCCTGCCTTACGAGCAGATCCTCACCCTGCTGAACTGGACTCCCGACCAACTCGCTTTCACGCTGCGCGAGGACGACGTTCTCTTCATCAAACTCGGAAGTCTCAAGCCGGATTGCCCGCCCCTGCGCTACCGTGCACCGGACGCCGCCACACTCCGGCGGGAAGAGGAAATCGCCGAGATCGTGGCTGCGGAATTTCCGGGTGCCTTGGATCTGGCCGAACCCCTCTTCGATTTCGTCTCCCGACTCTCGGCACCGCCGAAACGCGGCGACATCCCGTCCCCTCTCACCGGCGAGTCACTGCGTTTCTGCTTTTCCTATTTCGCGCTCACCGGCGATCCGCTGCTGGAGAAGGATGCCGATCCGTACCCGGAGGGATTGTTGGCGCGCTTGTCGCAAGCCGGAGTCAATGGCGTTTGGTTACACACCCCGCTGTACAAGATCTCCCCGTTTCCTTGGGACCCGCGGCGCAGCGAGCACTATTCTGAGCGGCTGGAGAACCTGCGTCGTCTCGTCGCCCGGGCGCGACGGCACAGCATTCGTGTACTCGTCTACTTGAACGAACCGCGCGGCTTGCCCCTGGCCTTCTTCGAACGTTATCCGCATCTCAAAGGGGTGACCGAAGGTGACCACGCGGCACTCTGCACCAGCGTTCCGGAGGTTCAACAATACCTAGTCGATTCCGTGGCTTCCGTTTGTCGGGCGGTCCCGGATCTGGGCGGCTTCTTCAGCATCACCTTCTCCGAGAACCTCACGCATTGCTGGTCGCACAATGGGGGCAAGGGCTGTCCGCGCTGCAGCCAACGGCCACCGGCCGAGGTACTCGGCGAGGTCAATCCGCTCTTCTGGAAAGGCATTCAACTCGCCGGCACGGGGGCCCGATTGATTGCCTGGGACTGGGGATGGCCCAGTGATTGGGTGCCGGAAGCAATCCGACAACTGCCCGCGGAGGTTCCCTTGATGAGCGTTAGCGAATGGAGTCTTCCGATCGAACGCGGCGGGGTGAAATCGGACGTCGGGGAGTACTCCATCTCCGCGGTCGGTCCAGGTCCGCGCGCCCGGCGACATTGGAGACTGGCGCGTGATCGCGGCCTCAAAACGCTCGCCAAGATCCAAGCCGGCAACACCTGGGAGCTTTCCACCGTCCCCTACATTCCCGCCGTGGAGAATGTGGCGCGCCACGCCGAGAATCTCCGCGAGAGCCGCGTCGACGGACTCATGCTGGGCTGGACCCTGGGCGGATATCCTTCGCCGAACCTGGAAGTCGTGGCGGAAGTCATGGCCGGTGCAACCGCGAGCGAAGGCCTGCAGCGGGTGGCGGAACGCCGGTTCGGTCGGCAACTCGCCGCAGCGGTCGTCGAGGCCTGGCGCGGTTACAGTGAGGCCTTCCGCGAATTCCCGTATCACATCGGCGTTTGCTACACAGGCCCCCAACAACTCGGACCGGCAAATCCCCTGTGGGCCCAGCCCACCGGCTACAAAGCCACCATGGTGGGCTTTCCATACGACGACCTGGATGGCTGGCGCGCAATCTATCCACCGGAAACGTTCGCCTCCCAATTCGAGCGGATGGCGGCGGGCTTCGAATCCAATCTCCACACACTGCGCCAAGCTCACTCCCAGGCGAAGGGAGTCGCCGCCGAGCAACACCAGGCGCTGGAACGTGAATGTGGCGTGGCCGAGGCCGCGGCGATTCATTTTCGCAGTTGCTCGAACCAAACTCGATTCCTGCTCGCGCGAGCAGCATTCCTGGCCGCCAAAACACCGTCCGAAGCCGCGCCGTTCCGCGCAACATTGGTCAAACTGGCCCAAGCCGAAATCGAACTGGCACGGCGCCTTTTTCGGCTGCAAACCCGCGACTCACGTCTCGGATTCGAGGCGTCCAACCAATACAGTTACATTCCCGTGGATCTGATGGAGAAAGTTCTCAATTGCCGCCACCTGCTGGAAGGATGGGAGAAGGAATGAAGGCCAAACAGGATTTGCATCGCGCAGAGGCGCAGAGGCGCGGAGGAGATTTACCAAACCGAATCCGTGGGTTCTCACCCATCTTTCTCCAACATCTGCCTTCCACCCCTCTCTGCGGCTCTGCGCCTCTGCGCGAGAAAAAATCTCTTCTCCCTTGTCTTGTCCTGCCCGCCCTTTTCCTTCTCCTTTCTATTCCCGATATCTCCCACGCCGCTCCTCCTCAACTCCGCGCCTCCCTCCACCAGAGCCCGACCGGTCCACGCCTCGGGTACCGGTTGGGCGATCAACCATTGAGCCAAGGCACGGACGAGGTCCCCACGGGCGTCGAACTCAAGTTCCCAGGCAAGGATTGGGCATCCCTTCGATTCACTACCACCTCCGAAACCCGCGACACGCTCGTGCTCGGACCAGGCGAGGTCGACGGCTTGACCGTGGTCTGGAGACTCGTCGCCAAAGGTCCCGGACTCATCGAACGAACCCTTGACGTCACCGCCAAGGCACCCACCCGGTTCGCGCTGGCATTCCCGGTCGTCCCCGCCGCGGAAGGAACCTACGAAACCTTCAGCGGTCCGATCACCAACCGTGTGCTCGCCGACACCGTCCGGGGCGCGGCGCGTCTGGAGACTTTTCCCGTCGCCATGGTGCGATCCTCCGATCCGGGCCGTGTGTTCGGCATCATCGCGGATTCTCCAGGCCTGTGGGAGAACCGTTGCCAGATTCTGTTGGACCCCGCCGCCAAGCGGATTGGCGTTCTCGCCGGCGACGGACGCGATCCGTACCCGCTGGTGGTGAAACCGCCGGAGGACGCCCGCGACACCTATCAGTACCAGATGGACGGTTGGCAGCGGTTGGCCGCGGGGGAGACACGTCGATTTGTGACCTGGATCTTTACCAGCCCGGCCCGTGATCACTACGACGCCCAAGTGGCCGCCCACCTCGCCGTCGCTAATGCCAAGGGATGGAACGGATCGATCGTGGAGGCCATCCTGCGGAACACTTCGCTCTTCCTGCTCCGACGCAACCTGGCCCTCGACGCCAACTTCCAGCCGCGAGATGGACGGTACATCTTCGTCTCTGGACCTGGTTACGGCTGGAAACAATGGGTCTCCGACGGCTTCTACACGGCGCTCGGCCTCAATGATCCCGAGAAGACCATCGAGTCCAATCGCGCCGTGTTTTGGACCCGAATGGACTACGAGGACAACGCCCAGTACTACCTCATCTGGGCGGTGCTCATGAAGCGGGCGGGCGGGACCATCAACACCAACCTTGTCCGCCGCGCCTACGAGTTCATCCGCAAGAACGAGAAAGACGGACTCTACCTCCCTCCGCCGCTCCCCGGCTCGCCCAATCCACGCGGATGGAAGACCTACCATGATGTTCTGCTCTACGACGACGACGATGCGCCGGCGAGCAACCAGGGCTTTCACTGCGGTGCGCTGCTCGCCGCGCAAGAACTGGGACTTGGCACCACCGAGGTCGAGATCGCCAAAGCCATCGAGGCGTACCGCGGTCTGTTCAACACGGATCGAGGATTCATGCCCACCAGCCGAAAACAACGCGACACGCTCGGTCAGGATACCCTGTATGGCGCCACCCTGACGTATGCGGTCTTCGGCAGGAAAGTGCTCACCGACGACATCGTGCTGACGCATCATCGCACCTCGGAGAAGGTGAAGACGCCGTACGGACTCCGAGTCATTTCGCAAGCGGATGGCTCGCTGCTCCCCGGGCACAGTGGCGTGTATTGCTACGGTGGCTCGTGGTTTCTCAACGACGCTGCGAACTACCTGCTCGCCGGCGTTCATGGACTGCCTGCCTCCGAGGTGGATGCCCTGCTCGCCGAACGCGTCGCCCGCGAGATCGCCGTGACACCCGCCTTCAACGAATCCATTAGCACCGTCGACGGGCATCCCCACGGCCACATCCTTTATTCGTGGAACTCAGGGTACTGGTGGTTGCGGCGCGAGATACGTCGTCGTCTGGGCCAGACCAACGAGGACATGGTCGATCGTGACATCGACCGACGGTTGGGTGTTGTTCGCGAAGGAGAGTGGCTGGTTCTCGACCCAGAGCGGTCGCAACGGCAACCAACCAGTCGATGAATCCATCGCTATTCATGAAACGTCGAACCTTCATTTCATTTGCGACCTCGAGCACCTGCGCCGTGCTCACCGCGTGCCGCACCGCGTCCCTGCCTTCCAAGGGTCGACACATGGAACGTCTGTTCTTCACCTCAGGCGGAAAGACCTATCTCATTCATGCCGACGGCACCGGGCTTCGCCCCCTGCAACTTGAGCGACCACTCCAAGTCACTTGGCAACCGGCAGGTTTCCTCAAGGACGGTCGAGTGTTGATGTTGAGCATGGAGGCGCGCCGCGATGGACCGGGAAAGCCGTTCGACGAGTATTACCATCAAACCCCGACCCACGTTTGGGCCTATGACCTTGATCGCGACCTGCTCACCGAACTCGCCACGAAGGATCGACTGGCGCCGTTCTACACGCCGCAACTGATGTTGGACAAAGGCCGCATCCTGATGCAGGTGATTCGTCAGCGGCCCGGTCAGATTCTCAACATGAACCTGGATGGAACCGACGCGCGTGAGTTCACCGGCATCGACGAGGGCCTTCCCTATGGTCTAAGCCTGAGTCCGGACGGCCAACGGGTCGCGTTTCACCTGGCCAGTCCGGCGGGCTATCAAATCTGGACCAGCGACACGCTCGGGGGTAACCGGGTGCGCGTCGCCGCCCAACCCGGCCACCTCTACTTCGGGCCCAGCTGGTCGCCCGACGGACAGTGGTTGGTCTATCAGGACTGCCACGCCCCATCGGATCCGGGCCACGACTGGTCGGATGTTTGCGTCGGGCGCCCCGACGGTTCGGAACACCACGTGATCACCCAGGGTCAGGCCATGTGGTTCGCCGCCACCTACGGCCGCCCGGGCAATCGCGGCGGCGGATCCAATGTCCCGGCTTGGACCTCCGAAGGGAAAGTCCTCTTTCCTCGACGCAGCCCGGGAGCGCGGGTCCCCTGGGAGTATCAGGCCCAGCGACCGGACACGGATCACTACAATCGGGAATTCCGACCCGAGACCGCTGTCGGGGGCACTTCGTTATACCAACTCGACCCGCACCACGGCACCGCAGAAGCGCTCACGCCGGCAGTCGCGGGAAGCTGGGATTTCCGTGGCACTCCGTCCCCCAGCGGTCGGCTCGTCGCGTTTTGTCGGGCGACGACCGGGGAGGTCCCTGGACTTTGGCTGATGAACCGCGATGGAACCTTCCCCCGATTGCTGACGCGCGGACCGACCGACCAAGGTGTGGACCATCCGCGCTGGTTACCGTCGTGATCATGCCGCCGTTCGTCCGCCATCCGATGCTCGGTCATCTGCGTGAGATCCGTCAGCTCATCCAACGGTCACGATGGTGTGTCCTGCTCCTTGGAATGCTCGCCTCCGCCCGAGCCCAGGGCCCCGCGTCGTTGGAGATGGGTTGGTCGTCACGAGGGCCTCTTCTGAAATCCACCGACGATCCCGGAGCCGTGCTGATTCTTCAGCAGAGCGCCACACTGGGCGACTGGCACGAGGTGGCGCGAGTCTTCGATCGACTGGCGCCCTACCATGACCCCGTCCCGGATGGCGCGTCGGCCGCGTTTTACCGCCTGGAACGTCACTTGGCTTCGATCAACGACGATTGGTCGAATCAGCTCCCCGCGACGACCCAGCGCTTGTTTCGCCCGGGCACCGGAAGCGGTCTGGCCGGCATCGCGATCGTCAAATGGTCGGTGTTGCTCGATCGCCCCGGCCACGTGTTTTTTCAGGACACCGTGAAGTACCCGTTCCATCTGAATTTTGCCCGGGCGAGGTTGCCAGGGTACGAGACCATCTCGGCATTCGCCTACGGGCAGCAATGCCTTTACCCCGGCCCCAATCAGCGGATGGTGGTGGGTTCCGTTATGAGGGCTCCCGTTCCTTGGATTCGCGAACTCGGAATCGAAATCACCGGCAGCACCACGTTTCCAGCGGTTCAAGCTGTCGATTGGATGGAGGCGGTTCAGCGCCGCCTCGCCCTGGAATCCGGTTGGAAGGTTTTTTACATGCCGTCCGAAGAACAGGAGACCGAGACGGAAGCCCACCGCGACCTGTTCGAGGCGCGCGGTATCGCCGTCGATTCGCCCAACCGTTGGGCTTCCAGCACTCGCCCATGAATGTCACTCACGCTTGTTCGAGGATAACCCGGCTTCTCCTTGCACCGGTCGCCGCATGGATGCTGGGCGAACTGGCGACGGCGCGGGCTCAACCCTCTATCACCACCCTGCGCCCCACAGCCCATGCCACGGTGGCCCTCGCCTGGCAGGGCGGCCACGGACCATTTGTCATCCAAGCTTCCCAGGATCTCGTCACGTGGTCGGACGTTCTTGATCCCGTCGCCGAACGGGCGACTGAAATTCCCGCCACCGCTCGTCGCCAATTCCTGCGCCTCATCGATCTTGATCCCGAGGGACGTGCTGCGGGTCTCTTCGGTCGCCTTCAGACCGAGCAGGGCGAGTTTGGGGACTTGCTGGGCCGCCACCGCCTGAAAACCCGGTTGTGGCTGCACCAGACGCTGGAGCCAGCGCACACCAACACGCCCGCCATTCCCTCGATGTATTGGAGAAGACTCTTGGCTCATCTCCAAACCCACGACGGCCAATGGGTCACCACGTGGTCGGGCCCTTTGGAAACCCTCGGTCGCGTCAGCACCCCAACCGATCGACGGCTGATCCTCGACTGGACGAACGGCGTGGCGGAGTCACGGCGAACCTACCGACTCACCGTTGAATTCCCCTACGGCATCAACACCTCGCGATCCACTCCGCTGCTGGCCAGCGACCCCACCTATGCCCTTCAGTGTGTCTATGCCTCGCCCCAACCGGAGTTCGATGGAGGCAGCCTGGTCTTCACCACCACCACGACGGACCGGGTCAACCTAGTGGAAATGGATCCCGCCAATGTCGATTTGGAATGGGGCAGGCGATCCTACCGGGTCGCCAAGAACGGCGTCCACGTCGACATCCGTCATCAGGATGGCGCCCCATTGTACCAGGGCAGTCCCCCGTGGATCCTGAAGACCCTCCTGCTGGATCGATGGTTAGGTCCCTCGGTAGCCGGCGGTGGATCGCTGCCCGCCTTTGCCACCGACAGCTATTACTCCCGCACCCTGTTTCCGGGGCATCACAACTTCATTGAAATCATCCTGCTGGAGCCCGGCTTGGACCCCGCGATAGCGGAGGAAGTACGGGAGTCCCTGAAGGAGCGGAACATACGTTATGTTTACACCTTCAAGGATCTGGCCGGCGTGACCGCGGGAGGCGACGCGGAAGACCTGCGTTACATTGGCTTCGACGGCAGTATCCGATCGCCTTGAATCCTTAGGGCAAGCCGCTCCCCAGGACCGGCCCCGACAGTTTCGGGGGAATGACACCATTTCGCCCCCGACCCACACCACTTCACCCCTCGTCGACGGCATTTCGCCACAACCATTCAGCATTCAGGCGAATTCTAATGACTATTTCGCCCGCTCATTCCCGCTTGATTCATTGATGCCGTCCATGTCGGACCGGCGCGCGAGCGGAAAGGCATTTCAGCGTGAACACAGCTCCAACTGGTCTCAAGGGCGGACGAGTGCTCCGTATTCACCCCAAAGCGGTCCTGTTCGCTATCGCTGCGCTCGTTCTCAGGTCGGCGGCACTGCCCTCGGCCAGCGCGGCGGAGGGTCAGAGTATCGCCCGAACCTGGAACGAGCGGGCACTCGGTGCCATCCGCAACGACACGCCGCATCCGCCAGCCCAGGCGCGCAATCTCTTCAGTCTTTCGGTGTGCATGTATGACGCCTGGGCCGCTTATGACGCCACCGCGGTCGGGTACGTCTATCGCGGAAAACACACCGCCAACGACGTCGCGAGCGCGAGACGCGAGGCGATCAGCTATGCCGCTTTTCGAATCCTGAACGAGCGCCACGTCTACTCACGGACGGCCAGCAACACTCTCGCGGCGAATCTCAGCCTCATGACTTCGCTCGGTTACGATCCGTCCAATGTCTCGCGCGATGTCTCGACGCCTGCAGGCCTCGGAAACTCGATCTACGATGCCGTATCCCAGTGGTTCTTGAATGACGGCGCGCGCCAGACCAATGGCACGCCCTATCCAGCGGCCAATCCGCCGGTGGCCTACCCCGATGCCCCCGCCGCGCAGGGCGGCTACAATTACATCAACCCACCGCTCGCCACCGCGCTTCCAGGTATCGATGACGGGAATGGCAAAGGAGCCGTTGATATCAACCGTTGGCAACGGCTGCAGGTGGTGAATGCGGTAGACCAAAACGGGTTTCCCCAGGGTCCCATCCAAAACTATCTCGGCGCCCAATGGCTGGGAGTCCGCCCGTTCGCTTTGGCTCGTACCGATTCGACCAAACCCTGGTTTGATCCAGGTCCCCCGCCCTTGTTCGGAACGGCCAGCCATGCGGAATTCATCAGCAACATCGTCGTGGTGATCGACCGGGCCAGCCAATTGACGCCCGACGACGGCGTTATCATCGACATTTCGCCGGGCGCCTTCGGCAATAATTCCTTGGGTGCCAACGATGGCAAAGGCCATCCGATCAATCCGGTGACCGGACAACCCTATGCGCCCAACATGGTGAAGCGCGGCGATTTCGCCCGAGTGCTCACGGAATTCTGGGCCGATGGCCCCAGCTCGGAAACACCCCCGGGCCACTGGAACACAGTGGCGAATGACATGAGCGAACACCCGGCATTCGAAAGGCGCATAGGAGGCACGGGCGCCGTCGTCGACGAGCTGGAGTGGGATGTGAAGCTCTACTTCGCGTTGAACGGAGCGGTTCACGACGCCGCCTGCACGGCCTGGTCCATCAAGAGATTCTATGACGGTTGGAGGCCGATTTCCGCCATTCGCTATGCGGGCTTGCTGGGACAATCGTCGGACTCAAAACTTCCGGCGTACAACCCCAATGGCCTGCCCCTGATCACCAATCTGATCGAGTTGGTCACGCCTGCCTCCATTGCCTCCGGACGTCACGCGGGCCTGACCGCTGGGAAGGTGGCGGTGCGATGCTGGCCTGGGCAGCCCCCGAATCCCGCGTCCTCCTATCAGGGTGTGAAATGGATGCTGGCGGAGAATTGGACCACGTACCAGAAAACCAACTTTGTCTCGCCCGCGTTCCCGGGCTACGTCTCCGGTCATAGCACCTTCAGTCGAAGCGCCGCGGAGGTGCTGACGGGGATCACGGGTTCGCCATTTTTTCCCGGCGGCATGGGCACTTACTCCGTCCCTGCCGACACGGGTCTGGTCAACGAGAAGGGTCCCAGCCAACCGGTCCAACTCCAATGGGGCACCTATTACGATGCCGCCGATCAGGCCGGAATCTCGCGAATCTGGGGCGGCATCCATCCGCCCGCAGACGATTTCGCGGGACGCCGCGCCGGCGCGTTGGCCGGAAAAGCCGCTTGGGCGCTGGCTCAAAAGTACTGGGATGGCTCGATTACCAAAGTCGAGCTGGCGATCCGGAAGCTTTCCGACACGCAAATCGAAGTTGGATTCACGACCCGTCGTGGTTTCCAGCATCAGGAGCAAAGTTCCCCCGATTTGAATACGGCCTTTGCCAACACGGGTTCGGCCATCAACCAGCCCTACGACATTCTGACGGTGCTACGAACCAACAGCCTGGACGGGGCCTCCCGGTTCTTTCGCGTAATTCCAGTTGAGTGAGGTTGGCGGGTGAGGACACCGGGCCGTGCCGTTGGGTCACGGCGCGGCCCGGTGAATCTCCACCTCGCTGCCACCCCGATCATCCTGAATCGATCCAAAGACCATTACCCCACCCCCACCACTCTTTCCCCATGCACCCTTATCGTCGTAGCTATCCAACATTTCTCGGCCTGCTCGCGGTCTCGGCTTTCACCACGACCACCGACGCCGTTGCCCAAGGCTGTATCGGCCTCCGCAGCACCTCGTGCTCGGTTCATTCCATGGGCGACGAGAGTTCCGGTGGAACTCCCGGCGCCGGCGATTGGCAGGCCACCGTCGCGTTTCGATGGTTCGAATCGAAACGGGATTTCGTCGGCGATCAGGAAGTGCCCTCCCGCTACGGGATGATGGTGAACGACGTCTACGCCTTCGACGTCCTGGCCACCTATGGCATCAATTCGCGCTGGAGCGTCACCCTTGATCTTCCGTTCACTGCCGCCAGCCGCACCACCGCCTATGAACACGACGGTGTGAATCGACACACGATGCGGGCCGGAGGCATCGGCGATGTGCGATTGACGACGGATTACTGGCTGTTCGATCCGCACCAGCACATGAACGGCAACATCGCCCTGGGCCTGGGATTCTCGGCCCCGACCGGCGACGACGCCGCCACGGACACGGCCTATCGCGCGACGGGTCCTGTGGAGCGTCCCGTGGACACCTCCATCCAGCCCGGGACCGGCGGATGGGGACTCATCCTGCAAATGCAGGCTTATCAACAGATCGTCGGCAACCTGTTCGGCTATCTCAACGGATTCTACACCTTCACTCCCGAGGAACAGAACGACACGGAGTACCCGACCGCCGACCGCGCGTTCTCGGCAAACTTCCTCACCTACCGGCAGACTCACAACAGCATCGCCGACCAATACCTGCTTCGCGGCGGTCTGAGCTACGCGGTGTGGCCGGCCCAAGGTCTGCAAGCCACCGTCGGCGTGCGATGGGAAGGCATCCCTCCCGCGGACGTCATCGGTGGCGACCTCGGATATCGGCGACCCGGCTATTCCGTTTCGATCGAACCCGGGTTGACCTGGAATCAAAAGCGCTTCTCGGTGAATCTCACCGCCCCCGTCGCCCTTTACCGCAATCGCCAGCAAAGCGTGCCGGAGGAAGAACTGGGCCGGCCGCCTGGCGACGCGGCCTTCGCGGATTTCTCGATTCTCGCGGGGTTCACCTGGCGCTTCTAGCGTCCTTGGGACCGGCCACCCGCAGGCTCCACTCACCGTTGCGCTGGAATCGCCACGCGTTCGCATACAATCCGATCTGCCGAAACGGTATGCCGGCAAGACCGAGTCGCGACGCCTCAGCCTCCGACCAACGCAAGCGGCCATCCGGGCCCTCGGGGAACTCGGTTCCCTTCGGCAATTCCCGGTTATCGGCGACTTCGGTGCCGCCGGGAAGACGGAGGAAGACCGTGTCGCACCTCACGATGGTGTTACCGCGGATGGAATTCCGGTCGTGCCCCTCCGACAGCCCGCTGAGAGCCGGGTACCGACTTAAGTAAAGGTCGCGATCGATCGCGGGCGCCTCCATGGCCTTCGCCACGAACTCGCGCCATCGCTTCTCTCCCCAGGGGGTAAAGCTCACCGCCGCGCCACAATCGACGAACAGATTGCCCTCGACCACGTTCTCCTTGCCCCCGTGAATCTGCACACCGCCGAAATGGGTCCGACCCGTGGTACAACGATGGAAGATGTTGCCCACGATGGTGACTCCGCAGATGGCGTCGTCCAAGCGGATGCCAGCCCGCTGCGTATGACCGACTTCGCCCGACCCAGTCCAATTCCCGAGGTGATGCCAGTAATTATGGCGGTAGACATTGCCCCGATAGGTCGGATTGCCAAACATATCAACGGCTCCCTGGTCATCCGACTCGATCACCACACGATAGGCTTCGTTCAGCTCGATGAGATGCTCGTTCCCCTCCACCCGCATCGCACTGCTGGCAATGTCATGCAGGAGGTTGTGCCGTAAACGTTGGCCCACGCCGTCCACCCAAACACCGGGTGTGTAGGTGTGGTCGATGCGGGACAAATGGTGGATGTGGCAGTTCTCGACCAGGTGCTCGCCCGGTCGAAGTGTCTTTCGGTCCCCGCCCGACAACGCGAAGCCTCCGCGTCCCAGGGTGTGCACATCGCACGACACGAATTCGTGCCGTCGCCCACCGCGCACGTCAAAACCCGTTCCCGCCATGCGCCGCACGGTGCAGCCTTCGAATCGAACGCCCTCGCCGCCCACGATCCGCACGCCGTCGGACGCGCCGCATTCCCAGGTGAGCCCTTCAAAGCGGAGATGAGAGGCACCATCAACCGTCAGCAGAGGGAATGGAGCGACAGACAGTTCGGCGTCGAGCCGTTGGCGGTCCTCTTTCGGCCAAAGGAAGACCCGACCGCGCGTCCGATCCAGGTACCATTCTCCGGGTGAGTCGAGTTCGGCCAAGACATTGACCGCATAGAAGCGCTGCCCTTTGCGATAACCATAAGTATGCCAGGGCTTCGCCAAAGTGATTTCGCGCCTGGCCAGGTCGATGTTCTCAATTTTTTCGTAGGAATCGGCCCAGTCCCAGAACCAGTAGCCATAGAGCCAGGCGTCGGGTTCACCGACCCAGCGGCTGGGACGATCCTCCTCAAAATGGAACCTACCTTCCGGCGCGCCTGGGCGCCGATCCCAGGCCTGCAGCGTCAACGGTCCGGGAACTTCCCCCGTCTTCACAAAACCTTCATTCGGCCAGCGCGCCAGCGTCATCGGTTCGCCATCGACAAACAATTCGACCACCGGGTGGGTGTGAAAGCCGCGTCCGCTGCTGAAGCCTCCCAGTTCGAACGGAATCACGTCGGTCACGCCGACATCGCTCAGCGTCACCTCTCGAACCTTGCCTCGAGCCGATTCAGGCAGTCGCGCCAAGAGGTCGCTGTCGGTGGTGACTCGAAATCGTGGGAGGCGAACGCCGCCAAAAAATCGCGGCGATTCGCGGCCCGCGGCTCGATATACGACCGGCGCGGTCGCCGAGCCTGAATCTTCGGCGGTGAGTTGAAAGGTCTGTCGCACCGCGTATTGGCCGGGATGAATCACCACCTCGAATCCACCTTCGGCGCCTACGCCTGATTTGCGACGCGCCCGAATCTCGTCGCGGGCACGCTCCAGGGATTGGAACGGCCGCGACTCGGTTCCCGGGTTTTGATCCGAACCCTTGGGCGCCACGTGCCATCGGGTGGCTGCATCGACACCGGTCCCAAATGTCGCGGCGCACCAGACGGTCCATCCCAGACCCAACCATCGAGGAATTTTCATAGGCCTCAGCTTTTGGTGACAGGCAACGCTCGCTGATAACGCCCGGTTCGCTCAAGGCCTCTGGGACCGCTTCATCATGGGCTTGCGGCGTGGATCGCCCGCACATCGTCAGCGTGCCAGGCAGACCGCTCCTCTGACACGAGTTCCCGGTCCGCGCCGTGTCCCCGCAGCGCATCGCTTCCGCAACCCGCTTCCTGCTTCCCCACCCACCCTTGCCTGCTTCTGAACCCTTGCTTGCCTGCGAAAGAATATCGTCTCACGCTTCCCAAACTCCGGATGAAGACCCGCATTTCTCACGTCGATACGCCGGCCCGCACGACGACCTGCAGAATGGCTGATGCTTTCACCTTGATCGAACTGCTCGTCGTCATCGCCATCATCGCCATTCTCGCCAGCATGCTGTTGCCGGCGCTGGCCAAGGCAAAGTCCAAGGCCGACCAGATCTACTGCGTGAACAACCAGAAACAGCTCGGACTGGCTTCCGCATTGTATTCCCAGGATTTCAACCAGCGCATTGCGCTGATGCGGAACTGGGGCAAGGCGTGGGGCGACGGGGAACGTCTGGGCGACAAGTGGATGCCCGAGATGTTTCAGCCGTACCTCATCACCAACCTTTCCAAGCCGCAGACGACCGACCGCAAGAAGCATCGCCCCAGTCACGGCCTCTTCGCCTGCCCCTCCGGTCTAAAAGCCAAGATCGTCATCAAAGGATCCAATGACGACCGGTTTGGCGCCGATTTCTTCTTCGACAACGATGGCGTCAGCTACGTCTGGTCCCACAAATACTTCGACCCGAAGCTCGGGACCTTCGGCGTCAAACCCATCAGTGGTCGCCCCGACTCGGATGTCCGCAGTCCATCGAAGGCGGTACAAATCTGGGAGATCCCGTATCACCGAGCCGCCAACATGCCGCACCAAGCCGCCATGAATGTCATCATGGCGGACGGACACGTGGAACGATTCAAAGGGCGTCCGAAAGAGACGGACTGGTGGCCCAACCACAGCTTCGAGGGCTGGGATTCCGATGATCCACCCCCGAATCCACCCCTCTAGAAAATGCGATGACCGACCTGCAAGCCATCCACCTCGTGACCCAGCACACCTCGTCGCAGCGCGATGAGGGCCACCTTGACGCGCCACGCGCCCAATCAGGTGGGCCGTGTGGCGCTGCGACAGGGCTATCCCGTCCGGGTCGTTGGCCTTCATCGGCGATTCCCGGCTCGTCGTTCCTCCCATGAAACTGCCATTGACCCTCCTCTGCGGCGCCTGCCTGGTCGTCGTCGCCTGCCACGCCGCCCC
>JAEUHG010000288.1 GCA_016795425.1 Verrucomicrobiales bacterium
ATTTTCATGATCCCGGCGCCGACCTTGAGGCCTTGCCGTCCGTGCCTGCCGGATTCGAGGTCTCTTTCTTCGCGCGGGAACCGATGATTCGACAGCCGTGCTCGATGGCATTTGATGCCCGGGGACGCCTGTGCATCGGCATGGGTCCGCAGTATCGCACCCCGAAGCCGGAAACGCCGGGGGACAGTGTGATGTGGGTATCGGACAACGATGGCGATGGGCGCGCCGACGAGACGCGCGAGTTCGCCACTGGGTTCAACGCGATCCAAGGGCTGGCTTGGCGAGGTCGGGAACTCTGGGTCGCCAACTCCCCGGATCTCACCATCGTCCGGGATCTGGATGGAGACGATGTTGCGGACGAATACGTACGGCTCTACACGGACCTGGGAAACCTCGAGCACGGATTGCACGGTCTGAACTGGGCGCCCGACGGCCGGCTCTACATGAGCAAAGGAAATTCGAAGGGGCTCAATCAGCCGGGACGTTACGCGCCCAAGGCGTTCCGGGAGTTGTGGGGCATCACCGCGCCACCGGGCACGCCGGATTTTCCAACCCCGACGGTGTTCCGCCGGGGAGAGTACCAGCACGCTTACCATGATCCCGAGGACGACTGGGGGCTCCAGGGCGGCGTGCTGCGCTGCGATCCGGACGGCGGCAACCTGGAAATCGTCTGCCGCGGTCTGCGCAATCCCTGGGACATCACCTTCGATAGCGGCTTCCACTGGCTGGGCACGGACAATGATCAGACGACGGGGGATCGAGTGTTCATGCCGTTCGTTGGGGCCAACTTCGGCTGGAACCATCCATGGAGTGCGCATTGGTCGGATCATGCCCATGCCCCGACCGCCCCGGTGAGCGGGCCATTGTTCGAAGGCTCCGGCACGGGGATTGTCTTCGCCGATTCCGCGGCGTTTCCCGATTCCCATCGCCGGGTCTTCCTGGTGAATGACTGGTTGAACAAAGCCACCTATGTCTGGCGACCGCGCTGGGACGGCGCGGTGATGCGCCCGTCCAGTGAATGGGAACCTCTCGTCCAAGGTGGCAAGTCGCTGTATCGGCCCACGGATTTGGAATTCGGACCGGACGGCGCGTTGTGGGTGCTGGGGTGGAGCCGCGGTTATGGCGCCGAGTACGAGGATGGAAGGCTTTCCAATGAAGGAAGGATCTTTCGAGTGGTTTGGCGCGGCGCGGAGACGGGTGGGCGTTCCACCGGAGAAACCGTAGCTCGCGCGAGTGGGTCGATCGAAGAATGGGAGGTTCGCGAACTTCTGGCGGAGTTCGACAGTCCGATTCCGGCGCGCCGTGTGGACGCCCAGCTGGAATTGCTGCGTCGCGGAAAGTCGGTTCGCGCCGCGATGCTGGCGGAATTGTCACAGCCCTCGAGCCAGGCCAGGGAGACGTGGGCGATTTGGACGCTGGGACGGTTCGACATCAACGATCCCGAAGTGGACGCCTACCTGGAAGCACGGGTGGGTCAGTCGGCGCGGACCCTGAACGCAGCACTTCAAGCGGTTCGGGTGCTCGGGTTTCGTGCCCACGCTCGTGCTCGTGCCGGAATTCGCTCCGGGACCTCCATGCCCCTGGAAGCATTTCTTAAGGCCCTTCGCAGTTCCGAGGCGCGGTTGCGATTCGAGGCGGTCCAGGCTTTACGCGATGTGCGATCGGCCGACGTGTTGCCGGCCCTGAAGGACCTGGCGAATCGAGAGACCGACCCCACCACGTTCTACGCCGCGTGGCAGGCGCTTCGATGGATCGGCGGCACGTCGGATTTGAAAGGCATGCTGGACGATGAGCGCGCCGGCGTTCGTCGCGCTGCGCTGTTGGCCTTGCTGGAGGATCATCGCCTGGAGGCTTCGGAGGTGCGGAAATTTTCGGCTGATCCAGACCCCACCGTCCGAGAACTGGCGACACTTTGGTTGAACAAGAACGCCGGCGGCGGCGAGAAAGCGCAGGTGCGGGGACGATCATTGGCGGTGGCGTCCGGTCTCGATGGCAAAGGGGCGGCCCTGCGTGCCGAGGTGCCAGATGCGGCGGCGACATCCGCCAGAATCGACGAGGTCCTGGGCCGTTTGGATGGGGCGGATCCCGGGCGAGGCGAATGGCTCTTCTTCCACACGCACGGCGCCGGGTGTGTGCGATGTCATCGGCTCGAGAATCGCGGCAACGTTTTTGGACCTGACCTCGCCACTATGGGCGATCGTGGGACGGCGCGTCCTATCGTCGAATCGATACTCACCCCCAGCGCGGTGATCACGGAAGGATTCAACCTTCACACCGTGGAGACGGCCGATGGCGAGGTGTCGGGCGTGCTGCTGGAGGAAAGCGGGCTCAGCGTCACCCTGGGTTTGGCGACCGGGGTAAGGGAGGTGATCGCCAAATCGAAGATCACGCGGCGTGGCGCCGAGAAGGTTTCCGCCATGCCGGCCTTCGACCGTGCGTTGACGGCGTCCGAAGTTGCCGATCTCACGGCGTACCTGCTTTCACGCAAGGCGGGGGCCACGCCGGATCCGGCAGCGTTTCGAGTGGGCGCGGGGGATGGCTCGGAAGGTTTCGCGGCCGAGCTGCTCCGGGATCGACTGCGGATCCGGCACGAGGGGTTGCCGGTTGCCGAGTACGTGTTTCGTGATGACCGAATCCTGCGTCCGTACTTTGCGAATGTCCGGGCTCCCAACGGTCTCCAGGTGACGCGGCGGCATCCGCCGGTTGCGGGACGCGACGCCGTGGATCACGACACCATGCACCCTGGATTGTGGATGGGGTTTGGGGACCTGTCGGGTTTCGATTTCTGGCGCAACAAGGGCCGGATCGAACACGAACGGTTCGTCGACGAACCCAGGGTTCAGGAGGGGCGGCTCCACTTTTCCGCCGCGTCGCGGTGGATATCACCGGCGGGAAACGAAGTATGCCGGTGGATCCAGCGCTTTGAATGGGGTGCCACTGACAAGAGTTGGCTGGTGGTGTGGGACGCGGAGTTCGTTTCGGACCACGGCGACCTGATCTTTGGCGATCAGGAGGAGATGGGTCTCGGGGCGCGGGTGGCAACGTTCCTGGCGGAAAAGAATGGCGGCCGGATTCGAAGCAGTACGGGTTTGGAGACGGCAGCCAAGACCTGGGGACAGCGCGCCGATTGGTGTGATTACTCAGGCGCACTCGACGGTGTGCCGGCGGGCATATTGTTGATGGCTAGTCCGGCCAACTTCCGGGGCAGTTGGTGGCACAACCGCGACTATGGGGTGTTTGTGGCGAATCCTTTCGGAAGGGCGTCGATGGGGCAGGGAGAAAAGAGCTCGGTTCGCGTGCCGAAAGGGGAACGCTTTCGACTGCGATTCGGGGTGGTGATCCACGGGGGGCAAGGTTTTGAACCGGCCGCGGCCTACCGTGAGTTTCTGGAGGCACGTTAGGATCCTACTTGGAGGTTGGGACTGGTGCATTGCGAGCCGGTGGACGACAGGTTAACTACGGCGGATCCACGAAATGAAGAATTCGCATGGCGCTCCGCAGAAGGGCCCACCCCAGCATTGGTTCTTTGGAAACGCACGCGAGATCGCCGGCGATCCGCTGCGGTACTATGCGGAGTGGGCGGACCGCTTTGGCGACCTCTATCCGGTTCGCCTTCTCAACCACCGCTGCCTGGTGGCGAGCGGTCCGGAACCCATCGAAGAGGTTCTCCTCACCGATTCGAAGAATTATCGGAAGCATTTCGTGGTGCGTTTTCTCATGCCGGTCTTTGGAAACGGCCTGTTCACCAGTGAAGGGGACTTCTGGAAGAAGCAACGGAAGCTGGCTCAACCGGCGTTCCACCGGGCCAAGATTGAACGTTTTGGCCAGACGATGGTGGCCTATGCCGAGGATGCTGCGCGTGACTTGTCACCCGGCGAGACGCGCGACGTACATGCCGATCTTTCACGTCTCACCCTGCTGGTGGCATGCAAGACACTCTTTGATGTCGATATGGGCGACAGCGCCAACGAGGTATCGACCGCGCTCAAGCACCTGCAGGACGCCACGACGACACGCATTGAACAGAAGTTTCCGCTCCCGAATTGGGTTCCTACCCCGGCAAAACGCCATCTCGACGCCACCGTCCGGACGCTCGATCGCATCGTGTACCGCATCATCGAAGAGCGGCGAAACTCAAGCGTGGCGCGCGAGGATCTCCTGTCGTTGTTGCTGGGCATGCGGGATGACGACGGACAGCCCATGTCGGATCGTCAGCTTCGTGACGAGGTGATCACCCTCTTCATCGGAGGATTCGAGACGACCTCGATAGGACTGTCGTGGGCGTTGCACGTGTTGGCGACCCATCCGGAGGTGGATCACGCCCTGCAATCGGAATTGGTGAGAGAGATTGGCGATCGTCCGGTCACGATTGGGGATTTGCCGCGTTTGACCTACCTCGAGGCTTTTCTGAAGGAGACGTTGCGGCTGCATCCACCGGCATGGGCCATTGGACGCGAAGCGATCGCGGATTCGACGATCTGCGGGCATCCTGTGAGAGGGGGGATGTCGGTAATCATTCCGATCTTTCAGGTGCACCGGGATGCGCGGTGGTACCCGGAGCCGGATCGATTCCGACCCGAGCGCTGGCTGGACGGTGCCGCCAAGACTTTGCCGAAGATGGCGTGGCTTCCTTTTGGAGGAGGACCACGGGCTTGTATTGGTGACGCGTTCGCGAAGATGGAGATGAGCTTGATTCTCGCGACTTGGCTGCGGCGGTATCGCTTCGAGCCCGACGCCATCGCGCCCGTGGCGCAGCCGGCTTTTTTATTGAGACCGAAAGACGGTCTGCGATTGAGAGTCGCGGCGAGGACTCCCTGAACGGGGCGGTGGATTGCAGGGTGGGCTGGCGAAGAGTGGGGTGGGAGTGGGAGTGGGAGCGAACGTGAGGGTTGCCTGGCGGGCTATTTGCTGAGGCTCGTGGTTCGTTCCGCGAACCACAGAACATCCCGGTTGTTGGGGGAGCCCACGATGACGACCAGTAGTTCGATCAGCGTGAACGCCTTGCAGGAGCGGATTCGGGATGAGATCGGCAGTGCCAATGAATGAGGGTGGGCAGGGGTCGTGGTGGCGTCGGGGAGTTGGGAGTGGCGAAAGACCGGAACGCCGGTCTTCTGGTTGGGGATAACCACGAGCATTCAGCTTTCGGCGATCGAGTATCAATCCGGCGATTGCCCTGGTTCGCCAAGCGGCAGAGGGCGACCGCAGTTCACGACACTTCGCGACGAACGGAGTGGGGGTGAGTCCGCCAAGTGTTGGAGTCCGCCCGTCCTCTGGCGCTCTGCCAACGGAATTCGTCGGAGCATTGGATGGGAATCAAGAGATCGTATCGGATGCCGATGGTACAAGAAGGCCTGGGGATGTCGGGCATTCCCCGCCAGCCGGCCATGCGGTTCGTGGCTCCAATCGAGGAGCCTGCGTTTAGACGAACCTCGCCGGATAGGAGACCGGTATGAGCCAACGAGGTTTCGCGTATGGGAGCCTGGGAATCGGGGGGGTGCTCCTCCTGGTGCTCCCGGCTCTGGTGTTCATCGATGTCACCCGATCCACGCTCGTTTGGGCTGCCGGGGTTGCCGTCCCCATGGGGATCGGGTTCGTCGCCCACGGTTTTGTCGCGTCCTGGCGACGAGTGCGTGCAGCAACCCTGGTTTTGTCAGAAGTCGCCGAAGAACTTGCCGAGGCGACCGGGCAGATCTCGGAATCGAACGCGTCGACTGCTGACCTGGTTAGCCAGCAGGCGGCCTCGATCGAGGAGGCCAGTTCTTCCCTTGAGGTGATCACCCAGATGATCAGTCGAAACGCCGACCATGCCCAAACCGCCAAGGCATTGGCTGCCGAAACCACTTCGGCCGCAGAACGGGGTGTGGTGGACATCCAGGCGATTGGCGAAGCCGTGGAGGCCTTATCGGCGGGCAGTGGCCAGATCTCTGTGATTCTGGGTTCCATCAACGAAATTGCCTTCCAGACCAACCTCCTGGCACTCAACGCCGCCATCGAAGCGGCGCGGGCCGGGGAGATGGGGGCTGGATTCTCCATTGTTGCCGATGAAGTCCGGCGCTTGGCTGAACGCGCGGCTGAAGCGGCGCGTGAGTCCACTGGGAAGGTGGACGAAGTCGTGAATTGGATCAGTCAGTGTCAGATCCTCAAAGGCGAAGTGAATGACGCCCTGAATCAAATCGTCGACAGAGCCCGCCGGGTTGCCGATGTGGCCGGTGGCGTCGCCGACGCCAGCCAGCAGCAGGCCGAGGGGATCAGCCAGGTGAATTCTGCAGTATCCGAAGTGAGCCGGTTGGTGCAAGAAAGCGCGGCAGCGACTGAGGAATGTGCGGCCGGGGCCCGCGAACTCCAGGGGCGATCCGACGGCATGCGCGAGGCCACCGGGTTGGTGCTGCAATTGGTTGGTGGGCATGAGCCTTCACAACCCGCCGTGGAGTTGACCTTCAGTAAAGACGACGTCTCGGTGCCGAGTCTGGCGTAACAGTTCGACATCGACCGAGCACGGCATACGTCCACGTGGTGAGGCGTTCCTGCCTGTCTAATCCGTCCCCGTCGGCTCCTGGGTGTGAAGCATGGATTCCGAGAGCCGCACGGCGCGAATTTCTATTCGCGCCGTGTTGACCACGCGGGCAGATCAGGGGAGTGCATCAACTCTTCTGGCACTTCTTCAATTCCCGGTCGACGGAGAGGATATGATTCCGGATCCAGTCGGCGGCGGCGTTTTGAAGGGATTTCAGGAGTTCGGGTTTGGGCCCTTCGGCGGCGTACTTCTCCTTGAACTTGGCAAAGACGCCGAGGAAGGCGGCATGGGCCTGTTTGTTCTTCTCGTGAACCGGGCACTTGGCCTTCTCCATGCACTGCTCCTCGAAGCGGAAATGGGTGCCGACGTAGGAACCGAGAAAGCCCAGGAGCTCGTCGTATTTTTGTTTGGGAGGCGGCGGACCGTTCAGCAGTTGTTCCAGTTGATTGATCTTGTCGATCAGCATCCGGTGCTGGGTGTCCACCAAGGCGAAGCCAGTGGAGAATTCTTCGGACCAGGCGAGCATAGGTTTGGCAACAAGTTGAAAGGTCGCGATGCCTCACGCCCCGGTCCGGATTGCGATCCGGTCATGACCGGAGCCGCGGAGCCGCGTTCCCAAGGGGATATCGGGCTAACCAGGTTGGCAGTTAACCGGCTTGTTGGCTTCATGCGGCAAAGTAGCCAATGGACAGGTCGTCCATAGACCAGGTGATTTCGATATTCTCGCATTGTTCCAATGGGTTGATAACAAGGTGTTTGTTGCATGCCTGGTGCGACGTTTGGGGTGTGGACCGATTGTGATTGAACAGTTTGTGGTGGTGAGGCGTCCTATGCTTTGTAATGCAAAGCAAAGGTCGAGACGCCCGGTGGAAGCGTGTTCCCAGGTCGCCCTCGGCTACGTGGTCGCGCCCTTCCTTCCTTGGCGGTTCCCATGAAGATCCTGCTCCTTAATCCTCCCCACCCGTCCATCGGCAGTCGGATTCCTCGAGAGCACCTCCCGCCGCTCGGTCTTCTCTGCCTGGGAGGCCCGCTCCTCGATGCGGGACACCAGGTTCAACTGCTGGATGCGGAGTTTGGTCCCTTGTCCTTGCGGCAAATCCTCGAAGCGATACATGCCTTTGACCCGGACGCCATTCTCATCGGGCATTCGGGTTCGACCTCGGGCCATCCCTCGGCGATGGCGATCCTCCGGGCAGTGCGCCGGGAGTTGCCGCGGGTATGGACCGTCTATGGGGGTGTTTTCCCAACCTATCATTGGCCGGAGATCATGGCTCAGGAGCGGGCGGTGGACTTCATTGTGCGTGGGGAAGGCGAGGAAACGGTCGTGCGATTGGTGGATTCATTGGAACGGGGAACTCCGTTGGAACGTGTCGCGGGCATTGTGTTTCGGGCTGGAACCGTGTCTGCACGTCGATTGGAACCTTGGAGCCTGGATCCCCATGGCCGGGTGGTGGCAAACCCGACTGCTCGAGTGATCCGAAATCTCGACGCCCACCGGATCGGATGGGAACTCGTCGATTTTCGGCGTTACACCTACTATGGACGTCGAAGGGCGGTGGTGGTGCAGTTCTCCCGCGGGTGTCCGCATCGCTGTCATTACTGCGGGCAGCATGCGTTCTGGCGGACCTGGCGTCACCGCGACCCGGCAAGGTTCGCGGCCGAGCTTGCCCGTCTCCATCGGGTTCATGGCGTGGAGGTGATCAATTTTGCGGACGAGAATCCGACGGCATCGCGAGCGGCGTGGAAGGCGTTCCTGGAGGCGCTGATTGCTGAGAACGTCCCGCTGCTGCTGATCGGGACAACCCGGGCGGGCGACATCGTCCGGGACGCGGATCTTCTTCCTCTCTACCGGAAAGCTGGCGTGGTTCGCTTTCTGCTCGGACTGGAGAGCACCGACGATCAGACCTTACGGTCCATTCACAAGGGCAGCACCCAGGCCATTGACCGCGAGGCGATTCGCTTAATGCGACAGCACGGCATCATTTCCATGGCCGCTTGGGTGGCGGGATTTGTTGAGGAACGGGACGCGGATTATTGGCGCACGCTCCGACAACTCCTGTCGTATGACCCGGACCAGATACAGGCGCTGTACGCCACGCCGCACCGGTGGACGCCTTTTGCCGTCCAGGAAGAGCGGCATCGCGTGGTGCAACCCGACTTGGGGCGGTGGGACTATAAGCATCAGGTGCTCGAGAGTCGGTGGGTGCCGAATTGGCGGGTGTTGGTGTGGGTCAAGGCCATTGAAGCGATCTGCCAGCTGCGGCCGAGGGCTTTGCATCGGCTTCTGGCGCATCCGGACCCGCAATTTCGCGCTGGAATGCGCTGGTACTCCAACATTGGACGACGGGTGTGGATGCATGAGATTTGGCAGTGGTTGTTCCACGACCGGCGGACCTCGATCGGTCCGGAGCTTCGCGATTTTCTGTCTGGCGCATGGCAATGGGGAGACGTTCCGGCTAACCTCTCAACCGCCGCGCGGGGGCGTGCTCCGACGGCACCGGCTTGGGAGCCGATGTCCGGGGTGTCGGTACGCGCCGACAGAGCCGTGGAAACTTGTTGCAACTCAGGGCTCGCTGCACGGGTACGAAACCCATCGTGAATCGTCAGGCAGGGATTTCTTCAGCCGAGGCCGTTGCCACCGGGCCATCCTCTCATCCACCGAACACTGGCGATGGGGTTGCGGCAGCGCGCCCGTTGCCACCGCTGACAGCTGGAGGCAACGGACGTGGGAAGCTCAAGAAACGTCGCCGTTGGCCCTGGATTCTGGGGGCGATTCTTTTGCTATTGGTGGTCGTGGGCCTCGTTGGCGCGCGCCTCCTGACCCGATCCGTCGATCTACCACCGGAGAAGCTCGTCCGTGTGGAACGCGGCGATATTGCGAGATCCGTGGTGGCCGTGGGGCAGGTGGAGCCGTTGTCCAAGGTGGAGCTCAAATCCAAGGCCAACGGCATCATCCAGGCCCTGCTGGTCGATGTCGGGGACTCGGTGGAGGAGGGACAGATTCTCGCGGAATTGGACAAGGACTATTTGGACGCCCAGGTGCGCCAGGCGAAAGCGATCCAGGATTCCGAGGAAGCCAATTTGAAGGTGGCCCTCGCCGCCGAGGCCCGGGCCTCTATTGAAGCGGTGAATCCCGAGACCGAGTTCCTCCGGCGTGACTTGGAGCGGGTGCAGGCGTTGGTGCAATCGAAGATCGCTTCCCCCCAGGACTTGGACGATGCGCAGCGCAACTATGAGATGAGCGTGAACCGAAAGCGCCTGCTCGAAGCCTCGGCGCGGAGCGCCCAGGCCTCGGTCGTCCAGGCCCGCGCACGAGCGGCGGCGGCGCAAGCGTCGCTCGACCAGGCTGAGGAGAACCGGCGCCATGCCACAATCCGCTCCCCCATCCGTGGCGTCGTGCTGACCCGCGACACCGAGGTGGGCGATGCCGTATCCTCGATCTTGAATCTGGGCAGCGCCGCCACCCTGATCATGACCTTGGGCGACATGAGCAGCGTCTACGTCGAGGGCCAAATCGATGAAGCCGACGTCGGAAAGATCCAACACGCGATGCCGGTGCGGACCAAAGTTGAATCGTTTCCCAACGAGCCTTTTGCCGGGACGGTGACCCGCATTGCCCCCATGGGTCGCAAGAAGGATAACGTCACCACCTTCGAGGTGCGGGTATCGATTGCCAACCCCGGCGGAAAACTTCGCGCTAATATGAGCGCCAATGCCGAGGTCGTGCTGGAGGAACGCAAGGGGGTCCTGCTGATTCCCGAGGCCGCGGTAGTCCATGACAAGGATGGAAAAACCTCGGTGCAGATCCGGGATGCCGCTTCCAAGACCGGCTATCGATCCAACCCGGTGAAGACCGGTATTTCCAATGGTCAACGACGCGAAGTGCTGGAAGGGGTGGGCGAAGGCACGGAATTGGTGCTGCCATGATGGGCTGGCGGGAATTGCTGGCTCAGACCTTTGCCAACGTCTGGGCCCATAAGCTTCGCAGCTTCCTGACGATGTTCGGCGTCGCCTGGGGCATCGCCTCGATCGTGTTCATGGTGGCGATCGGCGATGGCTTCAAGATCGGTTACCGGCAGTCGATGTATGCCCTCGGCACCGATATCGCCATTGTCTGGGGGGGGCGTACACGGGCACAGGCGGGGGATCAACGCGCCGGACGCCAGGTTCGGCTCAGCTACCGCGATGTGCAGATCATCCGCCAGGAATGCGATCTCATCTCCGAAGCCACCCCGGAACTCGATCGCTACCTCCGCATCAGCAGCCCTCACAATGCCGGGCTCTTTTCGGTCCATGGCGTTTCCCCGGTGTACCAGCGGATTCGATCCATGGAACTCGGCAAAGGCCGTCCCTTGAGCGACGACGACGACCGTGAATGCCGGACGGTGTGTGTGTTGGGGGAAGAAGTGCGGAAGCAGTTGTTCGGGGACCGGGCCGCGGTCGGTGCCACGGTTCGAATCCAGGACATTCCCTTTGTGGTCATCGGCGAACTCAAGAAGAAGGACCAAAACAATTCCTACAACGGGTTCGACGGCCAGAAAGTGCTGGTCCCGTACCTGACCATGGCGCGGTATTTTCCCGATCCGCGACCGACGGTGATCGAAGGGGCGGTCGATAACATCATCGTGATGCCGCGATCGGCCGATGATCACGATCGTGCCGTCCGGCAACTGAAGTCGGTGCTGGGTCGGCACCACGGGTTTCAACCCGATGACGAGGGTGCGCTGTGGGTCTGGGACACGGTGAAGAGCGCCCGGATGGTCGAGGGTATCTACGATTCCATGCAGATCTTCCTGGGCTTCGTCGCAGTGGTGACCTTGGGCCTTGGCGGCTTGGGGGTGATGAACATCATGCTGGTGGCTGTGGCGGAGCGGACCCGGGAGATCGGGATCAAGAAGGCGATCGGCGCCACACCCATGACGATTCTCACGGAGTTCTTCGTCGAATCCCTCCTGCTGACCTTTGTCAGCGGCGGTATCGGGGTGTCGGCCGCCTGGATGATCAGCATGGCGGTCGCTCAGTTGCCTTTGCCCACCATGTTCGCCGGCCTGCCCATCACGCCGTGGACTGCACTGATCGCCTTCGGGACCTTGGTGTTGGTGGGTGTTTCGGCGGCACTCTACCCGGCGTCGCGCGCCGCCCACCTCACGCCGGTCCAGGCCTTGATGCACGAATGATGATGATTCGCCACACGCTCCACGAGGCGTGGAGCACGCTGACGCATTACCGATTGCGGGCCGCGTTGACGATGCTGAGCGTCACCTGGGGTGTGGCCTCGTTGATGCTGCTGCTCTCGTACGGCAACGGATTCGGCACCGCCCTGATCAAGGCGTTCGACCAGATCGGCAAGGATCTGATCGTGGTGTTCGGCGGGCAGACCAGCGAGCAGGCCGGTGGTGAACGGTCGGGGCGGCGCATTCAACTTGAGTACCGCGACGTCGTAGCGCTGCGCGATGGGGTCCCTGCGATCGACCGGATCTCTCCCGAATTGCGGCGGCATTTGCCGGTGAGTTTTGGGTATCGCACCAAGGACCACAGTGTCGCCGGAGTCGAGGCTGCGTTTGAAACGATTCGCCAGATGGATGTGGAGTTCGGGCGCTTTTTGTCGGACGACGATGTCGCCCAACGGCGGCGCGTGGCGATTCTGGGAGCCGGTTTGAAGAAGGAATTGTTCAGCGGCCTGCCGGCGCTGGGCACGGATATCAAGATTGGCGGCGTGCGGTACACGGTGATCGGCGTGTTGCGCAAGAAGACGCAGATTTCGAACTACTCCACTCCCGACGATGAGTCGGTCTTTGTGCCTTATTCGACGCTGTCCGCTCAAGTGGATGCCCGGTACCTGGATGACATCGTGATATTACCGGCGCAAAACGGTCTTCGGGATCGCGTCGTGGGTGAGGTTCGGGCCGCGCTGGGGCGTGAGCACCGGTTTAGTCCACGGGACGAACGGGCGGTGATGATCATGGACTGGAACCAATTTCGTGGGTTGGTGACCAACCTGAGTCTGGGATTGAACCTGCTTCTGACGATCATTGGGACCCTGACGCTGAGTGTGGGGGCGGTGGGGGTGATGAACATCATGCTGGTTTCGGTCACGGAACGGACGCGCGAGATCGGAGTCTTGAAGGCGATTGGGGCGCGGCGAACACACATCCTGGGACAGATCCTGGTGGAGGGGCTGGCCCTGACCCTGGCCGGGGGGATGTTCGGTGTGCTGTTGGCGTTGATCCTGACCAAGGCCATCGGTTCGTTGCCGTTGCTCGGGCCGCTGTTCGAAGATACGTCCGGGCAAGGCGACATTCACCTGGGCGTCTCTGTGTTTGCGCTATTGGTTGCCCTGGTGGTCCTGACCCTCGTGGGATTGGCGGCCGCTTTGGTACCGGCGCTACGCGCAGCGCGCTTGGATCCGGTGCGGGCGATACGTAATGAGTAAGTCCTTTCGGGGCTGAACGGTCGGGGCGCAGCGAATCGGAGGCAGGTCGGCCCCTCTGTTCTTTCCTCATCCACGTCTCGCGGAGCAGCATGCGAGTCGCACGACGCATGGCACCGATCATTCAGTGTTTCGGACGAACGATAGTCCGTCGGTTTGTTGGACCAGGGGCCGGCGTCTGGCTGATGGGGTGGCTGATCCTGTTTCCCAACTTCATGGAGGCCATGCCTTTCGAGAACATGCCACCGGCTATCATCGGACTTGGTACGGGCACGTGGGTGGTCTTGCCGGGTGTCGCCACGACCGTGGATTTTCAGCTATCGGATCCAGATGGGACGCCGGAGGCGTTGGTTTTGGCAGTCAGTGTGTCTCCGCGGGATGAAACGGCGATTCTCGATCCGGCGGATATTGTGTTGGGTGGCACCGGAGGGCAGCGGACTTTCACGGTGACCACCAAGTCCGGAGTATTCGGGGCGGTCAATGTGGAGGTCCGGGCGACGGACCCACTGGGCGCAACCTCGGTTGCTCGATTCCAGATCACCTCGAGTTGGTTTCGTTCGGTGCCGAGAGGCCGGATGTTGTCTGGGTTGATGGTGGACTTGGACCAGGACCTTCGGCGGGATTGGTTCGAAGGTTTTACCGCTCTGGCGCGGCTTCAGACAGTGAATACCCAACTCATCGCGGCACCCTGCGGAACCTCTAAACTCAACGGTGCCGGGTGCGTTGCTGCGGACCTCAATGGGGACGGCTGGATGGACATCGTCTCAATGGTCGATACCGCCTCCGAATCCGCGTGGTCCCGCGTGTTGCTGAACACGGGGAATTGGGGAGATCCGGATGCTGGAGCGGTGGAATGCGGACTATCGACGGTCGTGAGCGATCTGCCGACGGGCTTGGAAACCCAGGTGGTGGCCGTCGATTATGACCATGACGGCGATCTGGATTTGATGCTGGGCGGCGCCGGAAAAGGGATCACTTTTCCCGATACTCCGGCGCCTGTTCTCCTGTGGCAAAACGATGGCAGTGGGACCCGATTCCAACCGGTGCCGACCCCTTTTCCAGCGCTGGCCGCTCCCAACTTCGCCTGGGCCGATTACGACAATGATGGAATTCAGGACGTGATGCTGACGGGAATCGCGACGAATCGACAACCGGTGTCGCGTCTCTTTCGCGGGGATCCGCAGGGTGGATTTCAGGAGGTCAACCAGGCCTTCGCCGGCATTTGGAATGGCGGAGCGGCATGGGGCGACTTCGACAATGACAACGATTTGGACGTCGTTCTCGTGGGGTCCAATCGGCCGGGAAACGGCATCGTGTATCAGGCAGGATTGTATCTGTATCGCAATGACCAGGAAACGTTTCACGAGGTGCCACTTCCCTCCAACGCCGCGGTGATCTGGGCGACCCCCCGCTGGATCGACATGGATGGCGACGGCGATTTGGACTTGGTGATCGGAGGCAGCAAGTCCAGCACCTTTCCCTTGGGGGAGACTTACCTGCTGCGTCAGGAATCGCCTGGGAGATTCGCGTTCATGGGTGCGGTGGCCAAGACCGGGGCGGCGGTGGTGCATGCCGACGATTGGGACGGCGACGGGGATGTCGATTTGGTGGCCATGAGCGTCGATGGGGTGGGGAGTTGGCTCGAGAACCAATCGAACCTCACCAATCCGCCGCCGGAACCGCCATCCAATCTGCGGCTTCAGGTCGAGGACGGCACGGTTGTCTTCTCCTGGGACGCCGCGCGCGACGCGAACCAAAGTGGCGGCCTGAGTTACAACCTGCGAGTGGGTTCGGCTCCCGGGAAAGATGATCTCGTGGTGTCCATGTCGGATCCGACCACGGGCCGGCGTCGCCTGACAGCTGCCGGCAATGTGGGCCTTCAACGCGCCTGGCGTTGGCGACGACCCTCGCCAGGTCCCGTGTATTGGAGTGTGCAGGCCATCGATCACGGGCTGGCGGCGTCCGCTTTTGCGCCTGAACAAAGGTCAGAGATTGGTGTGCTGCCACCCCAGATCGATGGCGAGTCGTGGTTGGGCGTGACCAGCACCAGCGCCTATCTCAACGCGGACGTGACGACCTTCGGGCAACCGACCGCCGCCTGGATGGAATGGGGTTCGAATAGGGAATTTGGTCAGACGGGATCGCTTCAAGTGATTCCGGCGAGCGACCACAAGCAAGCCTGGGCCGGAGCCCTGTTCGACCTTCCATCGGGCACCTTGCTGCACGCGCGTCTCGTGGTGTCGAACCAGGTTGGCATCAGCCGCGGAACGGTCTTTTCGTTCACTACCCCGGCCGCCTCCTCTTTTGGATCGTTGCCTTGGACGCTGTCGACGACGGGATCCGCGGTGATGGCATGGGCGGATTTCGACGAGGACGGGGACATGGATCTTGCCGTGGCTTCCGGTGTCGCGCGCGGCGTGACGATGTTAGGTCGGGGTGACGGGCGCGGATGGTTTTCCGAGGAGATCCTGGCCACCAACCATCCTGCGGCCGGTTCTGCCCAATGGACGGATGCCGACTCCGACGGCGATTTGGATCTGTTGGTGGCAGGCGTTTCGGCTTCGAGCCCGGACCGTGTTTTTCTCAATGACAACGGGCGTTTGATCCCTGTGGGTCTAACGGCTCGCGACCTGACTGGGATGGTTTCGCCGGTGTGGGCGGACTTCGATCAAGACGGGGATCCAGATCCCCTCATGAGGAGGGCTGCGCTGTATCGAAATCTTGGCCGTGGTCGCTACGGATCGATGGCTCCTCTCGCGCCGTCCTTAAGCTCGGATCGAACGGCGTGGGTCAACATGGGGGCTCCGGGCCAATGGGACTACGTGATAATTCGCGATGATGCGGCGCGGGTGTATCGCACGCGGTCGCCTGGGCTTTGGGAGACCCAGCCGTTCGTGCTGCCAGGGGTCAGTGAAACCGACTCGTTCACCCGCGATTTCACCGGGGACGGCCTTCCCGACGCGTTACTCGGATTGGGGGGCGGCCGGCGACCCCAACTGTATGGCAACGACGGTGGAACCAATTTCGTGCCGCTCGGCTCGCATTTCGAGGGCGTCGCTGGCGGTTTGATTGGCCACGGTGATTTCGACGGCGATGGTCACCCTGACGTGGTCACCGCGCAAAGCAGCAACCTCCTGGTTTGGTTGCGAACGACGAACTCCTACGCCGCGCTGGATCCGGTTCGATTAAAATTTGCGCCGACCAACTATGGCATTGCCTTCGTGGATTTCGACAACGATGGACGACTTGATTTCTCGGCGACAGACAGGCGAGTCAATAACACCAATCGTCTCGCTCTATACCGCAACACCCTCACTTCTTTTCGCGACGTTCCCGTCGTGCCCACGAACCTGGTCTCAGAGGTGATTTCCAACCGGGTGATCCTGCGTTGGGAAATGCCGACCCATGCGGTGGCGGGTGTCCTGCCTACTTTCAATGTCGAGATCGGCACGGCGCCGGGCGGACGCGATGTGGTTAATGGCTGGGCGGATCGGGATACCGGATATCGTCGAGTTCCCAGGGCTGGGAACGCCGGGTACCATCGGGAGTTTATGGTGAGGGATCTCTATCCGGGCACTTACTTTTGGACCGTCCAGTCCGTGAACGAGGGCTACTTGGGTTCGCCCTTCGCGTCCGAGGGCGCCTTTGAGATCGGTCCTGATGCCGCGCCTCGACTGGAGTTGTCTCGGGGTGTCGCTTTTCGGGACATCAAGGTGCGGACGACAGGTTCGGGTTGGTTGGTAATGGAGCATTCCTCCGACCTCAATCGGTGGACCCCTTTTGCGACGAACTATCTCCCTGCGGGTCGGGAGATCGAGATCGAGCTGCGGACGGAGTCGGCGACTTCCATGCTCCTTCGCGGACGCCTGGAAGCACGATAAAGAAGAAAGGGAAGGTTCTCACTCCAGCCCCTCTCCCCTCGGTTGAACGACAGGTTGAGAGGATTACGGCGACGCTCGCAACGAGGACGGAAATCCGGGCACTTGCACGCGATGTCCCGTATCCCGCGTCCTGCCTCGTCGCAGTTCGTAGATCCTGAGTTCGCGATCGGCATGGCATTGGACCACGACGTAGCGTCCGTCGCGGGTGAAAGCCACCCCTTCCGGGATGCGCCCGGTGGCGATCGACTGCCGGACTTGGAACGACTTTCCGGATCGCTCCAGCATGATGAGTCGACCAGCATCGGTGTGGTTGGGGTCGTTCGATGGCAGGTTCGAACCCTCCATGACCACCGCCGCAAGCCATCGGCCGTCCGGACTGATCTCGATGGACTCCGGGATGGCCCCGAGCGCGATGTAGTCGGTGGCTCGAAAAGGACTCGATGCGAGTTCCACCACGGTCAAGGCATCACGGTCGATGCGATTTCCCGCGCCCGCGCCGGCCGTGAGTCCGAGTGTGCCGTCCGGCGTGATGACGACCCGATACGGTTGGCCATAAGTGGAAATCTTTTGGCCGGTGGTTTGAGGCAGAATGTCGTCCCAGGTTAGGACCGCCAGATAGCTTCCCTTTTGCACGCTGGCCAGAACCGTGCGGCCGTCGGGTGCGATTGCCACATCGGAAAGGCCCTCCGCGGCCTGGCACACGGCGACCTCACCCAAAGAGTCGACGCGAGTGCCGTGGAGGGCGAGCACCGTCAACGTGCCGGCGGCGCGATTCGCGACCAACGCGGCTTTGCCGTCGCGCCGGATGGAAATACCGGATGGCTGAAGTCCGGTGGTCACTCGATCCGTGATACGTGGCGGGTTCGCGGAAAGATCCAGCAGCGCCACGGAGAATTCGGGAACCCAGTTGGTGGTGTTCGATGGGTCGAGTCGAATGGAGTTGGCGACGAGTGCAAGTGTGTTGTCCGGCGTGATGGCGATGTTCGACGGTGGACCGATGACCGTATTCGGGATGTCAGAAAGGTGCGTCACCCGCGGCGGGAAGACTGTGAAGTCCAGTAGCGTCAGCGAATCCGGGACGCTCGGAACGACGCGTCGCGGGCTGCCTGAGCTGAGATCAATCTTGGTCTCGTTGCCGGAGATCACCCAGGAGGGCGTGGCGGCGTGGAGATGAACCCACGAGACCACCAAGAGGATCGTCACGATGACTTGAGAATTCGATGGCATGCGTGGAGAGGTTCTTGGAGTTGGGATCATCATCGAGCTCTTGAATCGGAGAGAATCAAGGCAGCAGTCTATTTCCCGACCGTCTTCGTGGCTTCGCCTTTGCCGAGGGCCGCGATCAATGCGTCGTATTCGCCCCGTCGAATGGGGCGCATGGAGCCATGCCGGACTTTGGGCGGTAATCGATATTTGTCCCAGTCGGCCCGCTGATTTCCGGCCACTTGAAACCATGGACCCTCAAGTCGTTCAGCGACTGAAAGACCATAGGAGACCCCCGGGTACTGTTCGTAATACAAGTACCAGGCACGTCCGTTGGGCGAAGGAATCAGGGTGGGTGCTTCGCGGAAGTTCGGACTGATCGGAGGACCGGGTTCGGAGTACGGGCCGAGGAGCCGGGTCGATCTCGCGATGCGAATGGTTTTTCCCGTGGGCCAGTCGAGCGTTGGATACCGTTCATCCTTCACGACGGCGTAGTAGTGATCGCCAACGTGGCGAATTACGACATCGATCGTGGCCATGTCCCATCCGAACAACTTGCGCGGCGGTGCCTCGAAGGTGCGCAGATCCTTGGACAAGGCGTACAAGGTTCGTTGGCCCGCCCAATAGGGTTCCGGAAGGTCCGTCTTGCCCAGGTCATGGGTGGTGTGCCAGGTCACGACGTACTGCGATGACGCCTCGTCGAAGAAGAGTTTGGGCGCGCCGATGCGGGGCAGGGCTTTCGGATAATCGGGAACTTGTTTGAGATCAGGTCGAAAATCCGAGTGCTTGGCCCAATGAATGAGGTCGTCGGAAATCCAGAAATTGATATCGGGCTGGTCGTCGCCGCGATTTCCGACCAGGTAGTAACGGCGGTCGTCTCCGCGGCAGATGTCGGCGTGCCCGCGGTAATCTTCGAACACCCGCTTTCCGTTGTTCAGCAGGTCCCAATGCAAACCGTCGAGGCTCACCGAGTAATACAATCGCCCATAATCGCCCTGCATCATGTGGGCGAACAGATAAGCCTCGTTCTTGGGTGATTCGCCTGCGGCCACTTGTCCTGGGGGATCCGGCATCTGGGCATCGGCCGGTCCCGTCAGCAGCAGGATCGGAATCAGGAGAAGGCGCGACAGGATGTCCGCGCGGCGAGAACTGCATCCGGGAAGATGGAAGTCACGGGAAGGGGTCATTTCGGCGGTTTCGACCTAAGCAGGGCTCGGACCGCGGATCGGGATCAAGGGATTTTTGGTAGGGAGCTGGGAAGGGGAGTCGGAGAAGACGGGCACAGGAGCGCGGGCTGTCCCAGCCCGCAGCAACGGGACTTGGAACAGGACAATAAGAACCCAGTGCTGCGCCGTGTGGACACGTCGCGGTCCGGGAGCGGGGGCACAGGAGCGCGGGCTGTCCCAGCCCGCAGCAATTGGACCCGGACCGGAGCACGGAAGGTGCCTTGGGACGCGCCTTGGAGACACATTCTCCTCGCCACTTCCGCACTCCATTTCCCCGCGTCCAACCCGCCGTCAGCCCTTGAGCGATGCCATATCGATCACGAATCGGTACCGAACATCCTGACGGAGCAGTCGATCCCAGGCTTCGTTGATCTTCTGTATCGGGATGATTTCGATGTCCGAGGCGATTTTGTGAGCAGCACAGAAGTCCAGCATCTCTTGTGTCTCCGCAATGCCACCAATGGCGGATCCTGCGAAATTGCGGCGAGGCAGGAGCAAATTGAAAACCGCCACGGGCAAGGGATGTTCCGGGGCGCCCACCAACGTCAGGGTGCCGTCCAGCTTGAGCAGACTGAGATAGACGTTGATGTCATGCTGGGCGGAAACGGCATCGAGAATGAAATGGAAGCTGCTCGTGTGTTTCTTCACGGCATTGGCGTCCTTCGACACCACCACCTCATGAGCCCCGAGTCGCAGGCCGTCGTTGATCTTGCCCGGCGAGGTGGTGAAGAGAACGACGTGCGCGCCAAATGCCCGGGCAAATTTCACCGCCATGTGGCCGAGTCCGCCCAGGCCGACGACCCCCACTTTTTGGCCGGGACCAACCTTCCAATGTCGCAGCGGCGAGTAGGTGGTGATGCCGGCACATAGGAGCGGTGCGGTCGCGGCCAGGTCCATGCCCGCCGGCACCTTCAACGTGAAGGCTTCGTCCACGACAATCGAGGTGGAGTATCCGCCGAGCGTATGCCCACCGAGGTGTTTGTCAGGGCAGTTGTAAGTCAACGTCGGAAAGGAGAGACAGTACTGTTCGGTCCCCGCCAGGCAACTGGTGCAGGTGCGACAGGAATCCACCATGCACCCGACGGCACCAAGGTCGCCGGGGTTGAACTTCGTCACCGCGCTGCCGACCCGGGTGATGCGACCCACGATCTCGTGTCCGGGAACGCACGGATAAACCGTGTTGTGCCATTCGTTACGGGCTTGATGCAGGTCGGAATGGCAGACGCCGCAATAGAGAATGTCGATTTCGACATCGTGCGGAGTCGGTTCGCGGCGCTGGATGTTGAGCTGTGCCAGGGCCGAGGCAGCGCTGGGTGTGCCGTACGCGCGAGCAGTCGTCGTAGCCATAACCGACATGGTAGTCCGAAACGCGGATGGGTCGCGAGGCGATGGTGGCGAAACGGCGGTCCACGAAATGAACTCGAAATCTCGAGGCGCACCCCTTACGAACTTGTTCCGGGGCGCAGGCCTATGGAAATCCAGATTCGCTCGTTCGAAATCTCGTGCCGAGTTGGTTGCTGATCATGAATGCCTTGCGTTGGTTCCTCCTTATCGTGACGGCGTTGGGGCTGGCGGGATTCCTAGGACTGGTGGTTCTTGGAGAGGGGTTCCGGCGGTCGTTCGGGGCTTCCGGCAACGGGGCGTTAAAGATTACTGTTCCGGCGCTGGTAATGCTGCTGCTTCTGCTCTCGCTCCTGCTTCCCGGCCACCGATGGATCGGGAATTGCGCCGCCATCGCCGCTCTGGTCGTCGCGTGCGGTTCGGTGTGGGTCATGCGTGAATCGTCCTTCGTAGGCCTCACGGGCATCCTCTATGTTGCCGCCTGGTTCGCCTTCTACTGGATGTCGGCCCATGCGCGGAGCGGTTCGCCGACGCCTTGAGGTAACTATGCGTGTTCCCTGGTTGTTGTTGGCCGCGATCATCGGGCTGACGGTGCTCGTATGGGCGACCCAGCATTGGTGGGTTACTCGTGGCCCGAGTATGGGTGGAAGGCGGAGGGAGCCGACTTCAGGGATTGGAGTTTGGCGGGTTGAGGCCAAAGTTGAGCAACTTCACGGACGCCATCCCGCCGAAGAGAGGCATCGGGTGACGGTCGTTCTTCGTGATGCCAAGGGCCGCGAGCTGGAGACGCCAGGAATTGGTTTTGCCTTCGACGGGACCCCGTTGGCCTATGCGGTTGGCGCGGGCAATTATTACGATCGCCATCCCTATTACCGGCTCGATGGCGATGCGAACCTCCGCATCGCTGCCGATAGGGATCATCTGCTCGCAATGACTTGCAGCAACACGCCGCCGGAAGTCATGGCCCGGGTTCGGACGCCGGCCGCGCTGTCCGCCTCGAACTTCCAAGTTCCGGTTCGCCACCCGCGTCATCGGGATTTGGTCGTGACTTGGACCGGCCTCGGGCAGCCGGCTGAGGTGCTGATCTACCGAACCATGGAGAAGAAAGACGGTCTGGGAAATGTAACCATAGAGGCCGGGGGCCCTTACGCCGAGGACGCGATACGCCACCGAATCGGGGGCGATGCTTCATCACGCGACCGGGGCCAGTGGACGATTCCGTCGACGTATTTCAGCGGATCGGCCGACAAAGTGGTGACGTCGATTACCCTGGAGATCAGCGCGGCAAACCAGGGTGAGTTTCTGAAACCCGTGCATGGGGGCAGCGCCATCACCGCGTTCCAAATGCTGACGCTGGGAGTGGAGTTGGTGTCGCCGTGAAGGTATGGAGCGGTGTGCGGATCGCGACGCGGACCGAGGTTTCCATGGGGCTGATCACCGGGCTGATGGCCTGGACGAGGTAAGATCGCACGGAGGGTGCTCAGGTCGTGTTGAACGGCTGAATTGGGGCTACTTGAGCTGCGAGCGATCGAACGCGCCGGCGTCGCGAAGATCGGGTTGTTCGAGCAACCATCGACGGCGTTTGACGATGAATTCCTTGAACGAAGCGAGATGAGCTTCCAACTGTTTCTGGGCTTTGGCCGGATCATCGTGCGCCACCTGGGCGCGATAGGTGACTTCCTCCCGTAGTCGATCCCGGTAAGCCTCGATCAAAGGGAAGAGGCGAGCTTCATTGAACTCCGTCTCCAGCAATTCCTTCATGCGGGCGAGGAAGGCTTTGCGGAAGATCGGGTTGGCGAGCAGCGGTCGGGCGATGGGACCCCCGGCCCGCCACCACGAACGGAACCCGTAGCTCTCCGAGGGTCGTCCGGCAGGTTCGCCGGGCGGATGATCCCCTTCGGCTGCGTAACTGAGCGGCATCTCGACCAGCATCCCTTCCTGTTCCCAGCCATCGTACTCACCCCAGGTCTTGTCTTCGTCCCAGGGATAAAATGTCCATTTCTTGGTTCCCTTGATGTCGTGGTACAGGAAGTAATTGTTGAAGAAACCATCCCAGTCGGAGATCAGCATGCGCACCGCGTAGTGGCCGATGACTTCCTCGACGTCAAAGGCCCGACGAATCACCGCCCATTGCGCGTTGGGATCCTGCTTGGTTTTCTGGAGTTCCTCCACGAGTTGTACCAGGTCGTCGTGGCCAGCATGGCGATGGGTGTGTTTCTCGTGTGTTTCGATCAATCCGTTGCCCATCCAGGTGGCCTTGTAGAGATTCCCGTCGTCGCGAATCTTCCGTTGGCGCAGGTAGGCCTTGTTCAATTGTTCGATGGCGAGGAAATAGCCAGCAGGATGGCCGTCGACATCAAGACGGACAAACTCGGTTCGGCTGGCGGCCAATCCGGCGCGTCGATGCAGGTCGTAGGCGAGCGACTCCGCCAACAACCAACGGTCGCTGGCTTCAAAGATCAGGTCGATCACCGTCATGCCGTCCCACGGTTGGTCCTTGCCCAGGCGCACCTTCCAGCCGCCGCTGCGTTCCGGAATATGGACGAAATCGAAGAGTCGGGGTTCGCCGGTTTGGGGATTTACCAGCACGAAAGCATTGGCGCCCAACGCGGGTTCCGGAGGTTTGGCGCGGGTACGGCGCATGAACGGCGGCTGCTGAGACAACTGCCAAGCCGTGAACTTCTTGGCCTGTGCGGGTGTCAGGATCGCCTTCAGTTTCCCTTCGACACTCCCAGGAATGGCGAAGGCTTCGGCCTGGAACTTCTCGCCGTCGGCCCGGCTTTCCTCCTGATTAGCGGACATCAGTTTGGCGAGGCGCGGAATGAGCGCATCCCGGGTCTGGATGGCGTCGCGATACAATCGAGCGGCATCCGCCAACTGCGAGTCGTTGATGTTGGTGGTGACCGCGAGGTGTAAGAATTCAGATTCCAGTGGAATGAACTGCCGGAGCATGCCAGACGGGTCTGGGCGTTCTTCCCCGGGTGGTGGGGAGGCCGGGGCTGCATTGCGCCAAGCCTCATAAGCCTTCGTTTGGTCGGCACTCAAGAGCGGTCTCAAGGCTCCATCGAGGTCGGTTCGCAGCGGTTGGACGACGGGATCGATCCCTTTGGCGACATCCTCCATTCCCGCGTCACCAACGATTTTCTTTTCCAGCGCCGCCCGCTGGCTTTCGATTCGGATGAAGACGGACCGAAGAGAGCTGAGGTTGGTGGATGTGGCATTGCTGAGCGTCAGAGAAACCCAGAGGCGGGCCAGATCGAGCGCCGCCTGAAACTGCATCTGGGCCATGATTCGGGCCTGCCCTTCCGGCCCTTGGAGCGAACCTCGCGGGGCATCCTGCGCCTGAGCGATCGCCACCTGGGCCTCGTCCGGGTCGGTATGAATCAGATAGGCCAGAGGAACCTTCGCCCGGCTATCGTGGGTGAAGACCAGACATGAGAATGCCGGGCGAGGCTCTGTGGGAGCCGGGTGGAGTCGTTCGGCGTCGTTGGCATCGGTGGCGCCGATGCGAAAACGCACGATGCGCCCCGCGGCCTGCCCTGGAATGCTACCGCGGTAGACCCCATCATTTCCGGAGCTCGTCATAGGCACGACGGTTTCCTCGCCCACTGATCCCGAACTGACGATCCGATATCGCAAGGCCACCTGCTTCAGCGCGCTCTTGCTCTGCACCTTCGCCTCCACCGCGATGGGCTGTTGAGGTGCGACCGCCTTGGATGGGTACATCACCGCGCTGATCACGGGCGGGAAGGTGGCGCTGAAGCCGGCGTTCTTGGTGCCGGGAGTTCCGCCGGGCCGTTCCGAGTCCTCCGATAAAGGCGAACCGATCCAATTCTCGGGCTGCGTTCCCGGGCAGGTCGGACAAATCCGCTCCAACGACGCGCTCCAGCCATCGGGTCCAAGAGGCCAGGGGGGTTCATCGTCGAATTCAATGCGATCCACGGTTCTTCCGTCGCGGTCGATCAACTCGATGTTCTGCTTGTTCTGCTTGAGTGCCGTGTCGAATTCGCCGGCCGGCGAGATCGAGTAGAAGGTAGCGAAAGCCGCCTTGTTCTTGCACAGGATGGCGTAGCCATTCGGGGCAATGGTGAAGTTGGAGGGGAAGGCGAACTTGATGGCCTTGGCCAATCGCCAACCGGACAAATCGGCGCTCTCCTTGGTGGTGTTGTGGAGTTCGATCCACTGCACGTCGTCTTGATCCTCCGGCGCATTGTAGAAGATCTCGTTGATCACGACCTGGGCGTTCCCGGGCAGAGTCTGAAGGAGGGCAAGGATTACCGCGTGATGGGGCTTCATGGATATCGCGACACCGATCGGTCGGTCGTATGGAACCAGAACACGCGGCGTTTGCCACCCTGATGTGCGGACGAGATGGGGAAGGGTGGGTGGGGAATGGGGAAGAGATGGAGCCGAACGAATGGGTGAGGAGCGCGGGGCCTCCGGACCCGCAGGGGGAGCGGGGCAAAGCGGGTGCGCCGCAGGGACGCGTCGCGGTCCGCGAGGAGCGCGGGGCCTCCGGACCCGCAGGGGGGCGAGTGGGGCAAAGAGGTGGCGCCGCAGGGACGCGTCGCGGTCCGGGGCGAGGGGGGCGCGCAGCCGACCACTCACTCAGGCTTCCACGTGGTGCCGTCGGCAAACACCGTGACTTGCGCGTAGGCACCCGTGACGAGGTCGAACTCGATCAGCTTTGCGCCCTTGCGAACTTTCTCGCCGCCGTACCCGGCGTAACCCGTCGCTCGGCCGTAAACCAAATCGATGTTGCGATCGCGCACCGTGTAGTCATTCTCGTGGTCGTGTCCGCAGAAACAGGCGCGGAGGGTGCCCGATTCGGCGAGCACCGGCAGAGCGGTGCCGTCCTCAGCCTCGTTGCAGACCTTTTCGTACTGCACGCCTTTGCTGACGCCTTCGCGAAACAGCGTGCTCTGGTCGAGCAACGGGATATGGAAGAACGCGAGGGCTGTCAGTGATCCGGTTCCCTGCGCCTTCAAGTCTTGGTGCACGTGACGCAGCCAGGCCAGTTGCCACTCGTCGAGTCCCGCCTGGTGACTGTTCATCAGGAACAAATGCGCGACCGGCTTTTGATCCGAGCCACGGATCTCGATTCGATAATCGCCGTGAGACGCGCCGCCGCGGTAAAGTGAGTGCCGGGCTGATTCCAGAGCGTCATGGCCCGTTTGGTAATGGTCGAGTTGATCGTGGTTGCCCCAGGTGAACGCCCAGGGCACTTCGAGCGCGGCGAGTTTCGGCAGCACATGTTCCAGGGTCTTCTGTCCGCGGCCGCCCGGATTGTCGTGCCAGAGATCGCCCGAGGCCACGATGAGGTCGGGCTTCTGGATGCGGACATGCGCCTGCCAGTCCTTTTCGGTCGAGCGATCCGCGTCGGTAGTGACGAGACCTTCCTCCACGCCGCAGAAGAAGTGGTTGTCGGTGATCTGGAGAATGCGCAGGGATTGGCGGCGGCCCAGGTCAAGCGTCGCGACGCCTTCCTGGTTCCCCGGGCGCGGGACTCGGGTGCTGCGGCCGATGACCGGCGGTTGCGGCTTGGCAGCTTCCAAGGCGCAGGAAACGGCGGCTAGCGAACCGAGAGCCGCCGGAGTGGCCTGGACGAACGCGCGACGCGTGAGCACGGAGACGAGCATGTGCGCCGTTGCGCTCGATGCAAGTGCACCGATGAATGACGAGAGTACCGCTCAGCCTGAGTCCATCCGCGCCGATCATGAATCAGTTTTGGATCCAGGCGGAGGCCAGCGACGGAAGAGCTGGGTCGCGCGGGGCAGCGGCCCCACCGGGTCGGGCGCTTGGAACGTGCAAAAAGCAATGACCGGATTGCGCTTTGCCCGATGATTCGCCGTTCCTTCGGTTCACGGCCGGCCTCTCGTTGCGAAGACAGGCTGGCGCGGTGAAGGGACAAGATAGGGACCTAACTGGGTGGAGCCATCAACACCATCGCATCCCGGACATTTCATGAGCGAAGGCTCCGTGCCGTCTCCGTCAGCGGAGGTGGCGTCTCCTGGCTTGAGGCCGGGTGAACTGCCGTGGCGAGGTTGGATTCTTGGCGGGCTGTTCACGGGACCTGACCTGAGAGGGCGAGAATTCCTGGGCAGAATCGAGAGGGGCTGGGATGGCCGTGCCGCCTTCGGCGACCCATCTCGACAAATCCGCCAGGGGAACGCCGTTGGCATCCTTGGGTCCATTCCTGGTCTCCTGACTGAGGGCTTGTTCTGCACGCAGCCAATGGTCCAGGGCTCGTCCTTCCGGGCAGTGCTCATCGAGATAATACTGGTAGGCCAAGCCGGCGATCGCGTTGGTGGAAAGGTTGGTGGACGGAGCGGGTGACGATGGGGGCGCTTGGTTCATGATGTTGGATTAGCAAGGGACATGCCTGGAGCAAATGGCCGCCTGCGTGTCGCGTACCGGCGTTCGGCGCAGGAAGATTGAGGAATTTCGGACGGACCGAATCTCGAACCGGTAGTCGCCCACGGCGGATAGAGATTTGACGGTGGACGATTCGACCTGATCGTCGACCGATTGCGGGCGCTCTCGGGGGCGTGTTATCTTTTTCTGCGATGTCGGCTCCATTCCACCCGAACAGTATGGCGTCCTCCCGTCATTACCGGAGGCGGGCGGCGTGGCGGGCGCCAATAACTACCCATGAACCGGTCTTCACCACAGAGGCACGGAGGCACCGAGAGTAACGGCATCGGCACCTCATCTCTGTGCCTCAGCGCCTCGGTGGTAAACACTCTTCGGGGTTCATCGTCCGCGTGCCGTTCTGGAAAGAACTGGAGGCTTCCGATGCACGACACGTCCATGACCGAGCCCCTATGCCGCCTGGCGGTCTGTCGTGAGGAAATGAGCGACGGCAAGGAGTGGAGCATTTATGTGCTGGGCGAGACCTTGGGGCCCATAGAGGTCTGCCTGACTTCCGTGAGCTACGAGTGGGGGGACAGCGGCCATTCCGTGACACCCAACGTCCGGGTGACCGTTCCGCCTGATGGCAGCGGTCTCCTGTGGCGCGAGCATTGGGAGGGAGCCGAGCTGAGCATGGAACTGGAGGTCGAGCTTCGCTTGCGGGAGAAGACCGTTCGATTGGCCTATGAACTGGGAAAGCTATACCGCCGCAAGTCCCCAGCGATCATTCCCCAACTTTCCAAGCCCGGCTGGCTGCTTTTGCCGGATCGCTCGTCCGTGGCTTGACGCCCGCGTTGAGCATCGCGGCGTGCGGAGAGCCGGGCCAGGAAGCGGCCAGTCTTCCGTCAGAGGCTACGGACCCGCCGCTTGCGGTCATCGAGGACCGGGTTGTAGCGTTCCGCCGTGGAATGGCTCGGGGATTCGAGCGGCTTCACGAGGCAAAAGTGTCGCATTCCTCAAATCCGTGGCAGCGACCCTCCGTTGAGTCGTTGGTAAGTGTTGATTGCCGATGTGGCGAAATGGCAGACGCAGGGGACTTAAAATTCGAAAATCGCCGCTTTCATCGCGATTCTTTGGGTTGCGTCGGATACCACTCAAAGGCGTGTTATTATTAATCAAAACTGACTTTTGCTTGTGCCAGCAAGGAGCCGAAGAACGGAATCGCAAGTGTAGCCAAAAGTGTAGCCGAGTGTAGCCTGTCGCGGTTGACCCTACGGCGCCCCAGCTTTGCCCTCTTTCGACAGAAGGCCTGAGCTCGTTGCCGGTTCCTCTACCGGGTCGACCGATCGGACCAAAGGAATCCCTTTTTGCTGGCCGACGGTCCCCACACCCCCAGGCCCCGCCCCCCCCTTCGCGAACGATGGGACCCAACGGGGGGCCCACCTCGCGAGATTCCGCCGGTCTGGGGGAACAAAAGCGTCCTGGGGGCCGCCTTCATTCGCTGAGCGAGCCCCATCGGTCATCGTCTGCCGGCGGCCTCGGTGCGATCGGCAGCCTTCCGCGAAATAGACCCTCCGAAAAGGAACGGCCTCCCACTGCCTCAACAAACTCGAACGCGAGACTCGGACCTGCATCGCACGAGACAACTGAAAAGCACCCGGACACCGGCGCTTTGGCGGATTACTTGGCCTCGTGCGCCTCGATTTCCCGGGCGAACTGCTCGGTGAACTTGTCGGCGTGTTCCTCACGCACGACCTGATGCTCCACCGGCAATTTGCTCAGGATACTGACCGCCTTCTCGAAGGCACTGCGCAGCCCATCCTGTTGGGGTTCGCCGAGCAAAAGGTACAGCTTGAACCGGTCCTTCGCCTGCTGGACGCTCGTGACCTGCCCAAGCAAGCGGTGCGCCTTATCGCGGATGCTGTCGGCACTGCTCAGGTCCAACGACACCGGCTCCAGGCAGTGCCACACCCCGTTTTTCCACGCGTACTGGAACTCCACTTCATCGTCCTGAACGGAGATCTTCTTCGACTGCAAATACTTGAGCACGTGCCGGCTCTCCAAGCTTCGGCGGAACCCGCGCCACACTTCGTCGTCTGTGCGACGCTCCTGCTGCGGGCGTTCGTCATAACGGGTGACCATTCGGTTGAAAATAGACTCCAGGGTGCGCGGTAGATCTTCGGTGAGCCCGCTCCCCGCCGGTGCCCACTGGAGAGTGCTGTCGTCAGCCGGCAGGACCGCATGCGCGATCTGCATCACCGAGTCGGGTAGGCCTTCCAACGGCAATTCGGTCTTTAGCGCGTCCCCCCGCTCCTCGAACCGCGACTGGATATGGCGCATCAGGCCCTTGAAGACCTCGCCATCCATTCCAGGAAAGATCTTCGAGAGACGGCCAAATGTGCTTCGGCACAGGGCGCTGGCATAGCGGGACTCGCGCGAATAGATCGCGACGCCCACGTTCACGAACTCGCCCGTGGTCGTGTCGTGCACGTAGCGCAAGACGGTGTAGTTGTAGGGCGTCTTCATCGCAGTGCGGTGTTCAATTGCTGGATCGCAGCATCTACGTTTCGTTTCAACTCGGCAATGTAGTCCAGAATGCCATCCACCGCCTGTCCGTCTCCGATCCACTCGGGTGGGAGGGCGGTCCGGTACTCGGTCAGTCGACCATTGGTCAAGAGGTCGAAGGCCCCTGCCAAGCGCTTGAAACTCAATTCCTGCCCGCGAAGCTGCTCCAGGAAGACGTGCCTTCGATTGGCCGACAATCCCTTCGGAAAGACAACGCCGCCGGGCTCCCAAGGCGGTTGCCAGCCGATGAGACCCTCGGTGAAGAACGCCAACTCGTGATCGTAGATCGCAAACTTTCGACCGTTCGACAGGCAATTGGGGTTCGCCACTGACCGGTCGGGGTTCACGATGAAAGTATCGAAGGCAAGGATCTCTGCCGCGGTCTGCTGGAGTGCGCTCGGGATTTGGCGATCAGCGAGAATCGTCGAATAGCCGGGAGGCAGTTTCCTGGATCCGAAGGCAGGTATCGGCAGTCGTCTTGCCCGCTCGCGGACTGCGGGGTCCGGAATCATGTCGGCAAAACCTGGTTCCAGCACGACCACGAAGGGCTCTGGCACGGGCAGGTCAAGATCGGCGGCCATCATTCCGGCGATGGCCTCGGTTGCCAGCGCTCGCCCCTTCATGTCGCAACCGCCGGCGAACTTGACGACCAACTCGACTTCGGTCGCGTCCTCCAGCGCGCAGGCAAAGACACCAGGCCTGGTCTTGCCTGAAGAAACAGGTTTTTCGAAGCGGATGGCGGTGACAGTTTGGAGCATCAGGGCTCTCCAAGGCAGTTGAGTTAGGCGAGGTGAGTGGAAAGGTGCGATTCCGATGCTTCGGTTATGCCATCAGTTGCTCCACATTGGCCTCGATGTGGCTTTGTTCGGCAACGATGGCTGAAGGGGTCATTCTCGACGATTTGTTCATCCTTCCTCTTTCTTCCGACGTCGAAGTGAGATCAGCACGTAGCTGCCAGATTCTGGAGAGGAGTCGGCAAGCGCCTTCACGTATGCGGTATTCTCTGGTTGATCACCACGGAGGGCTTTGACAAGAAACCACTCTCTATCCTCCGGAGGTATCAAGTTTAAGCTCCCAAGTAGACTTCGCTCTTGCTCAGAGAGCTGAATCTTGGCTTGATGGTCAAACTCGGGCTCCCAATTCTTCTTTGAAGTGTCAAAAAGATACTCGAACTTGCCATAGACTTCGTTCGATACCTTGACACGGACCTGCTGCATTCCTGGCGCAGGGCTCGGACGGAATGGGCTTGGCGCGTGAACTAGCCGCGGATCTGATTTGCTCATAATAAACCAGTCTGCTTTCAGTTCTGACCCGCCTTGCTCCAATTCCAATCCCATGGCCTTGCACCACAGCGACGCCCGGGCATTATCTAGACTGTCTAAGCCCGAGTATGGGGTCGCAGGCTTCGTCGGGAAAATGTAGATATGGACCTCTGCTTGGAGTGAGGTTATCTTGCCGAGCGCCGCAGGGATCTCGAAATATATAATGTCGTCCTTCTTGGGTAACGGGTTATCAGCTCTTGCAGCTAGGACGACGATAGTCTTCTTTGCCTCCCCATCCCGAGGGGCATCGTTGGACTTGTCTCGAAGCCCCTCGAACGCCTGTGTAGTCCACCAGGCATAGGCCTCCTTCATGCCAGGGGCGTATGGAGTGGCCTGCAGGCGACTCTCGTCAATGTGCTTCCTGATGGCATCAAACTGAGGATCACTTGAAGGGCCTTCAAGCAGGACGGCGGCTTCGCCATTGAGACCGAGCAAGGCGAAGCCAGTTATGTTGTGGGACCCTATGAAAGCGCATGTTGTGCCGTCTCCCATCTCCATCAGGTAGATCTTGCTGTGAAGCATTGGATGATACCGATAAAAGGAGTGTCGCGCCCCTTGGCCGGTTGGGCGTGAGTGACCAAGATGTACGAATAGTCGGCCTTGAGGAACGCCCGCACCGATCAAACGGTCGAGCGCATCATAGGCACGATATGTGCCTGCCCCTGCCACCAAAACGGACAGTTTACCAGGGTTCGCGCGTATCGGGGCAGAGATCGATTCTACACCTTCGACAGTGATGAAGCCTGCAACGATTGAAAAATTAACACAGCGATTCAACCGATCACGAATCTGCGTGGCGATTTCCTTCTGGGGTTTATCGAAGAGGATTTCGGTAGTTAGAGGCATAAATTGACTTCAGCGCGTGGGTTCAGCGAAAAGGGCGCCGAGCAGTTTTTCAGCGGTGCCTCGGGAGGCGGCAAGCTGCGTTTCCAACGCGTCCATCAAGGCCATTAGTTGCTCCACTTTAGCCACGATCCGGCGTTGTTCGGCGAGGGGTGGGACCGGTACAACTGTCCAAGCCAGCTTGGTTCCGTTGAAGTTCGCTTGCCCGCATTGTTGGACGACCTCCGGCTCGATCTGGGTCTGCCGGAAATACGGCGCGTTCATCGCAAGACTGAAGAAGGTTGGATAGAGGAACGCGGACGGAAGTCGAATGCGAATGAGATAGGATGCAAATGTCGCGGCGTAATCGGGGCCTGTGTAGATACCAACCTTGCCCACCAGTTCGTAGCTATTCGTGCGGTTGAATAGAATGTCGTCGGTGTTGAGGTAGAGTCCCGGAAGGTCGTCGATTCCTTCAGCAACGTATTTCAAATTCTCGTTGACCAAACGACCGTTGATAATGTTTCCCATACGATAGACCGGAATCTTGGTCGAATCGTTGTCAGCCTTGTGCGAGGTTCCGTAGTCGATGACAAGTGCGAGATGGCCGATTCTGCTCCACTTCCAACAGTCGGGTATGTCGTGAGGGTGGTTGTCGGCTGTCAGTGGCGGCACGTTCTTCGGAGGACGAACACCATGTTCCCTCGCGATGCCTTCCCGCCCTCGTTCAAGACGCGCAAGCAACTCCTCCGCAACTTCGTCATTGGGGTCTTGGGGGACGAGTTTGCCTTGGACGGCGAGGGTGAGGATGGTTTTGCGGAGGTCGGCGGGGGCGATGTCGTAGGACTTGTGGAAGAGGAAGTTGAGGTTGGACGGGGTGGGTGCGTCGGCGAAGCGGGACAGCGAGGCGCGGGCGAGCGCGGCGTGCCGCGTCTCCCGTTCCTGCTGCTGCGCCTCCAGCCGATCACACAACGCCATCAACTCATCCACCTTCGCCACGATCCGCTTTTGCTCCGCGAGGGGGGGGAGGGGAAATGGAAAAGCAAGGATCTTGACCTTCGAAAGATTTGGCTGTGCTCCACCCTCACTGGCTGCGTGAAAGGCAGCCCGCTGAGAAATCAGATAATTGAAAAGGTAACGGTTTGAAATGCCTTCGAAAGGCGTGCATCCGCACACCGCCTGATTGGTTACCGCCGGTTCTGCAAGAATCGCGACTTTGCCGATGGTTGCGCCGTACATTGCGAACAAAACGTCGCCGGGCTGGTTTCGCCGGAATGACCCAGCCTTCAAGGCCAGCTCTGTGACTGTTTCTGACGAGCCAGCGAGTGCCTGATTGTCGTTCAGCTCACCTGACTTCAGCCATGTGATCCCACCACCATAAAGGTCATGATTCCCTCGTGCGGGAGTCGAACCGGAGCCCCAATCGCCAATCTCCCCGAGGCGTGTCCAGGCCCAAGACTCCGGAATTGAGAAAGGGGCGACGTCGTCGCCAATCGGCTCGGTTTCCTGTCGGCGAATGAGGCGTTCGTTGATTAGCCGTTCCTTGATCTTCTCCATTCGCCCGAGGAGTCTGATTGCGGGTTCATCGCCGGGAAGTTGATCGATCAGTTTGCCTTGCACCGCGAGTTGCAGCACCAGCTCTCTCATCCTCGCCACCGCATCCGGCGCATCGGCGAGGAGATCGAACTTCTCGAAGAACGTCTCCAGCTTCATTCGACACTCCCGGCGCTGGCGGTGAGGGCTTTGTGCAGCTCCTGCTTCAGCTTCGCCCGAGTCTCCGCGATCTGGGCCAGCAGCCTCTCATACTCGGGCAGCAGATGGTCCACGTCACCGGGGCCTTCGTCCGCGCTGTGCGGGTTCTTCAGGTCGAGGTTGAAGTTCCCCGCCTTGATTTGGTCGATGGACACCCGCCAGGCGCGCTCGTTCTCCTCGCGCTTGCTGTAGGCCCCGTGTTTGTCGGGCTTGCCCCACCACTTCTTCTCCGCCTCGAACTCCTCGATGCGGATCGGTTTACCCTTGTTGTAGCTCTTGGCGCCCGGCGGGTACGGGTGCTCGTAGTACCAGACCTCCCGGGTGGCCTCGCCTTTGGTGAAGAACAGCAGGTTGGTGCGGATGCCGGTGTACGGGTTGAAGACGCCGTTGGGCAGGCGGACGATGGTGTGAAGGTTGCACTCGGTGAGGAGCGCCTCCTTGATGCGGGTCTTCACCCCTTCCCCGAACAGCGTGCCGTCCGGCAGCACGAGGCCGGCGTGCCCGCCCGGCTTGAGGATCTTCATCAGCAGCACGAGGAATAGGTCGGCGGTTTCCCGGGTTCGAAACTCGGCGGGGAAATTGGACTCGATGCCGTCCTCCTCCATACCGCCGAACGGTGGATTGGTGACGATGACGTCCACCCGCTCCTTCGGGCCCCAATCGCGCAGCGGCCGGGCGAGCGTGTTGTCGTGCCGGACGTTCGAGGGGACGTCGATGCCGTGCAGGAGCAGGTTGGTCATGCAGAGGACGTGCGGCAGGTGCTTCTTTTCGATGCCGCTGAAGCAGTCCTGGATAGCGCGCTCGTCTGCCTCGGTCTTGGCCTGTTTCCGCAAGTGCTCAATGGCGCACACCAGGAAACCGCCGGTCCCGCAGGCCGGGTCGAGGATGGTCTCGCCCAGGCGCGGATTGACCTGCTCGACGATGAACTGGGTGACGGCGCGCGGGGTGTAGAATTCGCCGGCATTGCCTGCCGACTGAAGGTCTTTCAGCAGCTTCTCATAGATGTCGCCGAACATGTGGCGGTCATCCGAGGCATTGAAGTCGATGCCGTTGATCTTGTTGATGACCTGCCGCATCAACGTCCCGTTCTTCATGTAATTGTTGGCGTCCTCGAACGCCATGCGGACCAGCCCCGCGATCCGATCGCCGCCGCTAGTCAGCGCCTTCAACTTGGGCAGGAGCGTGTTGTTGACGAAGTCGAGCAGGGCGTCGCCGGTGATCCCCTCGTCGTCGGTGGCCCAGGTAGACCAGCGCAGGTGCTTTGGCAGGGGTGACTTGTAGTTGTCGCGCAGGAGTTCGAGCTCCTTTTCCCGATCGTCGAAGATCTTCAGGAAGAACATCCAGCCGAGCTGTTCCAGGCGCTGCGCGTCGCCGTAAGTGCCGGCGTCCTTGCGCATGATATCCTGGATGGTTTTGACGAGGTTCGAGACGTTGGGCATGAGCGAAAAACAAAGGATTGGAAAAACCGGGAAATCAGCCGATGCTTGGGTCAGCGACGAGAGCGGCCGCCCCATAGGCGACCCGAGTCCCCCTGGGGCTCCTCGCCGCTCCTTTCATTTCTGGACCTCTTGCAGCCATTGGATGACGTCGGTGAAGGACTCTTCGCCACGGTGGACGAGGGATTGGAGCAGTTGGATCCCTCTGTCGTCGATGGATTTGGGCGCCAAGCCAATCTTCCGTTCCTCGTGCTTGCGGGCGTGAAGGGCGCAAAGGTCGGCCAACTGGATCAGGAGGCTCTTCTTCGAATCGATGAAGAACCCCTTCTCGATGATGCGATCGAGGCGGAGCGTTCCTGAGGCGGCTCGCAGAAGCTTAAGGAAGCGCTCGATGTCGTCCACGACCTCCCGGTTGTCGTCCGAAATGATGATCCCGAGGGCGTTCCCGGGGAGCGTGCGGAGGTAGTTGTTGGCGACCTGGGCGACGAGCGGAAAGGCGGCCAGGTGGGGGTTGACCACGATGTGCTGGCCGAAGGTGGACTTCATCCAGTGGCCGTACCGGGACTTGGTGATGGCCCGATAGATGAATCGTAGACCGTGCTTGCCCGCCAGACGGAGCCATTCGTCCCGAATGGCGACGCGGGTCGCCACAGCAACCCCTTTGAAGGCGCCGGTACCCTGTCGCAAGTCCCCTGCGTGAACCTCGAAGCCGATGGGCCGCGGTGATGGGAGATGTTGATTCAGGACGGATTCCAGCTCGGCCTCGACCGCCTGCCAAGCACCCTCGTGGACGATCAGGGCGCCAAGGACGAACACGGGCTGCTGTGGGTCGGCCAAGTTGTTGCCGGAGTTCCCGGACTCGTCGAAGTAGATCAGGTGCATCGTCGTTTCCGGGGTTGCTGCCGCACCTTCAGGCTGCCTTGGCGTACAGGGCGGCCTCCAGTTCCCGAATGGCGGCGAGGTAGGCGGACCTGCCGCCAAAGGCGCCGACAATCTCCACCGGCGTCCCGAAGGCGGTCAGCGGATCCACCTTCAGAATCTCCATCGACTCGACGCTGGCGATCCCGGTGTCGGCGTACTTCTGCAGCAGGGCGTCTAGGACCTTGCGGGCTTTGTCCCCGTAGCGCCCAAAGACGTTCCGCTTCTTCACCTTTTCCGCCCGCTCCCTCCGGGTCAGCGGTGGCTGATCGAACGCGACGTGGCAGATGAGATCAAACGCGTCGAACTCTGCCCCCACCTGCTCCTCGAGTTCCGCCAGGAAGACCCCCTGGCCGGCCAGTTCGTCGATGATGGCCTGCTTGCGCTCGGCGTCGTTCCAGGAGGCGAGAAAGGCGTCAAGTGAGGAATAGCTCTTCCGCACCGCCTTGCGCGTGTAGTCCCGCAGCGATTCGGTGATAAGCTTGCCATGCTCGTCGAGGTATTGAACGCGTTCGGTGGCGACCCGGACCTCAACATCATCCACAACGTATCGGGTCGAAACTGGCCAGGGGCCCGTTGAATCGTCGGGTGGAGGGCCGTCGACGTGGATTTCCACGCGAGTCCGGTCTTCGTCCTGGTCCCCAGGTTCGTCCGGGGGCACGACGGTTCCACCATCCTTCGGTTCGTAGACCTGAACCGGGTCGCCATCGAAGTCCGGGTCCGCGAAGAGCGCGGTGGCCCGTTTGAAATCCATAATGGTGAAATAGTACTTCTGATAGTCCTCGTTGATGCGAGTGCCCCGTCCAATGATCTGTTTGAACTCCGTCATCGATGCGATCCGCCGATCCAGGACGATGAGATGGCAGGTCTGGGCATCGACGCCGGTGCTCATAAGCCGCGAGGTGCAGGCAATGACCGGGTAGGTGGATTCCGGATCGATGAAATTGTCCAGCTGAGCCTTGCCCTCGTCGTTGTCGCCAGTGATGCGCATCACGTACTTGGCGTTGGCAGCCGCCAAGTCGGGATTCGCGTTGACCATTGCCTGCCGCATCCGCTCAGCGTGATCGATGTTTTCGCAAAAGATGATCGTCTTCGCGAAACGATTGGTGGACTTGAGAAACTCCGTCACCTTCGCGGCCACGAGAGCCGTGCGTTTCTCAAGGACGAGGTTTCGGTCGAAATCATGCAGGTTATATTCACGGTCCTCGATGACTTGGCCGTACTTATCCAGCTGTCCTTCCTCGGGTCGCCAACCGTCGAGATCCCGGTCGAGGCCGATGCGAACCACTTTGTAGGGGGCGAGGAAGCCGTCGGAGATTCCCTGGCGAAGGGAGTAGGTGTAAATCGGGTCACCAAAATACTCGATGTTGGAAACATCGCGGGTCTCCTTGGGAGTGGCCGTGAGACCGATCTGCGTTGCCGACGTAAAGTAGTCGAGAACCTTCCGCCACGCGGCGTCCTCGGCAGCGCTACCTCGGTGGCATTCGTCCACCACCACCAGGTCGAAGAAATCCGGCGAGAATTGCCGGTAAACGTTTTGCTCCTCCTCCGTCCCCGTCACCGCCTGATACAGGCACAAGTAGATCTCGAAGGCCTTGTCGACCGTCCGGTTGGTGATTTTGGTCATCGCCTGGCCGAACGGCTTGAAATCGTTGGTCTTCGTCTGGTCGGCGAGAATGTTGCGGTCGACGAGGAAGAGGATCCGCTTCTTGCGGCCCGACTTCCACAGCCGCCAGATGATCTGGAAGGCGGTGTAAGTCTTCCCGGTGCCAGTGGCCATCACCAACAGGATGCGGTTTTCACCGCGAGCGATGGCCTCGACGGTCCGATTGATCGCGATCAGCTGGTAGTAGCGCGGGGACTTCTGCGAGCCGTCGTTGTAGTAATCCTGGGTGGCGACGGCTTCCTGCTCGGGGGTGTAACCCCTGGCTAGGCGATACCGCGACCACAGCTTCTCGGGCGAGGGGAACTGATCGAGTGGAATCTCGCGCGTTACCGTGCCGCGGGTCTTGGTCCGGTCGTGCTCCAAGAATGCGTCGCCGTTGGAACTGTAGGCGAAGGGGATGTCGAGGATCTCGGCGTATTCCAACGCCTGCTGCATACCGGCGCCAACGGAATGATTGTTGTCCTTAGCCTCGATGACGGCCAGCGGAAGGTTTGGCCGATATGACAGGATGTAGTCGGCTTTTTTGGCCTCGCCGCGCATCACCATTTTGCCGCGCACGATGACACGGCCCTTGGTGAAGAACGCTTCCTCCCGAATCTGGGTCATCAGGTTCCATTTGTCGCCATTCGGCCCGACGAGCGCGGGCGTGATGAACTTGGACCGGATATCAGCCTCGGTGAGCGACTTCTTGTTCATCATGCCAATCGCAGGAGGTCAGACCAGATCGCAACTATCAGGAGACGAAGAAGAGCCTGTTGCGTACCCGCGTGGCGGGGAACGCGATGTGGCCAAAGCCGGTGTGCTAGTTGCCTGTCACGAACGACTTCCATCAGGCTGCGCCGTGCTAGGTCGATGGGACGGCGGGTGCTCCAGAATTGCACACCTCCACCGGAGGCGACAACCTACAATCACCACAAGAACTGAGGCCGGTGCCCTCAGCCGGCTGTGCTTCGGGTTCAACGTGACGCAGAACCTAGAATGCCGCGCGGACGCTCCCGTCCTCCAGGTCCTGGCCTCAGCCTGGGACCTCGCTAGCGTCATCACCCTCGCCAACGAACTCCGGGCGGCGCTTGTTGAGAAGGGGTTGGTGAAGGGCGGGGCATAACGTTCGAGCTAAGCGGGCGGCGACGGCAGGACGCCAAGCCCGGGCTCGCGAAAATGTACCGCGTACCGCCAGACCGAGCCTGGTGGCCTGCCGTTGGCGCTCCGCTTGAGCGAGGGGTTAGGCATCGCTTGTGGCCATGCGAGCTGCGAGTTCCTGTAGAGCTGCCATGACACGGCCGCGGTTGCCTGAGGCGCGGTTGATGAACATCGGGCTTGGGTGCGGTATGGTCATGACTTCGACATCCGGTCGGCTGCACTGAACGACGCCTTGCGCGTGCAGTGCTTTCTGGCCCACGAACACGACGATTCGGAGCCGGTGGAGGATTGCCAGTAGTGCCTTGAGCCATTCATCGGCTTCACGCACGTCTTCGCGCTTTGCCGGTCTGATCTTCGTTCCTGATCCGATGTACCAAGGCACCGCATTCCAGGTGATGGTGCGGCGGCGATCAATTCCCGCCTCGGCGTTGAATTGGAAGAAGTTCTTGGCTGTCTCGTCGGGGTTGTTCCGCGACACGAATCCACTGGCCAAGGCCTTCGGTCCAGGAGCCTCCAGAAGAAAGAGGACTTCCGCATCACTACCGCCGTCCAAGGGGTCAAAGTCGGGGATCTCGTAGCTTGGCCCCTTCGCCTGCCGCATCCTTTCGACGAGGCGAGCCAAGGCTTCCACGTGAGGCTGCGAGAGCAGGGCAGTTCGTGCTGCGCGCTCGAGTTGGCTGGCGAGTGTCTTCGGTCCGTCCACGGGGGTGCTTTGCGATTCCTGACGCCAGAACTGAGCGACGCGGGCGGCTGTGCGCGTCCGCATTGGCCAGTGAGGCGCCCCGCCCGCGGTCGCTCCAGTGACCTGATTCGGCGTTCTGGTCATGTCAGTACTTCCGCGGCTCTTCATTCATTTGAATACCCTTCGCGCAAGGAGCATCAGCGCCGTAGCCTGACGCAAGACGAGATCCGCCTTCAGCTCACGCGTGGGAAGCCCCAAAAGATCCTGAATGCCCGCGTAGCGTAGTTTATGATCTCGATAGTGATCGCTGAGCGCTTGCAACTCTTCGCGTAGGTTCTTCTTCATCGGTTTCAGCTTGTAAGCGGAATGCAACGCATCTGCTCCTCGGACCAAATCGTGGCCCAGCTTGCGTAGCTGCGGACGGAAAGTGTCGTAGTCGCGCGCCAAGAGAAGGCCCTTCTGCATAACCTCGAAGCCCTGGGCCAAGAGGTGTAGGACAACATCATGAAAGCCACTTTTCTGCCGAAGGAGTATCGAAGCACCGACAAAGTGTGCACCTTTCTGAAACATCGCGGCGGCAAGCGCCTTTTTGCCAAAAGGTGCAAGCTTTTTCGGGCTGAGCTTGACGTTTACTATAGGCATCTTTCGTTGAACAAAATTATGCGACGCCTGGAAAGAAAGCCAACCTCCTCAGGCGCCACAGCGCCCGCTGTTCGCATGAGCGACTGGTCGGGCAAGTCTTTTCGCAGAACCTGTCAGTACTTGTTCCGAAGCAATTTGCAACTGCACACTCCAGCGATAACTTTGAGCTGACGCAACGCTATGGGAGGATCTTCAGAGTGCGCTATGCGGTGGCAGTTGGGACATAGGCAGACTAAGTCCGTGAAGCGCGTCTCTCTCACTCCAAACTCTAAGGGTTTCAGATGGTGGCAATCGATGATATACCTATTGCCGCTCTTGCATTTAAACCCGCACGCCTGACACGTGTAGTCGTTGAATCTTTTGCACTCTCGCGCCAATGGTGCGTTACGCTTCTTGAGGAAATGCTGTCTCTCTTCCCGCAAGCCCTCCTCAGCTCCTGCCTCAGAAATCGGACGCTGCCGGTGCTGCGAAGTCCTCTTCTCTGGAGCGTATTTATACGCCTTGCTATGGCTGAGGCGGCAACTGTCGTTCCGCTGCAGGTGCTCAAAGTGTCCAACAGTGCGGCCTCCGGCTTTGTGCACTTTGACTGGGCTCTTGCATTCAAGGCATAGGAATACCGGTCCGCGGCCTGCCTTTCTGATGTGTAAGGCTTGCGCTACATCAATTTCAAAACCCTTGTATAAGCAATTCTTCGAGGTCGCCATAAGCTCTTGATAAAGCGCGCCCGACGATTGAGCTCACCCGAGGCCGGAAGCCGCCGAAGGCGGCTGTAGGACTTCGGGTGCAGCGAAGGGTTAGGCCTCACTTGTAAAACTGCGCGATGACTTTCGCCTCTATGAACCTGACTGTCGCTTCAATAACGTTCGCCATACGAAGGAGAAAGGTCTTTGACACCTGAATTTCGTCGCCGACGATATGAAAGTCCTGCTGCGCCTTGAGCTTCTGGATAGGTCGGACTAAGCCAGTCTTGTGCGCGACTACGTTGCGGAGGAAATAGTACTTCTCCAGTTTCGCCGCACGTGTCGCCGAGATCTCGATGCCCAACCGCTTCTTGTAGTACTCGATGACATCCTTGAGCTTCAGATGTCCAATTGCTTCAAGCTGACGCTCAATCAAGAAGTCCAAGATGGAGTCGCGGTGTTCAACCGCATCTTTAACCTGAACCTGCTCCGAAGACTTGAGAAGTTCGGGACGCTCACGATACAACTGCTCAAAGAGGGTGACGTTGTACGTCTCGAACGAGGCCCAGAGTGAGACTGCAAGGCTTGCGTAGTGTAAGTAGCGGAGATCGTCATGGCGCTTCCGATGTGACTCCAAGGCTCGCTTCACCAAGTGCGCTGAGCGTGGGTCAAGCTCCATACTGATTTTCTCGCCCTCGCCCTTGGTGGACTTGACGGTTGGCTCGTACTTCTTCGGCTTCCGGCCGCGGATGCCTTTCACTTCCGCGAACTTGGCGAGCAGGGGATCGATCTTCTCCTGCAACTCGCGGTCGATCCCGACTGTGCCTAGATCAACGAGACTCTTGGTTCGCCACAGCAGATTGGAAAACTGCGCGTAGGCCTTAGTCTTGCTCTGGAACTTTGGGCGGGCCATGCTGGTTTGCGGGTGGTGAGGCCTAACGACCCAAGCTCAGCGACCCGGCCGACAGGGCGCGTGGATTGCAACCAGGACGCGATGGCCGGGTTCGCCGCAGCGCATTGTTAGGCATTATGTCAGATATGCTCTCCATTTTCCTTTCTTGTCGAAGAGATTAAAGCTGTCTTTACAATTGAATACCGCGTAACCAATCCACTCCCCCTTCAAATCAAACCAATTGAAACCTCTGCTGTCGTTGGACACGAAGTAGCCAACCCACTTGCCTTTGCCGTTGAAGAACAGCATGACTCTCTCGTTTGTTTTGACCTTCACAGCAACTCCAATGAACCCGGCATCCACGTCGAACACGTAAAACCCAGTCCACCGAGACTTAGTTGGGTCAAGCGAGGGCGTGAAATCCGGGTTGATGCTCGGGGTGAAGTTGGGGTTGATGCTTGGCGTGAACTGAGGATTGAGGCTTGGAGTGAAATCTGGGTTGATGCTCGGAGTGAAGTCTGGATTCAGGCTTGGCGTGAAAGCCGGATTGATACTTGGTGTAAAGTCCGGATTGATGCTCGGCGTGAACTTTGGGTTCACCGAGGGCGTCAGATTGGGATTTCGGTCTCTGGGAATAGTGAGGTCTGCTGCGCCAGCATCAGCCGAGTGTCGAGGTGCCTCGGTCGCCACGGCAATCGTAAAGCGGGTGAGCCACTGCTCAAGAGCTGTTCTCTCCTTCGAGGACAGCTTGGAAACTCCCGTCTTCTCCTGCTCGTCCTTCGACATTACTTTGTCGAGAGAGATGACAAGGCTCGGAGAATCCGCAGCCGACGCGATGAAGCACAGTGCGCACGTAACAATGACTGCTGACCGTGAGAGCATTGTCATAGGACGGTAATGATGATCCTAACACTGTTTAGGCGGCCTAAACGCCGCCCAATCCGGAGATGGCAGCGGAAATGGAGTTTCTGTCGGAATAGGTGTGAATGGGCGGCGACACGTCCGACGGCCATGTCGGGGTTCTACTTGCCCACTCCTGTTTGCCAAAGGAAGCATACCGAGTCCCTAGCGGTCTTAGAGGCCGAAGTGAAGGTAATTCAACAAGTTCCGCCCGGCGCCTTCAACGTGGGAAGCGCTCCGGTGAGGGAGGCACTTGAACCTCCCCCCTTCAGGCTTCGACCTTCGTCGCCCTGTTCCAGCAAAACTGGGTCATCGCGACCGAGGAACTCTTCCGCCGCGCCCCAACCTACCAGAACGGCAACCCGAACACCCTGAACGGCCCGTCAACCACGGGGGAGCATTGGGACTTCTGGCGCGACCAGAACCGGGCGGAGTTCGTTTGCACCGTAGCGGGCATGCCGGGGACCTGGCGGCAGACGGCGCCGGTCACCGTCACTGCCGATCCAGCGAGCGGGACGATCCCGGGCGGGTACTTGATCCTGAACACCACTGACGGAGGCCTGAAGCGCCACACCGGCACCATGTCGTGGGAAGTTCAAGTCGGCGCCAGAACGTCCTCGAAGATCGGCTTCTACGGCGCGGCGCCCACCGCCGAACGCGCCAACGCCGTTCAGGCCGCAGCCACCAACCTCGCCCGTGTCATCACCCTCGCCAACGAGCTGTGGGCAGCGTTTATAGAAAAGGGATTCCGGAAAGGCGGGGAATGACGAATACAACCGACAGACTCCAATGCGCGTGTAGAATCGCACAAGGTCCTGCTGAACTCATGCCCACATCTGAACGAAGGCCAGGGTCGAAGGTCCGTCCTATCAACTGCCCTGAGGAACCCCATTTCACTATTCCAGTCACGGTTCCTATTCGCCACCCTCCACGGAGACCGTAATGCAACCATCAGGGAACTCACCACCGTCTGGCAGTGTTAGCCGAGAGACTAATCGTTTGAGGCGCTCGACCTTCTGCGACCTCTGGGAGTGAGGACAAAAGTAAAGATCTGTGCCAGGGATCTGCCTGTAGCTATAAGGCGTGTTCTGAGACCGATTCAGAAAATCTGCAGTCGGATTCGCGGAGAGCGGAAATCTGACAATCGGTGTCTCCAAAAGTTGCTCTCTCATCGGACTTCCAAACGTATCGAGTAGCAGCTTGAGAAACTCGATGATCGCATCTGTGTCGTTGCCTCTTCGGATTGTCTGCGACGGGCGGTCAATGTCCAGTGCAGCCCAATCAACTACAATCTTGATACCTCCTCCACCGTTTCCGTTGCGCTCATCGAGAACATCGGCCTCCTGCTCATCAAGAGTTAGCTCGCTTGCATACACCAGCGAGCCGCTGTACGCGCGAGCAATGTACTCCTGGAAGTATTGAGTCAGGTGCTGCATGCCTGCACGACTGGCGTGGCACTCAGGGCAGATCAACACTCCGTTCCTGAGCGTGGTGGCTCCTCCGGCAGTGTGCTCGACAATGTGGTGAATCGTCGCATCCCGAAAGGAAACCCGACGGTCTGGGCGCGAGCAGTTTGGATTCTGACACTGCCCGCGGTCACGGTTCCAGATGACCTCGCGCTCCAGCGAATCAAACCTCCGAGTCGGATCACGAGGGACGACTTCAATCTTCGGGTAGATTTCGGAAAGCATGTATGCGTGACGGATTCGTATCACCTCGGCGGTATCGGATCCCGAACCGGAGAGAAGCCGTCCAAATCGTTCGTGATGTGGAAGAGATTCGCGGTTTTCCCGGTGGTGTAGGCGCGCGGCTGCTACCTGCTGCTTGAACGCGAGAAATGCACCTACAATCGAGGACTTCCAGGCGTTAGTGTAATTGCCTTGATCCAGGGCATCCACCAGCAATGCAAAGTGAAATGCCATCTGAAACGTCATGGGGCCAGCCTCCCTCAGATCCGCAAAACCCGGCAGCTGTACTATCCGGTCAAGTAGACCAACAACCCGTTGCGCACCGGCGTCGTCTGGAGGCAGGTCCAGGTTATCAAGATAGAAGTCGTTGATCGTCTTTCCCTTGAGGTCAACGAAATCAGTCTCAGAGCGCTCCCTGAGCATTATTGTCATCGCGAGACCTGCAAAGAACTTCCGCATCTCGGCATGGCCGTCAACGTAGTGCTCTCCGTCCGCGACCGTGAGGCGTTTGGCGTTCGTCTTTCGGAACTGGTTGAAGAACGGTTTCGGGTTCGAAAGGCGGTGGCCTGCCTTGCCAGCATGCTGAATCACGAAATTCGTGAAGTCCCCGGGCCACGCGTCCCGCTTTTCTTGGGCGGTCAAAGGCGTTCCCGCCTGCAAACGAATGAAGAGATCACGCACTTCGTTCCTTTCAGCGGTAATCTCTACGACCGGCAAGCTGTGGTTAAGCAGCCTGTGTCGGTCTTCGGGGTTGAGTTCCTGGATTTTTTTGCCGCTCCATGAGGGCAGGTCCTCAGGATTCAGCGGTAGGATGGTCCCGGGCCTTGCCCTTTTTGGATCAGGCAAAGAAAACTCGTTCTGGCAGTAGGCGACAATTGAAGCCAGCCTTTGCTGTCCATCAACAATCCATGCCGTGGTCTCGATTGCTTGGGTGTAGTTGTTGGTACGGCTTTCCAAGTGGATGTAGAAAATGGGAATTTGATACCCACGAAGGAGAGAGTCGATTAATCCCTGCTTCTGAGCCATGCCCCACTGTAGCCCGCGTTGATACTCCGGATTGACGCGCAACTCCTTCGCAAGATAGGCCGCCATAAGCTCATTCAGAGTTCGGGTTTTAAGTTCCGATTTCATGTTGATCCGCGGCTGTTCACGCGTTTAGTGCTACGGTGCCCGGGGTGGTTTCGGCGCCGAAGCGGGGCCGAATAAGGGTATGGCGCTGCAAACGGCTCCGGCTTGGGGTCCGCCAGTCGTTACGACGGGTGATCGCCCGTGGCATCGCTCTGCCAAAGGACACGCGGCCTTATTTACCAGAGGTGAAGGACGAGGCAAAGGCGTTCGCGCGGTCTGCGCGCGGCACTGGCCGAGGGAAACGCCAGGTTGCGGAGGCAGTTGGGTCTTTTCCCTAAGGCATCCTGGCTTGCCTAGGGCACGGGGCTCGGGCCGGAAGTTCGGAGCCGAGGAATTTGGCAAAATTTGGTAATCGGACCGACGAGAACCCTTGCGGACGTTGGGAGGGCAGTTTGGCAGGTTTGGCCCCTGGAAAACGACGAAACCGCTGGAGGCCAGCGGCTTAAGTCGTGGCGGTGCAACGGAAGTTGGTTGCAGGGCGAGGATTCGATCCCAGGACCTCCCCTCTCTGTTGACCAGGATTCTGCCCACACTCGAACGCGCCCTAGTAACTCGCCATGCTCAGGTGTCCCGGATCAGACTTTCGCCACCACATCGATTGCCTGCTGCCGGAGCGGCTTTCCTTTCGCCAGTCGAAATTCGGTTCGTGGCATGGCCCACACCGCGCGCGTGACGCCAGCGAGGACAGCGTAGCCCGAGACCGCCTGATGGCGCGCGAGCACGGTTTCGATCTCGCGAGGAAGTTCGCCCTGCAGCCAGTCGGCGACACAATTTCCGCGCGCGACCTCGGGGTCTTCACCCAAAGACGTGGCGACGATATCATGAAGGTAGTCGCGGCTGAAAGCGGCCCACCCTGCCTCGCCCTTTCCGAGCAGCTTGGCGACGGGGTACACCCAGAGACGCGGATTCGAAACCAGTGCCGACTGGACAGCCTTCGCGACCAACCCTGCCAGACGTCCCACTTCCGGCTTAGCGTGAACATCCGGCGCCTCTAAAGGCGCCTGCCGAACGCAGATACTCTCGAAATCCCGGACCCGCGCGGGCAGGACGAATGGCTGGTTCGGTGCGCTCCAGAAGTAGCAGTTGCCTGGGATGGGCTCCGATCGGATGAAGCCGAGAATCTCGTCGCTGAAGTAGGCGTTGTACCGCTTGAGGGTTTGAAGATCGCTCTCATTAAGGAGATGCAGCACGAAGAAGTTGTCGCCTTGACTGATAATCTGTCCAGAGATCGAACTCGGCTGCTGCGTCACCAGAACGCAACCGAGGCCGTACTTACGGCCTTCCTTGACCCAACGAACGAAGATGTCGCGGTCGTCCAGCGCACGGTCACTCAGCATCGTCTGGGCCTCTTCAAGCACGGCGAGGCACCGTACAGTCTGCTTTGCGACGTCAGTCAGATGTCGGACGTTGTGGTGGAAGATACGCCCAAGCAGAAGCCCGGTGATCGCCAACGCGTCCTCGGCCGCAAGCAGAGAGATGTCGGCGATGACAACGCGGCCTTGCCGCAGCTCCTCGATGACGTTTTTTCCCAGCGTCGCACCCGAGCGATGCAACCGCCGGATCGCCGGCACGAGGTTGTTCTTGATCGCTGCGAGGCAAACGTCGTCCTTCCGCGGCTTGTACCCTAGCGTCTTGGCGATGTCCTCGTCGGCGCTCGCAAAGCCGTTGTCGGCCAGCAGTTCAACCAGTTCCTTCCAGCGATTCCAGTCCTGACTTCGGACCAGATTCGCGAACACGGCGTCCTGCTTCTCCTTCGCGACAAAGGACGCGACGATGTCCTGCGGCGGGAAATCGCCGAAGTCCACGAACAAGCTTCCTTTGACCGTGTCGTCGTGCCACGCGTCCACCTTTCGGTTCGTGTACAGCGACAGGCGATCCCGGAGCGCCGGAACGTTGACGAGCCCAGGCCGTCCGTGGGCATCTGGCAGTGCGTACTCGCCCTCGGGATCGAAGATGAGCAGTCCCACATCTGGCGGCGAGGCGTAGAGCTGAGCCATCAGGTACTTGATGAGGTTGCTCTTGCCGTACCCGGCCCGGGCGAAAACGAAGCTGCGCTTACCCTTGAGGCGTCCGACCGAGAAGCGGACGGGTACGTTCCTCAGTTCGCGCTGGCCGTAGACGAGGTGCCCTAGAGGAACCGCGGTGGGGTCATTCTCAAGCCCGACGTTGCACAGGAACTCCAGCGCGGCCTCGGAAGGCATTCGTACCCGGCGCCCAAGACTCGCGAACGTCCGTTCACCTACCGAGAACTCGAACGCATCAGACTTGTGGTCCAGCCGCACGTGCCCGAGAAGCTGTACCTTCAGCGTGTAGCGCAACATCTGCCGCATGAGCGAATCCGGCAGCGCGTTATCCTGCTTTGCGAGGTCGCCGAGGTAAGCGTCGCCACGGTCGGTCACGAGCTGGCCGGCAGCGTGGTACCGACTGACACGTCCGACGAGGGCCTCGGTGACGCTCACCTCGATCAGCAGAAACTCGCCGAAGCCTGGAAGCCCGCCATCTCCATGCGGGACAACGACATCCACCTCCAGCTGGTGGGGCAGGGGCGAGAACCCCTTCAGCATCCCGACCGGCGGGGTTGGCGCGTAAAGTTCAGGGCTCGTCTTGCTCATCGTGACGGGTTGCTTCGGCGATGCGTTTGCCCAACAACCGCAATTCGCGGGCGACTCGTGCCGCCGCCGGGTCGTGGATAGAAAGTTGTTCGAGCATCATGGACTCCAAGACCTCGACCTCCAAACCGCCCAGATGCGCGTGCTCGTGGGCCAAGAACAACGGCTGGGGGTAGCCACGCACGGGAAAGCTTCCGCGAGCGGACTCGTGGAGCCTTCCCATAGCCTCCGGGATTCTATCACCCTGCCATACAGCGACGTCCACGGGCAGAAGCGGGACGGAATTTCCGTGGTCCAAGCGCGCGATGTGAAGCAGGCCCATCGCTCGGCTGCCGATCCAACGGTACTGATCCGGTGCCGCCTCGCGTTCCAGCTCGGGGGGAACGGCGATGTACGACGGTTCCCCTCCACTGAACGTATCCGAAATCGAGAACGCGACCGAGAGGTAGTTCACGACCCGTGATCGCTTCGCGACTCCAACGAGCAGGTGGCCGTGCTTCTTCGTTGCCTCCTCAAGCCTGTCGCGCATGCGCGCGAAGACCTTCTCGGTCAGCAGAACACTGCGAAGAAGACCGTCCCGGATCAGCACCTTGAGCGGTGGCCGGCTGGCAAGCCGGAGGAGTGCCGCCCACTCCATCAGTTCGCGCAACATGGACAACAGATGGCTCAGCTGGAAATCCGACTGGGGAAGCAAGTCCTCCCACTGCAATTCGAGGTACGCGAGGAACCGCTGGAGGCGCGGATTTGATTTGAAAAAGAACCGAAGGATTTCGTCGGAGGTCAGGGACTGGGCTATGAAGTCCTCAAAGAACACGTCACCCGTGCTATCGGCCACTCGAAGTACTTGCAGGCGGATCGGCTCAAGGTTCAGTCGGTTCTCTCCCCCGTCCGTGGCGACTGTGGCCACGACGGGGACTGCGAGGTCGCCTACCCCCTCCGGGATCGAAGTCAACGTGGCGCGCCCAACGAGCCGGCGCTTCGTGGATTCCAACAGCGGCCATTCCTGATTCAAAGCCAGCTCCAGGCTCCGACGGAGCCGCGCCATACGCTCGGGAATCAGGTGCATTGTCAACACGGCGCGATCGCCGGGTCCGTCACGGCGGACATCGTGCGATGTATCGTTCGCCAGCAGACCCTTGGGCGGTTCGCATCTCCTTCGCTCCCCAGGATTATCGGTGGTTTCGTCTCAAGCACTTAGCGCCTTTTCTCGGTTGTGGGTGTCGAAAAGCCATAAGCGCCGAGGTGGTTGATCTGCGACGTCGCGAAGGCAAGGTCCCCGACTATGGTCTGGGTGCTGCTGATGCTCCCTTGCTGGGGGATCGGATTTCCAGGCGATGGCGCCTGTTCACGGCGGATTAGTAATCCGCCACCCACAGGATGATAATCCGCCGTCCGGACTTCGTTGGAGGGCAGGATTCCTGGCCATAAACGCTTATCGCACGACTCCATATCCGATCATGGTCGGCCGCGACTGACTGACGGCGATCCGTCTTGCACGAGGCGAGGCATCGGTGTAATGGCCAATTATGCCGCGACTAGAGAATCGTGTGAGCGAGCTGGGGCCGACTGCTTTGTATCGCCGCCAGGAGCGGGCGCGGCGGTTGCTTCAAACACTTGCAACCGTTGAACCTGCGATGATCGGGCTTGAGTTGAAGCGGGAGCGGGCGGTTTTGAATCTGCGTCTCCGAGCAGCCGCTGCGGAAGGGCGCGACGCCGACCTGGTAGCGCTGCAAGCGGCGCTGGTCCGCAATCGCGAACAACTACTGAGGCTCGCAGGGTTTCCTTTGCCGCCCAAATCCAAGGCCAATTGGTTACGGTCGATTCAGCCGGCCATTTTGGACTTGGAACCGGAACTGATCGAAGAACCGCCTCCACCACTGGAAGATTCGAATTCAGCTGTTTCGTGAGCCTACGGGAAGTTCCTTGGGACGGACGGAAACCTACGTTGGGGCAAGGGCTTTCATCCAAAAGGCCCGCAGCATTGCACGGCACGGCGTCATGCGATTCCGTGCCGAAGCGTGAGCACACTATGCGCGTCCCCGATGTGCCCGTCCCAACACGTTCCAAGGGGCCGCCCATTTAAGGAGCCTGGGATTGCAGCGGAACTTTTGGACGTCGAGGCGTTGCTCCCTCGATCCAGTCCCGCCAAACCCGGATCAGTCTGGGAAGTAATGCGGTTGCACGGGCGTCGTGCAGCGTGCAACCCCTATAAGGGGTGTTGCACTTGCACGAACCCGCCAAGTGCAACTTCAAGTTCGATCGTGCAAGCTTTGCACGATGAGTTGCACGAAGACCCTGAAGGGCCTGATTGGCAACGTGATTCGTCGTGCAAGTCGCCCTCAGCGTCCTGGTCAAAATGGGGGCCAGCGTGCGATTTCGCACTTCCAATATCCAACGCCAGAATATGAGGCAGTACCGGGAGAAGCGATCGCGGCGGACGTTAATACTCCTGGTCCCCGAATGTCGTTGAATTCGGATCGTCGGCGTCCAGTTCGAGGTCATCAACACCACACGCCGAGGCCTTCGGGGGATCGATGTCCTCGTCTCGATCATCGCCAGGGCCGAGGGTTTCGTCGTCTTCATCAAAGTCATCACCAGGTCCTAATGGGTGTTTTGGATAGTCTGGTATCATGGTAGGGGATCTTGACCGTTATCGAATTTATTTCCCAAGGCATACAACCCTTTGGCGACCCTCGTGAGGTAGCCCTTCCTAAGGGCTTCCTGAAGGCGGCCTTTGATTGTCCGTTCAGATGCGACATCGGACAAAGCACCGACGATACTCTCAGTTGTCCGATTACCGGAGCGGACGGCAGCACAGACATCGCGAAGGGTTACCAGCTTCCGACCTCGTATTCCGTCGACATCATCTCTCCACCCGGCGATGTCAAAAGTTGGGTCCTCGGTGTATTCGAAGGAATTCGGATCGAACCTCACGCCTCTCGGGGCAAATCGTGGAGCGTTGTTGGCCTTGATGCAGACGAGGACAAGACGGTTGAAGTCTTCCGCGTCGCCTGGCACCAACGCGAACATGCTCCTCGCGGAATTCGCGAGTGCTTTGTTTCCCCGCAAGTAGGCGCCACCAGAATAGGCGTCAGTTCCTTCGGAAATGGCGGTTTTTCCGGGGCGCGCGTGTGCGATGAGGAGGGTCGCGGCATTGGGGGCAGTCCGACGGACGCAACGGCGAAGCAGAACAATTCCGGCCCGGCAGTCGGGAGTTGTGTTCTCGTCGCCGGGGCACAAATCAGCCCATGGGTCGAAGACGACGACGTCCGGCCTGGCTGCTTTAATTGTCTCTTCAATGCGCCCGCTCGCCACATCCAGCGTGAGAGTCGGGTCTTCGTCCTCGAATGTTGCCGCGACCAGGAGTTGATTTTGTACGGCGGCGCGTTGGGCGTCGTCGAGGTTGGCAGTCAGTTTGCCGAAATCAGTCTTCCACCGGACAGCGCTATTTTCGGAGCCGACGACGAGCCACCGCAGTGGGGGGACATGCAGGGCAAAGCCTAGGAACTGTGTGCGGCCGACGATCTGGGCGATGGCCAGGGCCATGACTAGGCGGCTTTTTCCCACTCCGCCGATGCCGACGAGAACTGCAAGCTCCCTCCTGCAGAGGAGTCCCGACCCAAGAATATCGTAATCTTCGGGCGGTTTGTACGCCTCAAAGTCCTTGAAACTCCACAACGGAAAGGGTTTCGGCGTTGGGGCGGCAGATTCTAAGGGCAGGGGTAGGTAATCCTTGAGGTCGGTCCTCATTGGCACACCCCCGGGTTGAAGAACCAGACGACTTGGGCTCCATTATCGCGTCGGCCACCAGGCATCCGAACGAATTGACATCGGGTCCACGTCGCCGGATCCGCGCCGATCCTCACCGCATGCTCGAAGAATCTGCGGGTGATTTCCTCGTCTTGGTGCGCCCGGAACCATCCATGGAGGCTCTTTCCGCCACTGTGAACAACGAGAGCCAGCGGCGCAAAGTCGGCGAGGTGACTCAGAATGGCCGCGTGTTCGTCGTTGGTGCCGGTGTCGAATTCCGCGACAACGAAACGCCGAGGGCCGACGTTGTCCAGGCAACGCGGGGACTCCCGCCCGTCGCGGTTCTTGCCGGTCAGTGCCGCCATCGGGGACGGCACGATGAATTGATGACCGGCGAGGCGGCCTCGAAAGGATTCTCGCGAGGCGGTCACAGCGTGGTTCTTGCGCAGTCCGACGCAGATCAATGGATTCCCAGGGAACAACGTGTCTACGATCTCTTCGGTTCCCGGTCCGTCGGAATCCAATCGAATTGGCGAATCTTCCCACAAATCCGCCCGCTCAAATCCCCCGCTAACGACAGATGCCCGCAGTTTGACGTCCAACCCCGGCCACCGGCGCGCGGGAGGCGCAGACACCGGATGCCCCTTGGCAATCGCGCCACGAGGCTGCCACGCGCAGGCACGGGCATTCTCGACGGCGGATTCGATTTCTCGTCTTGGGACGAGTCGCCCGCACCCTTCGGTCGCGGCCTGGAGCAGATCGACCACCTCGACAGGTTCACGATGCGCCAGCAGTTGCCGCGAGACTTTGAAAAGCCAGGCATGAACGCCGGTGCCGGCCGGCGGGACGCACGCGATAAGGTCGCGGAGAAAGCTTGGCAGCTGCTCACTCATTAGCGGCGCCCTGTAGTTGGTCGACAATGTTGTCGATGGCACGCGCGGCGAGAGTTCCCGAGGCCGAGGCGGTGAAGATCTCAACCTCTCGGTCCTCGGGACTCATCGGCCCGCCACGACCTGTGATGATCATCGGGCATGAACAAATCTGTCTCGCATCCAGAATGACCCAGCGACCAGGGGGCAACAGGCTGGCCAACTCACCCACCGCTCCTCCTGTCGCTACGCCCTCGCGACAGGCCTGGCCTCTTGTCAACTCGCGGGTCTCAGCGGCTGTGAGAAACAGAACCGACGAACCATCAGCGAATTCCTTCCGGTGCATGGCTAGGATGCCCAGCTCATCTCGCCCACATATCGACGTTGCCGGAACACTGCAACGACCGAGGCGCAGGCTTCGGGAGCCGGGGGCGGTTCGCTATTCGGAGTCCTGGGGTACGGCTTTAGAAGGACCAGGGACTGAAACCTTCCTCGCGGCGGCGCCACGCGGTGGGCGGCGAAACTCGCCCGTCTGGGCTCGACGCTCGAATTCTTCAATGGCCGCGAGCGAAAGGTACGGCTTCCCACAAATATCAATTGTGCACAGCCATCCTCGTTTTCTGAAGCGCCAAAGGGTGACAGCGCTGATGTTGCGATCTTGCCCCCATTTCCTGAGAGGAATGAGGCCCGGGGTCATCGGGCTTTGTCGGTAGGCCATTGACATGGCCCAGATGTATCGAAGGCGCAGCGGAACGAAATGGAACAAAATTCTGTAAGATTTTTATCCAAGCTCCGCGGCGAAGCACGGCTCGCGGCGAGTGAGTGCCTTCCAAGATCGAGAAACCCCACAAGCCTCCCCGAACAAAGCAGTCATCTTCTTGCGCGCGGAATAGCATGCCTGGTTCCACGATTTCGGCGTCGTATAGAGGGAAGTGGCTGGTGGAGAAAATAATCGGCGAACCGCGACTTCGATTTGCTTAACGGAAAGTTCCGAGCGGAGCCTGAGCGCAGTCAAAGCACGCAAAGCTTCGGCTGCGGCGGTCTCTGCCGAGGCGTGCCTGCCACGGGGAAGCGTTGCCTGTGTTCCCGGAGGACAGTTCTCCAGGGCCCAATGACGGAAATCATCGCAGAGCTTTGGTACACCGGCCGACCAGTCGATCCATAAGGCGACAGGTTGCGTTCGTGGTTCTGAGAGGCGGCGGAAGCTCACGATTTGAGTCGTCGGCTCGTGCCCTTGAATGGCAACAACTGCTCTGCCGAGATAGGTTTCGCCCTTGACCAGGCAACGAAAGTCTTCGGGCAACGACAGCCATGGTCTCCTAAGCATTTCATTCCCAGGCGGTAGGTCGGCCGCAACGGCTCCGACAATTCCTAGGAGAGGCTCGCTGGATCGCCCAACCTCTTCTTGGATACGAAATCGTGTCCGACAAACTGCGTCATCGGTTGAGGGTCCATAGGAGATCAGACGATCTAGGAGGCGACACAATCTTTTGCTCTCTCTCGCGTATTCCCAAAGACAGCACGCCATAACTTCGTCGCGGGGAACGGAGCGAAAATCGACGTCCTGAGGAATACGCCATGTCATGCTGCAAATCGCGTTGGCTCAATCTCTTTTTGACCCCCGGCGACAAAGTCAAGCCTCGCTGCCATCCGCTGTCGGTGCTCGTTGGCGACATGCCCGTAAACTTTGCCAATCAAAACGCCGCCGTCCTTGTGTCCGACCCATCGCGCGATGGTCATGAAATCGACGCCTGCCATCACCGCTTGGCTAATGAACGCATGCCGCGTGTCGTGGAAGCCGAGCGAATCGAGACCAGCAGCTTTCCGCGCGAGCTTGAGAGACTCGCGAAAGGTCTGCGCGGGAACATCCTTTTCGCCGCGTTGTGGGGACGGGAAGAGCCATCTCGAATCCGGTGCCCGTCGCTCGGCCATGCTGCGAAGATGTGATTCGAGGGCGGGATTGAAGTCCACGGGTCGCCACTCCCGGTTCTTTGCCGCACCATCGGCCCCGATCACCACCTGCTTCCGTTCGAAATCGACATCGTCCCACCGAACTCGCAACGCCTCCTTCTCCCGTGCACCGGTGAAGAGCAGAAACCGGAGGTAGTCACCGAATTCCTGGGCGTTTCGCAGGCGGGCTGCAGGTTCGCCAGGGAGCGCAATCCGGCCTTTGAAAAAGAGAGGTGCGGAAGCGGCGTCGATCAGGCGTTCGAAATCGTCCCGGGATACCAACTGTCGCTTCTTCGTTACTGCCTTGCTCCACGAAAATCCGTCGGCAGGTGATTGCGCTACAAGTTCCATGGTCCGTGCGTGTCCGAAGAGGTTGCGAAGCGAAATCAAATACAGATTTCGGGTCCGAGCTGCCATTCCGCCCCGTTCAAGGTCGATGAGGCCCTCGGCAACGTGTGCTTTCCGAACCTTGTCGAGTCGCAGGGAACCAAACCGGTTTCGCCACCAGCCGAGATGGGTTGTTTCCTTTCGGCGCGTGGCCAGTGATTTCTTGGCTGCTTCTTCGGTGAGGTAACGCCCGACGAAGGTCGCGAACGATGGGGCCTCTTTGCGCGCGACCAGTTCGCCTTCTTTGCGCTTCACGCTGAGCGCGGCCATGGCCTCTCGGGCTTGTGCAACGGTCGAGGCTCCCTCCAGGACATGCCAGATCAGCTTCTTGGAACCATCGGGAGTCTCCGTTGTCAGCCGAGCGACGTATTGACCCCGTCGCTGCCACAGCCCGCGGACCCTTTGCTTGCGACCATCGAAAACTGGGAGGTAGGCTCCTGGCCGGCCACCGCGTGGCGTTGCATCGGGTTTCATGGCGTAACAGTGTAGCCAAAAGTGTAGCCGATGCAACTTCTTGCGATAGATGTGACCGTAAGTTGTTTGTATTCAATGATGCCGATGTGGCGAAATGGCAGACGCAGGGGACTTAAAATCCCCTGACCGGAAACGGTCGTGCGGGTTCGAGTCCCGCCATCGGCACCAATCTTCGCTCGCGGGGACGCGAGCCGGGGCTGGCTGGCGCGATTAA
>JAEUHG010000018.1 GCA_016795425.1 Verrucomicrobiales bacterium
GTTGAGGCGGGCGCGGACATCCGCCAGCGGTCCGAAGGTTTCTCCCGGAAGTCCACCAGGGGCGGGTTGGCCTTCCAATGCGAGGGCTTCCCGTCGCACCACGGCGGCATGGGCGCCTCCCGTCAGGTACCACCACACCCACAGGACGACGACCCATCGAAACGCTTGTCGACTCCGGCAAGGCATGGGTGCCAAGCGTTCGGCCGACCCTGTGTTGCCTGCCTCCCCGATATGAAATCCCTGCGCCACGCAATCCATGCAGGCTGTAATTCAGCAGAATGATTCGCTCCTATCACGAAAATTAGATTCGAAACATCGGCGGGTTGGGGCTTAGCGGCCCTGACTGTCAAACTGAGCCAGGATCGCGCGGGCTTCGTCCAATTCCGCCCCCGGGACTCGTACCGAATAGTCGATGTCCGCACCGGCAAAACTCACATGTCCGAATGTCTCGAGTTCCAATGGATGCAGTCCCGCATCTCTCAGCACGCTGATCAGGAGATCCGCTTCAATCTGGGTCCGCGTCGTGCGTACGGTGGCGAAGGGTGTCGTGGTCATGAGATCTGTCGTGATGGAATACGCTTGGCTTGACCCAAAGCAACCTGTCTCGACGGTCCGCAGAAACGGGAATTGATTTCCGGCGCCCCTCGCTGGTGCAGAAAGACCCCTGGCCGAATGCCTTCGATCCCCGGACGAATCATTCGAGGGTCTCCTGGCGTAAGGTTTGGTGGCCCGGGCTCTGTGGACAGCTCTCAACGCTCGATTTCGCCAGCCACGGGTCGGTCGACGATTCCAAGAGCGCGCTCAATCCGCTGTTCCAGGAAAAGGGCTTGCTGTTCATCGAGCCCGGCGCCCAGCAGTTTCCTGGACTTTCCATTCGTGTCGCACATCCAGACTTCGTATCGGGTGGTGGCACCGCGGTCCTGGTTCCGGTTCACCACCCGTCGGCAGTATAGCTGCCCGACCTCTTCCCGCGAGATCGTCCGGTTGCCAGGCCAAGGAACTGGTGAGTGCGAAATCGAGAGGCCTTTCCAAGTCAGCCGCACTCGAGTGGTGTTGAATATCGAGGCAACCATGCTGTAGGTCAGCACGGCACCCACGGCGACGTGGACCAGTGGAAACAGGGACATGATCAAAGGCGCGCCCGCCTTGAGGGCAATGCCGTACCAGAACAGGAGAAAGCCGTCCCAGGCGACGCAGAAGATCACCAAGAAGATCACTGCCGGGGTAAACCAACGTCGGCGGATTTCCAAGCCGTCCGGCAACTCTATCGTGTGGAGAGCCGGTGGTAACAGAACCTCCGGGCGCGCGCGAAACCCATCAGCCCGCGGAGGTGCGGCGATCGACATCAGTGCTCCGCAATGCCCGCACTTGGCGATTCCTCGGTTTTGGTCGAGGTCCTTGGCTTCGAGCGCCGAACCGCAGGCCGGGCATTTCAGCAGGACAGGGGTAATCATTCGAGGGAAGGAACGACGTGCGCTGACCCGAATTCTTACCGTCTCTTGGCAAGGTTGCAGTAAGGAATGCCCCCGGAAGGGCGGGCCGGAGAAGGGCGGCCGACCGCACCTGCCCCGTTGACTGAGCCCGAGCGGCAGTGGTGCGTTTGTTCAAGACCGGATCGGGGTCGATCCGCCACAGGTGAGTCGGTTTTCATTGGCTTTGTATAGAAAAGTATTGATGGAACTGGGTTTCAGTCGAAGGCCGAAAAAACGGCAGTCGACCGCATTCGAAAAGGTTTCATTTCTTCTTTATAGAAAGCTATCCAGCAATGGTTTGAGGCTTTTATGGGTGGCTTTGACAGGGCGGGAAAGTGCCGTTCTTCCCGAGGGTCGAACGGCTTGACAGCTATTACTTTGCCAAGCAAAGTCGTGAACGTTGTATCGTTGTTCGGCCTGAGCCCGTGCCCGACATTTCGCTCGACCCATGAAATCCCTGACCCAGCGATGGCGTCCCGGCATTCCCGACGATCCGTTTTACACGCCGCGCAGCTCCTTGTGGCTTCCCCGGGACATGGCGGTGGGCCCCGAATTTCCCTCCCATCAGAGTCGGCCGATGGAACGGCGGTCGGTGCTGCTGGTGAATCCGTTCTATCCGAAGGATCCCCATGCCAGCTTTGGAAAACACGTTCTGACCCCGACGCTTGCCCTCACCAGTCTCGCGGCGGCGACTCCTGCTTCATGGCGCGTTCGATGCTGGGACGAGAATCTCTTGCAGGGCTTTGCTCCCGTTGACCCGCTGCCTGAGGTGGTGGGGATATCCGTCCACCTCACCTTCGCCGAACGTGCGTACGCGTTGGCGAAGTGGTTTCGTGAGCAGGGCTGCAAAGTCGTCCTGGGAGGTTTGCATGTTCTTTCGCAGCCAGAGGAGGCCGCCGCGCACGCCGATGCCATCGTGCTCGGCGACGGTGTCCCCACATGGCCGCAAGTGCTGCGAGATATCGAATCAGGGCAGATCCGGTCGCGCTACGTCGCGATGTATGAAGGCGACTACAACGACGATCCGGCGCCGCGAAGGGAGTTGTTGCCGAAGGAGGGTTTCTTGACGACGGCCAGTCTGATCGCCACCCGCGGATGCCACAATCGTTGCGGGTTCTGTTATTTGTCGACCGAAGGATTGCGCATGCCATATCGCGTGCGGGATCCCGCCGACATCCGGGATCAGTTCGTGCGGAGCGGAGAGCCCTATGCCGTTTTCGTGGACAACAATCTTGGGTCGAAACCCGAGTATCTTCGGGCACTCTGTCGTGCCTTGCGGCCGATTGACCGGATTTGGAGCGCCGCGGTTTCGATCGACGTCACGGACGATCCGTCGCTGGTGCGCGAGATGGCGCTGGCCGGATGCACGGGTGTCTTCATCGGATTCGAGTCGTTGTCCGACCACAATCTCGAGTACGCCCGAAAGCGAACTCCGCGGACACAAGACTATTCCCGCCGGGTGCGGTTGCTCCACGAGAACGGCATTCAGGTGAACGGCAGCTTTGTGCTCGGGTTCGACGATGACCGAAAGGACGCCTTCGCGTCGTTGGCGGAGTGGATCGAGTCGAACCGTCTCGAATGCGCGACGTTCCACATCCTGACGCCGTATCCTGGCACGCCCCTGTTCCGCGAATTCGAGCGCCAAGGGCGAATTCTCCATCGGGACTGGAGCAAGTATGACACTGCGCATGTGGTGTTTCAGCCTCGGCACATGACACCCGAGGAGCTGCACCTGGGTTACGACTGGCTTTATCGAAAGCTCTTTTCCCTACCCAGCATCTGGCGAAGGCGGCCGCAACAAGTCTCCGCCGTCCTTCCCTACTTGGCGATGTCCTGCCTTTACAAGCGGTCGAACCGAATCTGGCATCTGCTGATCAAGCATCGCGCGGTGCATCGCATGTGGGCGCCGTTGGTGGCATGGACACGATCCCGGCATCTCGCCTTCCGCAAGCAACTGGCTACCGCTACCCCGGGGAAGCGGGCCGCAGCGGCGCCCGGAAGCGTGGTGTCGGCGAGCGTCTGATCCACGGGAGCCCATTCCGCCGCGATGTGATCCGGGGCGGGTGTGGACGGGTAGAAGGCGGACCTCCGATTCCCTCGGGTCTAGCGTGCGTCCTTCTCGGTGGGGCTCGGTGCAACGGCCGCCTGTTTTGTTTCGTTGGCGTTTCGGTATAGCCGCCCTTCCCACCAGGCATCGCTGGGTGTCCGTCCGCGTTGGCTGATCCAGACCTCCTGCACGGAGTTGGTTCGATTGGCCATGGCGTAGAAGGGAATCGCGACGATCGGCCTGCCTTCGGCGTCGTTGCCAGTGATGACGCGGATCCCACCGAGCAGTTCGGGCCGAGACTCCACTTTAAACTGCGGTCGATCCGACAACTCAACGGCGGCTTTTCCATCATTGTCCAGCCCCTCGAATCCATAGATCAGCGGGCCTCGTTGAAGTGCCACCTTGCCAGCACAGTCCCTGATCATTGGATGGGCCTCGATGAGTTGCACCGGCATTTCCATGGCAAACTCAATGACTTCATTGTCCCGCCATTCGCGCTCCAGGCGGAGGTAACCACGATGTGTCCGGGGCAGGGGGTGGATGGGAGTCCCCTGGATCGCGAGTGTCGCAACCTCACACCAACTGGGCCAACGGAGATGAATGGCGAAGCGGGACGCCTTCCTGGGCTTTACGACGATGCGCACCTTTCCGTCCCACGGATAGTCCGTTCGTATTTCCAGTACGACCGGGCCCTCCTTCATCGGCAACTTCACGGTTCCAGCAACGAACAGATTCAAGTATGCGTCCCGGCCTCCGGACGCGCAGGCATAGCGACCGACCTGAAGCAGCGTGCGGGACAGGTTGGGAGGGCAGCAAACCCACGAATTGTAGCGGGCGCGATTCGTGTCGCTAAGGGGGTTTTGGTAGTAGGAATGAGTTCCATCCAGCGAGATGCCATGCAGGACTGCGTTGTAGAGTACGCGCTCCATGACGTCGCCGGCATCCGAACCACCTTCCAGGAGGAACATCCGTTGTGCGAAATCCATTAATCCGCAGGCCGCGCAGGATTCGTAGTAGCCGTTGTTGGGCAATTCGTAATCCTCTCCGAAGGCCTCGTGCTCGTGACGAGGTCCCGTGCTGCCGGTAATCGTCATCCGCCGCAGCGTGACACTGTCCCAGAAGCGGTTGGCGGCCAAACGATAGTCCGGGTCGCCGGTCGCCAACGCCAGGTCCGCGACGCCGGTCGCGAAGAACGTGGACCTGACCGCGTGGCCATCCAGATTCCGCTGCTGGCGGAGAGGTACCGAATCCTGGAAGTAGGATCGTGGCGTGGCTCCGAAAGGCCTGACCATTCCGCGCCCGCGCCACTCGACGAATGCTTGGGCCAATTCGACATACCGATTCCGACCCGTGACCCGCGACAATTCCACCAGCGCCATCTCCAATTCAGCGTGTCCGCAGAATCCGGGCGCGCCTTTTGGCCCGAGGAAATGATCGTACGCCTCGTCCGCCGCCTTGCAGGCGAGGTCAAGGAAGGCGCGTTTTCCAGTGTTTGCATGATACTCGATGGCTGCTTCGATCATGTGGCCGAGCACATAGCCGTCATGGGAACCATCGAGAAAGGCGGGGTCCCACTCGGGTTTGCCCTCGTTGATGATATAAACATGGGAGTAGCCGCTGGGGCGCTGGGCCCGACCGATCAGGTCAACGATCTCGTCCACTTTCTGCTCGAGAGCCGGGTCCGGTCGGATTCCTAGGGAATGCGCGATGGTTTCGAGAAGTTTGTACAGGTTCGCTTCATCCCAGGTGCCATTGAACGGGCCGTCGGTCTTCTCGCCCGCCGCCTTGCGCAACGAGCGCAGATTGTGACCCATGTATTGCCACGAATGCGGGATCGTGCGCTCCAGGTAAACCTGGATCTTTTGTCCCCAGAAGGCGCCCTCCAACTGCACGTTGCGCACGGCCACTGGCAAAATCCTTCCCTCTCTCCCTTCCCAACGTCCGGTCGACTCCGGGACTGCGGGCGCCCCCACTGCCGAGTGCAGAACGCCTCCGCCCGTGAGGATCAGAAGGAGTGCGGTAAGCATCTTGAATCGCCCCATGAGAGATTTTTCCGTTGGGATCGAGTGCCGGACAAGAGCTTTCATCCGACCTGAGTGAAGGACCTCCGCGATGGGGATCGTCGGGCTCTGACGGACGTGCCCTCCCTGCCTGCGAGTGATTGGCACGGGCTTATCCCCACGATGGTGTCGAACGGCGCGGTGAAGCCCCGGATTCGCCAGTGACGCTCCGCAATTGGAAGAGGATACGCGGAACGTCATTCGGCAGACTCCCGAAGGGATTTTTGGCTAGCGCCTGCAAATTGGTACGGTCGGCCGGGCTCGGACGGGCAACCGTCTGATCGAAAAGCGGACCAGAATCCGTCCACACCCATCGGAAGCCGCGGCGACGCCACGCGACAACTGTGTCTGGGTCGACGATCAACCAACAGGAAGGCCATCCGGACCAAAACCGACGCATCAGGATCCAAAAGCAGCGGTCGATGGAGGGTGCGATCCAGTGGAGGAGTTTCACTGCCGGACCTGTTGTGTCGGTCAATTCTTGTCGAGGACTCTCCCTCCATTGGTGACGAAACTGAACGTGGAGTGACCCATTCTTGTCATCGCAAACGCAGTCCGTTCGTAGGAATGATGTTACAATTCAAGGGAAACCTCTTAAGCCAATCGCATAGGGCCAACGGCTCCTCTCAATCCAATTGTTAGAAGGTCCGATGAATGGGCGTGTCGGGAAACCTGGAAAGACAGCGAATAACCTCGACGATAGCTGCGTTTAGAAATCTTGAACTCGGGTGGGATATCACCCCTGGGAGGGGAATGTGGCAGGTACTTGCAGTGAGCGTCAGGCAGTTGTTCCGGTCGACGACCTCCTGATAATGAATATTTGGTGATCACCAGCTGAAACCTCACAACCGAACTATGAACTCTGGATCCAATTGGACGGTTCGAGCACGAATCATTGGCGGATTCGCGGCGATTCTCACCTTCGTCGCGATTCTGACCGCGACATCCTCCGTACTCCTGCAGCGGGTATCCCGGGAAACGACTTTCTTGAGCACAGATGCCTTGCCCGGATTGGTGGCGATGGGAGAGATCGGCAGCCAGGTGCAGGAGATACAAATCAAGGTGCTTCGGGTTGTCCTTGCGACGTCATCGAATGAGCGAACCAATCTGCAGAGGGAGATTGGTGCGATGCGCGAGTCGGTTCTGAAGAAGATGGACGAGTACAAATCGACCATCAGTTTGGAGGAAGATCGTCAGATGTTCGCCAAGCTGGAGACGGCTCGCGACAACTACGTCGCGCAGCGGGCGGAGCTGTTTAAGCTGCTCAACGCGGGCAAGGAGGACGAAGGACGAGCTTTCGAGCAAGCGACGCTGACGGGGGCGTTTTTGAAGTATCAAGAGATTGTCGATGAACTGCTGAAATTCAACGAATCGAATGGAGTCAAGGCGACCGCGGCGGCGGCGAAGGCCGTAGGGCAAGCGAAGGTCGTCATCATGACATTGTCATTCCTGGTGCTGGGGATTGGCATCGTGTTCGCGGCGGTCATTTCCAGGAGCCTGAATCGAGCGTTGCTTCAAATCGTCAATTCGATCTCGGAAAGTACCCTGCAGGTATCTGCTGCGGCGGGCCAGGTCTCGACCTCGAGTCAACACCTGGCGGAAGGCGCTAGCGAACAGGCGGCGAGTCTTGAGGAGACGAGTTCCTCCTTGGAGGAAATGTCGAGCATGACGCGACGAAATTCCGAAAGCGCCGACAAGGCCAATCAGCTTGGAAAACGCGCTCGGGCCACCGCGGAAAGTGGTGCCGTCGATGTTCAGGCAATGACTGAGGCCATGGATGCGATCAATACCTCGGGCGCCGAAACGGCCAAAATCATGAAGACCATCGATGAAATCGCATTTCAGACGAACATCCTGGCGTTGAATGCTGCGGTGGAGGCTGCACGGGCCGGGGAAGCAGGCATGGGGTTCGCGGTGGTGGCGGATGAAGTTCGGAATCTGGCGCAGCGAAGCGCCCAGGCGGCGAAGGAAACCTCCGAGAAGATCCAAGGATCGCTAGTGCGGACAGCTCAAGGTGTAGAGAAGTGCGCGAAAGTATCCGCGGCCTTGAGTGAAATTGCGACGCAGGTTCGGGAAGTTGACCAGCTGATTGGCGAGGTGGCCGCGGCTTCAAGGGAGCAAAGTCAGGGAATCAGCCAGATCAACACCGCGATCAGCCAGATGGACAAGGTCACACAGAGCAATGCGGCGAACGCGGAGGAAGGTGCTGCCGCTGCGGAGGAGCTGAGTTCCCAGGCGGTGGCCATGCAGAAGGAGATGGCGGTTCTTTCGAGACTTGTGGAAGGGAATAAGGGCCCCGGAGGAAATCGCGCCAGCCGCGATGAATTGCATCAAGGGAAGAATGGCGACGGCAAGCGAACAGTGGAATGCGCGGCAATTGGTACAGAGCGCCGATTGGGAAGGCAGGTGAGAGGAAACGCCCAGGCGAGCGTCTTGGGCAATCGAAGTAGTGTTCTGAAAGCGTCAAGTCATGAAGGAGAGAAGTCTGGGGAGGAGGCCTTCCGAGATTTCTGATCATGAGATTGATCATCGTTCTCTTGCAGTCTGGGTGTCGATTTGGGTTGGTCGTGAAGATTGGTTGAACGGGACGTTTAGGTCCCAGGCGGGGTCGCGTACTGGTTGGCATGAATGCCAGGGCGGCCCCGCCTTTCCATTGGCGAGGGACAGCACCGCTGGCTTTTGCGATAAGTGCGGCTCCGGTTGCATCTCAGATTTTGGCCGCGATTCGGGCGTTGCTGATTCCTTGGGAACGCGGACGGTGACATAGCGGGCCCGTAGGCCTTGCCTGATGAGGGTTGGAGACGGTGATCCCGGGTGCCGCGGGCAGGGCCTTCCTGGAAGATCATGCCTTCGGGATCGCGGCGATGGACCTTTTCGTGGTTCCGACGGCGAATTTCCGTCTGCTGTACGTATTGCTGGTCGTGCGGCACGAACGACGCATCGTGGTGCACTGGAACACCACCTGATCGCCCACCACGGAATGGACCACTCAGCAAGTCGTGGAGACGTTTCCGCTCGATTCCGCGCCCGACTATCTCATCGTTCCTTGGGTCAAGACGGATGCGTGGGGGGAGAGATCGATCCACTGGAACGGGGGAAGTAGCTGAGTTTCGAATTGTCGGAGGGGTCCATCATCAGGGCCGACGACAAGTGGCGTGACGTGGTGCCCGGCTCGTGATCTGCCTCAAGAGTCCGCCGAACTGGAGTCCCGAGTTCAATCCTCGACAGCGAAAGCGGGGCAATTCCTGCACCGACGGAGTTTCAGTCATCCACATGGTCTGAATTCGGGAACTGACACCTTCGGTCGCTTCACAATCCGCCTATCTCGAATCGCCAACCCTGACTGCGCGACATTCGGCCGTGGCTCGCCAATTTTGACCACCGCGATTTGAATTGCCGACGGCCGCTCGCTTGTGACACATGATTGGGAGAAATAAGTCCTTCCAAGTCATCGACGCCTCGATCCTGGGAGATGGCAGTGAATCTATGACTCATGGAAAATCATGAAATGTCCGAACTGCGGAAAGAGCCTTTGGCTTGTTCAAGCGTTCTGCCCGTTCTGCAAGGTGCCCATCCCGCCTCGTCCGGGCCTGTTGCGCCGCGTGGCTCGACGCCTGCGCGGGCCGAAGTGCCACATCGACTCCGATGAAAAGCAATGGATTGAGGAACGATTTTTATGGCTCCAAGGGCAATTTGGTTGGCAGCCGCTGCAACGTGCGCCCCTTGAGTTTGGTTCGCCCACGCTCCCAAGCACCTGGACGCCTTCCTATGAGGCCGGAGCCGATCTGCTCGGACGACTATGCAAGTTCATGCTCGTTGATCCGAGTCGGATTCAACTGCAGTACTATGCCGAATTGGAGCCGCCCCTTCCAATACCCGTGAACTACGAGCGGCAGCATTCAGGTCCAGCGGGTCTGTTTATCGATGAGGAAGGCCAGGACCGGCTCACGATCGCCTTGGATGCCGGGGGGATCGATCGCCCGCGGGACCTCGCAACCACGATCTGTCATGAGCTCGCCCACGTGCATTTGCTTGCGGACAAGCGTATTTCCCGGAACGCCGAGGATTCGGAGCCATTGACAGACCTGCTCACGGTCTACTTCGGTTGTGGCATTCTGACGGCGAACGCGGCGTTTCAATTCGAACAATGGCAGTCGGGGAACACGGCCGGCTGGAGCGCCAGAAGACAGGGTTACTTGTCGCAGGAAGCGCTGGGCTATGCGTTGGCTTGTTATGCCTGGTGTCGAGGTGAACGGCAGCCCGTTTGGTCCAGGCACCTTCAAGAGAGCATGGCCTACTATTTTGACGACGCCCTGCACTACCTATCCAGCGCTCAAGATACGTCTTTGCCATTTGCCTGTGGCGACCTTCAAAAGAACTCGTCCCGGCAACCGAGTTAAAGGACCGCGACGGCGGGCGAGAGAGGCGGCCGGCGGGG
>JAEUHG010000025.1 GCA_016795425.1 Verrucomicrobiales bacterium
TAGCGGGAGAGGACTCCCGCACTCCACGACGACCAGCGTTGGCCTGGCCCCAGGGTGCGGACGGGCGCGAAGCGTCGTGGACTGCGGCAGTCCCCTGCCGCTTTCCCAGCACGGCGATTCCCGGCCGGTACGGTGGTGCCGTCCACTCGACAACTCGGAGGTGCGCCCCTCCAACCGGACGTCGGAAGCCACCGTTGACCCATCCCCCGGGTTCGGTGGAGCCTGAATTCCATGGAATCGAGCCGCCGCCTCTTTCTCCAAATCCCCTTCGCCCTCGCCGCCATCCCCGCCATGGCGGCCAAAGCCCGGCGGCCTCGCGATGCGGACCTTGTGGAGGCCACCATTGACGATCTGGCGCGTCGCATCGCGGCGCGTCGACTCACCGCGGAGGCACTCACCCGGGGCTATCTCGAACGCATCACCCGTCTGGACTCTTCCGGCCCCACCTTGCGCAGCGTCATCGAGATCAATCCGGAAGCCCTCGATCTCGCCCGTTCCTTGGATCGAGAGTTGGGTCAACGCGGTCCCCGAGGCCCGCTCCACGGGATTCCCATTCTGCTCAAGGACAACATCGATACCCGGGATCGGATGGCCACCACCGCCGGATCCCTTGCTCTGGTCGGCGCCAAACCAGCCGCCGACGCTCCCTTGGTGCGGCGATTGCGGGATGCAGGGGTCGTCGTCCTGGGAAAGACCAACCTCAGCGAATGGGCCAATTTCCGCTCTTCCCATTCGACCAGTGGATGGAGTTCCCGTGGCGGACTTACCCGCAATCCTTATGCCCTCGACCGCAACCCGTCTGGATCCAGTTCCGGCTCTGCCGTTGCTGTCGCGGCCAGTTTGGCCGCGGCCGCCGTCGGCACCGAAACTGACGGATCCATTGTCAGTCCGTCGTCGGTGAATGGGCTGGTCGGCATCAAACCCACGGTGGGCCTCATTCGTCGGCGCGGCATCATTCCCATCTCCCAGTCGCAGGACACTGCCGGTCCCATGGCACGCACCGTTCGGGACGCCGCCCTTCTTCTGCAGGTCATGGCGGATCCGGACCCCGACGATCCGGACTCCATCGCCCGCGTTGCGGGACCCGTGCCTGACTATACCTCAGGGTTGGATGCCCTGGGCCTGCGCGGGGCCCGGCTCGGCGTCGTTCGCAACTCGTGGGGCTTTGACCAGGATCGCGTGATCGGCAGTGCGCTGGAAGTCCTCCGCAGCCAAGGCGCGGTTCTCGTCGATCCCATTGAGATCCCTCATCGGGACGAAATCGGACGAGCCGAAGACGTGATTCTCCATTTCGAGTTCAAGGCAGGGATCGCCGATTATCTGTCCCACCTGGGCTCCACGACGCCCCATCGATCCTTGCGCGACCTCATCGAGTTCAACGAGCGCCACCGCGCGACGGTGATGCCGCATTTCGGGCAGGAGACCTTCCTGGCTGCCGAGGCCAAGGGTCCCCTTACGGACCCGGCATATCTCAAGGCACGCGAGGAGGCCCGCCGCCTTTCCCGTACGGAAGGCATCGACGCCGTGATGGATCGTCACCAACTCGATGCGCTGGTAGCGCCCACCGGCGGACCGGCCTGGCTCACGGACCTGATTCATGGGGATCGCCCTACCGGGTCGAGTTCATCCTTTGCGGCAGTGTCGGGGTATCCCAGCGTCACGGTGCCGGGCGGATTCTTCTCCGGACTGCCCTCCGGAATCTCATTCTTCGGCCGGGCCAACAGCGAAGCGGTGCTGCTTCGTCTGGCCTACGCTTTCGAACAAGTCACCCGACACCGGCGACCGCCGCGGTATGCGGCAACGGCCGGGGAAAAGTGAACGGCGAAAGGGACGACTCAGGGAAGGGACGGCATCCCAGTAGAACTTAGCACCTCCCCACGCATGGGCCCTGGCTAGTCTGGGCCTTCGTCAGACTCTTCCCTCTTCCCCAACCACCCTTCCCCTCTTCACGGTTTCCAGCCCAAGGCGTAGAACAGGTTCTTTCGCAGCTGTTCCGGATCCGACGGGGTCACCGTCATGTGGCGCAAGAGACCCCGCTTCTTGCGGATGGTAAGGCGGCCGCCCTTGAGGAAGTTCAGGTTAGGCCAGAACTCGGCGGGAAAGCGGCTGCCCACATAGACTCCATCGATGTCCCGCAGATAAACCCGCCGAATGACGAATCCACCCACCAGCACCTCGAATTCGTGTCGGCTAAGGCGGTAGTGAACCGCGCGGACCCAAAACCAAAGGAGCACGAGCAGGACCACGCCTGCCCCGCCCACGACAACCCAGCTGAATTGTGCGGTTACGGCCGCTGCCCAAGCCATAAAGTCATGATTGGAACCGCGAAGCCAAGGGCCAAAGCAAGCCACACCGCCCACCTGGCTTTCAATACCTGAAACGCCAGAACCACCCCGAGCAGGACCGTTGCCGCCAGGGCCACCGACATCACCACCACCAAGGCGCGAAACAGCTTCGTCGAGTAACCCTCCGCCGAGCGGGTCGGGTAATACTGCTCCACATGCACCCGGTTCAACCGCCCAATCCAGTCCTCGGAATCCGTCACGCCCTTGCGGCGGTCCGGATTGACCGTCTGATGCCAGCCCGTCAGCACAAAGAACAGGAGGAGCGGCGTGAAAAACACGCCGAGGTACAAATGTATTCGCCTCAAGAGCCGCGGCACCTTGACCTCTCTCATTTCGGTATGACCGGCAGCTGGATTGTTGATCCCTCCCGGATCCGTCGGGCGTCCGCGATCTTATTGAACTTCATGACCTGATCGATGGTTACCGTCTGGTAGCCCTCCTTCTTCGCCTCGGCGTTGAACCCATTGACCACCTCGGACAATGAATCGCCCTTTTTGAAGACGTAGGATACCGCCTTCTCGGCCTGCGGTTCCTTGTCTTTGTCCTTGTCCTTCTCCCGAGCCGCGGCGCCGCGGCTCGACGAGGTCCGGGGTTCCACGTCCGTTCTCGGCGCCGGTTTGGGAGCCTCCGCCGCCACTGCCAGTTGCTTGCGCAGTTCGTTCAGGACTTTCACCACCTGCTCACTGTCATTGATTCGCTTGCGATCCACCTCGCTGATGGCGTCCGCCAGGCGCTTGACGTCATCCGACAACCGCTTGATGTCCTCCCCCCAAGGGCGCTGATTGCCCCGATTCACGGCCTCTTCACGCAGCCGTTGGATCTCGGAGTTCAAGCCATCGATCTGACGCCGCTGGCTGGCGACCGTCAGCTCCAAGGACTCCACGGTGGCGGTCAGGCGTTGCAGGCGCTCACCCACCACCGCCGGATCCACCGATTGGGCCCGGACCAACCCGGCGCTCAGGAGAAGGAAAAGGCCGGCTCTCGCCACGGGACGGAAGGCGCGTCGGAAACTCATGGATTCAGGTTAGGTTTGCGACCCGGCACCAGCAAGTGCTACTTGGCCGGAGTGCGGTTGCTCGATGTCATTCAGCGCAGCGCCTCCTTCCTCGCGGAGCGCGGCGTCGAATCCCCGCGCCTCCAGGTCGAACTCATCCTGGCCCAGGTCCTCCAACTTCCCCGGCTCCGGCTCTACCTCGAATTCGAACGCGAACTCGACGACACCCAACTCGCCGCGGCCCGCGAGGCCATCCGCAAGCGCGGGCAACGGGTTCCCCTCCAGCACATCCTGGGTACAACTTCGTTCTGTGGACTTGAAGTTGCCGTCGGTCCGGAAGCCCTCATTCCCCGACCCGAGACCGAGCTTCTGGCCGAGTGGGCCTGGACCTGGCTGGGGAGGCTGGTGCGCCCTGAGGGAACTCCGGCGGAAGTCCTGGATTGGGGTACCGGGACGGGGTGCCTGGCGCTGGCCATCTCCCAAAACGCACCGTTCGCCCGCGTCACCGCCATAGACGTGTCCCCCCAAGCGCTGGCGCTGGCCCGACGCAATGCCAATCAACTCGGTTTTGCTCCGGATCGAGTTGCCTTCGTCGAAAGCGATGGCTGCGCCGCCCTGACGGCCAACCAAACCTTCGACCTGGTCGTCTCCAACCCACCCTACATCCCTACCGACGAGATCCCCCGACTGGACCCGGAGGTTCGGGATCATGATCCAATGCAGGCGCTCGACGGCGGGGGGGACGGCCTCACATTCTACCGGCGCCTTGTTGATGAACTCCGGCCCCGACTGCGACCGGGCGGCCGCTTCGCCATGGAATTTGGCGACGGCCAAGCCCCGGCTATTGTTGCCTTGCTGGATTCTCAAGGATGGCAAGTGGAACAGGTTCACCGCGACTTTCAGGGGCGGGACCGATTCCTGGTTGCCATCCCAAGCCAGGTAACCCCCGTCACCCCACCCCACCCTTACCGGCCCCCCCGTTAACTGAATCCATGGACGCTTTCCGAATTCGAGGCGGACGCCCCCTTCGCGGGGAAATTGAGATCAGCGGCAGCAAGAATGCCGCCCTGCCGATCATGGCCGCCGCCCTACTCACCCGCGAACGCTGCGTCATCCGGCGCGTGCCGAATCTCAGCGACGTCCGGTTCATGGGGGACATTCTCAAATCCCTCGGCGCTCACGTCGAATTCCAGGGTGAAACCGTCATCATCGAGGCCAAAGACATTCACGAATTCGGAGACTACGAATTGATCCGCAAGATGCGGGCCTCGGTTTGTATTCTGGGACCGTTGCTCGCCCGACTCCGACGCGCCCGGGTTTCGCTCCCAGGCGGTTGCGTCATCGGCGCCCGACCCATCGATCTCCATCTCAAGGGGCTCACCATGTTGGGTGCCAAATTCTCCATTCGGGGCGGCTATGTCGTCGGATCGACCCCCGCCCTTTCGGGCGCCGAAGTTTTCATGGGCGGCCGCGTCGGGCCCACGGTGCTTGGCACCGCCAACATCATGATGGCCGCCACCTTGTCACTCGGTGTCACCATCATCGAGAGCGCGGCCTGCGAACCGGAAGTGGTGGATCTCGCCCGCTTCCTGACCTCGATGGGGGCGCGCATTCAAGGCGCCGGAAGCCCCACGATCACGATCACCGGATTACCAGAACTGCATGGGGCGGAACACGAGGTCATTCCCGACCGCATCGAGGCCGCAACCTTCGCCGTAGCAGCGGCGGTGACGAAGGGTGAACTCACGTTGAAAGGCGCTCGCCCCGATCACCTGGGCGCGGTTCTCGACAAATTGCGGGAAGCGGGCGTCGGGATCGACCGCCAGGGCCCCAACCTGGTCATCGAACGAAATCGCAGCCGCCTGCGGCCGGTCGACATCACCACCCAGCCTTATGCGGGCTTTCCAACGGACGTTCAGGCGCAGATGATGGTGCTCATGCTCCAGGTCCCCGGCATTAGCGTGATTACCGAACGGATCTTCGAATCCCGGTACATGCACGTGCCGGAACTTTGCCGTTTGGGGGCCGACATCTCCATCGAGGGTCCAACGGCCATCGTCAAGGGGGGCAAACCCCTCAGCGGCGCCCCCGTCATGGCCAGCGACCTTCGTGCTTCCGCCGCCTTGGTGCTTGCGGGATTGGCGGCAGAAGGTGAAACCACGGTCAAACGGGTCTATCATCTCGACCGCGGCTACGAATGCATGGATGAAAAACTGCGTCGGGTAGGTGCCCGTATCGAGCGAATCCCGGAATGACGAAGACACTCATCATCATCTTCATGGTGTTGGTCGCGGTGTTCATTTTCACCGAACTCACCGGACTATACGACCGGACGGCGAAACCCAAGATCGCCACCTCCGAACCCGTCGAACCCACCCCGGCTGCGAATCACACCATCACCGTCTCCGGCCAGGAACTTCCCGGCATGCCGGCCTATCTCGAAGACACCCTCGCCAAGGCCCACCAGGAAGGCGTCGAGGCACTCGGAAAATGGCTCAAGACGTGGCAAAAGAAGATCCAGGATCCCCGGCTTGCCTGGATCGAACTCGACTACATTGTTCTGCTCAATCTCAAGGACCATAAAGCCGCCCGCGAACGCTTTCTCGCCGTCCAGGCCCGTATCCCCGAAACCTCACCGGTCTACAGCCGCGTCCAAAAGCTCGCCCCTGCCTATGAGCAGTAAGTCCTCGTCGCTCCGCCCCCTCACCTTCTCCCTCACCCTCGCCTGCCTCCTTCCAGTCGCCGGTCCCGCCGCCGACCTGGAATCCGCGCTCGCCACCCTCGCCAAGGTCGGCCCGGAAGGCCAAGGGAACGAAACGGCGTCGCAGGCCTGGAATACCCTGGCTGCCGCCCCGGCCGATCAATTGCCGCAGCTGCTCTCAGCCATGAATACGGCCAATGATCGCAGCAGGAATTATCTTTTCGCCGCCGCCGCCGCCATCGCGGATCGCCAAACCGCCGCCGGTGGCACCCTGCCCATGGCCGCCCTGGGGGATTTCCTCCTCGATACCCATAACGAAGGTCGCGCCCGTCGCTTGGCCTTCGAACTTCTCCGCCGCGGCGACAGCGCCGCTGCCGACGCCCTGCTCCCCGGCCTGCTCGACGATCCTGCCGCTGACCTGCGCCGCGAGGCCGTTCAGCGCCTCGTCGATAACGCCGCCAAAACCCTCGCCGAAGGTCGCAAGGAATCGTCCGCCGTTCTCTACCGGCAGGCCATCGATTTCGCACGCGACGCCGACCAAATTGAGGCCATCGCCAAGCCCCTCAAGGACCTCGGCCGACCCATCGACCTCGTTCAACACCTCGGTTTCCTGACTCAATGGAAGGTCATCGGACCGTTCGACAACACCGCCAACGCCGGGTACAGCAAAGTATTCCCGCCCGAATCGGAGCGTGTCTTCGACGCCACCTACGACGGCAAAGACGGCAAGGTGCGGTGGACCGATTTCACCACCACCCACGAACTGGGCATGGTCGATCTCAACAAAGCCTGGGCGCCACTCAAGGAAGTCACCGGTTACGCCACCACGGTCTTTCACAGCGACGTCGCGCGACCTGCCGAACTCCGTCTCGGCTGCAAAAACGGATGGAAACTTTGGTTCAACGGCCAGTTCGTCTTCGGTCGTGACGAATACCACCGCGGCGCGGAAATCGATCAATACCGGTTTCCCGTCGAACTCAAGGCCGGCGCCAACACCCTCCTCGTCAAGGTCACTCAAAACGAGCAAAAGGAGGAATGGACCGTGGAATGGGAGTTCCAACTCCGCGTCACCGATCCCACCGGCAAGGTCCTGCGCTCTGTCCCTCCCCAAGCCCGCGTCGCTTCCGCTGCGCGCTGAAGCGCCCTCCTATCGCCCCCATGCGTCCGCCCCTCCCTGCCATGTCCCGATTGATTCTCACCACTCTCGCCGCCACCGCCTCTCTACTCGCCTACGCGGACTGGCCTCATTTCCGCGGGGCCGACGGTTCCGGCGCCATTCCCGACGCCGTCCTGCCTACCTCCCTGGATCCCAAACGCAACATCGCCTGGGAGATTCCCTTGCCTGGCCGCGGACTGTCCTCGCCCATCATCGTGGGAGACCGGGTCTTCGTCACCTGTTCCAGCGGACCCAAACAGGCTCGGCTCCACGTCCTTTGTTTCCGCGCATCCGACGGCGTCAAACTTTGGGAACGCCAGTTCTTCGCGACCGGGCGCACCATGTGCCATGAGAAGACCTCGGTGGCCGCCAATTCTCCCGCCACCGACGGACAACGTGTCTTCGCCCTGTTCTCCTCGAATGACCTCGTGGCGCTGGACCTGGACGGCAATCTCCTCTGGCTGCGGGCCCTGACCCTCGACTACCCCAACGTCTCCAATTCTCTGGGAATGTCGTCCTCCCTGGTGGTTGCCGACGGCACCGTGGTCGCCCAGGTGGAGAACGACACTCAACCGCTGGCCTTGGGAATCGACGCCGCCACGGGCGTAAACCGATGGCGTCTCGAGCGCCCCAAAATGGCGAATTGGACATCGCCGATTCTCTACACCGATCCGTCGACGGGCCAGAAGGTGGTCGCGCTGCAATCGGGCAAAGGACTGCTCGGCATTGAACCCGCCACCGGCAAGGAACTCTGGAATTACGCCGAAGGGGCCTCGACCGTTCCCTCCTCAGCGGCTGCCAATGGTGTGCTCTACGTGCCATCGTCCGGCATCACCGCCATCAAACCCACTTCCCCCGGCCAGCCGCCCACCCAACTCTGGCGCGCCAATACACTTCGTCCCGGTACCTCCAGTCCGGCCGTTTTCGGCGACCGCGTCTATACCATCAACGGCGCCGGAGTCCTGAGTTGTGGCGACACCAAGGATGGCAACCGGGTCTGGCAGCTGCGACTCAAAGGACCCTTTAGCGCTTCCCCGGTCATGGCCGGACGCTTCCTCTATGTTCCCAACGAAGCGGGATTGCTCCAGGTCGTGGACACCTCGAAACCAGAGGGCGAACTGGTCAGTGAAATGGATCTGGGACAGACCATTCTCTCCACACCTGCGATTTCGGGAAACGCCTTGTTCCTCCGCAGCGACGGCAAGCTCTGGAAAGTCAGCGGCGGCACCTGAGCCGGCGCTTCGGGAAGAGGGGTTGGGGAAGAGGGAAGGGTAGGTGTCAGTGGGCCGGTCAGACCCCTCCCTCTTCCCCAACCACCCTTCCCCTCCCTGCCCTTCCAGGATTGCACTTTATCCCAGTTGGAGGGAGAACCGCGGCCCTTTTCGCGCCACCGCCCCATGAAGTCCAAAAGTCTTTCCGAAAACGAATTCCTCTCCCTGCTTCAGAAAGTCCTCCCCGAAGCCACCAACGACACCCATCTCGCCGCCGCCATCTTCGACCGGGTCGCCAAGGAAATCCGCACACTGCGATCGCTGCAGCGGTTCGAAGCCTTTTGCGTGGAAGGCTCCCTGCCGGACCTGGAACCCGCCACCGTCTCGAACCTCGAGAACGATCTCGCCTCCAATTTCGGCAAAGAGAACGTGGCCGTGACTCCCCTGGAAACCGGTGACGCCGTGGCCGTGGAAATCGCGCTTCCCGACCGGACGGTCAAGACCCGGCTCAAGGTTCAGAACCCGGACACGCCGCCGGTCGAGGAAGAGATCAAGGCCCGTCTCGTTCCCTTCCCAGTCGCATTGCCGGAGGATCCGGATTTGCTCTGGGTGTTGGCGCGCCGAGAGGACCTGCCACCCGAAGAAGCCGCCCGATCCCTGGCCGCCATCGAAGAGGAGTTCTGGGCCAGCAAGGCCGGACTCAAATTGCAGAAAGACCGTGTGGAACGGACATTTGGCGAATTCGTCGCCAATGTGCCCGCGGCGATGCTCGCCGACAGCGGCCTGAAGCGGCACTACAAGGAACCGGAGACGCGGCAGACCCTCAAGCGATTACCACCCGGGGCCCCGAAGTCCGCAAAGGATTGAACGGGGCCGGTGGCAGCGTGGGCCGGGCGCGGTCAATACATGGGTACCACGTCTGGTTCAGAACATCGGTAACACTTCTTGGGTTTCTGGGCCTTCGTAGTCCAGAGCCTCCGGCATGCCTTCGTAGGTCCGCGCCGCCCAAACCCGCGGTCCGCTTCCCCCTTCCCCACCCGCCCTTCTCTCATCTGTCCCTGCTTCGTTGCCGATTCCCCCCTGCTGTGACATGCAGGAGGCGAACCTCCATCCAGTCGCGGCCCAGGTGAAGACCGCCGCGCTGGCCTTCAACCCCAGGTGACATGAACCCGCATCTCACACCTTGGACTGTCCAGCCCGAAGCTTTCCCATCCGATGGCTTCATCTCCGATCGTCTCGAGTTTCTGTTGAACTACGCCATCCTGGCTCCCTCGGCTCACAACACCCAGCCCTGGCTGTTCCGCATCAACGTCTCCGACGTCGAGATTTTCGCTGATACGCGCCGGGCCCTGTCGGTGGCGGACCCCCGTCGGCGTGAGTTGGTCATCGCCTGTGGCTGTGCGCTCTACAACCTTCGGGTCGCCGCGCACTATTTCGGACAGCACGATGCTGTCGATGTCTTCCCGGATCCGCACCAACCCAACCTTTTGGCTCGCCTCACCTTGCGAGGCTCGGCCGAAACCGCTTCGGAAGACATCGTTCTCTTTCAGGCCATCACGGAACGCCGAACCAATCGCGAAGCGTTTCGACCGGACCCGATCGCCGAGGAAATCCTGGTTGAACTCGCCGAGGCATCCGCCGCCGAGGGTGCCTGGCTGGCGATCGTAACCGACGACCAATCCCGGCAAGCGGTGGCCGAGTTGGTGGCAAAAGCGGATCGCATCCAGTGGGCCAGCCATGATTTCCGCAAGGAACTGGCCGCGTGGATTCGCACCGATGCCGAGCATCAGGCCGACGGCATCCCTACTCGGGAACTGGGTTTCCGCGATTGGATGTCGTTCGCGGGACCGGCCCTCATCCGCACCTTCAACCGGGGTGACAACCAGGCAGCGAGGGACGCCGAGATCGCCTCCCACTCACCCGCCATCGCCGTGCTGGGAACCTACGAGGATGATCCCAGCTCCTGGTTGTGTGCCGGACAGGCGTTGGAATCCGTGCTGCTGCACGCCCAATCGGAAGGGCTCTCGGTTTCCCATCTCAATCAGCCCATTGAGGTCGCCGACCTTCGACCCGACGTCGGCCGGATCGTCGATCGCAGCGATTTTCCCCAGATCATCCTGCGTCTCGGGTACGGACCTTCGGTAGGCCCGACGCCGCGCCGCAGCGTCCACAGCCGATTGCTCATGCAAGACCCCTCCAAAGCGCCGCCGCACTGAGGGGAGGGGAAGAGTCGATGGGGAAGAGGAAAGGAGGATTCAGCCAAGGTCAAACCTGCAACGGCGCCACCCTTCCCCCTTCCCCACCCACCCTTCCCCCATTGGGGCACTGGCGCGACGGGGCGGGTGATGGCATGGTTTCGCCTCTTATGTTTGTAAGCCGTCGTCGGAATTGCCTCGTCTGGATCTTCTCGAGTCTTTGGCTGGCCTCCTTCGGTACATGGGGCGCCACCGTGACAGGTTTCACCCCGGACCGGGGACCCGCCGGCATTGAAGTCACCATATTCGGAAGCGGCCTTCAGTCTGCCTCCTCGGTGTTCTTCGGAGCGACGGATGCCCCGGGCGAGATCCTGTCGCGCTCGGCGACCGCGGTCGTTGCACGCGTCCCGCAAAACGCCCTCACCGGTCCGATCTCGGTTTTCACCGGATCCGGGGCGGCGTCCAGCCTGGCCCTCTTCATCGCCGCACCGCGGGTGACGGAATTCAGCCCGCTGACCGGCGGGCCTGGAACGCTCGTCACGGTTTCTGGCGCCAACTTTGGTGCCGGCTTCGGTCGAGGCAATGTGACCAATGTCACGTTCAATGGACGGGCGGCCGCATTCCAAGTCACGGGCATCAACCAACTCCTTGCGGTGGTGCCCACCAATGCGACAACAGGTCCACTCACCATCGTGAACGAAGCCGGGAGCAGCACCACACTCCTTTCCTTTCAAGTCCCCGCTGTTATCTCCGGGTTCAGCCCGACGAACGGCATGCCTGGAGATCCCATCGAAATCCACGGGCTGAACCTCGGCAACCCGCTTCGCGTCGAATTCGGAATCGTGCCGGCATCCTATTCCGTCCTTTCTCCCACGAATATCATCGCCTTCGTTCCCACTAATGCCGTCAACGGCCGGATCGCCGTCACCACGTCCGCCGGAGTCACTTCGACCTCCAGCAATTTCGTGGTCATCCCCAGAATCATACGGTTCTCGCCCAACTTCGGTCCGGTCGGCGCCTCCGTCACCCTTGAAGGCGGCGGCCTGAGCGCCGTTACCGAGGTTCGGTTCAATAACACCCTCGCCACGTTCACCGCGAATCCGCCATCGTCCATCGTCGCCAAAGTGCCCAACGGAGCCACCACCGGTCCGATCAAAGTGGTCACGACCGCGGGCACCTTCACCACCTCTTCCAACTTCTTCCTGCCTGCCGCGGTCACTTCCTTCACCCCTACCTCCGGAAAACGCGGCGACACCATCACCATCAATGGCGATAACGTGGGCGACGCACTCCGCGTCCTCTTCAACGGCTCCGACGCAGCCTTCACGGTGGTCAATGCCACCCGTGTCACCGCCACGGTGCCCGAACTGGCCACCACCGGACGGATCAGCGTCGTCACCCCCGCCGGCACGAATTCGGGCACAGCGACGTTCTCCGTTCGCCCAGTCCTGGACGGTTTCACGCCCGGCAACGCCGCCGTGGGCTCGCCGGTTCAGTTGTTTGGCGCCGGTCTCACCAACCTCTCCTGGGTGCGCCTTGGCGACCTGGACGCCACGTTCACGGTCGTCAGTTCCACCATCGTCCGCGCAATCGTACCCCTGGGGGCCTTTAGTGCGCCGTTCAAGGTCCGGACCACCGCGGGAACCGAGGTCGAAACCACGGGCACCTTCTTCGTCGACGGCGCCAAACCGACTCTTGATCTCCTGACGCCCGGCAATGGAGGCGTAGGAACCAAGGTAATCCTGAACGGCACCGGACTGCGTAGCGCGTCGAAGGTCGAATTCAATGGCACTTCGGCGGCGTTCACGGTCGCCTCCGCCACCCGCATCGACGCCACCGTGCCCGCAGGTGCCACGACCGGGCCAGTGGCCATCACCACTCTGGACGGCATTGCCGTCAGCACTGCGCCGTTTGTGGTGGGCACGCTCACCATCGCGCTGGAAATTGAGAAGGCAGAACAACTGCTCCACCTCCGCTGGCCTGCAGCGGCAACCGGGTACGTGCTCGAACAATCCACAGCCCTCGGCGCCGAAGCCTCCTGGAGCACCGTGAATTCCCAGCCCGTCACGGAAGGGAATTCGTTCCGGGTCTCCCTGGCCTTGCCCACCACCGGCACGCGTTATTTCCGCCTGAAGAAATAGCGAGCGATTCCGGTCGGCTCACCTGGACACGGCCCGATAATAGGCGCGCTCGCCGCTAGCCGACGGGCGATCTCCGAGTTGTCGAGTGGGCGGCGCCACCGTTCCGGCCGGGAATCGCCGTGCTGGGAAAGCGGCAGGGGACTGCCGCAATCCAAGACGCTTCGCGCCAGTCCGCACCCCGGGGCCAGGCCAACGCTGGTCGTCGTGGAGTGCGGGAGTCCTCTCCCGCTATTTCAACGGAAATCGCCCCGACAATTCGGAGATGCGCCGCTAGCCGACTCGGTCTGCGGAACCATGTTCGTGGTCGTGAGCAGGCCTGGTAGTACTCCCATTCCACCAAGTTGGTTGAAAGGCCGATGAAATCCAGGGCCTACCCTCTCCCAGGTCGTCAGCGGATTGGCCGCCGCTCTGACAAGATGTCGAGACAGTCCCTTCCTCCCGAACGCAACGACTATTATTGTCGGACACGGAAGAATGACATGCCGGCATCCATCGGGGCCTCGACTTCGTCGGTAGTGTCGGAAGTTGGAACGGTCGCCACCACATCCCAACGCACGAGATCTGTGGAACGCTCGACTGTCACATCGGCGCGAGCCGCACCGCGGATTCGAAGTCGAATGCGCTTCTTGACCATATCCACTCGACCCGCCACCAGGCTCGCCCCGGATGCTGCGTCGATCGGACTCACCCGCGAGGTTTGCTCGTAGACACCGTCACCGTTGCCATCCACCTCGCGACGCAAAACGGGCGCCGGAGAATTGTCCATGGGCAGCCAGCGAACGGCACCCCCCACGGGAATGACACTTGAACCATAGTCGACCGTTTCAGGGCCGTCCTCGCCACCGCGATCGCGGACCAGACGCACCACCACCGGCGCCGCCCCATCATTGCGAGCGCCGAGCGCGCCGGTTGCAGGATCAACTTCCATCCACCATGGGGATCCGGCCGCGAGTTCCAAATCCAGCCACCGCCAGCGCACCGATTGGTTTCGGCGATCCGGCGACTCCGGCATCACGACGAACGGCTCCAGGTGTGCATTCGACCGTGCGGATTCGAATCGCACCGCGCGCGGGAAACCGCCGACCGCACGCTGCTCGGCATGGTCTACCGTTCCTGGCGTGGCGCCCGAATTTCGAACACCGAGCAAAATGCCATTGCCGCCGGTGACGAACTGATAATTCGTTCCATGGGTGTGAATCGCCAAGCGGTTCCAGGTGTTGGACGGCCGACTCAACATCAGTACCTGGTCGGTCTCATCACCGGCGAAGTTGAACGGGGTGAACGGATGCACTCCATCCCATTCCTGCACAAGAGTCCCATCCGCACTCCAACCCCAGCGTTGCCCCGACTCGGTGGAGTACTGAGGACGAGCGTCCCCCGAAACCGCGGCCACCAGGTATTCGATGAGGTACCCCAGTCCCGGCATCGTCCGATCGCCGAGTGGCAACTCCGTGACACTCATCCCCTCGCCACTCCATTGCTCGCCGGCATGGAAATGGTTCCGCACGACCTCGACATTGTTGGTGCTAAAATCCGCCCCCAAATCGAAGACGTAGTTGTTGGCGACCGGATCGACATCCACGTAGCTGTAGACGGACCTAATATTGGCCGGGTGATTCTCGGGCAGAAAATGCCGATACGGATAATTCGGATCGTAGACCCAGATCCGCGTGATCCGATCGTCGAGACGTTCCAATCGGTACGGCAGCACGCAGTGGCCTGTCGTCGCGTCCCGCGGTTTCAAGCACAACAGGAAGTCGTATGGACGCAGTCTCAACCGGTCCAGGCGGGCACCCACATTGCCACGCCATATTCCGCCCCGTTGCACGATTTGATCCAATTGCTGGTACAGGTGCTCCACGCTCTGCTGCATCCCGTGAAAGGTTTGAATCCAGGCCCACAGCGACCCTGGGGACCTCGGACCGCAACTCGGATTGCTATCGCGGATCTGTCCCGTCTCCCAGCGTCCCGCCGGCAACCGGGCCACGTCGAAGAACCCGGCGTTCAACCACGCGGCATCAAAGACCCGGTTGTAGATCGATTGACTCGCCGCCACCAACCCGAAGCAGCTGCCACCCGGACTGCGGTTCAGTGTCACGCTATAACCCCACTCGTAGAATCCCAGGTAGATCGGATCGCGCCAGCAATGATCCGTCCACGACAGATACGCGTTCAGTCCGAATACCCCGTCGAAATCCGTCAGCGTGTTGGGCCCGTCAACATTCACAAACCCAAATCCGTAGGTCATCGACCATGGACGTTGGCGCACCACAAACCGATCTCCCAGGGTCCACGTCACTGCGTCTGGACGCACCCACGCATCCTCCAATAGCCAGCGCATCCGGCGGTCGGTGGAGACATCGAGATCGGACCACAAGCTGGCATTGAGCCGAACCTGTAGTTCATGGCCGTCCGCATCCCGCGACACCACCTCCGCCGGAATCATCGTGCCCACCCTGGGCGGAACCTGTGCCTGATCTTCCGGAACCGCGTAGACCCGAACGAGACGATTGAAGTTCTGCCCTCGCAAGGTCGCGATCGTTCGAGGCAATCGCACCTCGGGATTGTCCACGGGCCGCGTCGGGTGCCGTTCCCGAACGAGATCCTCGGGATACAGCACCTGCGGAGCGGAGGATTCCAGGATCAACGGTGCCGGCCCCCGGTAGATCAGTTCCAGCAGCGCCGGCAACGTGGTTCCTTCATTCCCCGAGGTGTCCATCGCGAAGACCTCCACCAGGTTCGTTCCGTAGGCCAACGGAATCGTCGCCTGCAGCTGGTGGCGCGGTGCCGTACCCGTTATCCGAACCTGGGTGTCGTCCAACCTCCGAAATTCCCGCCCGGCACCGTCGCGCACCACCACCCATACCCGGTCCAATCCCACCGCCTCGGTGATCTCCACGACAAGATTTGTCGCTCCCGTCGAATGGGATGGGTCCAACTGTGCGAGCACGGCTCCCGATTCGGGACTCACCACGCGCAAGACCGGAGCCGTGGTGTCGGGTCCACTGGTCGGCACCGGAATTGGGCCAAACTCAAGATCGTCGATGGTCTCCAATCCACCGCTGGGACGATCCACGAACTGCACCTGGACCTCCCGGATGTCCGCCGCGCATCGCACCACATGCAACACCCGGCTGACGGCCCGCGGCGAATTCATCACCACCTCGTCTGTCGCGATCGGCGTCGAGCTCCCCTTGCTGCCGTCAAAAGCCCGCAGCGTCACTCGCATGGGACGCCCATCACTCTCCGGGACTGGGTATCCCACGCTGACTCGCACTTCCGCCTGTGGCGGATCGAATCGCAGCGTCAGCGGTCCGGAATCCGCATCCACCGGCGCCTTGCGCAAAACCTGCGCCCCCGAGCCCGCCGCTACTCCCAACGCCTCCGCCAGGGTAATCCATGGGCGATCCGGAAAGGTGACCCCCGGGTACTGGGCCGCCACCACGGTTCCTGCCGGGCGATCTTCGAAATCGTAACGTCGAACTTCGTGCAACTCCCGGTTCGAGTGTCGAATCGATCGCACCGCCTCGGGTGTCGCTCCGTCGAACTCGAGGACCACCCGCCGAATATCCTCCTCCAAGGGACGACACAGGGTGATCACAACGCCCCCCGTCGCGTCCGGGGGCACCACCACCTCGGAAGAAACGAGCGGCTTGGTGCTGTCCGTGGACGAAAAGGCCCACGCTCGCGCCCGCACGCTGGTTGTCTTTGCCGTGTTCACCACCTCCAACGCCACCTCCCCCCGCGGACAATCGAACTCAAAGCTCAGTGTTCCAGGCTCCACTCCGCCCAGTTCCGCCGGCGACGCCACGACCAAAAGTCCGTCGTGAATCTCAGCAGGGGCGATCAGGCGAACCGGTCCCAACGCCTCAGCAGCGATCGGTCCGTCGGGCAGTCGCGAGAAATCCAATACCGACTCTCCTTTTGCCGTGCAGTCCACCGTCCCCCCGCCGCCGTTACCACCCGAGCCACCTCCCTGATCGAGGGTGGTGCATTCGTCCGGAACTCCGTTGAGGTTGGCATCCAATGAAGTACCCACCACCACATCAAAGGCATCCAGGTTGCCGTTTCCATTGCAGTCATTGTCATCGCCTGCTTTGACTGAAATCAGCGATCCTGGCACTGCCGCGGCCGACTCGGGCGTTCCGTCGCTGTCGTCGTCCAGCCGGGCATCAATGGCATCGATTGCAGGCCATCGGGTCGGCACCAGATCGAGCGTTGCGCCAGCGGGAACAAGGAATGGACCGAAGAGTCGTCGATCGTTCGCTGTTTTGATGCTTCCTGCGATCAACTCCAAGTGGAACCGAATCGGCAGCGTGGACGGATTGTGGATCCGCGCCCCGCGTTGATCGGCGAGCGCCTCGGCGCGCGTTGCCTGTCCTGCATGAAGAGTGAGTCCGTGGAACCGATACAGTTGTTCGCCCTCCCCCGCCTGCACCATTCCGATTTCCAGCTGCCACCGCCACGCCTCGCTTCCCGGAACGAACCGGAGAGAAATTGGCCGCCCACCATCGGTCATGACGTCATAGTAATCTTTGCTTTCAGGTGCCCGATCCCAACGGCGCGCCCCCAGAATCACTCCGCCGTTCCCTACCATGATTCGATGCGCCGGATCCTTTCCGCCGAGAGTCGCGGAGATTCGCGTGTGGTTGGTGGGAATGAGAATCAAGGGATTACTCGTCGTCGGATCTCCCTCCGCGAACGATGGCACGATGCGCAACCCGGACGCGTCGCCGTGACTTCCACCGTTCTCGTCCCAACCCCACGAGCCCGCACCCTCCACCTCGACCTCGGCTTCCACGTCGCCGGTGATGCCGAAATACTGTTCGGCGAGGTAGTCCATCATCGGTATTGTCCTCGGTTCGCGAAAGACCGAGATCGGAATCGCCGCGATGGCACTGCCGACCCAGACATTCGTGGACTGATACTCAGCCAGCGGATCGGCGGACGCCCCGCGCGAAAACCGAAACTGGTTCGAACGTCGATCGACGTCGATGAAGCGGTTCACAGCCACCTGGTTCGCCAATGATCCTTCGTCCTGCGTGATGTCATAGGGAAAGTTGGAATCCAAGACCCAGATTCGGATCGTATTCGCATCCCGATCCTCCACGCGATACGGCGCGACCGCATGACCCACGTTGGTCCCCATGGGGGTAAACCCAAGAACGAAACCGATCGGGAACTGGCGCAGGGTATCCACCACCCCCAAAGGATTCCCCACCATCGCTCCGCCGCTCACCGTCTCCACCTGGTCATCCCAGGATTCCAGGAATTCAAAACTGGTGTGGACGCCAAACAGCGTCTGGATCATCGCCCACAGATTCGCCGGAACCTGCGGCTCGCAACCCGTCTCTGTGAATCGCATGGGCTCGCTCGTTCGAAACCCGGAAGGCCATCGAACCGCCGGATCAAAGACCGTCGGAGTCCAGTGATTGACCGCGAACAATTGCGACATCGCCGCAAACCCAAAACAACTTCCGCCGGACCCCGGTGTGTTCAAGGTGGGCAGATAGCGCCCGAGAAAGAAGTTCACCGCATTGGCGCCCCGATCGCACTCACCGACGCGGGTGCTTGGTTCCAAAAACCCGGGCAGGACTTCGTCCCCATAGACCGCCTCGAAATCACCCATGTCATTAGTCTCATTCCGATTTCGGAACCCAATCGACCAAAGGGCGGCATACGGCCACGCCCGGGCCTCAAAGTCCCCGCCTCGCGTCCATACGGTCATGCCGGGTCGACTCCACAAATCCCACACCAACCACCCATAAGCACCCGGACTTTGGAACACCGCATCCGGCACCCGCAGATCGACCCAGTCCGCGTCCGCGGATCGCGCCGTTACGGTGGCTTCGACCAGGTCCGGTGCACTGGGAGGAATGGTCGCGCGTGATTCGGGCGCCAGGAAGTAGCGCAGCTCCGGATTCAGATTCCGACCTGTGAGGCGCACCACCGGCGGCGGATTCGAGATCGCCGAACCGGTTGGACTTGCCTCCCTGAACACGATCGCCGGATGGCCCGACACCGGAAACGCTCCGGTCAGACTTACCGGCGGTGGACCCAAGTACGACAAATGGTGATCCAACGTCGTCGTCTGCCCTGCCGCGTCCGTTGCGGACAGCCGCACCAGGTTTGCTCCGTATTCCAGCAGGATGGGGACCTCGAACTCAAAGTCAGGGGCAGCGCCACGAACCACGCTGAGGAGCCCACCATCGTCCAAGCGAACGTTTCCCGACTCATCCAGCACTTGAACCCGAAAGCGGTTGAGGGCGCGATCTTCCACAATGGTGCCGCGCAGCGTTGCGGTAGTGGTCCGATGTTCCGGACGTGAACTCGGCTGTGACACGACGGCCTGGTCGGCCGGGGAGGTCATCCGAATCACCGGCGCCCCGAGATCCGCAATCGCCACCACCGGACGCGGTCCGAACTCCAGGTCCTCGATGACTTCGTGACCACCGAAGGACGAGTCAAACCAGACCTCTACTCGGACGATATCATGGTCGATCCGACAGACCTCCAACGCCCGTCCGATCGATGTGACCTGGGGAAGTTCCACTGCATCGGAAGCGACCTCGAACATGCCATTCGCTCCCATCGCGAACGCTCGCAGGGTGACTCTCAAGGCACCGGCCTGTTGCTCCGCCGGTGGATAGCCCGTCCACACACGCACAGCCCCCTGCGCAGGTGTGAAGTCCAGGATCATCGGCCCGCTGTCGGTCTCCCCGGCAATACGTTGGCGCAGAGCTTGCGACTCCGACCTGGTGCCAACTCCCAGAGCCTTGCTCGTCACCACCTCAGGCCGCGTCGGAAACGTCACCCCGGCATACTGGGATTCGACCAACGTGCCCGCCGGATGCTCCTCAAACGAAATGCGATAGGTTGCCCCATCCACCGCGTCCACCCGAAGGTCGTCCAGCATCTCCAATCCATCGCCGTCGTAGGACAACTCCACGCGCACCAAATCGTTCTCCAGCAGGCGACAAACCGACAGGGTCTGCGACAACGGGGTGCCAGGGGGCAGGGTCAGGCGCGCCACCACCACAGGTTTGCCGGGGTCCAAAGCCGAATACCCGGCCAAGGAAATCGTGCGCGGCAGTTTGCCCTCGGGGTTTCCCACACAGACTGAGACATAAGACCGCGGCGCGTCGAACATCAGAGTCAGCGGCCCAGGATCCGAGGCCCCGTTTGCGGCGGCCCGCTTCGCCAAGAAATGCGCACCGCTGCATGCCCCGACATTGGCGGCCTCCTGCACTTCCGCGCCCTCCAAAAAACGAACTCCAGAGGGTTTGTCATCATCCACGGCCGTGCCGACCCCCAAGTCTTCCCAGGTCCGAGTCACCGACGAACCCGCCCAGGATGAGCCTGTCACCAGGGAAACAAGTGCGAGCAGAATCCGGAGAGCCGAGGGATGTATAAACGCAGGCATGGCGGTGCGGAATGGTTGGTTGGGCACCGACCAGATACGCACGACGACGCCATGGCTCCGTTCCAGGAACCCACGAAGAGGCCCTCCCTGACGCAACCGAGGCTACGGTGCCACCGTTCTCCTTGGTTATCGGCAGAGGGCCCCGAGCCTAAAGGGTTGACCCGCGCGCAGATCGACCTCATCGAAGGTCGGCCATAGACTCGCCCACCGCCGCCTCATGAATCCTCCCTCACCCTCTGTCTCACCCTCCCCAGTTCCCATCGCGCCAGCCGTCCGTATCGGCCACGTTCATCTCAAGGTCTCCAATTATCGTGTCTTCCACGGCTGCAAACCGGTTACGGCAATATTAAGCAGGAACTGGCGGACAAGGTTGCGTGGAATTCCGGAAGTTTGAGCAGAACCACGGCGGGAACGCGCCTGGTGGCGAAAACCAAGGGTACCGCAACGATTCAATGCGTGAGAAAGTATTCCGGGTGCCGCTCCCGCAGTGCCTCCCAACGCCTGCGGAATTCCTCAACCGTCAAGGGTGCGAGCGTGCCACTGGATTCCAATCGCTGGCTGGCCAGTAGCTCCGCCAAACCACTGACATCATCCATCGCCCAGTCGACCGGACTTAGATCCCAGACCCGGACCGTTTGATCCATGGCCACCGTGAGTAGTTCATCACTGGTGGGACCAAAAGCGACCCGCAACACCGCATTGCCGTGAGGTAACGGAGGCGTCAACGGTTGCCCGTCCTCGATGTCCCACACTCGCGCGGTCCCATCCGTGCTGGCCGTCGCGATCAGCCGATTGTCAGGACTGAACGCCGCCTGCAGCACATAGCCGCGATGCCTTAGAAATGGTGTCGCCGGTTGACCATTGGAAGCATGCCAAACCCTGCCCAAGTTGTCTTCGCCACCGGTTGCGACGTAGCGACCATCCGGACTGAACTGCACCCACACCACTCCGTCCCGATGATACATCGGCGGAACCAGTTCCTTGCCCGTCTCGGTGTCCCATAGATGGGCCGCCTTCGGTTCGTTCGAAAAGTCCCAATTTCCAGCCAGAACGCTCCTGCCATCAGGACTGAAATGAACCTTGGGGACCGCGCTGCTGGAGAGTTTGGGCTCGGCCACCCTCTTCCCTGTGCCGCCATCCCACACCCTCACCGTTCCAGAATCGCCCGCAGTCGCGATCCAGCGACCGTCCTCACTCATCTCCACCCAGTGGATGGGCGCCTCATGCACCAGCCTTTCCCCCCTCATCCGGCCGGTCGATACGTCCCACATTGCCGCCGAGTGATCGTCGCTCGCGGTAAGCAGACGATCCCCGTCCCTCACAAACCCGACGTGGTTGATCCTCTTGGAATGAGCTTCGATCACCCGCACCGGGTCGCTCGAACCCACGGACCCTGCCATGAATCGCCCCGTCACATCGGCCGCCGCGAATCTCCGACCGTCCGAACTCAGCGCCGCCACCACCACAGGCCCGGGGAGCCGGGTCGACCAGGTTACCCCGCCATCCCCGCGTGCGTCCCACAATCGAACCCATCCGCTCGCGGTCACCACTAACACCTGGCCCTCCAATCCCGCGAAACCAGCGAATACCGCGTTGGTATCCGATCGCATGAGCGCGCGCGCGCCATGGTTCGGCGCCCGCGACCACTGCCGAAGATCTCCCAGGAATGTCCCGGTAACGAGCCGATCGTCCACCGGCTCCATCAACGCGATGGACACCCCGGAGGCGTGCGGCAATCGAGGCGGCAGCGGCGCACCGGATGGCACCGACCAAAGCCGGGCAGTGGTGTCATAGCTGCCGGTGAGAAGGGTGCCTCCATCCGCCGAAAAACTCACCGCGTCCACCCCCGCAAGATGCGGCAGCACCGCCACCGGAGGCCCGGGCTGCGTGGCGGACCATATCCTTGCCGAATTATCGAATCCCGCGGTCACCACCAATCGCCCGTCAGGATTCTGTGCCCAAGCCAGAATATCCGCCCGATGCCGATCCGTGGATCGGATGATGGCACCGCTGATTGGATCCCAGATCCGGAGTCGCCAGTCTTCCGCAATGGTGGCGACCATATAGTCTCCCTTGAGGAAGAAGGATGCGCGTACCGACGCCGGATGGATCAACTCGGGCCCGGTCACCTTGCCTTCGCGCGCATCCCAGAATCGAACCACCCGATTCTTTCCTCCCGCCACCACCGTCCCACCGTCCGAGCTGAAGGCCAGGCCGCCAAGAATTCCCGAATCCTGCAGGGATACCACCGCCTCCCCGCTCCCGTCGGCACGCCAGACTGCTCCGTTCGTAGGCCCCGGAATGGCCAGCCACTCACCGTCGGGACTGAAGGCGAATCGCTCATAACGCCATGAGTAATGGGGCAAAGATGGCCCCATCTGCTGTCCCGTGTCCAAATCCCACAATCGCGTGGTCCACCCCTCCTGCGCGGCCAATCGACGTCCGTCGGGCGAGAAATCCACCTGCAACACCTCGTTGGTGTGCACCAACACGCTGCCAATGCGTTCCCCGGATTCAAGATCGCGCACATGGACCATCCCGCTTTTCGTGCCGACAGCCAGGCGATGACCGTCCGCACTGATGGCGGCGGAGATCACCGGCGAATCCTGCAGCCACAGATTTCGAAGCTTGGCGCATTGACGCAGCAAAGCGCCCAGTCGACGTCGTTGCAGCGTGTTGCGATCGGGATGTTCCGCATCGAGGCGCAGCGCTTCGACGAGGTACAGCAGAGCCACATGATAATCGTCGTTGTCGATCGATCGGGTGGCTTCGGAGACCAGAAGGCGCACCGCTCCTTTCCTGTTCGCCTCGGCTTCCTGGGCCACCCGATGGCGTTCCTTGCCGAGCCGCAATGAAAAGACCGTCGAAAGCACGACCACCGCCATGATCGCCGTGAGTGCCAACGCCGCCAGGGCCGCGACAGCAGGGCGCCGTCGCACCCATTTTTCAATGCGCTCCAGAACGGTGGCCCGACGCGCGCGAATCGGTTCATGGTGCAACCAGCGTTCGAGATCCTCCGCCAGTCCCTCGGCCGACCCATAGCGCCGCTTCGGATCCTTCTCCAGACACTTCAAACAGATCGTCTCGAGATCCCGATCCACCCGCGGGTTCAGCGATGACGGCCGTTTCGGCTCCTTCTCCAGGACCATCCGCACCGTATCCAACGACGTGCCACCGGCGAACGGAGGTTGCCCGGCGAGGAGTTCGTAGAGTACGGCACCCAGACCGTAGACATCCGCCGCCGTGGTCAGCATTCGCGCCTCGCCGCGCGCTTGTTCCGGGGACATGTACGAGGGCGTCCCCAGCACCGCGATGGTGTGGGTCAAGGTGCTATCTCGTTCGATCAGCTTGGCCAAACCGAAGTCCGTCAGGAACGGCTCCCCCGCCGTGTCCAAAAGAACGTTGTTGGGCTTGATGTCCCGATGGAGAATTCCCCGTTGATGCGCGAAGTGTACCGCCCGCGCGACTTTGACCATCACCCGGGCCGCCTCGGCCGGATCCAGCGCCGCCCCGCGCACCCGGTCCACCAACGTCCCGCCCTGCAGCAACTTCATGCTGAAGAACGGCTGGCCTCCCGCTTCGCCAACCTCATAGATGGGCACGATGTTCGGATGATCCAATTGTGCGGCAGTTTCAGCCTCGGTGCGAAACCGCTTCACAAAGTCCGGCAGCGCCAGCGCCCCGCCCGATACGACCTTCACCGCCACCCAACGGTTGAGCCGACGTTGCCGCGCCTTGAACACCAATCCCATACCGCCTTGGGCGATCTTCTCCACCAGGTCGTAATCACCCCATTGTTGAAGCACCTCCGCCGGACCGGACGGGCTGTCTGCGGAGAATGTCGATGCGCCCAGGCCTGACTGGGCTTGGAGGCTCAGGAACAAGCAGCGCGGACACAGCAAATCCGTGGCATTCGCCGGGACTTGTGTGCCGCATTGGGGACAATGGAGCAGGTCGGATGACACCGGTTTCGACAGGTCGTTCCAGGATGGCTAAGAAGAATCCACCGAGCGACGTCGCTTGAGAATCCAAGATTTCGGATCACCTCACCCCGCGGCGCGGGCTGTCCCAGCACCGGTCCCGTTGGCTCCGTGTCAATTCCCCGCGGCGCCCCAGGGATACGGCACGATCCGGGTCGACCCGAGCCCTCGCACCCGCAGCCTATTGGCTCATGGTTGCGATCAAGTGTCTCAATTCGTCATCCACTTCCCCGGCGTTCCCCACCGTCCGCGCAATCTCCTCCCGGAACAGTTCCCGAAACCGGTGTCGCAATCGGTGCACCGCCGATTTGATGCCTGACTCCGTGGTACCCAGTCGGCGGGCCACTTCGCTGTAGGGCTCGCCGCCGCGGTCGCCCAGCAGGAATCCCTTCAGTGCCTCGTAGCGCTCCGAGGAACCATCCCGCGTGCTTTCATCGCGCAAACGTCCCAGCACCGAGGCCAGCACCTGCTGAGCCCACGCGCGATCGTACAGCGCCTCCGGACTGGTGTCGGCGGCGGGCTCGCGCAGGTAGCGCTCATCGGATTCCCCGGGTTCCAACGGGACGAATTGCACCCCGCCCCCGCGCTTCTGGGCCTGCGCCCGATCCCATTCGTTGGCCATGAAATGACCCAGCGATGACAACAGGAAGGTCCGGAACCGACCCTTGTCCGGATGCACGCCCGCCAGATCACGCCGGGCCAGCAAGCGAGCGAAGAAGCCTTGCACCAGGTCTTGCGCATCCTCGTGGCCATAGCCTTTTCGCCGTGCGAACGCGTAGAGTGGATACCAATAGGATCGACACAGATCCTCGAGGGCCGCCCGCGCGTCCGGCAATGAGTCGCGTCCCGCCAACAGCACCGCGCTCCAATGAGTCGTGCGAAATCCGCCGACCGGTGACACCGGTTCATTCGCCGATCGTGGGGGTGGGGAGAAAGCCATGGACTCCGTAGAGCTTATTGGCGGGGCGACCTTCCAGGCGAGTCGAATGCTGGACGGCACCCCGATGAGTCACCACCGGGATCAAATCAGGTGCGTCCATGGGCGGAACGTCGTTTCCACGATCCACCCCTTTCGTGTGGCGGAGATCGATCCTTCGCCCAAACGTCTCCCACACCATGTCCGCCTCATTTCCCGGGACTCGATATCTTTCCTCCCTGCTTGCTGTGCTGGCACTGCACCTCATCCCTCTTCCCATTCGAGCCAACGAATCGTCCCCCCCCAAACTCACCCTGGATCGTCGCAACGACGGCATGCTGCTGACGGTCCACGGACGCGTTGGCACCCGGCATCAACTCGAACAAGCCAGCACCCTGTCGGGAGGCGGCGACTGGCTCGAACTCAGGTCCATCACCATCACCAATAATCCCGAAGTGATCCTGGACCGAATCCCAGGTGCCGAAGTCGCCCGCTTCTATCGCCTGCGAGAAATCAACGATCCGCCTCCCGATTGGGAGCAGGAAATCCGGGATTTCCTGCAACGCATGGAACAACGGGCCGAAGCGCGGGACGTAGCCGGATTCCTGGATTTGTTCGCCAACGATTTCGTGCATTTCGGAGACATCCTCGAAGACATGGACGGCCTCGTGGCAGCCATTCCAACCGTTCGAACCTTCGACTGGAATATCTCCAGGATCACCATCTCCGTTGAAACCAAAACAGCACAAGTCCATGGCACGGTAACCGTGGGTTTTGACGGTGGCGGCTCCCGACAATTCGAGGAACCTCTGAATGAGGAATCTCCAGGATTCGGTTGGCTCCGGCGGACGGACAATGGCTGGAAGATTCATGGCAACCAACAACGGGCGGAGGTAAGCGTGGCGACCGGCCTTGTGGGTGGTTCTCATCAGCTACGAGTGACGGCACGAGGCGATCGATTTCCCATGTCGAGTGTCACCGTAAGCGGCCCTTTCATCGCAGCGACCTCCTTGGCGCCCGATCCGACCTATGGCGGATTCACCGTCTGGATCACGCCGTCGGCCCGGCCCCCGGTGGGAACATCCTATCGATTCGAAGTCCAATACGCCGACAATACCCGCCAGACACTCGAGTCTCCGATCCATTCGTATGTCGAATTGGACGCCTCTCCGATCCAAGTCTCGATGGCCGGAGGCACGGCCACCATTTCCTGGCGCGATATCATGCCCCAGGTCCCCAACGCCTCCGGTTACTGGGTGTGGGTGTATGACCAGGACGGACATCGGTTCACCACCGACGACGACGACTATCTCCAGACCCATTCACTCACCGTCACCGCGGCGGACTTGGGATTCCCGCTCGTACGCGGCCGGCAATACAGCGTCAACGTCTACCTCTTCAACGACCAGGATGATTTCTCGGAGGCGATCACCCATTTCACGGTGCCCTGAGCCCGGTAGTCAGTCCCATCCCAGCCAAGAGGCTCAGGATGCGCCCGGCAGCAGGGAACCACCGTCATTCGGCGCCATTCTGCCTCAGAAGCACGGCGATCTCGTGAAACCCGCGCCGTGTCGCCCATGCCAACGGCGTGGCCCACGGCGGATCCTCCGGCAGATTCGCTCTCGCCCCCCGCTTAAGGAGGAATTCCACCATCGCCTGCTGTCCGGACTTCGCAGCCCACCCCAATGGGGTCGAACAGAGGTCCTCGTCACGAGCATGCAGGTTGGCTCCGTGCTCGAGGAATTGGGCGGCCTTGTCGACATTCCCCTGCCTCGCGAACTCATGCAGCGGAGTGATCCCCAGCCAGTTGGCGGCATTCGCGTCCATCCCGTGCCGGAACAGCAACTCGTTGAGTCCCGTCGTCTTTGCGCTCACCGCCCATGACGGAAACGTGACCCGACGCGGCAGGTCGGGTTGATACCGCAACATCAGTCGCAGAAAGCCCTCGTGCCCCTCGCTGGCCGCGTTGGCCAACGCCTCGGGATCGTCCGCGAGCGCGGGATTGGCCGCGAACACCGCCGCCGCAGTCTGCAAGTCGTTGTAATAGGCCATCAGATGGACCGCCCGCGCCGCGCCGTGCGCGCACAACAATTCCACCATCCGCCGGTCGCCGTTCGCCAAGGCTCGACTCAAGGTGTCCGCCGAACTCTCCACCTCGGCGTTCGGTCGGCCACCATGCGCCAAAAGCAATTCAACAATCTCATAGTGACCCTTCGCCGCCGCCGCATAAACCGCCTGCCCGTCCGGCGCGATGCCTTCCTCCGGCAAATTCGGGTCCGCACCGCGCTCCAACAGGAATCGGACGATCTCCAAGTGCCCGCCTGCCGCGGCGTTTTTGATCGGCGCGCCACAACCAAGGTAATAGCCGTTGTAGTCGGAGACGCGGTTCACCAGCGACGGATCCTGATCCAGTAGCTCGCGCACACGCGGGAGGTTGCCGGTGGCACACGCCATGCCCAGATCCACGGTCGCGCCCCGACTCACCAGGTGCTGGTAGACTTGCGCCGGCGTGGTCGGCCAATCCTTGGGGACATCGCGCCAGCCACGGTAATGGTAGTCGCCGTTGGTCAGGTGAATCGGTCGCGCACCATCGCCTCGGCGCGCATGGATGTCGGCACCGCGCCCCAGCAATTCCTCCACGACCTCCAATTGGCGCGTCATGACCGCCCAATGAATCGGCTGGTTGGAGCGTCGGTCGCCAACGTTCAACAACTCCGGCGAGGCATCGAGCAAGGCCCGCATCTTCACCAGATCTCGCTCGCGAATCGTCGCCGCCACCCATTCTCCGTGCGACGTGGCGCCATGGAGTTCCTCCAGTTTCTTTTCCAGAAGTCGCTCCATTCCGACATACCCGCGGTCGCGCGCGATCTCGAGCAGGCTGTCGTTCACCGCCAACCCGACAGGATCAGGGTCGAGCGCCAGCAGGAGCTCGGCAATCTCCAGTCGGTTCTCGCGCACCGCGAAATAGATCGGCTTGCGGTACTGGTAATGACAGCGCACCAGGGCCGGATCCTTCGCCAGCAACCGTTGCACTGCTTCAAAATCGCCGGCGACACACGCGCAGAACAACGCCCAGACATCCGTGCCCGTGCCGGTGGACCATTTTAACGGCCGGTCGCTCTTCAATTCCTCGGGCTGGCGCATGGTGAAGGACTTTTCGCCAGATCCACCAGCCACGTCACGATCCTTTCACGCCAGTCGAAGGCAGGGCGCGACCTTCCCCCTTCGTCCCGCAGGCGGGACTTCGGCGAGACCGGCGCGGGCGCGCCGCGCGGTATCAGGCATCATGCCTGCGCCCAATGGCCTGCCCCGCAGAAATGCCGCAACGGGGGAATCGGTCGCCCGACCGAAGTTACAGAACGAGAACCACTGCCTCCGACCAACCAATCTCGGATATCACCTTGCCTCTGGGATCGACGGCAGCTGCCGCGAGGTCCGTCAGGCCGAATTTCGATCGCTTCCCACCTCGTTGATCATCGCGGTGACCTCGTCGAACTCCTCGATGCTCTCGCACAGGATGGGCAGGGTGTCGACGGTACCCAATCCCAGGACGAAGCGGATGGCCTTGCGCCGTTCCTCGGCAGGCTTCTCGGTGTCGCGATAACCCGAGTGGGAAAAAACCTTCATCCCGGCAACCCCAATCCCCGCCGCGTGGATCCTGGCGATGACGGGCACCGACTGGTCCCGTCTTTCAAGGTCCGTGACCTGACTTCCCGCCGGGGCATCCATCCAAGTCCCCCGATGATTGCAACTCACCAGGGCGAGTTCGACCCACGGATCGGTCGCCAGACTGTTCAAGGCTTCCCAGCTGTGCACCGACACCCCATGGGCGCGCACACGACCACATTGCTTGGCGGCGCTCAGCAGGTCACGTCGTTCCGCCCAACGATCCTCCGTCGCCCAGTCCTTCGTCAGGATCGCGCCCACCAAAACACCGTCCAGGTAATCGGTCTTCAGCTCCTTGAGATAGCACTCGATCATTTTCGCCGGATTCGTCTCCACCGGATGCCGAAAGTTGGTGACGAGCGTGTAGCTCTCGCGCGGAACCCCTTTCAGCGCCGCCGCCAACATTTCATGGGCCGGACCGGGCAGCAGATCGAAGTATCGGATCCCCTGGTCGAGTGCGTGACGCACCCGCTTCGTGAAGCCGGTTTGTCCAATCTTTTGAACGGATTCTCCTTTCCCATCTCCCAGGCCGAGTCCTTGTCGGCTGGCCAGGAGTTTGGAGCGACCCAGCGTCACCACATCGTCGGCCCTGAGGCGCCTCCCGACCGCCGACGGGAAGGGCGATCCTCCCGCAAGAACTGCGAGCGACAGCGTCCCTTGCTTCAGGAACTCGCGACGCACCATGGGATGGTTGGCCATGCGGAGAGGATTTGAGTTCAGCCGAGGGGGGGTGTCGGAGAAAATGTGGCGGAATCGCCGATCGGGTAGGACGCGCCCATTGAGATTCATAGGTCGAGGATGTGAGGGTGTTTGGCGAAAACGAGGGCATGGAGGCGCTGGCTGCCGCCATGAGCGGAAAGTCTTGGCACGGCACAATAGGGTCAAACATCGACATTTGACATTATGAACCTTTTGAGACGAACCCAGGTCATGGAGCAATGACCCGGCCTTCTGGTCCGCACATATCAAGCGTGTCAATAGTCAAGGGCGTGTTGCGCAAAGGGCGGCACAATGGGGTCACGGCACAATGGGGTCAAACATCGACATTTGACATTATGAACCTTTTGAGACGGACCCAGGTCATGGGCAATGACCCGGCCTTCTGGTCCGCACATATCAAGCGTGTCAATAGTCAATGTTTGACCCCATTGCCCCGGCGAAGACGCCTGGCGGTCCGCCGATGGGCGGCTCCCAGAAACCCCTCGTGATCCCCATTCTCTGCCGGCATGCGGACCGGATTCCCGAGCCCCAACGGGGCGCCAGACAACACGGCACATTGGGGTCAAACATCGACATTTGACATTATGAACCTTTTGAGACGGACCCAGGTCATGGGCAATGACCCGGCCTTCTGGTCCGCACATATCAGGCGTGTCAATAGTCAATGTTTGACCCCATTGCCCCGCTGTACGCCGGTCTCTCCATTCCGACCCCGCTCGAGGGCCTTGGCGTGGGACTGGCTTACGACTACCGCTTCACCGAGCGGTTTCGTCCGGGCGCCGACAACGCGAAGGAATACGCCACCGCGTTTGCTGGATATGTGACCTATCAGGCCACCGAGCAGCTCAAGTTCGGTGTTCGTGGCGAATACGCCACGGGCTCGGCGGGTTCCTGGGGTTTCCGTCCTACGGCTGGCCCCGACAACGAGGAGATCTTTGGTCTGACCGCCTCGATCGATTACAACCTGTGGGACAATGTCCTGACCCGGCTTGAATTCCGCTGGGACACCGACTTGGCCTCGGGCACCAAGGGCTTCGGCAGTCCGGGCGATCCGGAAGCGAGCGCCTACGTTCTCGGTCTGAACGTCATCTACAAGTTCTAAGGTCCCTTCAAGGGCCCGCGAAACCCCTCGCCTCCGAAAGGTGGCGAGGGGTTTTTTGTCGGGATGCCGCGCGTCGCTGGGGTCGTCCTTTTCAGGGCTGCGCTTCCGAGGGGACGAGATTCCAGGGCGTTGTGTGGGGTGCCCGAAGTGAGTTTCTGCCAGGGCATGCTTTGACAGCCTAACCGGCGCCGTGTAGATCCACGGCATCATCCTGCCTGGGTCCTATGATCAAAAAACTGCTTCTTCTCCTCGCGGTCGCCGTGGTCGCGCTGGTCGTCATCGCTGCCCTACAACCTGCCGCCTTCAAGGTCACCCGCACCGCCACTATCGCGGCTTCGCCGGCGAAGGTCTTCGCGTTGCTCAACGATTTCCATCGGTGGGACGAGTGGTCGCCTTGGGCCAAGCTGGATCCCGCCATGAAGACGACCTACGAAGGGCCCTCCGCGGGAGTCGGCGCCATCTACACCTGGTCGGGTGACAGCAAAGTTGGCAAGGGACGGATGACACTGGCCGAGAGCAAGACCAACGAAGTCGTGGGCATCAAACTCGAGTTCCTCGAGCCCATGGCTGCCGTCAATGCCACCGAGTTTCAGCTGAAACCGCAAGGCGACCAGACGACCGTGATCTGGTCCATGGACGGCACCAACAATTTCGCGGGCAAATTGTTCTGCCTGTTCATGAACATGGACAAAATGGTGGGCGGCGATTTCGAGCGTGGATTGGCGCAACTCAAGACAGCGGCGGAATCCAAGTCGAAGTAATCCGGGCGAAGCATCAGTCCTCGCGCCAACGGAAGAACCGCGCTCCCTCGTCCACCGGCCAGGAACGCTCAATGAAATCGTCGAAGAGCGAGGGCCAAGCCGGGACGTCGCTCCAGGATCGGAGGTCGGTCGTTGTTTCGAGTCGGTAGGAGCCCGGGCCGGGCAGCAGGGCAACGCGGACCGGTTGCAGCGTTCGAACGCGGTCGTTGGTGACCGAGTTCAGCGCGCTTCCTGACGCTATGCCGCCGCTGTTCAGACTGTCATTCCAGAGTTCTTCGCGCTGGGGCAGCAGCGTGAGGGTGGGCGCCGGTGGGTCCAGACTTTCGACCGCCGAGGCCAGCAGCCAATCCGTTTCGGACGGCTGCGGTGGGAGGGTGATCGATGCGACAGCGAAGCTTCCCTTGCGGACGATGGTGGCATTGGCGATGGGGCTCCAGCCGGCGCCGTGGTTTTGCCAGATGGTCGGCAATTCGGCGCCGGTGGGCAGCCAGACTTGGAGAGGTTCGGCACCGCCTGAGCCCTGCGAAAGCGTGAAGCGCACCGCTCCCGGTTCGAACCTCAACGCAAACGGCGGCGGCGGCAGGTCCGTCGGCCGGAGTCCGACCAAATCCGAAATGATCCGTCCTGGGCTGGCGGCGACGGTGATCCAATCGGCGGTGTTTGGCACTCGGACGGTGGCCACCTGTGCCTGGAGTTCATCGAGGATTCCATCGCCGTTGAGATCGCCGGGTCCCCGGGATTCCCCGCCGATGGAATGGCTGTGAAAGCGTTGCGGCTGCCGTGTAGCAGGGATGGTGCGCTCGAGGTCGTCGGGTATCCCGTCACCATCGGTGTCGATTCCGGAGAACACCGGGACGGGAGGCGCGAATTCAGAAGTTCCTTCGACGGAAGTGGCGAGGGCCGTGAGTTCGGTTCCGACTGGCTGGAGCGGTGTGTTGAGGAGAAACCGATTCTTCGGCGTGCTCCCAACGACGAGGTTGGTGGTGAGCAACCGGAGGTCACCGCCTCCGGCATGGGCTCGGAAGAGGTCGACTTGGATGACCGCGGCCGGTTTGAAGCTGGCGAGATCCACCACGACGCGGGTGGCGTCGTCGCGATTGAAGGCGCCTCGGAGGAGCGGCCAATTCTGCAGTCCGTTGGGGCCTGTGTCAGCGTCGAGGGAATCATTGGAGGTGCGGCGCTGGGTTAATTGGATGCTGCCGCCTTCAAAGTTCCGGTACATCAGGTTTCCGGCGAGCGCGATGGGACGGGCGTTGTTCTTCAGCCCGCTCAATTCAATGGCGGGACCTGCGTTGTCGGTCAACGTGTTGGCTTCGCCGCTGCCGTAGCCGCCCACCAACAGGAGCGGATCACCGCGCGCAAGGAGACCGGGCCCGCGGTTGGCGATGCCGTAGGCGGCATCGGGAGACAGGCCGATGAAATTTCCCCAGAGCGCATGCCGGGCGCCGTCGATGGCATCGACCATCACTCCCGGACCTTCATTGCCGGCGATGACATTGCGCCGGCCGACGGTGGTGCCACCGAGAATCGTTTCGGCGCTGAACCGGCCGATGAGCACGCCGAGTCCTTCGAGACGGAACGTGCGCCCGTTGGGTTGGGCTCGGGCACCGGAGGCATCCAGGCCGATCCAGTTCCCTTCGATCACGGATCCAACGCAGGATTCGTCACCGGGATCCTCGGCTTTCACCTTGTGCTTCCAACCGTCGGGACGCCCGACGATTACGCCGGCGTGGAAGTTGCCCGAGATCACGTTGCGAGAAGCGGCGGACGAACCGCCGATATGATTGTTGGCTCCGGCGAGCAACCAGATCCCGACTTCATTGCCGGCCTCGCCGTTGCCGTCACCAGTGAGTCCGATCCAATTGCCTTCGACGACATTGTCATGGGCGCCGAGCGACAGGATGACGCCGGCGTCGTGGCTCCCCGAGATCACGTTGCGACTGCCGGCGCTGGTGCCGCCGATGCGGTTGTGGTGTGCGCCCTGGATGAGGGCGACGCCGTAGGCGTTGAGTTCGCTGAGTTCAACCTTGGCACCGCTCGACGTCAGTCCAAACCAGTTCCCGACAATCGTATGGTCGCTGGATTCCGAGCCGGCCAGCAAGACGGCGGCGGCTTTCGATCCGCTGAAAATGTTTCGCGCGCCGGTCGTGAGGCCGCCCACCCGACAGTTTTTGGCGTTGACCAGGACGATGGCGTTCACCGGGCCATTGCCTTCAAACGTGTTGTCGGTCGACAAACCTCCGAACCGATTGCCCTCGATGATGACACCGTTGGGGCCTGTGTTTGGATTGGCCCCGAGAGCCAGAATGGCCACGTCACCGCGTCGAAAGGCGCTGCCATCACCCGGACTCGAGCCTCCGATGACTGAATCGCCTGCGGCAATCTGGATGGCGACATGATTGGGTTCGCCCGCAGAACCGTCGGGACGAAGGCCAAAGCGACATCCCGCCACCAGATTGTGACCTTTGGATAGGAGCAGGGTGGCGCTGGTATTGAATCGGTTGAAGGCCAGTCCGCGCAGTTCCGTCGATCCCACGAGTTCCCACGCCGGCACATCGTTGGCCACGAGCAAACGGCCGGACACCTCGATCCAGCCACCCGCCTGGGTGGTGCCGAGCACGCGCACCTCATTGGTCACCACCGGCAGCGGGCGGCGGGGTTCGATCAAGATGCCCGAGGTTTTCGGCAAGTCGAAGCGGACCACGTTCGGGCCTTTGACACCATTTGAAGCGTCAAGCGCCGCGCGCAGCGTCGTCTGCAGGCCGGGCTCGTTGGGATCGACATCGGGACAGACATCGGACGGATCGGCATCCGATTCGTCGCCGGCCCGGTTCACGATCCAGTCAGTGCGCCCGATTTTGAGGGAAAGACGTTCCGCGGGGCCGACGCGAAAGGGCAGGCCATCGCGGGACCCGGTGAAGAGGCCGTCGACGGCGGCTTCGCCGAGACGGGTCGCTCGCATTTTCCAGCGGAACGAGGCATGACCTTTGGGTGGCAGTTCGACGGTGCCGCTCGGATCCGCTTTAGTGAGAGCGAGAATCAAGCCGTTCGCTCCGTTGGTGGGTGGCGCCATCGGGCCGACATTCTTCAGGACGCCGGCGGTCAGGTTGGTGACCCAAGCGACCACATCGAATTCGGAACAAAGGGGAATGGCGTTGGTGCCTTCCGGTCTGGGTTCCACGGTCAGGGTCACGCTCAGTGGGGAGTTCTGGAACTCAATGGGCACTGGCGTGAGCACCTTTTCGTAGGTCCCGCACTCGCCTTGCGCCTGGAGGGCGAAGGAGGCTTCGATGAGACCCGATTGGAGAGGTTCCCATTCGAAGACCGCTTCCACCGATGCGCCCGGCGCCAAGGTGCTCGGCACCGGGGGAACGGGTTCGCCGACCTGTCGGAACAAGGGCGAGGGCGGATAGAGCCCGACCTGGACCTTCTCGAAAGCCCGCGAGCTGGTGTTCTGAACAATGGCCTTGGCCTTGAATCGAGTGCCGACCTTCACGATGAGTTTGCCAAGGGCGATTTCGAATCCCTCCACCAACTCGGCTGTCATGGTGACTTCAGGACAGACTCGGCGCAGGAAGAAATCACTCCAGACGATGTCGCCGGCGTCATTGATCAGACCGCGTGAGAAGCCGTTGGTGAACGCGGTCTGCCCCTTGAAGACCGAATCTTTGCCGAGCGCCCAGAGGACTTGGCGCACATCGACGTGATGGCCGGCGCTGTCCCAGACGAAGCCGTTGTCGGCCGCGACCTCGCCGAGGTTGTTGAACGACGTCGCCAACGCTCGACCTGATTCAGGAAGGAGGATGCCATCCACGTGGATGCCAACCTTGATGCTGTCCGCGTCGGACGGATGGCTCGAGTTCGTGGACGTGACGGTTCCGGCGACCATGCCCCGGTCATTGATAAACTGGTTTTGAAACCGCAGGCCCTCTTTCGGCGCCGGGTTGGCGGGCGGCAATTGCCCCAGGTTGTTCAGGTCGATGCCACTGCCTTCCAGCACAAAGGGGGTGAGGGCGCCGCTCGGGCTCAGTCGGTAATGACCAAGATGGCCTGACAGGCCTTCGACCAAAGCGCCTTGGATGATCATTTCGCCCAGGCGATTGATGGAAAGCCCCTTGGTTCCGACGCGGTCTTGCCGAGTGCCTGAGGCATCGGCGGGCGGGCGCTGGTTGAAAAGGGATTTGACCTGGGGAAAGAGGTCATCGAGGTAACGCAGCCTGGATTCCTTGGAATAGATGAAGGCGCGGGGCGGACGGCGGTCGCCGGGAACGACGGAGGTCGGGCCGGGGCGGTCCCAGCCGATGATGACACCGTCATCGCTGATGTCTTCGGCCAGCGAGTATTCGTCGTCCTTGGCGCCATCGCGAAGAAGTGTCAGGCCGCTGCCGGGATCGTAGGAGGCGGCGTAGCCGACGAATTCGTTGTTCAGCGTTCCGATGGCAGTGGCGAAGGATTCAGGACCGAAGAGGCCTTCCACCGTGCGCCGGTTGCTCAGGGCGCGAGGGAGGAAGGGGGCGGGCCGCTGGGGCGCGCGAAACACTTCATACTCGCGACCCAGGAGGGTGACTCGGAAAAGCGCGCCCTGGGCCAGAGCCTGCGGAAGGCAAGTTAGGCCGATGAGTACTCCGACAACGAAGGGGCCCGGGTGTGGAATTCTGATTCGCCGCGAGATGAGATTCAGCACCGCCCGAATCCTATGAGTTAGCCACGCCATGCCCGTTCTGGCGGGATTCTAGGCCTTGGGCCGGGCGGCGAGCAGTTGCTCGACGCGTTTGGAAAGTTGGGGGCCGCGGGCCTCTCGCTCGGCGATGCGGCCGTTGTGATCCAGCAGCCACATCGTGGGGATGGCGCGGATCCCGAACATTTTCCCGTATTTGTTCCCCCAGGCCTCTCCATCGAAATATTGCGGCCAAGGCACGCTCTTCTTGGCGATGAACTGCTCAAGGGCCGATCGGTCGCTGTCGAAACTGATCCCGACAATCTCCAGTCCCTGGTCATGATACTTGCGATAGGTTTCAAGGACGTTGGGCAGTTCCGCGACGCAGGGGCCGCACCAGGTCGCCCAAAAATCAACGAGCACAACCTTGCCCCGGAGAGACGCGAAATCGACGGGTCGCCCATCAACGGCGGTGAATTTCAGCGCCAGGGGCTCGTTCAGAAGCTTCTCTCGATCCAGGACCGCCTGGGCAAGTTCGCGGGCTTTCGACGGGGCCTTGGCATTCGCCAGGATTTCTTTGGCGACCTCCTCGGACTTCAAGCCCGCGTCTTCCGCGGCCTGCAGGAGGTTGTCGTAGGTCTCCACCTGATCAGGGAAGTCACGGATGACGCTTCGCAGGCCTTCAACGAATTTGGTGCCAGCCGCTTTTTCATCGCCCCGCGCGCGCTCCATCATCATGCCGAAAACGGCATGGTCCATTTCGAGACGGTAGCGCTCCGTTTCCGTCGCGCCCGGACGCTTGCGTCCGCGCTCGACCGCTTTCGTCCAAAGCGTTGAGGAATTCGTGGCGCCGAGCATGGACGAGTCGATGAGCAGTCTGCGCTGGAGTTGGGAGGCCTCGTTCCAGGCGGAAGCTTGGGGATACTTCTCGAGAAACGCCTCGACGGTGGTGGCAAGTTCCACGGCTTTGGCGGCGGCGACGGACGGTTCGCCTCCGCGATTCAGGATCTCGTAAACGACCTGCTGAGCGACCCTGGGACGGAGGCGGATCCATTCGATGGCGTCGCCTCCGGCATCGGATGGCAACATGGCGGCGACGCGGGAGAGCAGATTCTCGGGATTGAAGGCGCCGGGCGCGATGCGATCGTCCCACATGGTTTCCCAGGTGACCGGGGATTCGAAAAAGGTGCCGTCGAAGGTGACATTATAGACTTCGTTGTCCCCATAGACGAAGCAGCGGATCATGGGCACCTGGCCACCGATCAGGAGCATTTGGAGTTGCTTGAAATCCCGGATCTTCATGTCTTTGCCGGCCCATATGTCACCCATGGGACGGTCGCTGAACTCGTAGCCGAAGTGGGTCTTGATCTTGGGATCCACCAGGGCGTCGAAGGGGATCTTGTGGTTGTTCCGCTCTCCCGTGGGGCTCAGGAACGTTTCAAGGTCCGGAATGTATTTGGGATAGAGAACGCCGAGAGACGGCGGGAGTTCCTTAAAATCTTTGCGGTAATTCTGGATCGCCTCATAGACCTTCAACATGCGTTGTTTGGTCGTCGCCTTTTCGGCAGCCAAATCCTCGGCTGACAAACGGAGACCTCCCAGGGCAGCGAGGCCGACGAACAGGGTGGAAAGAGCCCGAACGACTCGAGCTCCGACGCGCGAGTTTGGAGACATGGAGTTCCTTGGATGGTTGATCAGGAAGAACCAGAGCCGATCGAAGTTCAGTTCCCGAAATGCGGCGGCAGGTATCGCATGGTATTCGTGTGAGTCAATGGCCGAGGTGGAACCAAGACGGCCAGCGTTTGCCTGGGTCCGGGTGCGGACTGGCGCGAAGCGTCGTGGACTGATACGGTTTCCGGAGTTAATCGCCGCCGAGGGAAGCGATCGGCAAAGATCGCCCCCCCCGAGGTGGTAAATAACTCCGCCGGCGGGCAAACTCCTGCCGGCCCGATTCCGGTCCCGTCCGCGCCACGGCTTTCTTGGACATGCCCCAAGAGGGTTAACCGCAGATCGCCGACGCGGACGGTGGCCGACGCGCCGAAGGCTGAGAGAACT
>JAEUHG010000026.1 GCA_016795425.1 Verrucomicrobiales bacterium
CCCCGGCGGCGTTGGTTGATGGGCTGCCACGCGTGAAGTTGGAAGAACCGGGTGGAACTGGCAAAGCCCCGAAGAGGGGTCATCAACCAAATCAACGATAAACGTCCACTCAAGGACCGATCCTCAAATACTATGAAGAAGTTGCTCGCATTCCTCGCGTCCGCCGCCATCGCATTAACCGCCTTTGCTGGTGAATTCCCGGACATAAGCGTCAAAGAGGTGAAGAACCTGATCAAAGACAAGAAGGTCACTTTGATCGATGTGAACGGCTCGGACAGCTACGCCAAGCGGCACGTCCCGACCGCGCTGGATTTCGACGCGATCGAGAAGGACTTGGCCAAGCACCTGCCGGCCGATAAGGACGCGCTGATCGTCGCCTATTGCGGCGGGCCGAAGTGCAAGGCGTACCAGGCAGCGGCCAACGCTGCGGAGAAGCTGGGCTACAAGAACGTGAAGCACATGTCCGCCGGGATCTCGGGTTGGGTGGACGCCGGTGAGAAGACCGAGAAAGCGAAGGCGAAGTAATTCCGCCTCGAATTCCGAGATCACCCCGATTTGATCTTAGTACAGCGCCCGGGTCTCTCCGGGCGCTTTTTTGTTGCTGAAGCCTTGGACTGGGCACGTGAAGGAGGCGTGGAACCGCGCGGCGTCATTCAACGTTTCCGCAAGGGAACTTGATTCCCGACGGTGGCAGGGTTCTTCGCCGGATCCATCTGGCGAAGATCCTCGTCGCTGGGTCCGCCACCGAACTGGCGCCAGTAACGTTCCTTGAAGGGGTTCACACGGGGTCCCACGGCGTTCTCATTCACGAGGGCGGGTTGGATCGAGCGCCACCAGTTCTCGAATTGGTCGCTGAGATGCGTCCGTACCTCGGGATGGATCGAGGCCACATCGGTCCTCTCCCCGGGATCCGATTCGACATCAAACAACTCCCACCGTGGGGAAGTTCCACCATTGGCGGAAACAAGATGCCAACGCGTGGTTCGAACGGCAGCCGCGCGGTATTTGCAGGTTTCTGGGGACGCGCCTTTGGGCCATCGGCCCAAGTGGGTGAACAACGTGCGTTCCGGCCACGGAGCCGTCGGATTCTCCAGCAGAGGAACCAGGCTTTGACCTTCGATTTGCCGGCGGAGGGCGGGAGAGGTTCGCAGGCCGGCGATCTCGATCAGGGTGGGAAGAAAATCGATATGCGCGGCCAGGGCGGAACACTCGGCGGGTTTCAAGGTGCCCGACCAACGCCACAAGGAGGCGGCCCGAGTGCCGCCCAGATAGGCCGTCCCTTTCTTCCCCCGCATCCCGGCGTTGTAGATCGGGGCCCCGCCGTCGGTGCCGTTGTCGTTCATGAAGATCACCAGCGTGTCCTCCTCGATGCCCCAGTCGCCGAGTTGCCGGAGCAAGCGGCCGACGTTGTCGTCGATATTGGCGACCATGCCGAGGAACTTGGCCACGGCCGGCGACGCCTTTCCGGTATAGCGCGCCTCGTCTTCGGGTCGGACCTGGAGCGGGGCGTGCGGCGCGTTGCAGGCGATGTAGGCGAAGAAAGGCTTCCGTCCCTTCACCGAACCGATCCATCGAATGGCCTGGTCGAAAAAGACGTCGGTGCAATAGCCCTGGGTGCGGACGAATCGCCCGTTGTGAAGGATGACCGGGTCGAAGTAGGAGTTGCCGGGGGCATCACCGCAGCTGCACGGGTAGGTTTGTCCGATGCCCCCGGCGCCATGGATGAAGACTTCGTCGAAGCCGCGACGATCGGGCTGGTACTGGCGTTCATCGCCGAGATGCCACTTGCCGAAGATCCCGGTGTGATAGCCGCCGCGGCGCAGAGCTTCCGGCAAGGTGATGGCCTTGGGGGTGAGACGTTCCCGCTCGAGAATGGTGTGGGTGACGCCATTGAGGAATTCGTGTCGACCGGTGAGCAATGCGGAACGCGTGGGGGAGCAGGTTGGGCTAACGTGGAAATCGCTGAAACGCACCCCTTCATCATGAAGGCGATCGAGGTTGGGCGTCTGGAGGATCGGGTGGCCATGCGCGGAGAGGTCCCCGTATCCCTGATCATCGGTGAGGATGAAGATGATATTGGGTCGTTGGCCGCGGGGGGAGTCGGCCAGGGTTGTCGCTGGGGCTCCCAGCCAGAGAACCGCGGCGAACAGGTAGAGGAACGAGGCCGGTCTCCGGTGCATGGGTGACTTTGGCATGGACGTGGTGCGCGGGCCAACCAGGAGCGAACAAGTGGGAGGACGGCGACGGAAGGTGGACGAGCGAGCCTCCAGGCGATTCGATCGAACCCGCAGCAGCGCTCGTCGGAGGGGGCGCATCTCCGAGTTGTCGAGTGGGCGGCACCACCGTACCGGCCGGGAATCGCCGTGCTGGGAAAGCGGCAGGGGACTGCCGCAGTCCACGACGCTTCGCGCCCGTCCGCACCCTGGGGCCAGGCCAACGCTGGTCGTCGTGGAGTGCGGGAGTCCTCTCCCGCTA
>JAEUHG010000076.1 GCA_016795425.1 Verrucomicrobiales bacterium
CCGCGGGTTTCCTGATCGCCGTGGTTGAGGTCTTCTTCCCGGGTCATGGCCGGGACCGCTTTTGCTCGTAAGTGTCGCTGCTGCAACGAGGAGTTCCTGCCTGAGCGACGGAACCAGCGGCATCAGAAGTTCTGTTCCAAACCTGTCTGCCGTCGGGCCAGTAAGCGTGTCAGCCAGCGTCGTTGGCTGACCCAACCCAAGAACCAAACCTACTTCCGTGGCCCCGAGAACGTCGCCCGCGTTCGCGAATGGCGTGCCGCGCATCCTGGTTACTGGCGTCGTTCGACCAAGAGGTCTTCCCCTGCGTTACAAGATGTCTGCCCACCTCAACCTCCTCCGCTTCAACCCGTTGAACCCAGTCCGGTGCAAGACCTCTCCACCCCTGCGTTACAAGATCTCTGCCAGGCTCAACTTCCTCTCTTGCTGGGCCTTATGCACCAGCTCCTCGATTCACCGTTACAAGAGGACATCCTCCCTTTCGCCCGCCGTCTGATAGCCAAAGGACAGGACCTGCTGGACCAACCGTCCCAACGACGTTCGGCCGCAGCCCGCACTCCTGTCCATGAACCCCAAACGCCTTCTCCGTCGGGATCGTCGCCGCACCGTTCCAACCCAGTTCAGCTGGGTGGATCATCGTCTCGTTCGTCACCAACGGCTCCGTGACTGCGAGCCGCCCGCCTGGGCGCTCTACCTCTTCCTGGTCACCGTCGCCGACGCCGAGGGCCTCAGCTATTACTCCGATGCCTCTCTCAGTCGCCACCTGCACCTCGATGCCGTGACGCTGGCCAAAGCCCGCCATCAACTCGTCGCTGCCGACGTGGTGGCCTACCAATCGCCCCTCTACCAGATCCTCGGTCTGGACGCCCCCTCCGTGGCGTCATCCCCTCGCTCCGGCGAACTCCGTTCGGCCGGTGACATCCTTCGCGCCGTGCTCGGTTCCGGGGGAGGTGCCGCATGATCGACTTCCACACTTATCAGCTCATCCACCAGCTTCGCGCCCGCGACGGACTCTCGATCGCCCAGATCGCCCGGCAACTTGATCTCTATCCCGGCACCGTCGCTCTCTGGCTCAAGCGCACGCGCTACGAAGCACGCAAACCACCCCGTCGCTCCTCCAAGCTGGATGACTTCCGCTCCGAAATCGTCCGCCTGCTTCACCAACATCCCTACTCCGCACAACAGGTGTTTCAGCGCCTGCGCGAAGCCGGTTACTCCGGCGGTGTCACGATCGTCCGCAGCCTGGTCCGCCAACTCCGCCCTCCTGTTCCCAAGGCTTTCCTGACTCTCCACTTCCTCCCCGGTCAGTGTGCCCAAGTCGATTGGGGACATGCCGGGTGGATCCAGTGCGGCAACACCCGCCGACGCGTCAGCTTCTTCGTCCTGGTCCTGGCTTACAGTCGGCGCCTCTACCTCGAGTTCACTCTCGGTCAGGCCATGGAGTTCTTCCTGGGCGCCCACCAGAACGCACTCGCCTACCTCGGAGGTGTTCCGGCCGAGGTCTGGGTCGACAACTGCAAAACCGCCGTGCTCGATCATCCCTCCGGCGGTCCCGTCACCTTTCATCCCCGCTATGTCGATCTGGCCCAGCACTACGGCTTCCAGATCAAGGCGTGTGCTCCCAGGCAGCCTCAACAAAAGGGACGCGTCGAGTCGGCCGTGGGGTACATCAAGGGGAACTTCCTCCGCGGCCTCGAACTCACCAGTCTCGACGCCCTCAATGCCGGCGCGCGCCACTGGATGGAGAATGTCGCCAACGTGCGTCTCCACGCCGAAACCCGCCGCTCTCCCCTCGAACTCTTCGCCGAGGAACTGCCCAAACTGCGGCCCCTCCATCCCACCTCCTATGACACCGGTGTTTTACTCGACGCCCCGGTCAACGCGCGGGCCCGCGTCACCTTCGACTCCAACCGGTACACCGTTCCCTGGCGTTACGCCTCTCAGCCCGTTCTCCTCAAAATCCGGCCCGATCGCCTTCTGATCTATCACCAGGACCGTCCCATCGCCGATCACGCCCGTTGCTTCGAACGCCACAAGGAGGTGGAACTGCCGGAGCATCTGGAGGAACTCCTCGCCCAGAAGCGACAAGGCCGTCGCCAACAACAGATGGTGGCGTTCCTCGCTCTTTGCGGTGGTGCTGAAACCTACCTCAAGGCCCTTCAGCAGAAACGCGTCAACCCCCACCACCACATCCAGAAGATCCTCGCCCTGGTCGAACACTACGGCCGCGATCTCACCATCCGCGCGCTCGAGGACGCTCTCGCCTACGAGGCCTTCGGCGCCGAGTACCTCGCCAATCTCCTGGCCCAACGCGCACGCCCTCCCCGTGAACCCGGAGCCCTCCATCTCACCCGCCAGCAGGACCTCCTCGATCTGGACCTCCCTCAGCCCGACCTCTCCGTCTACGACTCCCTTCCTCCCTCCCTCCTGTGAAACCCGACCAACAACGTCTCGAACAACAACTCCAAGGACTCCACCTCCACGCCATCGCCGAGCAGTACGCCGCTCTCGCGCTCGACGCCGCCCGCGACTCCTGGACTCACATCGATTATCTCGCCCGCCTTCTCGATGCGGAAAGCGTCCGCCGTGACCAGGCTTCCCTACAACGCCGCATCGATGCCGCCCGCTTTCCCACCCTCAAAACTCTGGAGCAGTTCCAATGGAGCTGGCCCAAGAAGATTAACCGCACCCAGATCCAAAACCTCTTCCGACTCGGCTTCGTCGAATCCAGGACCAACGTGATCCTCATGGGCGGAGTTGGGTTGGGTAAGACTCATCTTGCCTCGGCCTTGGGGCACGCCGCGTGCACCGCCGGACACTCCGTGCGCTTCATCACCGCCGTGGAAATTATCAACACCCTCACTGCCGCGCAGATCGCCCACCGCCTCGCCATCGAGCTCAAAAAACTCCTCCGCCCTTCCGTTCTCGTGATTGATGAACTCGGATATCTGCCCATCGACAAGACGGGCGCCGATCTCCTCTTCCAGGTTATCAGCCAGCGCTACGAACGCGGCTCCATCATCCTCACCACCAACCAGCCCTACAAAGCCTGGGCCAAAGTCTTCAACGACGACGCCACCCTCGCCTCCGCCGTTCTCGACCGCCTCTTGCACCACGCCGAAACCATCGTCATTGAGGGCAAGAGCTACCGCATGAAGGACCAAATCGAGCCGGTGCCCTGAGCCATCCACCCTCGCCGCCTCCTCCCAGCACCCACCCCTTTGTTCGCGCACCCGTCACCCGGTTTTCAAACCGCTCGTTTTACCCGGTGTCCTCACCGCTGCGCACATTCGTGCCACAGCCATATAGGGCGTAGGCCGAGAAGGAGTCGGTAGCTACCAGATTGTCGCAAAACCGCCAGGCCACATCGGAGCGATTGTTGTATAATGTGAGGTGGCCTCGACGGAAGGTACAGTTAGAGGCTATGAAGGGAATGCGACTACCCGACATGTAGTCATATACATAAAGATCGCAGTCCTCAAATATGTTGTTAGCAAGTGCGATGCTCATACCACTGGAAAAAAAGGC
>JAEUHG010000111.1 GCA_016795425.1 Verrucomicrobiales bacterium
AGCCGTGGCGCGGACGGGACCGGAATCGGGCCGGCAGGAGTTTGCCCGCCGGCGGAGTTATTTACCACCTCGGGGGGGGCGATCTTTGCCGATCGCTTCCCTCGGCGGCGATTAACTCCGGAAACCGTATCAGTCCAAGACCTGGCGGACTGCCACACTCGGTTCGTCGCGAAGCGTCGTGGAGTGCGGTCGTCCTCTACCGCTTTCCGGCGCCCAAAGCGCCAGAGGCCTGGCGCAGTCCAAGACCTGGCGGACTGCCACACTCGGTTCGTCGCGAAGCGACGTGGAGTGCGGTCGTCCTCTACCGCTTTCCTTCCCCAAAGCGCCAGGGGACTGGCGCAGTCCAAGACCTGCGGACTGCCACACTAGGTTTGTCGCGAAGCGTCGAGGAGTGCGGTCGTCCTCTACCGCTTTCCGTCCCCAAAGCGCCAGAGGCCTGGCGCAGTCCAAGACCTGGCGGACCGCCACACTCGGTTCGTCGCGAAGCGTCGTGGAGTGCGGTCGTCCTCTGCGGTATCCCAACACATTGATACCTTGCGGGATCGTGGCGCCGGCGGGTCGACAACGCGGAGACGCGCCTCAGGACGGGGGGAGGCATGGCCGTCGTTGAAATTCGCCGTCGCCTGTGGAAAATGCGCGCCTCATGACTGACATGCACAAAACCTTTTTCAGCTTGGCCACCGGCCTCGCCCTCACCGGATTCGCGGTGGGCGCCGCCGAGATCAATACGGCCGATGACCTCAAAGATCCCCGGTTGAAGGCGAGTTACGGCCTTGGGCTGCAGGCTTTTGATTCCTGGAAGAACCAAGGCGCCGACATCGACTGGGACGCCTACTGGCGGGGTATCCGGGACGCCAAAGGCGGCAGCCAGCGGCTGTTGACCGATGCCCAGATTCGAGAGGCGATGACGACGTTCCGGACCGAGACTCAGACCCGGATGAAGGCCAAGCTCGAGGAAGATGGGGCGCGCAACAAGGCGGCCAGTGAGAAGTTCCTGGCGGACAACAAGGGGAAGGAAGGTGTCCAGACCACCGCTTCCGGTCTTCAGTACAAGGTCGTTAAGATGGGCTCGGGCCAGAAACCGACGGCCACCGACAAGGTGACCGTTCACTACACCGGCACTCTGATTGACGGAAAGAAATTCGACAGTTCGGTGGACCGGGGACAGCCGGCGACATTCCCTCTGGGTGGCGTCATCAAGGGTTGGACAGAAGGTCTCCAATTGATGCCGGTGGGATCGAAATTCACCTTCTTCATTCCGCCGGACCTCGCTTATGGGCTGCGCGCTCCTTCCACCATCGGGCCCAACCAGGCGTTGGTGTTCGATGTGGAATTGCTCAACATCGAGGCGACGCCGCCGCCCCAGCCGGTCACGAGTGACATCATCAAAGTGCCGTCCGCCGACGAATTGGCCAAGGGCGCCAAGATTGAGGTGATCAAGGCCGAGGAAGCACAGAAGCTGATCGAGAAGGAGAAGAACAAGCAGGAGCCGCCGAAGTAGAACCTGGACCGCTTTTGGACCGCCCGGCAAGAGGCGGGTCGACTTAAACCCCGGAGCAGACGCTCCGGGGTTTTTTCTGAAGGCACACGTTTCTCCATGTCTTTCGGGGCGCGATCCATTGCCCCGGTTTGCCTCGCGACCCAGCGTTCACTGTCACATGAGTGAACCGGTCCGTGTCTGGAGCGAGGATATTCCGCTTCCCACCTATCTTCCGGAGCTGCCGGACAGGAATCCGATGTTCCTGGAACGGCGAGTTTACCAGGGAAGCAGTGGCCGGATCTACCCGTTGCCCTTCACGGATCGGATTCGGGTCCAGCCCGTGGTGAGAAACTGGCGCGGCATCTGGTTGGAGAACCAGTACCTGCGCGTGCTGATCCTGCCGGAACTGGGAGGACGTATCCATGCCGCACAGGACAAGATCAATGGGTACGATTTCATTTACCGGCAACCGGTCATCAAACCGGCGTTGGTGGGGTTGGCGGGACCGTGGATCAGCGGTGGCATCGAGCTGAATTGGCCTCAACACCATCGGCCCGCGACCTTTCTTCCGGTCCAAGTGGCGATTGAGGCCGGAGTGGACGGCTCGCAGACCGTCTGGTGTTCCGATCACGATCCGCTGACCCGCATGCGCGGAACTCACGGGGTTTGCCTTTATCCAGACCGGGCTTTCCTGGAACTCAGGGTAAGAGCCTGTAATCGCACCCTGCATAGCCAGACCTTCCTCTGGTGGGCCAATGTCGCGGCGGAAGTCCATGAAGGGTACCAGAGTTTCTTTCCAGAGGACGTCCGATTCGTGGCCGACCATGCGCGGCGCGCGATGGTCTCGTTTCCACTCGCGACGGGTTCGTACTATGGCGTCGATTATGGGAAGCGCGCCCGGGAAGGCGTGCCCTCGGCAGAGATGCCGGCCAACTATGTACCGCCGGTGGGGACGCCACGAACGACCCACGGGTTGGTCTATTCGCCGAATGACCTTTCGTTTTACGCCAACATTCCCGTGCCGACGTCCTATATGGTGGTCGACAGTCGCGGCGACTTTTTCGGGGGCTACGATCATCGGGCGGGTGCCGGGATCGTCCATGTGGCGGATCACCGCAAGGCTCCCGGCAAGAAGCAATGGACCTGGGGCAACCATGCCTTCGGGTATGCCTGGGATCGGAACCTGACCGATCCGCGATCCAACGGTGAGTACCCACCGTATATCGAATTGATGGCCGGGGTTTTCACGGATAACCAGCCAGACTTCAGCTTCCTGGCTCCCGGGGAGACCCGGGTTTGGTCTCAGTACTGGTATCCCATTCGGGAGATCGGCCCGGTTGCCCAGGCGAACACGGCAGCGGCGGTGAGCTTCCAGTGGAGCGGTCGAACGGCACGGATCGGCGTGCATGTCACCGCACCCATCGCGGGAGCGGTGATTCGCCTCGAGATTGGAGCTCGAACCCGCCGGTGGCGCGCCGATCTCACGCCGGAGCGACCCTGGTTCGGGAAGTATCCGGTGGCGGCCCAACCCGACTTAAAGAGATCAGTCATCGTGTCCATTGAGTCCGCGGAAGGGCGCGAGATACTCCGCTACGCGCGAACGGCACCGGCGTCGGCCGCCATGCCAAGGCCGGCGACCGAACCGGCGTGCCCAGAGGCGATACGGAGTGCGGACGCCTTGTATCATACGGGACTTCACTTGGAACAGTATCGCCACGCCACGCGGAGTCCGATTCCGTATTGGTCGGAGGCGCTGCGTCGGGATCCTGGGGACTATCGCTGTAACACCATGATGGGACAGTGGCATTTGCGCCGGGGGGAATTCGATCGGGCGGTGCGCCATCTGACGTTGGCCATTGATCGGGCCACCGAACGCAATGCCAACCCGCGCGACGGCGAGGCGCATTACCTCTTGGGGATTAGTTTGCGGCACCTGGGCCGCCACGACGAAGCCGCGAACGCAATGGCGAAGGCGGCCTGGAACCGGGCTTGGTCCGTACCCGCGAACTTCGCCTTGGCGGAACTTGCTTGTGTTCGACAGGCCTGGGAGGAGGCGGAGACCAGCCTGCAGACTGTCCTGGAACAGGATGCCAACCATGAGCAGGCGCGAACGCTTCTAGGTCTGGTCTGGATGCGGTCGGGACGATGGCATTTGGCGGAGCCGTTTCTCAGCGAGACGCTGCGGCGCGATCCGTTGCACACCGGTGCGCGGCAGCTCTTGGGGCAGGCACTGGACGTCGATGCGCAGGTTCGGCTGGATTTGGCTCACGATTGGGCGCGCGCTGGTTTCATTGGAGAGGCGATCGCGATTGTGGAGAAGGGCGTTGAAAGTGCGTCCGGCCGTGGCGGCGACCTTCCCAATCAGAGCTGGGGCGCCGGTCCTATGGTGGCCTATACGCTGGGATGGCTATGGGAGCGACGCGGAGATGGCGCCAGGGCCCGACAGTGGCGCGCCTGCGGGAGGACGATGAGTCCGGACTATTGTTTTCCCGCAAGAGTTGAGGAGATCGAGGTGTTGACCCAGGCGCTGGCTGCTGATCCTACCGATCCGCGGGCGGCCTACTACCTTGGCAACCTCTACTACGACCGACGGCGCTATGACGAAGCGATTCGTTGTTGGCGAAGGAGTGCGTCATTAGATCCCGGTTTGGCGACGGTCTGGCGAAACCTGGGCATCGCGCACTTCAACATCCGGCATCGACCGACGGAGGCGCGACGGGCGTACGACCGTTCGATACGCGTCGATCCAACCGATGCCCGCCTATGGTATGAGCGGGATCAGCTGTGGCGCCGGCTCGGTGTGGATCCGCGCCGACGCTTGCGGCTGTTGGAGAAGCACTCGGACATGGTGCTGCGTCGGGACGACCTGTCGGTGGAGCTCTGCGCCCTCTACAACCAAACGGGAAGCTATGACCGGGCTAGGGAGCTTTTGGCTGCCCGGCGTTTTCAGCCATGGGAAGGCGGCGAAGGGATGGTCCTTTGGCAGTTTGTTCGAGCCGAACTCGGCCTCGGTCGGGAGCGGTTGCGTCTGGGTGATCTTCCGGGAGCGCGGGCGCATTTTGAATCGGCCCTGCAACCTCCGGAGAATCTCGGCGAAGCGCGGCACCTTCTTTCGAATGACAGCCAGGTTCACTATTGGTGTGGAGTCGCCTGCGAGCAGATGGGATTGGGAACCGAGGCACGACGGCACTGGGAGAAGGCGGCGGCTTTCATGGGCGATTTTCAAGAGATGAGTCGCCGGCCCTATTCGGAGATGTCGTTTTACTCGGCGATGTCCCTGCGTCGGCTGCGTCGACAACGGCAGGCGGCTCAATGGCTGCGGGGTCTGCTGGAGTATTCGCGTCGGTTGGAACGGGCGCCCGCGGTCATTGACTATTTCGCGACCTCTTTGCCGGCCATGCTTCTGTTCGAGGACGACCTGAAGGTCCGCAACCGAACGACGGCCCTGTTCCTTCGCGCCCAGGCCTATCGTGGTCTGGGAAACCGCACTCGCGCCCGATCGTTGCTGCGCCGGGTTCTGGCGCAGGATCCGAGTCATGCCTGGGCGGCGGATTTGGTCTCCGAGGAAGCTTCGGTCACCGATTTCTAGCGGTCGGCCACAAAAGAGCAGCCCAAGCCGCGGATTCTGGGAGGATGTCGTTGCCATGAAGGTGTATCTGGCGGCTTTGGGGGTGGTAATGGGCGTTTCGTCCTGGACAGCGCCGTGGATCGAGATTGGCCGGGAAGAAACAGAGGGAGGAGAACGAATGGTGTTGACGCTCCAGACCTACGGTTACGGCCTGGGCGTGCTTCAACGATCGAAGGACCTCCGGAACTGGGAGCCCATTCATGCCATGGAACTGCCGCGAGAAGGAATCGTTCGGTTGGAACGTTCCACGACTTCAGGGGCGCGCGAGTTTCTTCGATTCGTGTCCCAGACCATTCCCATTCCCACGGACATGGTCTGGATCGCACCCGGGGAATTCCTGATGGGCAGCCCGTTGACGGAATCGCAGCGCCACGAAGACGAAGGACCGCAGCGACTGGTGAGAATCCAATACGGATTCTGGATGGGACGCTATGAAGTGACCGTGCGCGAGTTTCGCGAATTGATGGGATGGAATCCCACTTTGGATGCGCCCGATGATTCGACGCGTCCGGTGGAGAGCGTGACTTGGGACGAGGCGATGGAGTTCTGCCGCCGTCGAACCGTGCGGGACAGGTTAGGCAACGCCATTCCACCCGGGGCCTCGTACCGATTGCCGTCGGAGGCGGAATGGGAGTACGCCTGTCGGGCGGGAACAACGACCCGATACAGCTTCGGCGACGACCCGGGCCATTCTGTCTACATCGAGTATGGTTGGAGTGCCCTGAATGCGAAGCAATTCACCCATCCGGTGGGCCTGAAGAAATCCAACCAGTGGGGGCTCCACGACATGCATGGAAACGTCTTCGAGTGGTGCCTCGATCGCTATGGCGCCTATCCCGGCGGTGTCGCCGTGAGGTCGATCACCAACCATGTCTATCGCGGCGGGAGTTGGTATTGTTCGGACCTGGCCTATCTTCGCAGCGCCAGTCGGCATCCGGGGAACCAATCCACGGGGAGGTTCATCGGTTTCCGGCTGCTGCTGGGCAGTCCCGCCGACACCGTTTTGGCGCCGTGATGGGCATCCGGCGTCTGGCAGTTGAAGTGGAAGGCGTACGGCGAGTCCGCGTTACCGGCCGACCTTGGGCGGGTTGACGTTGGAACCTCCAGCCCCCGTGGAAACGAGGAAGCGCGCCAGCCGGGCCTGAAGTTCGGGGTTGGTGCGGGCGAAACTCAACAGTTGTTGTTCGAACTGATAGTATTGGGTGGCGAAGTTCGAGTTGAACTGGTGGGCCATCTGCTGGGCAGACCGTTGATTCGCCTCGGATTGGCGCTTGAGAAGGCTGACCTGGCGGTAGAGGTAAACGCCGATGCTACCGCTGAGGATCACCAACGACACGAGAGTGATCTGCAGCGTCAGTCGCAACGTGTGTAACTCGCGTTGCACGGAGTCCGAGGCGTGCGACACGGCGTGGGACGGAGGATCGAGTGGGTCCATTGCTAGCGTCCAGCGGGTTTCGTCGAGGCAGGCGCCTGAGGGGCGGCCGGGGGTGGCACGGCGCCGATGTTTTGGAGGATCGGATTGATGGCCGGGTTGCGGCGGGCGAAATCGAGTGCGGTAGCAACCAGCGCCTTATGCCGATTCTGGCGGAACTCGATTTGAGCGACGGTGAACTGCACCGTGAATTGCGAGCGATTGTTCTCCCGCGTTGCCTGGACGTAAGTGTAGGCCAGCAGGGTCACTCCCACCGACAGTGCCGCGAGCAGGAATGCCAATCCAACCAGGAGGGTATTGCCCTTCACGGCGGCAATCTATCGGGGGCATCCGTGAAGCCAAGGGGTTTCTCGGGCGCCTTGCGGTTGCCGGCTGGGGTTTCTATAAACAGCGCATGTCACCCCGATGGACCCTGGCCGCGGTCGCGGCGAGCCTGATCGCATGTGCCGGTGTTGCCACCGCGGCGGGACCGCGGGCTCTGCCCCCGGGCCAATCCTTTTCGGATCCACGGCTGGCGCCTCCGGGGGACTTGGATGGGTACTTTCCCTTTCAAGTGCCGGATTCCGTGGATGCCTGGACGACGCGTGCGGAGCGGGTCCGACGACAGATCCTGGTCACGCTCGGACTGTGGCCGCTGCCAACGCGCGCGCCTCTGGAGGCCGTCATTCATGGTCGACGGGACCAAGGGGATTACATCATCGAAAAAGTCTACTTCCAGAGTGCTCCTGGCTTCTATGTCACGGGGAATCTCTATCGCCCCAAGGGAAAGGCAGGGAAACTACCGGGAATCCTCTGTCCGCATGGCCACTGGGCGAACGGTCGATTCATGGATCAGGGGGAGGAAACGGTGCGCCGGGAGATTGCCGCGGGTGCCGAGCGTTTCGAGAACGGCGGTCGGAGCGTGCTTCAGGCCCGCTGCGTCACGCTGGCGCGCATGGGGTGCGTGGTCTTTCATTATGACATGCTGGGCTATGCCGATAGCGAACAGCTGTCGATGGCCTTGGTGCACCAGTTCGCGAAGCAGCGACCGGAGATGAATGACGCCACAAGCTGGGGCTTGTTCTCGCCCCAGGCGGAGTCGCATTTCCAGAGCATCATGGGTCTGCAGGCGTGGAACTCGATACGTGCCCTGGATTTCCTGGAAAGTCTGCCGGACGTCGATACCCAGCGTCTTGGCGTGACTGGCGCCAGCGGAGGAGGCACACAGACCTTTATTCTGGGCGCCATCGATCCTCGACCGGCGGCCGTGTTCCCGGCGGTGATGGTCTCGACAGCGATGCAGGGAGGTTGCACCTGCGAGAACGCCAGCGGATTGCGGGTGGGGACCGGCAATGTCGAAATTGCCGCGCTGTTTGCACCGAAGCCGATGGGATTGACCAGCGCCAACGATTGGACGTTGGAGATGCCGACGAAGGGCTTTCCCGAATTGCAGCGGCTTTATGAGATGCTGGGAGCCAAGGAGCGCGTCTCGCTGAAGCATCTTCCCCATTTCGGACACAACTACAATTATGTGAGCCGATCGGCGATGTACGCCTTTTTCAATCGGCACCTGAAGCTGGGTTTGAAGGAACCGGTGCTGGAGCAGGATTACCCGAGACTCAATGGAGAGGAATTGACGGTATGGGATGCCTCTCACCCCAAGCCTGCCGGTGGTGACGACTTCGAACGCCAACTCCTCCGATTGTGGGCCGGGGACGCCGCCGCCCAGCTGGATAAAGCCAACGAAACAGAGGAAGGGCGTCGCAAGGTGCTTCAACCCGCCATCGAGATCGTGGTGGGACGCAGTCTGGCCGAGGTGGGGCGCGTCACCTGGGAGTTAACCGTCAAGAATGACCGGGATAGTTTCTTGGAGATGGCTGGCCTCCTTCGGAACGCCGCGCACGGCGAAGTGGTTCCAGCCGTTTTTCTCCATCCCAAGATGTCCAAGGGCGTTTCCGTCATCATGCCCACTCCCACGGGCAAATCCGGCTTGTACAATGCCGATGGCCAACCAACCGACAAAGTTCGTCGGTGGTTGGACGAAGGGGTGACGGTCGTTGGCGTGGATCTGCTGTTCCAGGGTGAGTCGCTGCCGGATGGACAACCATTGACGCGCACTCGCAAGGTGAAGAATCCGAGGGAATCGGCCGCGTACACGTTTGGATACAACACCACGGTTTGCCAGCAGCGCATCCATGATCTGCTGACGGCCATTGCCTTCGTTCGGAACCACGACAACGCGCCGGCCAAGATTCGGTTGGTGGCGGAACCCGGTGCCGGTCATTGGGCGGCCTGCGCCCGGGCGGTGGCCGGAAATGCGGTTACTGAAAGTGAGATTGGGGTGGGCGATTTTCGGTTCATTCGCGTGAAGGACGTTCACGATCCGGATTTCATTCCAGGCGGGGCCAAGTTTCTTGATCCCTTCGTGCTTCGCAATTAGCGACGCCCGAAGTCTGAACTGGCTCCATGGGGTAGGAGGGCAGCCGGCAAGGGCCTGGCGGCGATCAACGAAGTGGTGCCGTGAATTCGTAGGTACGATCAACGGCGCCCTGTTCGATTCGGTTGGTGCGGCCATCGGCCCAACGAACCTCAATGGACCGAATCGCGCGGCTTCGCCCGAGGCCGAAGTGAAGCTCTGGCAAAGCTTGCGCCCGGTAGCCGTCGCCGATGGTCCAGGGGCGACGCTGAAGCCCGATTTCGTCTTCCACCGTGATCTCCGCGCCAGCAATCGGAATTCCTCCCGCCACCGCCTTCAAGCGCACTCCCGCCCAGCGGCCACCGTCGATACCGGTGTTCTCCAGGAAACGAACCGTTTGGCGGAGGCGTGGCCAGACTTCGAAAGTGGTGACCACCAGGTCCTGGTCGCCATCGCCATCCCAGTCGGCGGCCACGGTGTTGCGACAGTCTTCCGGGAGGGCGAGTCCGAAGAGGTGCCCGATGTCGACAAAGTTGGTGCCGCCTTGATTCAGGAAGAATGCGTTGAGTTGGTGGCCGCCATACGACCAGCCTGCCGCTCGGGTTCGCGCGAACTTGCTGGCAAAATAGGCGTTGACCTCGGGACGGGGAGTGGAATCGCCAATATAGATGTCGTGGGTCCAGAATTCCGTTTCATAGTCGCGCACCGATTGCCGGGTCTCGTGGCCGTTGACGAAATACGCATCGGCATAGCGGTCGTTGTCGAGGTCCAGGATGGCGGCGCTCCAGGCCCAACCCGCGCGGGCGATGCGCTCGCCCACCGGCCTCTGGCGGAAACCTTCGCGGCTGCCGAAGAAGAGTCGGTTTCCGAAGACCATGTGCGGGCGTTGCTCGCGCCAGGTTTCATGGCCCGACCTTTCCAAGCCCAATGCATTCAATCGGTCGGCCGTCGCTTGCGGCATCCCCACCAACAACAGGTCGGCGACCCCGTCGGCGTCAAAATCGGCGTGGGCATGGGCCATGCCGAAGCCACGGGTGTTGTCGAACCAGGAATGGCTGGTATCGGTGAACCCGCCCTTGCCGTCGTTGGCGAAAACGTCGAGTCCGGCAAAGTCATTGACCACCACGAGGTCGAGGTCGGCGTCACGATCGAGGTCCACCATGGACGCTCCGTAGGATCGGCGATGGCGTTTTGGTTCGAGACCGGACCCGGCGGTTGCGTCATCGAATTGGCCATTGCCACGATTGCGAAGGAGGAACGCGGGCGGACCATCCAGGGCATCGAAGTAGGGTCGAGGCATTTGGCCTCCTTCATAGGGCGTGCGGTATTGTCCGAGGAAGACATCCAGGTCACCGTCGCCATCCATGTCCCCCGTGGAGAGCGCTTGGACGTATTGCAGGCGCTCCGGCGCGGTCCAAACAGGGACGGCCGCGGTCTCGTAGGATCCGTCGGCGCCACCCCGGAGAAGGACCAAACCCGAACGGACCGCCATCAGCAGATCGTCGAGCCCATCTCCATCGAAATCGGCCAGAATGGAGGTGAAGATCAGGCCGGGATGATGGGAGCTGAGAGTGGCGTCGGACCACGCGCCTTGAGAATTTCGGCGGAGGACAAGATTGCGGGCGGCGAGCACGATCTCCGGGAGGGAACCGGGCGTCGGTCGCCGAAGGAGGACCGGGTCGATCCAGGTGGTCTTTTCGAAGGGCTCGACCTCGGCCACTCCCGCCAATTGGAAGACCGGCGGCTGAGCCCGTTCCAGGAGATCGAGGCGTTCGATGGCAACGGCACCAAAAAACGCCGCCGGGGGCTGGGACGGCGTGGCGGGCCATTCGATGCGAAGCCTGGCTGAAGCTTGGGCGCGCGCCACCGGTGCCGATCGTGAGAAATTCAAACGAACCTCGAAACGACTGTAGGCAGCCGTCCCTGTCGTCCGAGGAACGAACTCAACGTGCCGCCATTCCGACTGCTCCAGCCGCCATCCCTGAGCATGCCAGGCACCAAGTCGCTCCTTCCAATCGGTGACGGTGTGCAGGGTGGAGGAGGAATCCGTGACCCAGCGATGGATGCCGTGAGGCAACGGAGTGGTCTCCGTGACGCTTGCCATGGACAGGGTGTTGATGGGCACCGATTGCAGGCGTGCCAGAGCATCGTTGGCGCGAAGGAGCTCCTCCCACAGGCGTTCCACGGAAGCTCCATAGCGTTGCGCCAGGATCTCGCTGGCCCAGACAGTGGCGTCGGCCTCCAAGGAGGACTTCTCAATGTCAACGAACCGCTTCAGAACTTCGGGCGGAACAATGGACGCCAGCTCGGGGTGGGTGCGTTGGGCGAGCTGACGCTGTCGCTTCCACGCGAACGCCGCCAAAATCAACCCGACTCCCAGGATGCCGATGATGCCAAGTCGAGTCCGGGCCCAGGGCCTTGCTGTCACCGAGGGCTCGCGCATGAGTCTGCGGCGACTCAGGTCGCCCCGATGGGAACGGGTGGGGTGAGGGCGCGGCGTTGGCCGGCGTTTTCGACGGCGCGTCGCATCCGCCGGACAGCGGAGGCCATGTGAGGTTGGCGGAACAGGCCGGTGCCGCTGACGAAGGTATCGGCGCCGGCAACGGCACATTCGTGCGCGGTTTCGACGTTGATACCACCGTCCACTTCAATGCGGTAGGCGAGCTGCAATTCCTCCTGCCACAGAGCCGCCTGCTGGATTTTGGGAACGGCCTCGTGAATGAAGGATTGACCGCCAAAGCCCGGGTTGACGGTCATCACCAGCAGCAGATCGATCGTCTTCAAGTAAGGACGGACCGTGTGCATGGGGGTTGGCGGATTGATGGCCAGTCCGGCCTTGATGCCCAACGAACGGATCTTCCATAGCAGGGCATCGACACGGGTGCCGAGTTCCACATGGACCGTCAGTTGGTCGGCGCCCGCCTTGGCGAACGGTTCGAGAAGAATCTCGGGCCGAGAGCACATCAGGTGAACATCGAGGAACTGACGGGTGAGCGGGCGAACGGCGCGCACGATGTCGGGCCCGAAGGAGAGATTGGGGACGAAATGACCGTCCATGATATCGAGATGCAGCCACTCAGCGCCGGAGCGGGCGGCGCGGCCCACCTCACGGTCGAGGCGGGCGAAGTTTGCGGCGAGCAGCGAGGGCGCGATGATCACTCCCGTGAAGGTAGGGGGCGGCTGGCGGGATGGTCAATCGGCGGCTGGACCGTTGGGTTTTAGGAAGCGGGCGGAAGGGTTTAGGACATGCCACCTTGCCTAAGGCGTTCACTAACTCAGGCTTGACCGATTCGGAAAACCCTACTTTAATCTTCGCAACCCCGCGCATTAGGCATCTAGATCATAAGATCTGCGTGTCGTGTGAACAAGGCTTGCTAACGTTCATAGGCGAATTGGAGGGAAGCCTGCGGGAAAGAGCCCGAAAACCCACCCAGTTGTTATGGCGAGCGGTCGTGTTAAGTGGTTCGACAATAAGAAAGGCTTCGGCTTCATCTCCAATGAGACCGGGGCTGATGTGTTCGTGCATTACTCGGCAATCCAAGGGCCGGGTTTCAAAACCCTCAAGGAGGGGGAGTTTGTTCAGTTCGAGCTGATCCAGAGTGACAAGGGGCTCAAAGCCCAGAACGTCCAGCGGGCCGTGGCCTAGCGGCGTATCGTCGGCGGGAGGCAAGGAGGCGTGGCCGGGCTTGGAGTCCGGGTCCCTGTCTCGTAGTGTCCCCCGATGGATTCGCCCCCAACGGCGACCAGCCTCTACGTCCACGTTCCGTTTTGCGCGCAGAAGTGCGAGTATTGCGCGTTTTATTCGACGACGGCAGACGGGGAGTTGGTGAACCGATACGTCGACGCGCTGACCCTTGAGGTTGGCCGTTTGGTGACCAAGGGGTATTCGCGCCCGCAAACGGTCTTCTTTGGTGGCGGCACGCCATCGTTGCTCAACCTTCGCCAGTGGGAGCGGGTCTTTGCGGCCTTTGATCGCGCCGGCTGGCTGGGCGCAGCCGAATGGACGATCGAATGCAATCCCGCGACGGTCTCGGTGGAAAAAGCGCGCGTGCTGCGTGCCCACGGCGTCAACCGCGTCTCGATGGGTGTTCAGTCCGTTGACGACGAGCTGTTGGACCGATTGGGCCGTGTCCATAGCCGTGACATGGTGTTCCGCTCCTTCGACGCACTCCGCGGCGCAGGCTTCAACAGCATCAATATGGACCTGATGTTTGGGATTCCTGGACAGTCGATGGATACCTGGCGGAACACGCTTCGAGAGATTCTCGCTCTCGGCAGCGAGCACCTTTCCTGTTACGAGGTGATCTATGAGGAGGACACCCCGTTGTTCGAAAAGCTGAAGGCCGGTCGGTTCGAAGTGGACGATGACCTGAGTTCGGAGATGTTCGAGGCCTTGGTGGACGCCGCGGCAACCGCCGGCTACACGCAATACGAGGTGGCGAATTTCGGGAGGTGGAGTCGCGCCGGGACCTCGGGGGCGTCCACCGCCGACACCGGACCTGGAACCGGATTGGAGATTCCTCCCGGCGTTCCAACCTTCGCTTGCCGGCACAACGTCAATTACTGGCAGGGCGGGGATTATGTGGCGTTGGGACCAAGCGCCTCGGGTTTTGAGAAAGGTGTCCGGTACCGGAACGTCGCCAGCACCCAGGCGTATTGTGAGGCGGTTGAGAAAGAACAATCGCCGCGGGATTGGTCGGAGTCGTTGTCGGCGCTGGCGAGGGCCGGCGAGATTGCGGCGTTTGGTCTGCGCATGAACGTCGGCTGGCGGTGGAAGGATTTCTTTCGCGCCACGGGATTCGATCTGCGCGACCAGTGGGAATCCGAAATGCTCGCCCTGGTCGCCAAAGGATGGGCCACCCTCGATGCCGATGGATTTCGCCTCACCCGCCAGGGCCTGCGGTTTGCCGACGACGCCGGAAGCGAGTTCTTGCGGCCCGAGGCGCCTCTTTACACGGCGAATCCCTCCTCCTACGTTGCCGCGTCGTGGCAGAGTCGTTGAATACGAAGGACCGAGTCATTGTGGGGATGAGCGGCGGAGTGGATTCCTCCGCGGCCGTCGCGTTGCTGATCGAGGCCGGCTATGACGTGGTGGGAATCACGTTGAAGCTGTGGCCGCAGGACTGCGTATCCCGCGCCGAGGACAAATGCTGTGGACCCCAGGCGGTGGCCGATGCCCGCGCCGTGGCGCACCGGCTGGGGGTACCCTTCTATGTCGTCGACGAGGCGGAGGATTTTCAGAAGGAGGTCATCCAGTATTTCGCGGACGAATACCGCGCGGGCCGCACGCCGAATCCCTGCGTGATGTGCAACGAGAAATTGAAGTTTGGAACCCTCATTCGTCGCGCCCAGCAGCTGGGCGGCAAATACGTGGCCACCGGCCACTACGCGAGAGTCGAGCATCACGGCCCGGGCGGTCGGCACTTGTTGCGCCGGGGACGTGATCCTCGCAAGGACCAAAGCTACTTCCTTTTCTCGCTTCGCCAGGATCAGCTGGCCCGGACCTTGTTTCCTCTTGGCGAATTGACGAAGTCGGATACTCGCGATGTGGCGCGAGGAGCAGCTCTCAAGACGGCGGAGAAGGAAGAGAGCATGGAAATCTGTTTTGTTCCCGACAACGATTACGGGAAGTTCCTGGAGAAAGCGCGTCTGGTGGAGCGCCACAAGGGCGACATCGTCGACCGCCGGGGCAAGGTTCTGGGCAAACACGACGGCATTGAGTTCTTCACCATCGGCCAGCGTCGCGGACTCGGCCTGTCCTCGCCGAGACCGCTTTATGTCATCGACCTCGACCCGCGGCGCAATCAGGTGGTGGTGGGGGAGGACACCGAACTCGATCAAACCGAATTCACCGTCGAACGCTGCAATTGGATTCCGTTCGAGACGCCACCAGAGGAAATCGCGGCGACGGTCAAGATCCGGTACAATCACCCGGGAGCTCCGGCAGTGATCCGACCGAGGCCGGACGGGACGGCGCAAATTCGATTGCTCGAATCCCAACGCGCGATCACGCCAGGTCAGGCTTGCGTATTCTATCAGGAGGATTTGGTGGTCGGCGGCGGCTGGATTCAGCGGCCGCCACGGTCGTCATTGGTCGACGCCTGAGGGCCTGGTTCGACGATACGCTCTCCCATGAACCTTTGGACCCAGCTCACCTCGTCGCAGCGCGACGACGGCTACCTGACGGGACCCATTTCCAACCCAGGCAGGCCCTGTCGCACTGCGACAGGGCTTTCCCGTCCGGGTTCACGGAACCAATACGTGTCCAAAATTTGGAAAACGCCGCGACACTGAGCGGGCGGGCCTCGTCTCACCACCTCGGTGTCTCAGAGGCTCCGTGGCAAACACCTTCTGCGCTGACTCATGAAGAGATCCCGAGATGACCGAATCGTTCTCGTGACGGCTCCCTCGATGGCGGTGTCGCGTCGGTTGGCGAAGGCCGCCCTCCAGGAACGCCTGGTGGCATGCGTCAACATCGTGCCGGCGATCGAATCGCACTATTGGTGGGAAGACCGAATCGAGAAGGGAGCAGAGCGGTTGCTCATCATGAAGACCCGGGAATCTTGTTTGGCGCGATTGGAAGAGGTGGTCCATGCCTGCCACCCCTATCAGGTTCCCGAATTCGTGGTGCTGCGAATCAATGCCGGATCCGAGCGTTACCTGAATTGGATCGGCGAAAGCGTCGCCACGCCGCGCCGGAAATGATCTGGGCGCAACAATACCATCCGCTCGGCAACGTCTGGTTGTCGACCTTGGTTGCCTGTCTTCCGGTGGCGGGATTGTTGGGTTTGATCGCCACCGGATGGGTGCGGATTCATTGGGCCGCTTTCATCGGGCTGGGACTGGCCCTTGGCGTGGCTGGCTGGGCCTACGCCATGCCGGCCTCGGCGATGATCGGCGCCACCCTTTACGGAGCCGCCTACGGCCTCTTTCCCATTGGCTGGATCGTGCTGAACGTCCTGTTCTTCTATCACCTCACCGTTCGCACGGGATTGTTCGAGATCCTCCGCGACAGCCTGTCGCGCGTCGCGCCCGACCCGCGAGTGCAGTTGATCCTGATCGCCTTTTCCCTGGGCGCCTTCATCGAGGGAGTCGCGGGATTCGGCACCCCGGTGGCGATCACCGGGGCCATTCTCATTCAACTTCGGTTTAAACCCCTGGACGCTTCGGTCCTGGCCCTCATCGCCAATACGGCCCCAGTCGCATTCGGTTCCCTGGGCATTCCCATCACGACGCTGAGCCAGGTCACGGGAATGGACGTTCATGAGCTCTCGCGAATGGCCGGCCGCCAATTGCCGATCTTCTCCGTGATCATCCCGTTTTGGGTGGTGGCCGCCTATTCCGGATGGCGCGGCATGCTGGGGATCTGGCCCGTGGCCCTGGCGGCCGGACTGGGCTTTGCCGTGCCACAGTTTCTGGTGTCGAATTTCCACGGACCCTGGCTGGTGGATAATGTGTCCGGGGCTTGCTCGATGGGAGCCGTGGTGATTCTGCTTCGCTACTGGCAGCCGGCTGGGTCCGTCGCGCAAAAGGAGTCGGTGTCGATACCGCGCCGTCAGGTCTTCCGCGCTTGGTTGCCGTGGATCATTCTCAGTGCCCTCATCTTTTTCTGGGGCCTTCCGCAAACCAAGAATCTCCTCGATGGCCGACCCCAGACGTCGCCGTGGCTGGAGCGCTGGTGTGAACCGACTCGGGCGTTCTTCGCGAAGGCAGGGCGAGTGGACATTCCGGTGGCGGGACTCGATGGAAAGGTGCAACGAGTGCCGCCGGTGGCGCCCGCCGATGCCAAACCGGAGAAGGCGGTCTACACCTTGAACTGGCTCTCAGCGACCGGCACCGGGATTCTGCTGGCGGGGATCATAGCCGGGTTGGTGATGGGCTGCAGCGTCAAGGACCTGCTGCAATCCTACGGGCGAACCCTGATGACGGCGCGATTTTCGCTGCTGACCATCGCCGCCATGCTGGGCCTCGGGCATTTGACGAAGTATTCGGGAATCGATGCCACGTTGGGGTTGTTTCTCGCCGGGACGGGTGTGGCGTACCCATTTTTCGGGACCCTGTTGGGTTGGCTCGGTGTGGCCCTCACCGGTTCCGACACCGCGTCCAATGTCCTCTTCGGTTCCCTGCAGAAAATCACGGCTGAGCAACTGGGATTGAGTCCGGTGTTGATGGGGGCCGCCAATAGCACGGGAGGGGTCATGGGGAAGATGATCGACGCCCAGAGCATCGTCGTGGCGAGCACGGCGACAGGGTTTTACGGACGCGAGGGAGAGATCTTGCGCCGGGTGTTTTGGCATAGCCTGACCTTGGCGTGCCTGGTCGGCGCGTGGGTGACGCTGCAGGCGTATGTACCCCCGTTCACCACTATGGTGATTGGTGGCAGATAGGCGGATTCGTCGTGGGATCTGGATCGGTGGATCGCGCGACTTTCACCCACCCGCCGGACCACCAAAGGTTCAGTGGCCAAGGGCTGATGTTGCCGGGCCTGCCGTCCACAAGGGAGAGCGTCTATCCATCGTGGACCCGCCTCATCCCCTTAGGGAGTGAAGGGTTGGAGATCGGGAGGGTTTCCGGCGGAGTGGCCTGGGCGGCGAAAGGTGCCTGTGTGCAGTGGAATGCCGACTGGACGATACGGCTGCCCGAGCGAATAATGCCACGGAGAACCCAAACTCATGTTCGCATGAATACTTTGAATCCCGACCGGCCGACGCATTGGAGGAGGGGGACGGCGTTTACGCTAATCGAATTGTTGGTGGTGATCGCCATCATCGCCATACTGGCGAGCATGCTTTTGCCGGCCTTGGCGAAGGCGAAGGAAAAAGGCCAACGCACGATGTGCACCAACAATCAGAAGCAGCTGATGTTGGCGAATCACTTGTACACCATGGACAGCGAGGAGTGGCTCCCGCACAACAACTGGGATTTTCAGGCGTGGCCCGGGTGGTTGTGCACGCCGCCGTTCTCCAAACCCGAAACGAACATTCAGACCGGCCTGTTCTGGCCGTTCATCAACACCTACAAGATTTTCCGCTGCCCCTTGGATCGCACCAATACTCCCCAGTTCAAGGCGCGCGGCCAAAAATACACCAGTTACATCATGAGCGGCTCGCTCACGGCATTTCAGATTCGGCGGCCGACCTTCCGCATCGGGCAGTTCAAGCCCGATGACATCATTCTCTGGCAGGCCAAGGAAGATAGCCCGGGCGATTACAACGATGGCTCGAGCAGTCCGACCGAGGGAATCACCCGCCTTCACAACATCGGCACCACCGTCGGAGTCGTCGACGGGCACGTCGAATATATGAAGATTCGCGCGTTCAACACCGAAGCCACGCGTCGGCCGGGCAGGCTCTGGAATGTGCCGGGCAGCAAGACCGGCGACGGACCCTAGCCCAATTCCGAACATGAAACGGAATCTATTACTGGCGACCGCTGCGGTCCTCGGGTTGAGCTTGGCTGGATGTGGCGGACCCGAAGAGGCAAAACTGGATCCGGCAGGCTTGGAAGCCGCGTTCAAGGATGCGCCGGCCGAAGCGGTGGCGCCGGCTCCTGAAGAAGAGAGCACCACGGACGCGATCACCATTCCGGCGTCCGGCGAGGTTCCGGTGAAAGAGGTTGCCTCCAAGGCGGCGGCCGCCATCCGCAAGGACGACTATGCCGAGGCGATGGTGATGCTCCAGACCCTGCGTCGGGCCAAGAACCTGTCGGTTGACCAACTCACAGCCGTCCAGGACCAAATGGCCGCCTTCCAATCCGGCCTCGCGGCCAAGGCTGCCGACGGCGACGCGCGCGCCAAGAAGGCGCTCGAGTTGATCCAGAACAGCACGCGGTGGTGATGATTCCCAACCGCCCCTGAACTGAACGCCACGCCCTGCTTCGCTAAGCGAAGCGGGCCTGCGCCCTGAACGACCGATTGCGATTGGGATCGACGGGGCAGGGAGTGGCGATGGATTGGGCACGCGGGATTCTGCAGCAATCGGACCAGGTGCCAACGGGTCCTTGGACGGGCGTCAACGAGGGTCGACCTCCCATTTTTCAGTCGTTCCGATCGTCCCGAAGCTTCTTCAGACTGCCGGAGTAGGCTTCACTTCCCTACGGGTTTTTGATTCTGCGATCGAACTTGATGGAATAGCGCGGACAGCTCCATCGCGGTTAACGGGACTGCCTCGCCGTCGGGAGTGACCTGCGATCCAGCATTCAGCGCAGCAACGGCCTGCCAGTCGGTTCTGGCTACCGCATGAAGCGGAAGTTTTCGTAGACGAAGAATCCCTTCTTCGGAGGCAGTCAGAATCTGGTCTCTGCCAGGCGAGAATCGAGCAATGCGAACATGGTGTCCGCTCGGAATTGGCGCGCTCATGGGATCCCCGTTGGAAGCGTCCCAGAGACGAACCATGCCGTCGTCGCAGCCGGTGAGAACAAATCGATTGTCTGGACTGAACTCAGCCCATTGAACGCTGCGGGGATGCTTCATGCGGCGCCCCATCGGAGCCAGCGTGGCAACCTCCCAGATCTGAGCTTCGGCATCCTCACCCCCGGTCACTAGGAGGCGACCATCGGAATAAAGGGAACGGTGTCCGGAGGCCAGATTTCACGGGCCATTCATCATACGAATGGTGAGGCCTAGTCAGCGCTCAGGATGCTCGAAGACGATAGGCGACGCGAAACGACCGATGGGTTCGGTAAGGCACTGGGGTCAGACTTTGACTAATGACAAGCCGGCTGTGGGGTCGATCAGGATTCGATGGCCCGGACTTTCGCGCGAGGAAGGCCATGCGGTGATCGGCGGTCAGCGGTCCGAAGGGATCAGTCGCGCCGGACGGTGACGTGATTCCTTTGAAGAGCGGATCGGGGTTGGCTCCGAAAACGACTTCGCCTTCTCCCTGGGGTGATTTTCGAGAGTCGGGAGACCATTCGCATCCATCCGCGTACCTACCTTGATTGTCGCCTTTCGCATCGACAGCGCCGAGCGGGTCGTTAGTGAGTTGTGACCATCCTGAAAGATCCGCGAATCGAAGGCGTTGATTCAAGGTAGAGACCCATCTGTCGGCCTACCAGTGGATCCTCTCGAGGAGCAACGGCGGCCCTCAATGGGGCGACTCCGACTCGGCCGCCTGAGCTCTTGACCCCTATGCGAACTGCCCTTGTTCTCTCTGTCACCTTTGTCGTCGCTCTGGTTTCGGTGTCGCGTACCCAGGCTCAATACGCGTGGTTCGCGCGCCACACCGATTCGATTCGGATCCCGGGTCAGACCGTGCTTCAAAATACGGCGACCTACGAGACTCGCTTCTGGATGCCGAAGGCCAACGCGCATGGCGGTTTCATCTTCGACGAATGGACCAATGGCCAGGAGGACAAGCGGCTGTGGGTCGGGCCGGTTCAGATCGCCGGAGGTTCATATCCGCAGTCCGTTGATTCCGCGCCCAAGGGCATCATCTTCGCCCAAATCTCGCCCTCACCTGAGGAATGGCATCACTTGGCTTTCGTGACGGACGAAGCGTCGGATCGATTGTACCTCGACGGACGACTGGTGGCCGCCATGAACCGGGAAACCTCGATACAGAATGGATCCGGCGAGGCACGTATCGGCGCCATCCTACGGAGTGACGGCAGTACCTCGGGACTCACCATCTCGAGCGCGTTCATCGGATTCGTGGATTACGTCCGCATTTCGAAAGTCGCCCGGTACTTTGGTCCGCGATTTCAACCGCCGGTTGGCGATTTGAGCAGCGATGGGAACACGCTCTTGCTTTACAACTTTAATGACGCTCCTGAAGACATCGCGGTCATTGATGAGAGTCCGGCCAAACGCCATGGGACTTTAGGGGCATCGTTCGATGGGGCAACGCGTCCGTTGCTGGTGGCTTCCGTGGGGCATGCTTCCGAAGGTTGGTCGACGGACATCGCGGTGAATCCACGGGGAAGCTACGTCCACGCGAACGGAGACGCCGCCTACGACGCCGTTCCCATTGTTCTGTCAGAACACACCACAAGCGCTCACACACAGAAATCGCACCCGGTTTCCCAGTCCACAGGCGCGCTGTGCCTCCGCATCGCTCGCCGTATGAAATATCCGGGCTAGTCAGGGACGGTGGAAAAATTTCGCCGGGCGTGGATACATGCGTGGGACATCGGCGGACAAGCGGCGTCTTGAAGTTCTCTTCTGTGCACGATGGTGGGGGTGTATTCCGGGGGCATTCGGACAGCAATCCGATTCTATCCGAACAGGATTCCGGCGGATGTCGGACAGCGTTCCGGAGTTTGCCGGACAGGATTCCGGGAGCATCCGGACAGCGTTCCGGAGCGGTTCGGACTGGGCGCTCTTGGTGTCGCCTTGATCCTCCCTTCGTGGTGCGAGGGACATGCATCTGCATGCGGATGCTGCCGCGCTACTGATCCGTTGCTCAAATTGGATACGCTGTATTTGGCGAGCTACCAGGAAGAAACAGGCCGGAGTCCACCCATGGGCAATTTCGTTGGAAATATCTCGTGGTCATGTCGAACCACAGCGATGAGGACGACCGAGAATTCGGTGGATTTTGGACGCCGGCCAAATCCGAATCGGTATTCGAATAATGCGGGAACACGCACTCGGATTTCATGTTGCCGTTTCTTTCAGATGGGAGAAGCATGGGACAGTTCCGGTGAAAATTTCTCCTCTTGATTCCATTATTATTGGCATGAGGCACAGCGGGGAGGCCGATAGAGTCAGAATTCGATCGGACCAAAGTGAGGGAGCGGCACATATGCGCCGAAGCGTCTTGGAGCCTGGGGCGGAGATGGGGGAACTGTTTCGGGAGGTCCTTGGTCCGCGGATTCGACCCCGGCGTGCACCGAGGGCCTTCACGCTTATTGAGCTTCTGGTTGTTATCGCAATCATCGCCATTCTCGCATCAATGCTCCTGCCCGCGCTAAGTAGGGCAAAGTCCAAGGCCTTGCGGACCAAGTGCATTAGCAATCTGAGGCAGGCTGGAATTGCCCTGCTCTTATATGGTGAGGAATATGGCAAGTACCCGCACCAGCGGCATCCAGTTACAGGCCTGCCGGTGTTACCGCCCAATCCGGTTTGGACTCCGATCGACTCCGGAGTTGCTCAGCAATGGGAAGAGGTGATTCGCGGAATTGTGCCCGCCTACTCCGGACAAAAACACGGAACCGCAGATGCCCGTCTCGCCTTCCTTTCGTGTCCCATGCTGGGACTTCCCGTTGTCCTGGTTGATGAACCGCACGGCACGGATGCCTACGTCTTTCACTTCAATTACTTCTATTTGGGAGGAGCGTTTCAATGGACCAAGGCGGATCCGCCAAAGTCGCCGCTAACCCCGAACTCGCCCCCTGATTGGGCGCTGATGTCGGACGAGGTTACTGAAAATCCAGCCCCAAGCGGCCGGTTCACCAAGGCGAAGACTGCCCATCGGGATTCGCGCGGCCGCCCCGAGGGTGCTAACCATCTGTTCCATGACGGCCATGTGGCGTGGATCCGATGGAACAATGGGAAGGGTATGCGCGCGAATGCCTTTTGGGCCCCGCAGGAGTTCTTTTACTGGCGGCGAACGGTCGACGAACCCTAAGGTGGCTAAGGCTGTGGAACCCGGAGGGATCGGCGGATGGCTTGTGCAGCAAGGGCTGCCTCAATCTCTAGAAGATTGGCAACCCGAACAACGCCATCCGCGGCTCCCCATGCCAGCAATCGTCCGCTTCTATCAAACTGCGGTATCAGAGTGCCGGGACTCGCAGGGATGCCGAACGCTGCGAATCGATTTTGCTCGTTGAAGACCGAGAATCCAGAGTAAGCGCCGACTGTCGAGCCCTCGGTTATCCGGAAGCCAGGAGTTCCAAGGCCCATGATTGAGGGGAACCGGTCACCTAGTTGAGGAGGCGTAACATTCAGATTGATCTCCTGCCATTGCGAGTCGTCGACGGGGAATGCGAGTCGAGCGTCGTTGGGTGAGAAGTAGGAATTTCCCCAAGGCCAACGGCGTGGAGTTTCGAAGCGCCACACGGTCTCCCCTGAATGGGTGTCAATAGCGCACACCGCCCGGTGTCGACGACCGTCTACCTCACCTATTCCCTCCACCGCGATAAACCGACCATCGAAGGAGGCGGTAGCACTGATCACTCCGACATTGAACTCATCAATGCGACGAAGAGGATTAAGCGGATTGCCGCCGAGCAGATTCCGGAGACTGCAGACCCTTGGGTAAGTTTTCCATGGCGCGTCTGATAACGGCCGCTCGGTGCCTTGCCGAGTCTCCATGCGGAAAAGGTAAAGGGTGTCCTCCGCCGGAAAAGCGAGCACATCGACAAGTCCTCCGGGTAGTTTCCACGAAGTCGTCAAGCGACCACTGGTTAAGTCCCAGAGCTGTGCCGAGTCACCGCTGGCATAGGCTAACCAGCGACCGCTCGGACTTAGTGCGATCGCTGCATTGTCGGCCATGTATCCGCGGGATACTTCCAAATGGTGCCGAAGTTTTCCTTGTCGGTGATCCCATACGCCCACCTCCCAGGCCATTCCGAGAGCCGCGACCAGGCTCCCGTCTCCACTCAGTACGACCTTGGTAATGCTGCTCGCCAATCCTCTTAGCTGGGTAATTCCGTGTCCGTTCCGGATTTCTGCCACAACGACTCTGCCCGATGGTCCTCTGTGGTTGGCGCTGACGGCGAGCCACTTTCCATTTTCGCTGAAGTCGAGGGCACCGACGTAATCACCTTCGGGCAAATCCAGCAAAGGTTTGCCGGTGCAAAAGTCCCATAGCCTCGTCGGGCCCCGACCGCCGGAGGCAAGCATCATCCCGTCGGGGCTGAAGGCGAGGCTCGAGACTTGGTGATGGGCTCCACGACAGATCGCAATTTGCCGGCCTTCCGCCATCTCCCAGACTCCGATCGACCCTCCTTCGTCACCCACCGCCAATAGATAGTGGCCCACTTCGGCTTCAGCATGGCCACGGCGTCGCGGCTCGGTACCGAAGGTGACACTGCTTACGGCGTGGCGGGACAGCGAGACCGTTCTTACCATCGAACCTTGGATCAGATCCCAAACCCGGACTTGCCCGTTTTGGTCGCCGACAGCCGAGAATCTTCCGTCCGAAGTCAGAGCGAGAGCCGATGAAGGAGACCTCAGAGGAACCGATGACGACATTTTACCGGACGGCAGGTCCCACGAGATGAGAACTTCGTTCGATATATCCAGCTGGAGGACGGCTGCCAAGCGTTTCCCATCGCGAGTACCCGCGGCGTCGAGGAGTTTTAGGTCGGCGGATGCGCCCCGTTCTCCCAATGGGAGGGGGCACACCTCTCGTTCCGCGAGAGGGTCCCAAGCAGACAGTTGACCATTTGAGGTTCGGACCACCTGTATTGTTGTGCCAGCTGGAAACCCAATCAGGTGCCCATCGGGGGGGATGGATGGGCGAAAAACCGGACCTTCAGCATCGCTGACTCGCCAGGTGGACACGCCACCTGCGCTGGAAACGAATAGCCCGTCGCGCTCGTCCCGGAAAAGTACTTGCAGGCTTTGGTCAAGGGGTCGGTCCTGAACAAATCGGGCGTCCAGGCCTTCAAGGCTGGCGACCACGCGATCCACGAAATACTCCCGATCATCCAGGTTCCGGGCCGCAGTCAGGTTGGATAGCACGAGGTTCCAACGCCCTGCCATGGCGGGATTGGCGCCGCTAAGAAGCGCAGCCGCCTGCAGGTGGACGAAGGCGTCGGTCTGCCGCTCCCTTCGAGATGATTCGCGCCATGCCAGGAACAGGCCGATGGTGCCTATGACAAGGGCAATGGCCGCGAGTGCCGCCGCTGCCGCCAGTGCCGGCCTCCTGCGAATCCACAGGCCGATGCGCTTCCATAACGGCACCCGCTTGGCGCGAATCGGCTCGTTGCGCAGCAAACGACCAAGATCTTCGGCAAGCTCCCGTGCCGAGCCGTAGCGTTGATTTGGATCCTTGGCTAGGCACTTGAGGGTAATGATCTCAAGATCACCATCGATCCTGGGGTTCAGGTCCGAGGGTCTCTTCGGCTCCTGGTCTATCACCTTCCGAAGTGTCTCCTCTCGCGTAGCTCCACCCAATGGAGGGCTGCCAGTTAGGCAATGGTAGAGTACGGCACCAAGACCATAGACATCGGTGATGGTTGTAATGCCGCGCGGATCCCCTCTGGCCTGCTCCGGCGCCATGTAAGCTGGCGTTCCAAGGACGGCATTCGAGATCGTGATGTCCGAATCCTGCTCGACAATCCGTGCCAGACCGAAATCGGCCAGCCTTGGTTCGCCTCGAATGTCTAGCAGGATATTACCGGGCTTGATATCGCGGTGCAGCACGCCGCGCTCATGGGCAAACTGCACGGCAATAGCCATCTTGCAGACGATGGTGGACGCCTCTTTTGCGCATAGGATGGTGCCGGTCTTAAGGCGATCGGCCAGCGAACCGCCATCTGCGAACTCCATGCTGAAGTACGGCTGCCCTAGGTGCTCGCCGGTCTCGAAAATCTGCACGATACCCGGGTGCTGCAGACGTGCGATGGCTTTGGCTTCCTGATGGAATCGTTGGACGAGATCCGGGGCGGCAACAATGCCCACGTTGAGCAGCTTTAGCGCGACTGGACGCCCAAGCGATTTTTGTCTGGCCTGATAAACCAATCCGGCGCCACCCCTCCCCAGCTCCCTTTGAATCTCGTAATCCCCAAAATAATGGACAGTTTCGACCTGTGCTGATGCTGCTTCGGAAAGCTCTTCATCCAAGTCTTCGCCTAAAAAATCCATCTCCGTTAGGCGTGAAGCGACGCACCTAGAACAGACGCCTGAGGCTTCCAGAGGTCTCTTGCATTTCGGGCAGAGAGGAGCGGATGACATTGGCTAATGGAGGCGCCCTATCCATCCATGGGCACCATTCAACATAAACGCAATCTGGCAGCCGAAGGTACAATCGAAAGTCGCGGATCAACGCTGCAGAACTCCAAGGAGGAACCGCACTTCATCTTCGGCATCCGCATTGCTCGAGACCGAAAGGCGGACTTCCTCGAGGAATAAATCCTTCAATCGCTTGCGCAGGCGAAGGACATCTATTTTTACTGCGCCCTCGGTGCGTCCAGTGGCCGTCGCAATCTCTGCATACGAACGCGCCTCCGAATCGACTCCCAGGGCCAGGCCCAACAGCGGGGTCAATCGATCCGCGCCTCTTTTTCCAGCGACTTCAACCCTGAGCCTCTTGATCGCCAGATCCAAAGTTTGCGCCGCGACCTTACGATCGAAGGCGTCCTCCGGTGAATCGGCGCCAAAGTCCTCTATTTGAAAACGATTCTCGGCTTCAATCCCTTCAAGCGATATGGGCGTACATCCACCTCCGTTCCTTCCGGATTGGCGTCTTCGTACTTCATCGATCTGCATTCTCCTGGCGGCCGTTTTCAGCCAGTCGCGCAGGCGACCCTTGTTTTGATCAAGGGTGCCCAAACTTTCCCCTTGGATGAACTTCAGGAACAACATTTGGGTCAAATCATCCGCGTTCTCGGCCGTTTCGCCCAGCCGGCGTAGGAAGACGTAAACAGGATATCGGTAAGTCTGGTAAAAGGACTGGAGAGCATCCTTTTCTCCGTCCGCTGCCCTACCCACAACCGACCAGTGGGTTGTGGTGAAATCCCTGCTAGT
>JAEUHG010000117.1 GCA_016795425.1 Verrucomicrobiales bacterium
CCGACTTCACGAAGGCTCGATCCGCGGTCCTCAGGTGGCTGACTTCCTTCGAGAGTTGCTTCGCCATCTCACAGGAAGCCTGCTGGTGATCTGGGATGGCGCAGCGATCCATCGTGCTGAGCCGGTGAAGGAGGTGCTGCGTGAAAGTCGGGGACGGTTGTGGGTCGAGCGACTGCCGGCCTACGCGCCCGAGCTCAATCCCGTGGAATACATCCGGGGCCATCTGAAGCAACATGAGATAGCGAACCTGGTGTCCCGAACCGGTCACGACCTGAGTCTGCATGCCACGCGAGCCTTACGTCGGATGAGGAGAAGACCTCGGGTGATCATCGCATGCTGGAAGCAGTCCACACTCTGGACTTAAAGTCAGGCTATTGCGCGATTCTCAATAAGTCGCAAAAGTCTGATCTCTCCGTTCTCCAGCGCGACGCAGTACAGTCCGTCGCTGTACTGCTCAACGAATGCGGCAGGGGAATTGCTGTGCCATTGCATAACGCCAGCGGCCGATTCAATGACGATGAAACGCTGTTTCTGATCGACATGCACATTGAAACGAGCCTGTTTCCGCTCGTAAGGGCTCAGGGTGCCGCGAACGGTGTGTGGACGAGTCCGGTAGTCCAAGCCTCGGAAGACTTGAATACCGTCTTCGACGGCGGACGGTTGTTCGAGCGGTCTTAGTTGATCGTCGAAGCGAAAATTGAACTCAGTCTCGTTATCACCTTGCAGGCATAAATCGTAAATTGGCCGTTCGTGACCGCCTATTTTCCGGACCCATACGTCATCCACATTGGTTGAATCCTTATACAGCTCGAACCGTGCCAAGGGTCGAGGCTCCGTCACAAGCCACAGGTACACGTCGTGCCAGACCGTGAAGCCCCGGCACCAGAACACGACGACGTCGGGGCAAACAACCTCAAGGCAGTTGATCATGTCGGGGATCAGATCCAGCCGGGCGATCAACTCGCCGGAGCGGACGTCCCAAGACTTAATTACCCCCCAGTGACAGGAAACGATCGAGGTGGCCGAAACCTGGCGAACGATTTGGGCCATCCCGCCACCGAGTCGCACGGCGCTCGAGTTCTGGGTATACTCGGCGCTGCGGCTGCTCCACAGCCCGGCCACTTCGTCCAGATCCCAGAGCTTGATTTCCCCCTGCTTCGTCCACGACACGAGCGCTTGCGGGTTGGGACGTAGCAATCCGCAAATCGAGGATCCGTGTCCCTGCAAACACGCCAGCGGTTGGCCGGTGCCTGTGGCCCAGAGGCGGATGGTCAGATCGTCGGTGATTGTGGCGAAGATGTCCTCGCTAATTGTCCTGATGAGGGTTACGCGACCATGGATCGAACGCAGGTCGCCAATTTCGCTACCGTCCACCGCGTTCCATAGCCTTACTCGCCCACAAGTATGGACACTTAGGAAGCGCTGCAGGGACACGAAGACAAGGCGATCGAGCGTCCTTAACTCAATGTCCGGAAGTTCCCGGATCTTCTGACCATTGAAACACCAAAACGTAACCGGGGCCATCAGACTCCAGGTCACGAGATGCTGGCCAGCGACTACGAGCGCCCCCAGCACCCCCCCCCGTGTGGAGGGCTCAAGATGATCCAGGATCCGAAATGTTTTCATCGACAAGCAAATCAGTCCAATGAGATCGGCGAAATAATACAGGCGATCTCGGTCTAGCGTCGCGTACTGCAAAAACCCGCTCCAGTTGCGGTGGCGTTCCTTCGTTTGGAAAGCAAGCATAGGGTCGCAGACGTAGATCACCACCAGGGTGTCGTTGGAACCCCGAACTAGCCGGCCGAGGATACCGGGAACTTTGAAGACCAGCGGGGATGGCCGACATGGACTCCAGAGCTGTATCACCGAATCGGCACACCAGGAAACGAAGCCTCCGTCGCAATCAGGGAGGATTCCTTCGGTCGGTGCCGGGTGCCCCTCCAATCGGCAGAATCTGGCGAGGTCGTGCCAGTCCAGTAGCGTTAGGCTTCCCGTGTCGTCCCAGAGGACCGACTTGCCGTTCGCGAGCTGGCCTACCCCTTTGAGGAGCGACCTCAAGATATCCCCCACGAAAAGCACCTCCAACGTCGAGTCCAACACGGTGACGCGTCCGGTTTGACTGCTCGCAAGTATTCGACCGTTGGGCAAAACAAAGAGGCCGGAAATCTCCTGCCCGCCGTCCTTCCGGACGACGACGTGGCCGCCCCTCCTTTCGCGCACGATGAGCCGTCCATCGTGATACCCCACCAGGAACTGCTCTGCGTTCAGTGCAGCGACTCCGCTCACACCGCACCCTTCGGCAACACTGACGTGGAGTTCCACTCCGGTCGTAACGTCGATGAGCTGCATACGCCCAGACACCCTCAGAACCACGAGGGTCGTTCCGAAGACTTCAAGGGTGTGAATCTTGTCTAGTGCGGTCTCGATATGGACTGTGATCCGGCCAGTTTTCTGGGATAGGACCGCAGCCTCCCCGTCGCTGTACCGAACCAGGAGCGCTTCCTCGGCGATGGGCAGCACCTCCGACTCGCTTGCCATGACCGCGTCGCAGGGCGCAGCGCAAGCGTCTGGAGAAGGGTCCACGCACCCCTGCCCATTTTCGCGGTACATGCGTTTTATTCGCTTCAGCCGGCGATCCTCACGACAATCGAGAAGTTCTTTCGGGAGTTCGACCGTCCGAGAGGTCGGACCTCGTTCGCTTTCGCGGCTGAAAGCGCTGATAAGAACGGGTTCGGGAGGGCAAAAGCGTGTGAACCATTTCGCGGCGGCAGCGCGAATCGGATGTGCTTCGGGAAGCTCGAGCGACAGTTGCCAAAGAATTCGGTGGGCGGGCCAGCCCACAACACCCCGGCGCAGCAGGGCAGCCTGGGTCCGCACAAACCCATCCCAGACCGGCAGATGGCTCCTATGCCCGGCTAGTAGGTCCAGGTCTTCGACGAGCGCATCGCTACGATTGGCGGCACACTTCGCGGTAAGGAACTCGTAGTTACTGAGGAGGCGAGCCAGTTCAGGCATGCGGTCCGACCAGCGCAGTTGATTCGGCAGTTCGGTCAGGGCCCGCAGGGCAGTAGGCCGATTCGCGCACACCCCGAGATATGCCGGTTGGGAGGCTGCCTTCCAGGAGTCGGATTCGCTGGCGCCATATTCCTGCGAAAAGTAGTCCGCCAGCCGGCTATGCAAAGTGGCCGAGCGAAACATTCTTGAGACGGCTTCGCCTAGCTCCCGGTGGTAGAAATTCAACAGCCGGGAGCGGTCGGCCGAGACCTCGCAGAGAAATCCAGCAATATCGAGGTGCAGCCGCGACCAGAACACCACGGGCAGTTGCCGCTTCTCAGCAGGAATCGGGTGCTTGGAGGTATTGACGAAATGCGACCACATGTCCGGATCCCTCGCCAGAACTTCAAGTAGTTCGTCCTCCGATAGTCCGGTCCTCGCCGCGCTGATGTAGCCGAAGGCTCGGGCCACAAGCAGTCTGCCGTGATTCTGGGGCAGTGACAGTTCGCTTATGCGCTGTTCGATGAGGGCGGGAATCGAGGGAGGAAGAATCCGGGGCTGGTCAAATGAACGCCAAACCAAGACGTGGTCGGTAGCAATGCGCAGCCAGAGCGGCAAACCGGATTCGACGAAGCCATTTAGGAGGGTGTGGCGCTGGGTTGGTTGTAGGCGCCGGCCGGCTGCCCGCAACCAACCGTCCAGGAGAGTTGCTCCCTCTGTGGTGTCAAGCGGTTCGATCCGGTAGTGAGCCTCTGAGGGAAAAATCTGCCGTGCAAATATAGCGGCCCGTCCCGCCAGATCGCAGGATCGGTCAAGCACCGAGACCACTACACGAACGTGACTGGGTAATCGCTGCAGTAACCAGAACAGCGATTCGAGATGATCAGAGGGTTCGAGTTGATCGAGCGCATCGAGAAAGATCAACACGGGACGTTCAAGCTTGACGCCGGAAAGGCGCTGCGAAAGCAAAGCCACCCGGTCGTTGATCTCGCTGGGAACCTCTGATTCTTCGTTGCCGAAACCTTCCAACTGCCCAAGGAGATCGCCCAGTAGCGCGTGCAGAGATCTGGACTTCGGCGTCGCTCCGACTAGACGAGCGATCACCAGTGCCGAGGAACCCCAGGTTTGACGAGCGTCTAGAAAGGCCCTTGCCATCACCGCCGTTTTTCCAGCACCTGATGGTCCATGTAGGATCAACGGGTAGGGCTCGGTGCTGTGCAAATAGTCGTCGATGCGAGCTAGGGCCAGACTGCGGCCGATGAAGAAGTTGGCTCGGTCTCGTGCGAAACATAGGTGCTCACGATTCTCCTCAGCCCCCTCCGTGATCAGTCCCAGTCGGGAGATTTCGTGCTGCAGAATCCGGGTGAAGTGTGCTTCCACCTTGCAGCAAAACTCATCCATCTGTGCGTCCTGTCCGGGCTCGTAAGGCCAGTTCCCTCGATAGGAGTATACGCTTTCCGGAGGTAGTCGGTCGCGGACCTCCTGCTTCAGGGCTTCATTCCGTTTCCAGGCAGATTCATCGAATGTCCCGTCGGGATTCAGGTCGAGAAATCCCGCCGCCGCTGCCGTCAGCGGCATTGTTGGTAGATCGCGCAGACACGCGAAAACGTGCTTCTCGGCCCCCTCGGCATGGAGCAGCGCTGCCTCGATCTCCAGGCGTGTAGCAGACTGATGATATCGAGCCCGACGGTCCTCGCTAAGGGCGGCGGCCGCCGCCTGACGTAGCAGGCTCAGGAGTTCGAGTTCCTCATGCTGCCAGCGCTTGGAAGAGAGAAACTCGCCAGTCCGCGGTAATAATACGTACGCCGCAGGAACCGCGTTGTGGTCTTCTTGATACCAGCGACGGACACGCTGCTGGTCCGGTGCAGTCATTTGAGACAACAAAGCCGCCATTTCAGCTGCCTCGATCTGAGTAGGGAGAGGCTGCCAGCCGTACCGATTCCCGAGCAGGATAAGACAGTTAACACCCGGAGAGACCGTCTGGCAGCGTTGGAGTTCAGTCAGGCAGATGGTTATCGTTCGCTGATCGAGGTCCGCCTCTTCACTGATGCCCCAGCGCAGGTCGATCGCCTGGAAGCGGCAACCGTTCCGCTGGCACAATTCTCGAAGTTTAGGGAACACAAGTACCTGCAGCGCCTCCCGCTCTGAAGTCATGTCGCAGAAGGTGGAACTTACGAACACACGAAAGGTTCGCGATTCTCTCCGCACGGGTGATCCAGGTGGTTCACTCATGATAAACTCCGCGAGTTGTTCAATTTCTTAATTCTACGACAAGGACCGCCTGGTTCGATGAGGACCATTCTTCCTATACCACTGAGAAGATGGACCTGCAATTCGGAGTTGTGAATGGCGAATTGGCAATCACGTCGCGTAACAAAAGTTGAAAAAGGCCTCCGCAGAAGGATTTCCAGCTGTAAATGCGAAAGTCCGCAGGAATTGGAGCGGTAGCTCCGGCGGCCTCGGCCGGCGCTGGGCCGTGAACGCCAGCGTGTGCGCCATCTCGATTGTAGTAGTCGACAAACGCAGCCAGCTTCCGAGTCAAATCGGTGTCGTACCAGAACAGGAAATGATCGAGGAACTCACGTCGAATGGTTCCAATGAGACGCTCGATAAAAGGGTGCGAAGTTGGAGCTCCCGGCACGCTGCCGAGGTGGTTTATCGCCAGAATCCGCGGGTTCGCACACCGTTGGTGGAACCGGAAATAGGGTACGTCGTCCGTGCTGAGGGGACGTGTTCCTCGACTTCCAGGACACCCGCGGCCGCAAGGCGCCCCACGCGCAACTGGCGGACTTCTCGGGCACCATCCAAACCGACGCCTACGAGGTCTACGACTCGCTCAAGAAAGTCCTACCCGGATTGGCGAGGATCGGGTGCGCCGCGCACGCCCGGCGCAAGTTCCACCGGGCCGTCAAAGACGGTGAAGGCAGGGCGGTCCCATTCATCGGTCTGTTCCGCCAACTCTACCGCTTGGAACGTGAAGCACGGGATCTCACGCCGGAGGCCCGGCACGAACTTCGCCGTATCCGGTCGACGGAGCACGTCTTCCCAAGGCCTTGAAGAACGTGAACTGATGATTATTGGCCGGAAAGCGAAGGCCGATTTCTGCGTCGGCTAATGGCTAACCGGACTTGTAGCGGTCAGGATGCCAATCAGGACGACCGTCCGTTTTTGACCCACTCGCTCGGGACAAACTTTTCGATCTGCGAGGTTGTCGCCGCCGGCAGTCGGGTGAAGACGTCGTTGAGGTAGTCTAGCGGGTTGATGCCGTGCAATCGGCAACTGGCCATCAGGCTATAGAGGATCGCCGGCCGATCTCCCGCATCGGGATGCCCGATGAATAACCAATTCTTCCGACCGATGGCACACGGCCGGATCGCATTCTCCACCATGTTATGCCGCGTCCGGTGTAATGCCGCGTGGCGGGCTGGATGGTCCACCTTTGCGGTCGAGTTCGACTCCTTCGATTCTCACATGCGGCATAAATCAAAAGGTTCTCCAGGAAGGCGAGCAGGGGGTCAGCCGGGCGGTAACGCCTTATTGGTGCTTTGTCGTGCGTCGCGTGGGCGAGGGCCTTTTCCTTCATGACCATGTCGGCATGGAGATAACTCTGAGTGGATTCGATGGACTCATGACCCAGCCAGAGCGCGATCACCGTGATGTCGACTCCACGCTGGAGCAGGTCCATGGCGGTGGTATGCCGAAGGGTGTGTGGGGTAACGCGTCGCCGCCGCAGGGACGGATACTTGGCGGCGGCCGCTAGGACATGCCGAGCAACCATTCTCTGGAGTGCATCCGCGCTCATGGCCTTGCCGCGGATGGTAGGAAAGACTGGTGCACTTGGATCCTGAGGTTGTTGTGCCAGCCACCCAGATAGGCTGGCGGCCACGTCCGATCGCAGCGCGGTGCAGCGCGCTTTGCGGCCTTTGCCGAGACAGCGAACGTAGGCCCCGGACCCGAGGTGAACGTCCTGGCGGCGCAACCCGGTGAGTTCCGCGTTGCGCAGCCCTGTTTGCAGCGCTAGCTGGAGAAGAAGCCGATCTCTCCGCCCCCGCCAGGTCGCCGTGTCCGGCGCATCCAGGAGCGCAGCGGTCTCCTCGCGGCTCAGGAACTCGACCGAACGTCGCTCAAAGCGCTTGAAGGGTATCGCCAGCACCTGCTGGCAGTGGCGCGCCAGTCCAGGCTCCTGCAAGCTGAGATACCTGAAGAAGGCGTGGATGGCACTCAGACGGGTATTGCGCGAACGCACGCTGTTGCGGCGATCGTGCTCCAGATGCCGAAGGAACGCGCTCACCAACCCGGCGTCCACGTCCTCCACCCGCAGGTTGCTGGCTTGGCGTCGGTGACGCCTACACGCGAAGGTCAACAGCAGGCGAAAACTGTCGCGATAACTTTCCACCGTATGCGGACTGGAGCCCTATTGCCCCGATAGGCGTTCGGTGAAGAAGCGCTGGAGGTGCCGCGGCAGATCGGACGCGGTCATGATCGCCCTCCTTGTTCCGGATTAAGTCGAAAGTTCGTAGCCAACTCGAGCAACTCGGGAACCGCTTCGATGTACCAGTACGTTCCCACTACCGATGCATGTCCCAGATATGTGCTCAGTTTGGGCATCTGCACCACCACGTCGTAGCCCGTCTTGTACCATTCCACCAAACGCCGCGTGGCGAATGTGTGACGGAGGTCCTGCAGTCTCGGGCCTCGGCCGCACCGATGCCCGGCGACCTCATTTCTCAGCCTGCACGCTCTAGAGACCTTGTTGAACCATCGGCGGACAGTGCCGAGGTCGAGAGCCGTGCCGTGAGGCGACACGAAGAAGAACGGGCTCACGGGAAGGGAGAAGACTTTGTCGCGTCTCTGGACGTAGCGCCGAAGCGCCATGACCGTGGAGGAGTGGATAGGCACCTGCCGTGATTTGCCATTTTTCGACTCACGAATGATCAGGACCTGCGCTCGAAGGTCGACGGCGTCCGTCCGCAGAGCGGCGGCCTCGCCGGGGCGTAATCCCGTGGAGGCGAGCAAGCCGATCAAAGTCTCCAGCGTCGGCGCCTTCATTCCGGTCCGAGACTTCAGGCGAGTGGCCTCCGCCATCAGGCGGGAGATCTCATCCTCGCTGTAGATGTGCGGCCTGCCGCGACGGTGCCGAACGCTCAGCAACCGACTCGGTGGGATCTGGTGACGCGGATCGCTGACGCTTAACCATCGGGCGAACTGACGAACCGTGGACAGTTCTCTTGCCCATGTGGCCGGCTGTACTGTCGGTCGCCAATATTCCATCGAGCGTTATGTCCGGCGTCCGAGGAGTTTTGGAATGGCGGCGGGCCTCCGGGATTTCAACCGAGCAGAAACGGCGCAGAGGGTGTTCGCGGACGGTCTGTCGTAACTGGGAGTCCCGTCTCGCCGGCTTCGGCCAGAACGTCGCAATTGCCAATCTCAGGCCGCGGCCTTCCATTCGTACCGATGCTGAAGACCACCGACCTCCGGAAATGCCACGATCGTGGCGGGTGTGGACGGCTTGAATGAGGGGACACGCCCTTCCGGGGAGTCCTTGTCGACACCCAAGTGGCAGCGCGTCCGATTGTAGTAGCCGACGAAGGATGACAGAAGCCGGGTCAAATGGTCGGCGTTGAGAACAACTACATGATCGAGCAGTTCACGCCGCACGGATCCGATCCAGCGTTCGGCGACACTGTTCTGCCATGGGGAACGATACGCACAGCGAATCGGCTCAGTGCCGATCCTCCGGAGTGCTTTGGGCACCTCACTGCCGTACTTGCCATCGCGGTCGAGCACAGCGAATCGCGGACGGGCGTCAAACGGGAACGCCTCGCGCAGGCACTGGACGATCCAGCTGGTCATCGCATACTCAGTGACGGCGAAGTGAACGACGCGTCGGCGGTCATGCCGAATGACGAAGAAAACCCACAGGAGCTTGAAGGTAACGGTTGGGACGGTGAAGAAGTCCATGCCGAC
>JAEUHG010000120.1 GCA_016795425.1 Verrucomicrobiales bacterium
CCGCCTCCGGGTCCGGAACGGACTGACCCTCGACACGGGGAAGGTTCGTCTCGACTCCAATGGCATCATTGGCTTCGAGGGAAGCCAGACGTTCGCCGGTGAAATCCACTTCGAAGGCGCCTTCTCCTACTTGAGCATCGACGGCACGTCCACCCTGACGCTGGCGCCAACGGCGCTCGTCCATGGAGCCAACGGCCGCATTGGCCAAGCCATATTCCTCGGCGGCCTTGGCACCTTGGTGAATCAGGGAACGATCCGCGCCGACGTCGCTGGAAGCACACTCGTTATCAATCCCAACGTCTTCTCCAATCTCGCCACGCTCGAGACCCGCAACGGCGGGACTCTCTCCATCGAGTCGGCGGCATGGACACAAGGGGGACAACTGCGGGTGGGCCCCGGAACCCTCAATCTTGGCGGTGCGCTTTCCCCAGGATCCATCGGCACCGTGGTCGCCGATGGCGGTTCCGCCGTGCTATCCGGCAACCTGGATCTGCAAGGCGGAACCCTGGCGCTCAACAATGCCACCGGTCCGCTTCAGATTGACGGCGCCACTGTTAAGAACGGGTCCATCACCCAGTCCGGCGCCGGCCAATTGGTATTCTCCACCCACGGCCAGAACTTCCTCGATACCATACGGCTCACGGGGGATCTCGTCCTCACCAACAACGGCGCCCGGGTCCGCATCCGTAATGGTCTCACGCTCGACACGGGGAAGGTTCGTCTCCACTCCAATGGCATCATTGGCTTCGACGGAACCCAAACCTTCACCGGCGAAATCCACTTCGAGGGCGCCTTTTCCTACCTGAGCATCGAAGGCACTTCCACCCTCACGCTGGCGCCAACGGCGCTCGTCCATGGGGCCAACGGCCGCATTGGCCAAGCCATATTCCTCGGCGGCATTGGCACCCTGGTGAATCAGGGAACGATCCGTGCCGACGTCGCCGGAAGCACACTCGTCATCAATGCCAACGTCTTCTCCAATGTCGCTACTCTCGAGACCCGCAACGGCGGGACTCTCTCCATCGAATCAGCGACATGGACCCAAGGGGGACAACTGCGGGTGGGACCCGGAATCATCAATCTTGGCGGTACGCTTTCCCCAGGATCCATCGGCACCTTAGTGGCGGAGGGCGGCTCCACCGTTTTATCCGGCAACCTGGACCTGCAAGGCGGGACCCTGGCGCTCAACAATGCCACCGGCCCGCTTCAGATTAACGGCGCCACTCTTAAGGACGGGTCCATCACCCAGTCCGGCGCCGGCCAATTGATCTTCACCACCCACAGTCAAAACTTCCTCGATGCCATACGGCTCACTGGAGATCTCGTCCTCACCAACAACAGCGCCCGCGTCCGCATCCGCAACGGTCTCACCCTGGATACCGGGAAAGTTCGGCTCGATTCCAACGGCATCCTTGGCTTCGACGGAACCCAAACTTTCGCTGGCGAAATTCAATTCGAAGGCGCCTTCTCCTACTTGAGCATCGAAGGCACTTCCACTCTCACTCTGGCGCCAACCGCGCTCGTCCATGGGTCCAACGGGCGCATTGGCCAAGCCGTATTCCTCGGCGGCATCGGCACTCTGGTGAATCAGGGAACCATCCGCGCCGAAGTCGCCGGGGCCATGCTGGTCATCAATCCCAATAGTTTCTCGAATGCCGCCACGCTCGAGACCCGCAATGGCGGGATTCTCTCCATTGAGTCGGCGACATGGACCCAAGGGGGACAACTGCGGGCGGGACCCGGAACCATCAATCTCGGCGGCACACTCGCCGCGGGATCCATCGGCACCTTAGTGGCGGACGGCGGCTCCACCGTTTTATCCGGCAACCTGGATCTGCAAGGCGGAACCCTGGCCCTCAATAATTCCACCGGCCCCCTGCAAATCAACGGCGCGACAGTTGAGAACGGTTCCATCACCCAATCCGGCGCCGGCCAACTGGTCTTCTCCACCCACAGCCAGAATTTTCTCGATGCCATACGGCTCGTGGGTGACCTCGTCCTCACCAACAACAGCGCCCGCGTCCGCATTCGCAACGGCCTCACCCTCGATACCGGGAAGGTTCGGCTCAACTCCAATGGCATCCTTGGCTTCGACGGGACTCAAACCTTCGCCGGAGAGGTCCATTTCGAAGGTGCTCTCTCCTACCTGAGCATAGAAGGCACATCCACACTTACTCTTGCACCAACGGCATTGGTCCACGGGGCCAACGGGCGCATCGGCCAAGCCATCTTCCTCGGCGGAACTGCCACCCTGGTGAACCAGGGTACCATCCGCGCCGAAGTCGCCGGCGCCACGCTCCTGGTCAATCCCAACGTCTTCTCCAACGCCGGGACGCTGCAGCAAGTCAATGGCGGAACCCTGGTCGCACCGGGATTCCCCTAACCTAATCGCCAATCTCCCGAATCTCAGAACCGCCATGAAAAGCCCATCCACGGTCCGCCCACGGAGCGGGACTCTCGGTCGCCTTCTGGACAACAGCGGGTATCGAATGCATCGATTCGAAAGCGGACTGGAAGTCCTTGCGATCCTCGTCGCCACCTTAGTCTCCAGCGCGGGTCACGCGGCTACGTTGATTGCCCTCGGCACGGCCGGCGCGGGTCCCGGCGAAACGGCTATGGTTCCTGTTCGCCTCCAGTCCGACAGCGCACAGGTCGCGCTTCAATTCGACATTCGCTTTGACCCAGCGCAGTTGCGCCCTGGCACCGCCCTCACACTTTCCGGTGCAACCACCACGGTGGCGCTTTCCAGTTCCCCACAGGCTGGGCTTCAAAGAATTGTTGTTTATACACGCGACGGGAGCGCTCTGGGTACCGGGGATATCGCCAATCTAACCTGGTATGTTCCGCCCAATGCCGGCCCGAGCCAGGCGACTCTTTCGGTGACCAACGCGATTGTCAGTGATCGCTCGGCAACGGCAGCACCTGTCGTCAGTACTTCCAATGGCGTGATCACCATCAGGTCGGATACGGCACCTGTGCTTCAAGATGCCACGGTGGTCGCGGGTCAGTTCGTCGTGCGACTCCTAGGTCAGTCCGGCAAACCCTATCGACTGCAATCCTCATCGGACCTGATCCAATGGAATGAGGTCGGACAAGGTTCCCCGGTCGATGGCGTGATGACGTTTCGCGACCCGATTCTACCCAACCGCAACCAGCGATTCTACCGGGCCCAGTCTTTGCCCTAGCGTTGCAGGGTTCGAATCGTACCGTCGCTGTCAGGACGATCCGCGTCGCCCACTTCCGTGGCGTCATCGTAAAAAATGCGCCGGATGAGATCATTGGGGCCGCCCGATTCACGCTGAGAAAAAGGGCGAACGCTAGCCACCGCATCCCAGGCCAGGAGTTCGGACCTTGCGCCTTCAGCGTTGTCCCGACGCGCGGACTCCAATCCCGCCGGGTGCGCCGCGTTCCCGATCGGTTTCAAGGCCAGCCGGCGAGCATCGGCCGACGCCAGCGGCGCAGGTTCCGCCCGCGCTGCCCCCGAAGGTCGTTCGACACGGATCGCCACTGATCCAACCTCGGGCGTGCGGCGGATCTCGATGGACTTCTGCGCGACGGCAACGGCGCTCAGATCGAGATGGGTGCCCGGAGGCAACGGCGCCAGGAACTTCAGCTGGTGGGATCGGAAGGCATCGGTGTCCGTTGTCGCCAAGACACCGTCACCATCGACGTCAAAGACGTCCAGACCCGCGTCCGCCGTCGCTCCCAGCCCCATGGCATCCCGCAATCGGAATGCATCCAGATAATCGGTATCCCGGTCTCCATCGCTGTCGCCAAAGAACCGATGGAAGGTGACGTCAACGGCACCCTCCAAGATGTTCCCAGCAAGGTCGGCAATGCCGGCGTTACGAAGTGCCAGGACGTAGTTCCCGTCCGCCAGCGAACCACCCGGGAGCTGGTTGAACGTCACAAGAACCGATCGATCCGTCTGAAACACCAGGGTGTAGTCGCCCGGCGACACGTCCAGTCCCGTGGTGAAGTTCCTCAGAACCAAGTCGTCCGTTCCGAAGCTGGCACTGACATCCTCGCTAAACCGAAACGCCAGCGACCGGACCATCGAGCGCTGCGCGGCACCACCGTTGATGTCGACCCCAAGGAACCGTGGCGCGGTCTGGTCCACGGAATAGATTCGCTCCACCACCGTCGAGCCCTCTCCGTTGACCGCCTGGACCCGCACGAGGGTTTCGCCGACGGTCAACACCACCGGTCCAAACCCGAATCGACCGGCGCCATCCGCCACGGCGAAGCCGTCGTCGAAGCCGTCGCCATCAATGTCCAGGGTGACTTCCTGTCCCGGATCCGTCGCCCCAATGAAGATGACCGACGACACATTGGTGTGCGTATCGCCCACCGTTCCGCCATCCGTCGAAGGATCGAGTCCAAACTCCAAGGGAGGTCCGGAAAGGACCCGAACGTCATCCAACGTCACCGAGCTGTCGGCAGGGCCGAAACGAATAAGGTCGAATTGAATCGTGGCTTCGGTGTCGGTCGTGATGCCTCTCAAATCCACCGTCACCGTGATGTCCCCGCTCCCCGCAAGGTTGCCGCCGGAGGTGGGCACGCCTTGGATGGTCACCCCGGCACCAAAGCGAGCCCTTCGATCCGCCTGGACGTTCAAGATGGCATCGGTGCCTGATAGCCCGACAATTTCTCCACCGATGGGAAGGCCTGAGGCGGATTCGAAAAGAGCCACCTCGAAGGCGTCATCGGGATCCGCAATGCCCTGGGACAGGTTGACGGATTTCAGTGTGAAGCGTAGCTGGGTCGAGCCCGCCGGAATGGTAATGGATTGGGATAGGCGCGAGACCAGGAGGTCGCCTTCGCGCAACGTTCCCACCCCATTGGCCACCACGGCTCCACCACCGAGGTTCCAGGCAAACCCAGGATCGCGCGGGTCCCCGATTGCGAAATTGCCATTGCCTACAAATGCCTGGGGTCGGATACCGCCAACGCCGTCGGCAGCCTGCGGGATTTGATTCCAGGACGAAACTCCAGTGCCGGTGGCGAAGGGCGGGGACATACGCCACAAGGCCGCGGAATACCCGAAGGTGTTGGGAGTCGCGATACCCACCGCGGGAACACCCTCATCATCGGACGCGGCAATCCCCTCGTCAGCGCCGCCCGTCGCGACGTTGGCCGGTCCCGGTCCACGCGGAGTTCCCACCGAAACCGCAACCGTGTAGCCCCCGCTGAAATCAAGTTCGCTGGCAGACTGAACCAGGATTCGATAGCTGCCGGCCTCGAGGCCGACCAAACTGACCTCCAACCGTCCCCTGGCGGTCTGCACGCCCCCGCGCAAGGCGAGTCCGCTAGCATCCGTCAGCGCAAGTGCCAACTGACCTTCCACAGCGTCGTACTCGATCCGAACGTGATCCGTAGCCAGGGGGCTGGAGGTCAGGTCAAACGCAAACCAATCCTGATCGCCAGGCGACAGGGTCAATCCACGACGCGTCGCCGTGCCATCGACAAAAACCATTGGGGTGGCGGTGTCCGGGGAATTGTTCGATTCCGCGGCATCCGCAGGAGGAAGCACGAGCACCTGCGCGAAATAGGCATTGTCTGTTTCCGCCGTCTCCGAGATCTGGCCATCGAAATCGACCACGACTCCGACATACCGCCAGCCGATGGCCGCCGAAGTGGGAACAGTCAGATTGCGTTCATCCTGGACGCGCTGGCCGGCATTCAGCGGCCCGATCGAGAACTCAGTGCCAAGGACCAGGTCGCTGGCATCGACGATGGCGTCGGCGGACAAGATGTAGCGAACACGAGCGGACGCGCTGGCTGTGGACCCGATGTTGTCAATGGTCGAGCTAACCCGGAATGACTCACTTGGGCTGCGCACTCCATTGTCGATGACCATCCATGCCGCGACAAGATTGGCGCCAGGAACCCGGGTCGCCGTGAACGTCACCGAATACGTGGTCAACTTGTCATCGCGGGTCATGGCAACGACCGTGTATTCACCGGCGGGCCGGCCGGCGAGGGAAAGAACCTCCCGATCCCCGTCCGTGGCAGCTAGTCCGATTTGGGCGCCGGTGGCGTCGTAAAGGTAGAGATCGATGTTGCCCGCCGAAGAAACAAAGTTTGCTTCGATGCGATCGTTCGCCTGTCCTGCGGATGCGAGTCGGAAAGTGAACGTGTCCTTGTCGCCACCGAAATCGAAGTTCATGGCGTCGAACGTGGTGCTGCCGGTGAGGACGCCGACTTCGATATAGCCCTGGGTATATTCGTCGGCCTCTTTCGCATCCGGCACGCCCCCGGTGGAGACCGCCATGACGTAGGCATTGTTCTCCTCGTTCAACTCGGCGATGGCATTGGTTTGATCGACGCGAATCACGATCTGCCCCGTGGTGAGAGCGAGGCTGGGCGGCAGGGTGACAATGAAGTTCAACTCACCGGCCAGATTCGGAGCCAATGAGGACGGTCGTTTGATCTCGCTGACCGGCACCTCGGTGCCGTCGGCGGATTTAAAGAACGCCTGCACATCGAATTGGCCGACCGGCATCGATCCGGTGTTGCTGACCGAAACGGCGAATTGATTGGGAGCATCAATACGCAGGATCGAAGGGATCTGTACCGCGAGGACTTGAAGATCCGGCCCCTGGCGTGGCGTGGAATTGACCGCCAGTTCATACGCCGTGGGAGGTCCGTCCACGAGGTAGACATGCAGCACGTAGTTGCCCGCGGGCAGATCCTCCAGGCTGACCAAACCCAGCAGCGCCTGATCCACCGGGAGCAACGCACTACCCGCGACAATTCGGCTCGATTCATCCAGAACGTCGACCGCGACCACGCTGTTAGGTTCGTCGAAGGTGACGCGGAAGAAGTCCGCGGCCGTTCCCCGGGTTGGCAACTGGAAGCGGAACAGATCGCCGTCCTGCGAATTGTGGAGGGTGAGGCCGGTCTCGACAAAACTGCCTGTGAGGCCGCCCAACTGATTCATGTCGTTCAGGTCGTTGTCAGGCTCGAGTCGGTCGAGCGGCAACGAAACGTCCGTCATGTAAGCGATCGTATTGTCGTACTCCGAGCTCTCACCGGTGACCTGGTTGCTTTCGTCGACGATCAGGCCGATGTCGATAAGTCCGACCACACTGATCGGGAGCGCGATGTCAAAGGTTCGGCTGAACGATTCACCCGGATTCAATGCCGGCACCTGCAGCAGCGCCGGGTCGACGAGGTTGGCATCGTTGGCATCGAGCAAGGCATCTCGCGACCAGACAAGACGCGCCTGTGAAGGCCCAGCCCGGGCGCCGCCATTGTTGGTGATTCGAACGCTGACCGTCTGCGGTTCCCCGCGGAAGATCGTGCCGGGCACGAAGGACAGATCGGCCGAGAGATTGGGTGCGGACGTGGTGGGTCCCTGAAGTTGGATCGTGTAGGGAATATCGCTGCGGCCAGAGGTGTCGCGAACGGACACGTAGAAGCGGCCTCCGAAGAGCCCCGCCAACGGCACCACGGCCCGACCGGCCGTGACCGTGGCGGTCTTCAAGGTGCTGAGGTTCTGGGTGTAGACGGTCACCAGGAGATCGGCGCGGTCATCGGGGAACGTGACGACCAGTTGATGCTCGTTCCGAGCCGAGGAGTTCAGCCGGAAGGTCAGCCAGTCGACATCCCCGGACGCGCCCAGGCTATCTGTGAAGGTCTGTGGATTGCCGGCGATGCCGAGATCGCGGGCATCGGCAGGGATGTCGTAGTCGCTGGAGGCATTGGGAACAGCCAGGGCCGTGCGGTTGGACCAACCGTTGGTGACGAGATCGATGATTCCGTTGGCCGGGAGGTGAGGTCCATAGGGAGTCGGACCGCCATTGACGTCATCGAAGGAAAGGCTCGGTTGGGTGGTCAGGCTTGGCGACGAGGTGAACTGCTGCCAGGCCGCCTTGTTGGCGAAAGGTAGGAAGTAATTCCACGACTGCGGCTGGTAGAGCGAATCGTTGGGCGTCTGCCAGAGCGTGGCCTTCTTCTCGAACACCCGCGCGCGGCCGCCGGCGAGGTCGATGGTGAAGACCGCCTCGAGCTTGATGTCGCCATGGTTCCCTTCCTCGACGAGCGAGTTAGTGGAGAACTTGAGACTGTTGGAGATCGTGCCGAGCAAGGAGGCTTTGGCTTCTCCGATGATGCCGAAGAGAGCCTTGCCGGAGAGGAACCCTTCCAACTCGACCTTGGCCTCGATGCCGACGGTGGCCACACCTCCGAGGGTGAGTTCACCGATGTTCTGCGGATCCCGGATGACCGAGTAGCCGAGCGTGCCGCTCAAGGTGACCGTGCCGGTCAATTTGTAACCGAGGTCAATGGACCAGGGGATCAGCCAGACGAACCCGGCGGCAAGGGTGTAGCTGGCCTGCAATCCAACACTGCTGGCGAAGCTCCACGTCCCCTCGATGGAACCTGCATTAAACGACGGATCATTGGGGTTCGCAGGATTCGCCGTGAGCAGCTTGAGGTCCTGGCCAACGGCAAACTTCCAATGCACCAGATTGAAGCTGGGCTTCAGGAACTGCGTGGGCTGCCGGGTCGCCTTGAGCGGGTTCAAATTGCCCCGGCTCGGAGGTTTGGTGAGCGCGGTGAGACCATTGGTCCGGGCAAACTCCTCCGCTGCCAGGAACTGCCGGGCCTTGGTATCACCGCGAAGGGCCTGCATCTGGACGGCCAATCGATCGGGGTTGGGAGCCACGCCGAGCGGAGGCGAAATGGAGGAGAGTTCCTTGAGACTCAACTGCTCGGCGATCTTGCCGCGGCTGATCTCGTAGCCCTGGAGGTAGGTATTCCCTCTGAACTGAACCCCACGTGTGACGTACTTGAACTCCTCGCCGTTGGCGATGGTGTAGGTGCGGTTGTAGTTGTTGGCCAGCGCGATGAGCTTGGCCGGCCTCAACTGGCTGGACAGTTCGGCGCCGTAACCATTGATGGAGTTGTCCAGCGGTCCCGGGATTGGCAACAGGAGATTTCCAAGCAACGACTCGGGTTCGAACGTATTGGTGGAGGCGTTGCCCTCGGGAATGAAAAGGCGGTCGCTCAGAATGGACGGCAAGCGGAACCCAAACAGCAGGCTCTCATAGTAAAGGCCGGCGCGTTCGCCGGTCTGAACGCCTTTGAGATCGAAATTGAATTCGACGAAAGCCCCCAGTTTCACACCGGTTTCCGAACCGGGGAAGATCATGGACTTCTCCGGCATCTTCACGGTGCCGTTGATGAGCGGGTCATTGCGAACGATGTGATAGGCTCGGAGATCCGGCCGCCACACGATCTGGATCTCCAGGTCATCGACCTTCTTGAGCCAAACCGGAACCGGGATGAGCTGGACCTCGTAATCCTGGGTCTTGCCCAGCACCGCTCCGTTGGCATCGATCGCCTTGATGCGCAGAGTGGGATTCCCCTGCCCCGTCGGCTTGGTGTCATCGCGGAAGAACGAGGACATGTCGACGGTGGCCTCGAAGAGCGCGCCATCCGGAGTGAGCCGATGGAACACCACCGGTGAGGTTCCATTAGGATTGATGATGGTCGCTTCGATGCGGGCGACCTGTTGTCGGAACCGGCCAACATTGACCGTCAGGATATTGGTCAGACCGACCAACTCGATGTAGGTGCCGAGCTTCTCTTCGGCATCATTGCCATCGTACTGCGCCTTCAAGCCGATGATGGGCACCTGGAAGGCGCTGGTGTTGTTTCGTTCGCTCGCCTCATCGGTCAGCTGGTCATCGCCATCGAAATGCACCACGAAGAACTCGGGAATTTCGAATCCGAGGACGATCCGCTCCGTAAGGGTATGCATCCCTGGCTCGAGCAGCGCGGGATCCGAGACCGTGATGGTGCGGAAGAGCGTGTCCTGGGGATCGAGAATCGTGTCGTGCGAGGCGTAGATCTTGACGGTGAACGACCCGGTAGCCTGCTTGCCGATGAGGGCATAATTGAGCCGGAACTCGTCCCTGCCGGCATCGGTGGTCGCCGGCACGTACTCGGTCTTGCCGGCGATCAGGTCCGGCGGCGCCTCGGGGCTGCTGGCGACGCCACTAGGCAACCGGCCAACTTCGATGACCGAGAACAGCGCCTGTCCGTTGTTGAGTCGGGACTGGAGGAGTGCGAACTGCCGCTGGGCGGTCTCGGAGACAACCGTGAGGTCGGCGGATTCCGTGGCAATCTTGGCGATGTAATTCTTCAGATCGCCGGTGGCGACCATTTCCTTGATATAGGCCTCGATGGACTGGGTGGGATAGTCCAGGGCATTGGGATGGAACATCTGCAGCAGACCGATGGCGGCCTGCAGCACGAAGATGTCGTACACCACAACCTTGTTGATGCCCTTGAAGGACGCGAACAAGTAGCGGTTGTAGGGATCGACGGAGATTTCGTCAGGCCACGAGTAGGGCAGTTCCTGGGTGGCGGCGACGAACTTGGCATTGGGACTGGTGGGATTGATCAGGATGCCGATGTTTCCGCCCCGACCGTTGCTCTGGTTACGATTGAGATCCCCCGGATGGAACGTGCTGTTGAACAGCACAAAACCGAGCTTCCCGTCCCGGGTGTAGGTGATGGCCTCTGCCGAGTTGATGTCGAAGAAGTTGTTGTAGAACCGCTCGCGGAAACCGGGGATGAGGAGGATCGAATCGGGCGCCTGGATGGTGTAGTCGCGGAGGTTGGTGGCCTTGGTGAACGCGATCTTCTGGGAATCCGTGTCCAGGTAAGTCAGCCCCGTCGACTCACTGCCGCGTACCGCCACGGTCACAATCGATTCATTGGGATTGGGGCTGCGAGTCACCCCAAATGGCTTGGGGTTGGTGAAGATGTAGGTCTTCACCTCGAAGAGTCGGCTCGGCACGAAGTTGCCGAGGATCACGCTGTATTGGGTATCGAGGACAAAGACGACGCCAGCCGCGGCCACGTTGTCGACACCCGCATAACTGGCCCGTCCCGGGCTGGCAACATAGAGTAGCGTGCCGTCGCTGGTGAAATCGGCGCCGGTCAATCCGGTGACACCCAGCGCGTTCGAAGGATCCAGGTCGAGCGTGTACAGGTACTCGGGCATTGGCTCGGCCACGTCGAGATCACCCGTGGAGAAGACGTAGATGTTGTCGCTGAATCGGTCGGTGGCGATGGCGCGCGACTTGAACGGATGCAACGCCAGGTAATTGGGATGAGCGCCAGCGGGCAATCGTAGGGTCTGGGTGACCTGAAGGGTGAGCAAATCGATCACGGAGATCGTTCCGTCACCCGAGTTGGTGACAAAGGCGCGCAGACCGTCCTGGGCCACGATCACGTCCGAAGGCGCGTTGCCCACCGGAATCCGCGCCACGATGCCGCCAGTGAGTTTTCCGATGAGACTCGCGTCAGGATTGGAGATGGGTTTATTCGGATCGGTGATGTCGGGACGGCGAACATCGAGCAAGGGGCTCTGGCCTTCGAATGGCGTCAGGTAGAGCGGGTCGATGACGGTCACCGTGTTATCGCCGGAGTTGGCCGTCAGCACGTAGTACGGCATGCCAAGGTCGACCCGGAAGAGCCCTCCTTCCGCGATCGACGGGATCTCGATCGAATCCTGTGACGGGAGCGTGATGACGTCGGTCACGACGCGATCGACACGGATATTCGAGCCGGCGAGCGGGAAACCAGCAGGAGGAATGACCTTAAGTTCATTGGCGGTGACGGAGAGAATTCGGAAATCACGGGTCGCCGCCTCAAAAATCTCATCGTCGGAGAAGGGCAACAACGCGTCCGCGGGGAAGAACAACACGTAGTTGCTCGCGGGATTCGCCTCGTCGAAGTTCGAGCCGGTGAGTGTGAGTACGGGCGCGAACTGCCCGTTATCAACCGGCTCGAAGGCGAGCGACACGGAGTCGACGGACGCACCGCGGGCGTCGAGCGGGACGGCTGGCACCTGGACCCGGAGCTCCCGGGTGGTGCCGGGCTGGTATTCCACTCCGAAGACCGTTTCGGCGCTGAGCCCGGCCTTATTGTAGACCGTGACGCGGGCTGAATAACCCGGGATCCCCAACGGCACATAGACATCGGCGAAGAGACCCGGCATGGCGAAGAACGGCTGTCCGCTCTGCGGCTCCATCGCCACCTCGGCGCGCACGCCTTTCGCCAGCATCTGCGCCCCAACGACACCCATGGTCATCGCGGTGAACATCAGGCTGCCCGTCCCCGCCGACGCCATGAGCATGAGACCTTCCATGGCGATCTGCGGATTGGGCGGCGACGTCGAGTAAGCCTTGCCGTCGGCGCGAACCGTCATGCTATCGACCAACTGCCAACGATCGACCCAAGTGCCGTTGCCGAGGCGGATCTTGGTCAGGCGGAAGAGGAAGATCGGATCGCCCGGCTGCGAACCCGCTGGAGCGGGGGCGCTGGTCCCCAACCCTTCCTCGGACTTTGCACCACCGAGGTTCAATTGGAAGGCCCCGGCGAAATCGAAGCCAGCCGGGGGATCGAACGGTAGGTCGGCGCGGCTCTTGGTGGTGACTTCGACCCGCGTGCCAACCGGCAAAGCGCCCGGTCCGACATTCACCGCATAGCCGTCCGCATTGGAGATAATCACACCGTCGGTGCCGACCGTTGTTGGACCCACCTTGACTGGAGCCACCTCGATTCGGGCGACCGCGCTTCGTCCGGCATACACGATGGTCACTTCCACTTCACCAGCGGCCTTGGTGGTCAACAAGCCATCCGCCGAGATCGTCGCCACGTTCGGATTCGAGACGAAATAAAGCGTACCGTTGGCGGCCGACGAAACGTTGATCGCAGTGAACTCGTTGGCAAAGTGACGCACCACGAACTGCCGCGTGTCCCCGTTGGGCGCCAGAGTGTAGGTCAACGGGAAGAATTCGACGGTGCCGATATTGGGCAAAGCTCCCACCGTCACTGCCGTGGCGGCGGTCAACCCGTCCGCGGTCACGACGATGCCGGCGCTTCCAGTGCCGACGGCGAGGATGGAGCCCGGTCCTGAGACCAGCGCCACCGCGGGGTTCGTCGACCTGAATTGGACGCGACTGCCTGGGAGAGTGGACCGCGACCCATCGTCGAAGATACCGGTCACCACCAGCTCCACGGATTCACCCGGCTGAAGCACCACGTCGCGGGTCCCAAGCACCAACTGGGTCAGGATCGATCCTTTGACCTCGATGGTCAGGGTGGCCACGGCGGACGATCGGGCCGCGTCATCGGCTCGGAATTCAACACTGGCGGTACCGGAGAAGCCCGCGTTCGGCGTGAAGACAATCGATTTGCCGTCGCTGGCGAATTTCACCTGCCCATTGCGGGCGTTGGACACCACGAAACCGAGGGGATCGCCGTCGGGATCAGCGGCTAGCGCGGCGAGATTGATGGTGATCGCGATGTCACGGGGCGTGGAGAACTGGCCCGGTGTGACGACCGGAGCCTGATTGGCGATGAACGCGAAATTGGAAGCCAGATAGACCTCGTCACGATCGTCGACGACGCCGTCCCGATTGGCATCCGCACCGAGCACGTAGCGCGCCTCGCCGGATCGACTACCAAGGGCCGCGGCGATCGCGGCGGCGTCGACGCCGTCTACCTGGTCGTCGCCATTCGTATCCGCGACCAGGTAAATGTTCATGGAAAAGTCCCCGGCGGCGGCAGCGTCCCCGGCCTGGACCTCGATGACGTAAGCCCCGCCTGTTTCGAGCGTCGCCAGCGTCACGCTCCTGCCGTCGGTCGCGACCGGATCATCCTGGGACACACCAAGGATTCGGGCTGCGATGCGCGGCACCCCTGCGGATCCACGCATTTCGATACCGAGCGACAACGTGTCGGAATTCGACGACAACACTTCCCGATCTCCGACGACGATCACGTATCGGCGGATCTCCCCGGCTGTCAGGCTGCCGTTGAGTGTTTGGCCGAGGTAGTCGCGACTGAAACCGAGCACCGAGTTGACTCCAAGAGCGGTGGCGAACGCGCCATTCGAATCGTATTGGAGGACGAGACTTTCGGCGGCGGTGGAATTGACGATACTCGTCAGACGATTGCCTGCGTCGTAGCCGTAGAGTGTCCGCGATCCGCTGGCCAGATTCGTGACGCCCACGAGATTCCCAGCATCGTCGTAGGCATATCGGATTTGGCGACCATCCTGAGCGGTGATGACCGTGATGCGCCCCTTGGCATCCCGCTGGAACCCAATCCGCTCGCCACTCGACGCGATCAAACCGCTATCGCTCCAGATCAACCGGTTCCCGTCCGACGCGGTGAGCTGCCGAAGTCGGCCGTCAACCTCGTAGTCATAACGATTGCCCGCGCGGTCCGTCAGGGCGAAGGCATATCCGGGGAACAGGCCGCTGGCAGGATTGTACGGAAGACCGGTTCCCAGTTGGTAAAGCCGGCCATCCGCCTCGAGGAGCGTGGCGTCGACGCTTGCCAGGACGTAGTCGACACCGGCATCGGCAGTCCACGCCGGTCGGAACAGGGTGGTACCTCCGGCATTGATGGCAATGGGTGTGAAGGTGAAGCCGACGCGCCGGCCATCGGGCAAGTTGAGGTAGACACGTGTGCCGATGGAGTAAGCACTCAGGTTGGCGGAACCCGAGGTTTGGTCGGCGACGACATTGGCAACGATTTGGGCATCGGCGGGTCCGAGGCGCCAACCGTTGCCCAAGGTGGTGCCGCCCAGGGAATCCAGGCTCGAGTAGAACCTGACCAAGGCGCCGATTCCGGGCAGCGACGGTATCAAGTCCGTCGCGGAAGTTTGGTAGGCGGCGGCTTTGGTGGGGGTGTTCACCTCGATCCATCGTCGGACCATGGTGATTCGGCCACCGATGTCGCTCGCGATCAGGCGAAGTTCGTAAGCGCCGTTGGCGAGGAACTGCGGATTGAGGGTCGCCAGGACGCCGTCCACCGCGGCTCGGCCGGTCGCGAGCGTGAGAATCCGATCGGAACCCAGCACGGCGAGTTCGAGGCGATATTCGTCGAGATTAGCGTCGGCCACCGAGGCAATCACCTGGGTGGCAGCGGTCAGGATCGCCCGATCCGGCGGTAGCGAGATTTGCACGATCGGCGCCTCGCGATCGGTCAGGTCACGAATCTTCAGGTCGTAACTGGCCGTGCCGACGACACCGTCGACATCAGTGGCCGTGGCCACCACCGAATAGTGACCAGGCGACGGCGCGGTATAGCGGGCGCGACCCTGGGCATCCAACGTCAACGCCTGCCCGTCGACGGTGACTCGAAGAGAGGCGATATCAGAGATTCCACTGGCGATGGTCTGAATCAGGACCGATTGCCCGGCGGCCACCGGGAAGCTGGGAGTCACTTGGATCAGGACCGATGGCGGAATGGGTTGCGCCGAAACGACGATCCGCTGGGTGATGCTGGTGCTGAGCTCGCCATCACTGACGGTGAACCGCAGATTGTACTCGCCGATCTGCACGGCCGCGGCGGTCCAAAGCAGCTCGCCGGTCGCGGGGTTCAAGGTCGCTCCCACCGGGAGTTCCGCCGCGGAATACGATAACGTACTGCCGGCATCAGGATCGCTGCCGGCGAACTTCAGAAGAAACGGTTGTCCGACCAAGGCCACACGATCGCCGACAGAGCCGAACACGGGGACGCGGTTGACATTGATGACCTGCACCACGACGTCGGTGGTAGCGGTCGCCCCGGAGGTATCTCGAACAGCGAATCGGACCGTATAGACACCGGCCTGATCATAGTTCGGGGCCCAGGCAAAAATCTGAGTGACCGGATCGAACGTGGCACCGTTCGGCAGCTGGCCTTCATGGAAGAACGTCAACGCATCCCCATCGAGATCGCCAGCCACCAACCCGAGGCTGAGCGAGCCGCCTTCCTGGACCATGATGCTTGGCAGTGGCGAGAAGTCCGGTGCCTGATTCGTATTCGCGACCGTCAGGGAGACCGCCTGTGTGGCGGTGAGATTCCCATCCGTCACGCCGAAGGTCACCGTGTAGACGCCGGCCTGGAGGAAGTCCGGCGCCCAATCGAAACGGCCGGTGCGAATATTGAAGAAGGAGCCCGCCGGCAGGTCGAAGGCGAAATAGGTTAAGGCGTCGCTGTCGGGATCGGTTGCCCCCACGTTGAAACCAAACAACTCATCCTCGCGCAACTGGCCGGCGGGAATCGGCGCGATGATGGGTGCCGCGTTGCCGGAGCGCACGACGATCCGAATGGCCAGTTCATCCGTCAAAACGCGTGCCGCGTCGCCATTGCCGTTGTCGGCCACTTTCAAGGTCACCACCCGCGTTCCGAGGTCGGCGGCGGTAGGTGTCCAAACCAATTCAGCGACCCCATAAACCGCGGTTTCGGCGAAGGTTGCTCCAGTGGGGAGGCCGGTGGCGGAGAAGGTCAGCGGGTTCTCATCCGCATCGACGGCCACCACGCGGAAGCGCAATTCGCGTCCGACAACCGCCACCTTGTCGCCGTCGAATCCAAAGGCGGGAGGCGAATTGGGGACCGGCACGGCCAGGACAAACTCGGCGTCACCCACCAGCGCCTGCTCGGGTTTGCCGTTGCCATCGTCCATGGCGAAAACGGTGATCACGTAATTCCCGCCATCCCGCAGGGTCGGTTTCACCTCGAAAACGCCGGTTCCGTCGCCCAGGTCGCGGAAGGTGACGAAGTTTGGCAGGTCTAGCGCCACCAATTTCGGCTTTGAACCGTCGGGATCGGAGGCGCGAACGGTGAATTGCTGGGTGGCTCCCGGGGCGACGGTCTGGTTCGGGATTTCAGCAACGACCGGCGCGCCATTGGCATCGCGAACCTCGATCTCAATGACGCGAGTGGCCCGGGACTTGGTGCCGGTGCCGTCGCCATCATCCTCCGCGGTGAAAGTGATCTGGTACGTCCCGTTTTGATTATACCCGGGCGTCCATCGAAGCGTCTGAGTCGCGGCGTCGAAGGTGGCGCCTTGTGGCAGCGTGCCATAGGTCCAAGTGAGGGGAACCGAGCTGCCGGTGCTATCCATCGAACCGTCCGGCAGGAGGATCGTCGCGCCCGCCGGATGATCCGGATCTTCGGCCCCGGCGACCACGCTGAGAAACTGGCCTTCAAAAATGACGAACTTGCGGTCGCCGACGAACCGGACCGGTCCGTTGACGTTGGTCACCGTCAAATCGACGGTCTGGCTCACCGTGCTTTGGCCATCCGAGACGGAGAATTGGATGTGATAGACGCCGTTCTGGTCGAAGCGCGGGGTCCAACGGAAGACGCCGGTGGTGGGATGCAGCGTCGCGCCGAGCGGCAGGAGATCAGCGGAGTAACCCAGGGCGTCACCGTCAACGTCCTTCCCGGCGAGGGCGAACTGGATGATGTCCCCCTCACGGAGGGCACGCGCCGGAATGGCATCCAAGGCCGGCGCCTGGTTCACATTCTGGACCAGGATCTCAAACGTTTGGGACACCGATTGAATTCCGTCGCTGACAAAAACCTCAACCTTCGAATACCGACCGGCGGAAGTGCCATCGGGCTTCCACCGGATGACATTGGCTTCGCCATCGAACAGCGCGCCGGGAGGCAGACCGTTGGCCCCGAACACCAAGGGATCGCCATCCGCATCCACCGCCGAAACCGCCAGGGTCCAACTGTCTCCCTCGTTGAGGAGCTGATTCGCGATGGGGAATAGAACAGGCGACGTGTTGGCGTTGGCCACCGCGACGTTCCAGGACTGGGCGGTATATCCACCGCGGCTGTCATAAGCCCGAACCTCGAAGGCCACCGACTTGCCATCCCGCGCCGCAGGGGTCCAGGCCAGGCGCCCCGTGTTGGCGTCCAAACTCACTCCCGTCGGGCCGCGAGCGAGCACATAGGTGACGGCGGGCCCATCAGGATCACGGGCAACGGCGCTGTAGGAATATGCCTGTCCAACCAACCCAGTGGCGGAAGGTGTCGAATCAAAGATCGGACGGAGATTAACCGGCACCGAGGCCGAGACGCGGGTGTGCAGATCAACGGCCACCAGTGCCGGGTTTCGCAGGGTGATCGTTCGGCTCAAGGACTGGCCGATGCCAAGCTTCGCCGCGGGGCTGTCGTTGAGATCGATGTAGGGATGCCCATCGGCGGTGACACCGGAGGCGTCGAGCACTTCGACCGGGGCATCGGCACTGACCGTGAGCCCGGTGAAAATGATCCGGATCGGGGCGGCGAGTTCGAAGGACAGGCTATTGGTGACGCGCACTTCAAAGGAGACGGTGCCGTTGGCACGATCCAGCCGGGTGTCCGAGAATTGCGGCGTCAGCACCGGGGTGAGGTCCTGGAGCACCGAGAACTCCGCGACGAAAGTGCCGGCCAATTCGACGCCGAGATCGCTCTTCACCGATTTGAGCACTTGCAGCTCGTAGCGATCCGCCGGCAACGACTCGAAGATCAACCGAGCAGTCCGCGTGGTGGCATCGTACGCCACTGAACCGATGGCCAGTTCCTGGCCGGTGACGAGGTTCTTGATCCGGTAATTCGCGGGATTCAGGACGGAGGCGGCGTCCGTCGCCGAGGTCGCGAGCATATCCAGGTCGAAGCGGACCGTGGCGGCATTGACGATGGGATCGACGCGGGTTCCGCCGATCGGAGTGGTGGCGATGACCTGTGGGGCGACGACCGGGAAAAAGACCGTCACCTGCCCCGTTTGGGTGGCAAACACCCGCCCTTGAGAATCGACATGGACGAAGTCGCCGCGGCCGCCGCCGGTGGCGAGCGTGGCGGACTTCATGGAAAGAAGGTCAACGACCGTCATTGCCCCGCCATCGGCATGGGTGATGAAAAGGAGATCGCGCGTTGGGGATCCAGGTTGTCCGAAGGCCAAGCCCTCCGCCTCGTGGTCGAGCTGCAGAACCACTTCGGCCCGCCCGCGCTGATTGAATCGGACCACCTCGCCGCCGCGCGGCCAGGCCGTACCCCAAAGGGTGCCATCCGGAGCGAGCGCCAGGCCGTCGACGCGCGTGTCGGAGAACGGACTGAACTCACGTTTGGTGATGTCGAAGATTTCGATCCCGTTGCGCGTGGCTACAAATAGCCGGTTGCGCGCGGCATCCACCGCCATTCCGAGCGTGATTCCCTCGCCATATCGCTGGAGCACCTCGCCACTCACCGCATCCAGAAGGAGTAACGGCCCCCCGCCAGTGGTGGCCCAAAGGTAGCCGTTGGCATCGAAGGCCAAGTCGTAGACTGGGACATCCAGGGTAGCCAGCGGCGCCGTCGTCGCCGCCGATCCACCGGCCAAAGAGAACTTCCAAATCACATTCCGGCCTGGACCGCCGCTGACGAGCACGCTTTGACCATCCGGGGTAAAGGTGATTCCCAGAGGTCCGATGCCAGCACCAGATGAAGGGATTCCGATGGCGAATCCAGACGCAGTGAAAGGCTCGAAAACAACGTCGAACTCCGAGGGTCGCGCGTTCGACTGCAGACCGGGGATGCGCAGGAGCAACTGGGTGAACAGCGGGTTGGTGGACGGGACATCCGGAATCTCCGCCTTCGGCAGCGTTTCCGGCGCGAGATCAGGCGCGGTTGGCAGCGCACCCAGGTTCACTGAAGGGAACAGAGGCGGAACGAGCACGCCCGCCGGCACTGCCTCCCAGTTGCCGGCCGAGTCCTGGGCCCGCACGAGGAAAGTCGCCGGCAATCCGCGCGGACTTTGGTACACCAAAGTGGTTTCAGTAATGCGCGACCGGTTCAGAACGTAGGGTCCGCCATCCAAGGAAACGTAGACCGCGTACTCCTTGACCCCGGAGCCGCCGGAAGCGTCGGTTGAAGTCCAATTCAGAGTGTAGGTTGAACCGGCTTGTTGAACCGCGAGAACCGTGGTCGGGGCGAGGGTATCGAGCACCGACTGATGGACATTGGAATCCAGCGGTGCGTCGGCGTTGTAGATGACCCGGGCGGCAGCCCGCACCTCGGCGCCGTTGGTCGCCGATTCACGAGCCGTGATGGTATAACCCACCACGCCGACGGTGCCCGGCAGGAGCAGACCTTGGGGTTCGCCGGTTTGGAGGTTTCGCCCTCGGAGAGTCAGCCCGGTATCGGGATCGATCGCCCTCAGAAGCCAGGTGGCCAATCCGGTTTCGACATCGACGCCGGCCGTGACCTGGACCACGTAGCCGAGGGTATCGGAGAAGTCGAATTCGCCGGTGAAGGAGGCGCGGTCCGGCAGAGCCAACGTCAGCGAACCAATTTGGATGTCACTCAACCGGAAGGTGCGCGCGTCGAGATTGGCGTCGAGTTGTTGGAGAATCCGGATCTCGTTGACGGCGTCGGTGACACTGCTGGACGGCTCGAACCGGATGGAATAGGGCAGACCGAGACTTCCAGGAATGAGGTTGGAGTCGCCGAATCCGGACGGGCCAATCATTCGAACCAATCGCGACCGCTCGCCGGTCAAGCCAAAGAGATCATCCAATGGCGAACCGGCCGGCCCGGCGGATTCGGAGCCGGCACTATCGACCAGGTCCGACACGCCCACCTGGATGATGAAGGCCTCGAAACGGGTTTCGGTGCCCGTGCCCAAATCGAATGGCGCGCGATCGGGGATGTCGGCGGAGCCTAGGACGCCCGGCTGATCGCCAGCCCAGGTTCTCAGCAGGGCAAACCAAGCCTGCAGGTTGCCGGCGGCGACAACAGGTTCGCCGGCGTCACCCCCCAGGAGTCCGGCGGCGAACACGGCCATGAGACTGGTGAACTGCGGTGCCTCACGGACCTCCGGCGGCAGATCTTCAGCCCGCAATTGCCCGGTGGCGGCAAGCGCCGAGAGATAAAGGCTGGTAAAGGACGCGGCATCTGAGGCGGCCACGCGCAGCGACTGGGGCGCGGTATCATCGGCGAGAATGGCGCTGCGCAGCGATGCGGCCTTGTCGGTCTGATAGGCCACATACTCTGCCGGCGTCATGGCCGTCACCGTGGCGAAGATGTAGAATTTGAAGGCGAGATCCTCGAGCTCAAACGCAGCCATCTCCTCGAAGAATCTCGGGTTCTCCTTCAGAATGGCGTTCAGTTCCGGATACACCTCGGCCAGGAAAGAAACGGCCGCGAAACCCTGGTTGTGCAGATCGAAGGCAAAACCTTCCGCGATCAGGATCCCGTTCTTGTTGATCACCGGGTCGAGTTCAGCCCACGGAACGTTGTCGAGATCCGGTGCTCCCACCAGGTTGGTGGTGAACCGCAGGCGTATGCCCTTGGAAAGTTCCCCGCCTCCGATCGGTTGGCCTGCCAGCAACGATTGATTGGGGAGATTCGGAACGCCGAACGAGATGTGGGCGTAGGGCGTGTCGACATTGGTCAGACTGAGCAGACCGACCTGGTAGAGCGCGGGAGAAGTGCCTGTGCGCGACACCGGAATCTCACTGGGGCCGCCCAGGCCAACCGTGACATCCAGCGCCTTTGCACCCTCGATCAAGAAGCGGTAGGGAACCACGGCCGTCGCGCCGTTGGGGTTGGTGACCTGGACGTCGTACAGGCCGCGTGGGGCGTCGCGCAGGTCGAAGGTCGCGAGGATCGTGGTAGCGTCGATCACGCGATAGCTCACCGGGGCGAACTCGGCGAACTGGGGTCGGATCAACTTGACGGTGGCACTGGGGTCGAACTTGGCACCGGTCACCGTCATCGTGACGTACCGACCGTCGCCACCGGTGTCCGGCGTCACGTTGGAAATCCCGAACGGCACCAGACTGGCGGTGAGTTTGATGGGTACGTTGACGAACCTTGGCGGGACGTCGGCGCCGAGGGAAGCATCCCGGAAGTTGCGAACCCGTACGTAATAGACGCCACCTTGGGTTCGCCCAACGAGCGCGGTTTGGTCCCCCTGAAGGGCGCCCGGGAAGGCGGCATCGAAATCGCGGGAACTCGGCAATCCCTCGTAACGCACGTAGAGCTCGTTCGCCAGTCCATCGTTCTGACTGTCGAGCACCACCCGAAGGGTTTCGCCGGCGGGGACCTCAACGCGGAAGAGCAAGTCCTCGCCATCGGAGAGCAGATCGTTGAACGGAACCCCCAGCTGAAGCGACGGCACGGTCACCGCGATGGTGTCGGCGGAGGCCGTCGTGTTGTTGCGGTTGTTTTCGCCCTCGTAGATGTCGTCGAAGATGTCCGTGCGGACGATGACTCGGTAGTTGTCAGGCAGAGCCACGGGCATCTGCACCGTGGCGGAGAAGGTGTAGCTTTCGCCGGGAGCGAGGGTGCGGGGAGCAAAATCCTGGTTGATGATGAGGCGATCGCCCAGATCCCAGATGGCGTTCCTCGAAAGAAAGGCGGCGTCAGCCCAACGCCCGCTGGCGGGTTCCACGCCCCGATTGGTCACGCGCCAGGTGAACGTCACCACCTCGCCCGGCCGGGCCTGACTGGGAACATTGACGGTTTCGACCTGAAGATCCGAAGGCGGCGGCAAGTCGATCAGCATCGGCAGGGCGGTCGCGCTGCTGTTATTCCCCTCGGCGGCGCCCTCAAAAACGACGCCCCGAGGTCGAAGGCCATCCGGAACGTCGGTCAGCACCATGATGTAGTAGGCCCCCAGAATTCCCCGCGGGAGATTATAGGTCGCCGTCACCGTATAACTGCCGTCGGCGGCCAGCACGCCGACGTGTTTGACCAGGCTGACGTAATGATCGCCGCGGGCGTCAAGGTATTGGTCACGCGACAGGTAGATGGAGTCGCGCCACTCCGACTGACGATCGGGTACGGCTCCGGTGCCTGCGTTTTTGATAGTGTACGTCACCTGGAATTCGCGACCCGCGAAGACGCGATCGGGGCCGAGAACCTGAACGACTTGCAGGTCCGGCGGATTGACCGGAGTGACCACGAGCGGCGTGGTGGCGGAATTGTTGGTTTCGTCGCGATACTCCAGCACCGTGCCGTTGCCGCCGCCGCCAAGTCGCGGCGGCCCTTTCGCCTCCGGATAAGGCAACGGCACCCCGCCGAAGGAGGGCGGGCCGAATGGGGCATCGGCGAAGGCGACGAGGTGGAAATTGCCGGAGAAATTGTCGGGCAACTGGACCTCGCCGGTCACGGTGTAGGACTCGCCGGGAGCCAGGGCCCCCCGATGAGTGAAGCTGCCCAGCAACGCGTCGTACAGGTCCAGCGACTGATCGATGGAGATGTAGACCCGGTCGACCCAAATGTCCGACCGCGTGGCTCGCGTTCCGGCATTGCGGACCGTGAAGGTCACATCGACGAACCCGCCCGAACTCGAGGTGGTGGGTACGATGGAGAAGCTGGTGACTCGCAGATCGGCTTCCCGGTAGATCACGTCAATCGGCGAGGAACTGCTCACGTTGTTGCGGCGATCCGGCTGTTCCCAAACTGCGTCCCGGAACTGTTCGGGCCAGTCGGGAAAGGCGCCTTCCCCGGGCGCGGCGAACGATGGACCGAATCGGCCGATGGTAGTGGAGGTGAAGACGTGGATATACCATTTGCCATCCACGCCCGCCGGAACTGCAACTTTCGTGGACGCGGTATAAGTGGCTCCCGGTGCAAGCGGCGAGGTTTGTACGTGCACCACCGAACCGACCAACGCGGCACGGTCGACAATGAAGGTTGGATCGGGCGAAACGAAAACGTAGTCGGTCCAACGTTCCGTCCCCTTCCAGACCGCGTGCGCCCCCTGATTGCGCACCGTCCACGTCACATCGATCAACTCGCCGGAGAACGAGGAGGTCGGGACCACAATCGACGTCACGACCAGGTCTGCGGGAATGTCAGTGACGGTGCTGGTGGTGGCTCGCGTGTTGTTGGAGGTCAATCCGCGCTCGAAAACCAGTTTGGGGCCCGACTGACCGTCGCCGGTCAGGATGCGGAGGATGTCGTTGCGCGAGAGATTATCGAGATCCGCGCCGCGCACCTCGGCCAGCGGTTTGCCGAGACGTGCCTCGGCCCGCGCGATGATATCGGCGATTTGCGCGAGCAATGAATCATCCGCCGTAGCGACTTTGTTGGGTTCGGCATTGGTCTCGACGACGAAGTACTTGCCCTTGGCCGACGGAGGCAGCGTGAAGGTGACGGTCTCGGTATAGGACTGGCCGATCTCGAGGACTCCGAAATGCGGAACGCCGAACACCAAGGTCGCGTTTTTCAGGGTCCCATCGTCGGAGAGGTAAATAAGTTCGGCCCAGCGATCGACGTCAGTGCGGGCGGCACCCTTGTTGGCGACGGTGTAACTGATCGTGACTTCATCGCCGCCACGGGCCGTCGGTGGGGCGACCACATTGGTCACTTCCAGGTCCGCCGGCGGAGTTGGAACGATGGTGATGGGCGTCGCCCTGAGATTGCTGCTCTCCAGATCGTTCGGAATGGCCGGGTTTAGATTGGCGTCGAAAGCGAGTTCGAACACCGAGTTGCCGCTATCGGCCCAAACCACCAGGTAGTAGAGGCCGCCCTGGGCGAGCAGTGGGACATTGACGTTGGTGGTGACCTCGTAGAACTCGCCGATCTCCAGAGCGCCGTTGTGGCCGACGGATCCCAGCAGGACATCGCCCATCTTGCCGGGCCGGCGATTCGGTTCGGTGACCAGCCAAATGCTGTCGGACCACCCGGCAGGCCGAGTCACACCGGCACCGAGATTGGCGACGCGATAACGCACCGAAATGGTGCTGCCGTCGAAGGTGTCGAGGGGGCCGGCGACACTCTGCACCACCAAATCCGGAGGCGGGACGGGGGTGACGTTGACGAACAAGGGCGCCGAGTTCGAATTATCGATCTCACCCAAGACCTGGGCCTGGGCATTGCGACCCTGGAATTCATCGACCTGCCGTCCACCGTCGGCGACGACGACGATAAAGTACTCGCCAGCCGCCTCCCGCTTGATCGTAAAGGTAGCGCGGGTGGTATAGGCAGCACCGGGTTCGAGCGCGCTGCCATTCGGGAGGGCACCCAGGAGAATGCCCCCGGGCTGGTTGTTGTTGGAGAGATAGACGTAATCGACCCACCGCGAACCGCCCGTCGGTGTGGCGGCGGACCCGTTATTATTCACAGTGAACTCGACGTCGATGACCCCGCCGCTGGTGACCTGCACCGGTGCGACGACCTGGGAGACCTGAAGATTGGGACGGGCGCGGAGCCCGACGACCGTGGCGACCTCGGCGAAAGCGAGGTTGTTCGATTCGTTATCCTCGGCCACTTCGCCGCCGTTGGACGCGCTGACATCATCCGTCCGCACGAATACCCGGTAGACCCCTTGGATGTGTATCGGAACCGTCAGACGCTCGGTGCGGGTGTAGGACCGGCCGGCGTCAAGGATTTGGGCCTGGCGGAACGTGCCCAACTGAATCGCCTGGGAGAAGTTGCCGTTGGGCGCGAGATAGATGGCGTCCACCCACGATCCACTCACCGCGTCGCCGGAGGCATCGACATTGCGAACTGTCCAAGTGACATCGATCTGTTCGCCATCGGTGATGGTGGCTGGCCCCAAAACGGATTCGACCGTCAGATCGCCGGTTGGAGGCGCCACATAGGTAACCGTGATGGGCTCCGACCGGCGGGAATTGTTGTCGGTATAGATAAATTCGAACGGGCCGCCCGTTCGCACGAAGACGTAGTAAGTGCCGGCACGAGTGTCCAGGGGCAGGTTGATCTCCATGGACGCGGTATAACTGCCACCCAAGGCGAGGGCGCCGAAGTGGGTGAGCGACCCGATCTCGCGCAAGTCGCGACCGTCGGGCGTGGAAGACAGGAACACGCGATCCGACCAACTCGAATCATCCGTTGGCCCAATGCCGTTGGGTGAAATGTTGGAGACGATCCAGTTGACCCGTACAGGCGTGCCGTTCTGATATCCGAGCGAGGCATCGAGAGACTGCAACCCAACCGTATCCACCACCAGGTCGGCGTAGGGCGTTCGGACCACATCCACGGGCGACTTGCTGCCGACATTGCTGTGGGCGTTGGTATGCTCGAAGACCCCATCGGTGGTGTCGGTTTCCACGAAGAGCGTAAACCGGCCCTGCAACGCCGCCGGCAGCTGGAGAATGCGCGTCTCGGTGTAGGACTCTCCCACCGGCACCAACCCGGTGTGGAGGAAGGTGCCAAGCACCAAATCATCGCGGTTACCGAGAATGGCATCGGTCGAGAGCACCACCCGATCCGTCCAGGAGTCCACTGCGCCGGTACCCGTGCCCCGGTTGGTGACCACCCAGGACACCGTGAGATCCACCGGATCGCCGACCAGCAGGGCCTGCGAAGTCACGCTGGTGACTTCGAGGTCGGCATACGGTTGCAGAGCCACAGCGATCGGCGCGGACACACCCAGGTTGTTGGCTTCGCCAACGCCTTCCTGCACCTGATTCGTCGCGTCCGCCGAAACCAGTACCCGGTAATTGCCTTCGAGACCCTTGGGCAGGCGAACCCGCAAGGAACCCTGGTAGGTTTGAGACGGGTTCAGCGACACGGTTCGGGTCCATTCACCCAACAGAAGGTCGTCCGCCGAAAGGGTTTCGTCCTTCGACAAGTAGAGCCGATCGGGTGCGGTTCGTTGGATCGGACCAGTTCCGGCATTTCGGCCCACCCAGGCGAGGTCGATTTCAGTATCCGACTGCGAGACGCCGGGGGCTGTCACGCTGTCGACCACCAAGTCCGGGTGCACGAGGGAAACCACCACGTTGCCGGCTAACCGGTTGTTCCCTTCGCCACCGCGCTCGAAAAGGACGTTCTCCGCGTCGGTGATCACCACCAGATAGAATTGCCCGTCTGCTTCGGCCGGAACCGGCACGGTCTCAATCCGCGTGTAATCTCGTTCGGCATCGAAATTGTCGCGACGGACAAACGAGCCGAGCAATTTCAGCGCGCCCACCGGAGCATCGGGCGAAGTGCTGTAATACACCCGATCCACCCACGGCGCCGCCGCGGCCACCGTACCGAGGTTCCGTACGGTCCAGGAAATGTCCATCGACTCCCCGAGGACCACGGTGGCCGGACCGGCGACCGAGATCACGGCAAGATCCGGGGTCGGCTCCAGAGCGACAACCAGCGGCGTGGCACTGCGGAGCACGTTGTTGGTTTCCCCACCCGGTTCCACGACCTGCGCGAGGGCATCCGTGACGACGAGCACCGAATAGGTTCCCGCCTCGAGTGACTGTGGCAGGGTGATGTTTTGTGTGACGGAATAACGACCTCCCGCAGCGAGGGCTTCGGTGCGCGAGACCGATGCCAGAAGGATGTCATCCGCACCGAAGCTCTCGTCCCGCGAAAGGTAGACACGGTCCAGCCACGCCGACTGCACGGTAGCTATTCCACCGCGATTCTGAATGGTCCAGGACACCGCGATGTCCAGCCCGGTTCGACCGGAGGCCGGGCTGGTGGCATTTTCGACGACCAAATCCACCGGCGGCGGACCGATAACCACATTGAACGGCGCCGAAACGGTGTTGGTCTCGCTGGACTCGACAATGCGCTCGGGATTGAAGTCGACCCAGACAAAGGCGGTCACCTGGCCTTCGAATTGGATGGGCACCGTGACATCCAGGGTCCGATCCACGAAGGCCCCGGGCGCCAAGCCGTCAGTGGCGTTCACAGTGCCGACTATCACCACGCTATTTGAAGGTCCGGTGGGATTGCCGGTCACCGAAAGAATCACGGTCTCGGTCCACGGCGCTTCGACGCGCACGTTGCCGACGTTGCTGGTCCGCCAAGTGAGGCGGATGACTTGGCCGGGCTGAGCAGTGGCCGGGACTGTCAGATTGGTGGGAACAAGATCAGGCAAGACCACGCGCCACGTCCCACGGTAACCGTCGCTCGACTCCCCATTGATCCCATCGGCGTCCTGATCCATGGCGTTTCCGAGGACGTCCGTGATGGCGGGCCCTACCTCAATGGCGTAATCGCCGTGAGCCGATTGGGATGGGAAGGTAACCCGGTAGGTGGTCGCATCGATGCGGGCCACGGCCAGGCCAGCGACGTTTCCGCCGGGGCCCGAAACCGTCAGGTCAGCGGCGGAGAATGAGTTCGGCAGAATCGCCTCGCTGAACACGATATCGACCTGACGCACGGCGGCGTTCACCTCTCCCGAAGGAGTCAACGTGACCACGCGCGGCCCAGTGGCATCGATGACGAAGCTCCCACGGTACCCATCCTCCGTGGCTTCACCGGCGACGCCATCGGCATCTTGATCCATCAGTTTGCCGCCGGCATCGGTGATGTTGGGGCCAACAACAAAATTATAAGTACCACTCAGGTTCTGCGATGCGAAGCTGAGGCGATAGGTGGCGGTCGTGCCGCCCACCAACTGAATGCCGGTCACCGCGATCGCACCCGCCGGCCCGGTCAATTGCACATCTGCGTCGGTAAAACTGGTCAGGGCCAACGGCTCGCTGAACACGAGGTCGAGCGAACTGACGCCGCCTGCGACGGTTTCTCTTGGGGTATGCTCACGAACTCGCGGGCTGACATTCTCGACCCGAATGACGGCTTCAAACCGATCCTCCGGCTCGCCGCTGTTGACATCCCCATCCTGATTCAACGCATTGCCGGCGACATCCTCGATGCCGGGCCCAATCCAGACCTGATAATCCGCCTCGGCTGTCACCGGCTCCACGTTGATCCGGTAGATGTTTGGCGACTGCGTCTCGACCGACAAAATGCGTGCGGTAACCAGCGGTCCGAAGATTCGGACGTCGCCCGTGTCGAAGCTTCCAGGGCGAACCGCGCCCGAGAACGTGACGTCGAGTTGCGTTAGGGCGCCGTTCACCACCGGGCTTGGCGAGATCGACAGAATTCGAAATGGCTTGCGGTCCATGACGAATTGGCCGCGGTACACATCCTGAACCAGTTCGCCGTTGATCCCGTCGCCATCCTGATCCAGCCGATTACCAGCGGCGTCACTGGGCGAGGCGGCCACCTGGACGAGGTAGGTACCGTTGTCCGAGATCGGTTGGAAATGGACGAGGAATCGGGTGGCGACCAAGCCGACTGAACCGGCGGGTCGACTTGCCGGCGCGACCGCATCGGAGCGCACCGCTAGACCTCCATTGCTGGCATCGCCTACCAACCGGAAATTGGAGTTGAACGCTTCTTGTTTGCCTTGGGCAGCGTACATCTCTACGCCGTAAGGCCCCGAAGTGTTGTAATACAACAATCGCAGGTCGTATTCGCCCGCGGCCGGGAAGGTCCAGGTCGCCAGGGTACTACCTAATGCTCGGGGGCTGGCGAATTCCGTCGTGTTGCTGCCCACGGTCAGGCGGAAACCATCGTCACTCGAAACTCCGAAGGTCCAATCGCCGGCCGCGGGGATGGTGACGCGAGCGGTCGCCTCAACCACCATGCCGTCGGGCGACGGTCCGTCGTCGAGTCCCGGAGTCAGAAGATTAAGCGTGGAGAACGATCCGTCGTAACCGAAATTGATCACCGAAGTGTTCGCCCACACCAAACGTGACTGCTGCGATGGTGTGTCGAGAACTTCCTGAGCAATGTTGACGTCGGAGACGCCGCGATTCGCGAACACGGCCCGGACGGCGAACCCTGCGCCGTCGAAGTTCTCCACCCTCGGGGGATAAATCACGGTGGCCTGCGGGTTGAGGGGCACGACGGAATAAATCGGAATGCCGGAAGCCGCCGCCCGGGCGGAGCTCACGGCCAGACCTCCACTCGCGACATCGCCGATCACTCTAAAATCACTCGAGAAAGCGGTCTGCGCGCCGGGAGCCGCCGAAACCTCGAGGGCTTCCGGGAGGCCGCCGTTGTAATGCAGCACTTCCAGTTCGTAGGTGCCGGCAGTGGCGAAATTCACCACCAACAAGTCCGGAGTGGTCGACGCGCCACGTCCACCGTCGAACAGGGCTTGTGCCCCGTTGATGCGCAACCGGAAGCCGTCGTCGCTGGAAATGGCAAACGTCCAATCCCCGGCCGTGGGAATGGTCACGGTGCCTTTGAACACCGACACCACATTATTCGACGCGATGGCAAAAGCCCCGGGACTGCCGCCAAAATTCCCACCCGCCCACAAATCCAAATTCGGCGTATTCGCCGACGCCACCTGCGTCCAATTACCTGCCAATGTCTGGAGCGCCGCCTCCAACGAAGCGAGACTCAACCGCGATAGATAGGAGGTGACATTAAACCCGGCGAACGGGCTGGTGTCCTGTTGCCCAAGAAGAATTCGGATATCCGCCGGACTGAGCGAGCTGACCGCAATGGGCTCATCGAACTCCAGAATCAGACTCTGGAGGGCTTGGTCGACGGAACCGCTGGGGGTCTGAGCCACGATCCGCGGGCCGGTGGTATCGACGGTCACCAACGCCACGTAGGCGTCCTCGCCCGTCTCGCCATCGCGACCGTCACCGTCCTGGTCCATGCGGATGCCGGCGGGGTTGGCGATGCCCGGTCCCACCCGGATTTGATACAGGCCCGCCCGAGTCAGGGGCGTGGCGAAACTGATGCGATAGGTGGAGAGGCTAAGCAGGGAGATGGTGAAGGAGGACACCGACTGCGGCCCGGAAACCGCGATATCATCCGGCCCAAACGTCGCCAGATCGATCGCCTCCGAGAACACGACATCAATGCTCGAGAGACCCGAACCGCTCAAGAGAGGCACTGAGCTTCGGATCGACGGTCCCGATCCAGGCAAGACGGGGCGTGCCGCGAGCGCGCCAGTATAGTCAACCCAATCACTCACCGCGAGACCGGCGGGGTTGTTGTTCTGGCGTCCGTCGACGGCGGAGGCGTCATTGGGCCCGCCGGCGTCACCCCACCAATTGCCTACGAAGTTGGCGTTATCAAAGGAGGTGCCCTGGTTCTGCGCGGCGTTACCGGAAATCGCCGCGAACGCCGACCCTGTGACCACCGCCGAACCGGCCCGGGCGACCAACACGCCGGTGGGTGCCGATGCAAAGGTGCTCGTCGTGACATTGACGCTGCCGCTGGTCACGGAGAGGGCGGCATCCCCGAGATTACTCACCAAACTGCCGGTCATCGTCAGGTTCTGGCCGTTGGACACCCGTATGCCGATTCCCGCGCCCTGCGTGATCCGACTGTTGCGAATCGTGATGTCGGCGCCAGTCACATCGATGAGCGGTCGGCGATCGCCATTGCGAGGCGCCGTTTCGCCGCCATAGCGAAGCTCGACGTACTCCAGCACCGAATTCGTGGACCCACCTTCGAAATAGAGCGTCTCCCAATCACCGGGGAGCGGGATCGAGAGCGAGCCGTCGACATTGGCATCGCCTCCGGCGACGTCGTCCCGAAGGCTGGTAAAGACAATCGGCTGCGCGACGGTGCCAACGGCCTGAATCACACCGCTCGCCGCGATATAGGCGGCGTCGGCGACCTTGACGACGGTGCCCGGCGCAATGGTCAGCGTGGTTCCAGTTCCGACCCGCATGTTGTCGCCGAGCCAGATGGGCAAGGACCCGTAGTTCCATTGGCGATCGGCACCGAGTGTGCCGCCTCCGACATAAATTGCGGCCCGACCAGTGCCAATCGCGGTGTAATTGCGGACGACAGGGTCCGCTGCGAGATCCAGAACCAGCGGGAACCCACCCGCCTGCCGCACTTCGACGGTATCCAGAACGGGTTTGGCATCCCCGTGCACGTAGATGCCATGCGAAAAGGCCTCGGTGATCAGGAGATTCCGGAAGGTGGGATTGAGGCCAGAGGCAATATCGATGGCATTGCGTCCGTCGTTGTTCCCCGGCGCCGTCATGCCCAGGTACCGCACCTCCACGTGATCCAGAACGGAGGCACTGGATCCATTTTCGAAGTAAATCCCTTCCCACGACCCTCGATCGGGCACGTTTGCTTGGCCGTTGGCGTTGGTATCACCCCCGACCGCGTCATCACGAATCGAAGTGAAGAGGATGGGGCGATCAACCGTTCCGGCGGCCTGGAGGTTGCCGTTAATCGCAATATAGGCCGCGTCGGCGACCTTGATCGAGGTTCCAGGCGCGATGGTCAGGCGCGCATTGGCGGCGAGGCGCAGGTTGTCACCCAGCCAGATGGGGAGTGCGCCGTAATTCCAAGTGCGATCGGCGTCGAGCGTTCCTCCACCAATATAAATTGCGTTATTGCGATTCTCGGAGCCGGTGAACTCTTCGATGACCGGACTGGCAGGCAGATCCAGGACCAGCGGGAAGCCCAGATTATCGACGCCACTGACCCGACGGAGGATCGGACTGGAATTCCCATGGACCCAAATCGCATGCGAAAAGGCCCGGAGGATTCGCACGTCTTCCAGGACCGGACTCAGTCCTGCGGCGATGTCGATCGCATTGCGGGCGTCGTTGTTGCCGGGCGCCGTGGTGCCGGCATAGCGGACTTCGGTGTGGCGAAGGACGGAATCCGAAGACCCAGCTTCAAAATAGAGGGCCTCCCAATCGCCACGCCCCGGCCCCGTGGTCTCGGTGCTTCCGTTATGGAAGGTGTCGCCGCCAACCGAATCGTCGTTGCGAGAGGTGATCACGACCTTGGCGTCGGCGGTGCCTTCGGCGAGCAATTTACCGTTCACCGCAAGCCAGGCTCCCGGATCCATCTTGAGAACGACCCCCGGACCGAGGCGAAGGGTGATATCCGCGGCGACTCGGAGGTTGCCGGTCAGGACGACCGGCATGCTGGTGATTGCCCAGTTTCGGGAGGTCGAAAGCGTCCCGCCATCGATCCAGAGACCCTCGGTCTTGTTATTGGACGCCGTGATCCCGTTAAGCACCGGGTTGGCGGCCAGGTTCATATAGATGGGCACGCCACCGGATCGCTGCACATCGATGTTCTCCAGGGTGGGTGTGGCGTCCTCGATGCGGATCGAGTTCGAGGCGGTGTCTCGGACCCGAACGTTTTTCAGGGAAATATTGGCGCCAGCGCGAATCTCGATGCCAGGTCGGACGTCGTTGTTTCCGGGTGCGGTCATCCCGGCGTAGCGGAGCTCAAAATTCTGAATGACCGAGCCAGCGCCCGAATCCTGGATGTAGAGGGATTCCCAATCGCCCGGCTTGGCCTCGGCCGCACCTTCGGACCCGTCATGGGAGATGTCACCACCAGCGGTATCGTCCTTCCAGGAGGTGAAAACCACCGGGGCTTCAGGGGTGCCTTGAATGCTAAGTGTGGAGCGCACCCAGATATAGCCACCCGGGTTCACCTTCACGACCACTCCCGGACCGATGGTTAACGGAGCGTCGATGACGAAGTTGGAGTTACTGTTAAGGACATACGGAATCCCAAAATCGTTCCAGGTCCGCGCGTCCAGCATGGTTCCGCCGTCGATCCAGATTCCTTCGGCCTCATTATTGGAGGCACTGAGGTTCTCGAAGACCGGGATGGCCGAGAGCCCAAGATAGAACGGGACCCCCTTGGCGCGCTGAACGTCGACGTTGCGCAGACTGGGCGAACCGGTATCCACCCGAATTGCGTTGGAGGCGGCATCGAGAACCCGAAGACCGTCGAACTTCGGGGTCACGCCCTGCTGGAGCCAGACCGCGGGTCGAACGTCGTTATTGCCAGGCGCCGTCATTCCGGCGAAACGAACCTCCAGATTCTGGATCACCGAATCACTGGATCCGGTAAAAAAGCTCAAGGTCTCCCAATCTCCCGCCTTCGGAGCCGTGCCCTCGACATTACCGTCATGAAGAGTATCGCCTCCCACCGAATCGTCCTGCCGGGACGTTAGGACAACCGGGGCTTGCGCCGTACCCAGAACGGTCAGTTTGGATTGAACCGCCACGATGGCTCCTGGAGCCAACTTCACCACCACTCCGGGCCCCAAGGTCAGCGGCGCCTGGATTCCCAGATTCGTGCCGGTCGTTAGGAGATAAGGGATGCCGACGTAGGTCCAGGACCGCTCTTCGACGAGATTCCCGCCATCAATCCAAATGCCCTCGTTCCCATTGTCGGACGAACTGAGGTTTCGCAGGGTCGGGTTGGCCGACAGAGTCAGGTAGAAGGGTACGCCGGCCGCCCGCTGCACGTTGGCGTCCTGCAACAACGGAGAACCGCTCTCCACCCGGATGGCGTTCTGAGCGACGTCGCGAACCTTCAGTCCTTCGAACCTGGGCGAGACGCCCTGCTGAATAAGGATCGCCGGGCGAAGGTCGCGATTGCCACGGGCGGTCATGCCCGCGAACCGGACTTCCAGATTTTGAACCACGGACTCCCCGGAACCGGCAAAGAAGCCGAGGGTCTCCCAGTCGCCCCTGGTCGGGGCAGCTGGGCCCTCGTTTCCGTCATGGAGGGAGTCACCGCCGACGGTATCGTCGAAGCGGGAGGTCAGAATGACCGGGGCATTGGCAGTACCCAGAACGGTCAACTTCGATTGGACCGAGAAGTTGGCACCCGGAGCCAGCTTCACCACAACCCCAGGCCCGATAGTCAGAGGAGCCTGGACGTTGAGGTTCGAATTGTTCGTGAAGAGGTATGGCAGGCCCGCGAAGGTCCAGGACCTCGCGGAACTCAGCACCCCGCCATCCAGCCAGATCCCTTCGCTGCCATTGGATGAGGCGGTCAGTCCTTCCAACACTGGATCCGCATCCAAGGTGAAATAGAAGGGAACGCCGCCAGCCCGCTGAACATCAACCCGTCGAAGCACCGGCGATCCGGAGGTGACCCGGACCGTATTGCCGGCAACGTCCCGGATGCGGACGTCTTGCAGGGTCGGCGACGCTCCTTGTTGGATGAGGACAGCATCTCGAAGGTCGTTATTCCCCGGGGCCGTCATTCCGGCATACCGAATCTCGACGTTCTCCAGGACCGACCCACTGGAACCGGCGTGAAAGATCAGCGACTCCCAATCACCGGCGGCCGCCACTGAAGTTCCTTCCCCGGAGATGTCCTCCCCGACCGAATCATCCCTGGCGGCGGTGAAGATGATCGGGGCGGCCGCTGTTCCGCGCGCCAACAAGGTGCCCCCGATGACATTAAGGATCGCCCCTCGGGCGACCTTGACCACCGTGCCGGGCTCGATGGTCAGCACTGCACCCGACTGAATATTGATATCCCCGGTGATACTAATGGTTCCCGACCAGGTCGTATTGCTTTCAATAAGACCCCCGATGGTGGTCGCCATGAGGCCCACCGAACGAGTCGTAACCAATGATTTCTCAGTGACTTCGGCGCGATTCGTGATCCCTGAGAGCGCCTCTATGGATTCGGCAGGAGGAGCATTGCCGATCCGCAAGGTGGTAACCAACTCGGACAAAAGGGGTGAACTCTCTTCGCTGGCACCGGTCGCGGTGACCGCCGGTTCGGCAATGATGGGTGGCGTCGGGAGATCGGCGGCGGACTCCACCGGCACCGGCTCGGCCATCTCGTCGCGTGAGGCCTCAGTCGCCCCGGTAGCCTCGGTAGCGGCGGCGGAAGTCGGATCGGTAGCCGAGGGATCCGCAGTCAATTCAGCGGACTCCGCCGGACTCCACACCTCTCCCACGTCGCCGAAAATCTCCGCGTCGACGGGAGATGATTCCTCCCGGCCAGCGATCGCGGCGTCAATGGCGGCCTCGGTGGCAGACGGCCTGGGTTCCAACCAGGCCTGTTCGACCACCCCACCCCCTTGGCTGTCTGGAGGCACGATGAGCGCGGATCCCGGGTCCCCGGATAGCAGCACTCGTCCCTCAAGGGCTTCGAGGGTGAAGAGATCCGAGCGTGGATCACGACGCGTCATGCCGCTCGTCCTCCTTCGGCCAGCACCGGCAACGCCGTCGCCCTTTCCTTTCCGACGGCCGCCCCTCTACGTCCCTTCCGAACCGCAAGAACGGCCGCTCCCAAACCGAGCAGGGAGATCAGCCGCGGCTCCGGTACAAAGTCCACCACTGCCGACCGGAAAATGAGGCTCGGATCCAGAACCCGGCCGTCGCCTGCGACATACAACGCTTCCTCAGGACCGGCGGTGTAGAACGGTTCCAGTGTCAGGAGCGAAGACTCGCCGGGTTCAACATTCTTCGGAGCCAAGACGATCGAGGCGATGAACGCGGCGTCATAGCGGACCACGGCTTGGCTCAGCAGATCCACCGTTCCCTTTACTGAGACGTAGCCAGGACCGGACTCCTGAAAGGTTCCGGGACCTTCGAACCCGTTGAAATTGAGTTCCGCGGGCACCTCGAAGGTGGGCGTCACCAGATCGAAGGCATTGAAATCGAATTTCAGCGTGACCCCGTAGCTGACGATGCCCCCGGCCGGAACAGGAGAAAGGACGACGCGGACCCGAAACGAGGAACCGAGCGGCTCGGACTGATACCGTTCCTGATCGAGAGCCACGAAGAGCGGACCATCAGAGGTAGGGGCAGCCGCCGCGGGCATTCCGGCCCGGGTGGGTTGGGTGGCAACAAGCAGAGCCAAGCTGGCGCCTACTGCCAGATGGTTCCAACGGCGATGCACAGACGGTCGTGCCCAGTGCCGAACGCCTTCCGTGACAAACCGCCAAACGCCTTGCGGAAGTCCCGCAAGATCAAGCTGGAATCTCTGTCGGGTGGTGTCGCGAATTCAAAAGACATCGGCTTGGGCGGAGCGCAGCCTAAGTGTCATTTGGGACCGATGTCTACTGGATAATAGAATTTCTTAGTACTATCGGGTGACCACGACGTCCGGAAGGCAATAAGGCCGCCGCGAAGATCTCCTCGCGGCGGCCTTGAATCGTGCCGAACCCTTGGTCGGGCGGTCGGCGAAGCCCGTTCAGTACCGGTAGTGTTCCGGTTTGTAGGGTCCATCGACCGGTACCCCGAGGTAATCGGCCTGCGCCTTGGTGAGCTTGGTCAGTTTGACCCCGATCTTCTCCAAGTGGAGACGGGCGACTTCCTCATCCAGTTTCTTGGGAAGGCGATAGACCGTCTTCTCGTACTTGTCCCGGTTCTGCCACAGGTCGATCTGAGCCAACGTCTGGTTGGTGAACGAGTTCGACATGACGAAGGACGGGTGTCCGGTGGCGCAGCCGAGATTCACCAGCCGACCTTCGGCCAGCAGGTAGATGCTGCGTCCGCCAGGCAAATAGTACCGGTCATACTGGGGTTTGATGGTCTCGATCCGCACCCCTTTGTGCTTCTTCAGGGCATCGACCTGAATCTCATTATCGAAATGCCCGATGTTGCACACGATGGCCTGATCCTTCATCTGCAGGATGTGCTGAACCGTGATGATGTCCCGGTTGCCGGTGGTGGTGACGTAGATGTCCCCAGTCCCAAGGGTCGACTCGATGGTATTGACCTCAAATCCTTCCATCGCCGCCTGCAAGGCATTGATCGGATCGATCTCGGTCACGATGACGCGCGCGCCATAGGCCCGCAGAGAATGGGCGCTCCCCTTCCCGACATCGCCGTAGCCACAGACCACGGCCACTTTGCCCGCGATCATGACGTCCGTCGCACGCTTCAAGCCGTCCGCCAACGATTCGCGGCAGCCATATAGGTTGTCGAATTTGGACTTGGTGACCGAATCGTTCACGTTAATAGCAGGGACCAGCAATTTGCCCTGCTCCGCCAATTGATAGAGTCGGTGGACGCCCGTGGTCGTTTCCTCCGAAACGCCGCGCCATTCCTTGACGATGCGGGTCCAGAGTCCGGGCTTCTCTTTCGCCACGCGGCGCAGCAACGATTTGACCACCGCCACTTCGTGGCTGTCGGCCGGCTCGTAAGCCCATCGACTTCCCTGCTCCAATTCGTAGCCCTTGTGGATCAGCAGGGTCACATCGCCACCGTCATCGACCACCAATTGCGGTCCTTGGTCGCCGGGGAACAGGATGGCCTTCAGGGTCAATTCCCAATACTCCTCGAGCGTTTCGCCTTTCCAGGCGAACACCGGTACTCCCGCGTCCGCGATGGCAGAAGCGGCGTGGTCCTGAGTTGAGAAGATGTTGCAGCTGGCCCAGCGCACCGTCGCGCCCAGTTCAGTGAGCGTCTGGATGAGCACGGCCGTCTGAATGGTCATGTGCAGCGATCCGGTGACCCGCACCCCTTTCAGAGGCTTTTGCTTGGCATACTTCCGACGAACGGCCATGAGGCCGGGCATCTCGTGTTCGGCAACGGCAATCTCCTTGTGCCCCCATTCGGCTAGGGCGATGTCCCGAACAATAAAGTCCTTGCCGGCAGGGGTCTGCGCGGAAAAGGCCTGTAGATTCTTGGTTTGCGCAGCCGCTTCCGCGAGCACCGCCGCGGCGGCCGGCTTGAGTTTGGTCTTAGCCATGGATGATAAGAAATCGGTGAGAGATCGTGGTCCCCGTCACTTGGCCGCGCGCTGCAGTTCGCGGACCTTGTCGGTGTGCTCCCAGGTCAGGTCGGAATCGTTCTTTCCGAAGTGCCCGTAGTTGGTGGTCTTGGCGTAGATCGGACGACGCAACTTGAGTTGGTCGATGATGTCCGCCGGTTGGAAGCTGAAAACCCGGTTGATGGCGCGAATGATCTTCTCCTCCGCCACCGCCGCCGTGCCGAAGGTATCGACATGAACGCTTACGGGGTCCGGATGGCCGATGGCGTACGCGAACTGAACTTCACATCGGGAGGCGAGTTTTGCCGCCACCACGTTCTTGGCCACCCAACGTCCCATGTAAGCCGCGCTACGATCGACCTTGGTCGGATCCTTGCCCGAGAACGCGCCACCGCCATGGCGGCCCCATCCGCCGTAGGTATCCACAATGATCTTGCGCCCCGTCAAACCGGTGTCGCCCTGCGGCCCGCCAACGACGAAGCGCCCAGTCGGGTTGATCAAGTACTCCGTGCGATCGTTCAGGAGCGACTTGGGCAGGACCTTGCGAATCACCTGCTCGATGCAGAACTTCTCGATCTCAGCGTGCTCGACGTCGGCGGCATGCTGGGTGGAGATGACGACATTGGAGATCGCCACCGGCTTGTTGTCCTCATAAACGACTGAGACCTGAGACTTCGCGTCGGGCCGCAGCCAGGGCGCCTTGCCGCTCTTGCGGATGCGGGTGAGCTCCCGGCCCAGACGGTGCGCGAACATGATGGGTGCAGGCATCAACTCCGGCGTCTCGTCGCAGGCATAGCCGAACATGAGACCCTGATCGCCGGCGCCTTGCTTCGAGGTCTTCTTGCCGCGGGCACGCCGCGCGTCGACCCCTTGCGCAATGTCCGGCGATTGCTGGGTCACGTAAACGTTGACGAAGACACGATCGGCGTGGAACACGTCGTCGTCGTTCACGTAGCCGATCTCGCGAATGGCTCGGCGAGCGATCTGAACAAAATCCAGTTTGGCTTTGGTGGTGATTTCGCCGCCGACAACCACCACGTTGCTTTTGGCGTAGGTCTCGCAGGCGACCCGGCTGTACTTGTCCTGAGCCAGGCAGGCATCGAGGACGTAATCAGAAATCGTGTCGCAGACTTTGTCCGGATGCCCCTCACCGACGGACTCGGAAGAAAAAATGAAGCGCTTACTCATGCAATTGATGGTTGTCGTTGACCGCACGGATCCTTTGTCATATTGACGTATCCGGATGCGACGATACGGAATACCGGTGGGCCGTCAAACGAGTTTTTAGGAGCATTGGATGGGACAAATCCTGAAATCCCTGCGGGCCTTGGCCGATCCCACGCGTCTGCGCATCCTTGGTGTCCTGGAAAAAGGCGAGCTTTCGGTGCAGGAACTCCAGGAAATCACCACCCTGGTCCAATCCCGCATCTCGACCCACCTTTCCCTGCTTCAGGACGCTGGCCTGGTGCAATCACGGCGTGACGGTCGGCGAGTCTTCTACCGCCTATCGACCATTGGCGACGCCTCCTTAAGCGGTTCTTTGGGAATCGCGCTCAAAGCCGCCCGCGAATTGCCGGAGTCCGAGGCCGACGATGTGAACCGTCGGCGTATCGTGGCATTGCGGGAGAACCAGGCACGCTTGTTGTTCAACCAGGTTGCCGGTCGCTTTGATCGAAGCTACGGCCCGGGCCGTTCCTGGCAGGCGTTTGGTCAGTTACTGCTCCGACTGCTGCCCGCGGTAGAGGTGGCGGATCTGGGTGCCGGCGAAGGACTGCTCAGTGAACTGCTGGCACTGCGCTGCCGCCGGGTGATCGCCGTGGATAATTCCGATAAGATCATTGCCTTTGGAGCAGCTAAGGCGCGTCAGGCGGGCTTGAAGAACCTCGAATTCCGCCTTGGCGATTTGGAGGACCCTCCAATCGACCCGGCGAGCGTGGACATTGTGATTCTCAGCCAGGCCCTGCACCATGCTTCCCATCCTCCGCAGGCCCTGCATTCCGCCCACCGCATCCTGCGGCCCGGCGGGCAAGTGCTGATACTGGATCTGCGACGGCATGCGTTCGAAGAGGCGCGGCAACTCTATGGCGACCGCTGGCTCGGCTTCGCCGAGAGCGATTTGACCGGGTGGTTGGAACAGGCCGGGTTTCGCGAAATCGAAGTTTCGGTGGTCGCGAGGGAGGAGCAACCCCCCCATTTTGAGACCATTCTGGCTGCCGGATCCAAGCCGCTCTCTGCCTAGCGCCGTTCAACGAGCAGTTTGCCCCTTTCCAACAGGACTCCAATTGGCAGGATGGGGCATGCCCTCGTCACTCGCCCATTGCGTTGGATTCGATCCGCGTCCCCTTCCCATGCCTGCGTTACGGCGTGCCGCTCCCCTCGCGGCCCGGCTCATCACGGCACTCGTCTTTTGGATCTTGGTCCAGGCGCCCCGCCCTTCCCAAGCGGCGGTCGGAGTGGGAGCCAAGCCGCCGGCTGGAGCGGATGTGCTCATCGATGGATCGCGCCAAACCCTGGATGAAAAATGGACCTACTGGCAGGGCCCGGGGTTCAAGTCCTCCCTGCCAATCCGATGGAAGATGGTGGAAGACCCGGTCGACGCTGGAACGGTGCTGATGACCGACGATCCGGCGGCGGCCGGCGGCAAATATGGAGCGGCCGACATCGTGACCAAAAAGGCGTATCGGGATTTTCGGCTGCACATCGAGTTTCTGGTGATGAAGCCGGGTGGGAACAGCGGAGTCTATCTTCAGAACCGTTATGAGATCCAAGTGCTCGACGGTGACAAGACCTCGCATGGCATGGGTGCGGTGATCAATGAGACCCCGTCGCCCTACCACGCTTACCGGGGGGTGGGAAAATGGAACGCCTACGACATCGTGTTCCGCGCCGCCCGATTCAAGGACGGCAAGGTGGCGGAGAAGGCGATGGTCACCATGTATTTCAACGGCATCAAGGTGCATGACCGCCAAACCATCAGCCAGGTGTGGGGTGGACCAAATTCCGGAATCGATGGAGGCAATGACGGCGGAAAAGGGATCACCGACACTCCCGGGGGCCTGAAACTGCAGGCCGAAGGCCACGACGTGCGCTACCGGAACACTTGGATTCAAGAATTGGACCTGCGCGCCCCGGATACCGATTTCAGCCCGTAGTCGGGCGATCGACCGAGAACCTGAGGGAACCCGCACCCGCCTCATTGACAAAGGCACGGCCTGTCGCGTTAGTGGGGCGGCCGACACAAGGTGGGCGGTCCACTTGAGCAGTTGCGCCGAAGACGTCCGAATCGACTCGCATGACGAAGATCCTGATCGCCGACGCCGAAGATGCGGCTGCCGACCGACTGCGTGCACTTCTCGACGATCCGGACTACCAGGTCATAGGAAGGGCGACCACCGGGGAGGAAGCGATTCGCCTCTGCCGCCAAACTCCGCCGGGCATCGTTTTGATGGACGTTTCGCTTCCGGGGGCGATCCAGGGCGCGGACGCCGCGCAGCGGATCCGGCGCGAACAGGAAATCCCCGTCGTCCTGATCACTTCCGACTCCGACCTCGCCTCGCTGCAGCCGACGGTGCAACCCGGGTGGTCCGGCTACCTGACCAAACCGGTGGGTGCGGACAGCCTTCGTGCCGTGATTGCCACCACGCTTTTCCGCGAGTCGACGGAGCGGCGCCTTCGACAGATGGAGCGGTGGTTGGCGCGGACTCTTGAGAGCATTGGCGACGCCGTGATCGCGACCGATGCCGCCGGACGCATTACCTTCATGAATGCCGTCGCCGAGCGGCTCACCGGCTGGGCCCAGCACGAAGCGAATGGGCAACCCCTGCACGACGTCTTTCGTATCGTCAGCGGCGTGGATCCCGAGTGGAAGGTTGACCTGCTCAAGAAGACCCTCGAACAGGGCCTGTCCATTCGTTTGGACGACGGCCACCTCCTCATCCGCCGCGATCAACGGATGATTCCGATCGACGACTCGGCCACACCGATTCGGTCGCCGGAAGGGAAGACCTCGGGAGTGGTGCTGATTTTTCGGGATTCCTCGGAACGAGTGAGCCAGGAATCGGAACGTCGGCGCCTCGAGCGCTGGCTCTTCGATTCGGAAAAGCTCGAGAGCCTGGGCGCGATGGCCAGCGGCGTCGGGCATGACATCAACAACCTGCTCACCAGCGTCCTGGCGAACGCCAACCTCTGCCGCAAGGCGCTCCCGTCGGACTCGCCGCTGCATGCCCACCTCCAACCTATCGAAGAGGCGGGCCGACGTGCCGGCGACCTTTGTCTGCGACTCCTGGCCTACGCCGGGGAAAGCGGACCGGACCTCAGGGCCGCGGATTTGGGACTCCTCTTGCAGGAACAGGCAGCCAGTCTTCGACTGAACCTTCCAGGCAACGTCGAACTCAAAGTTGAGGGTTTGGCGGATCTCCCCCCTGTCAGGGCGGATGCCAATCAGCTTCGCCAGGTCGTCAATGAACTCGCCGGCAATGCCATCGAAGCCTTGGGCGGACGCCCGGGTCAGGTTCTCTTGTTCGCCGGGAGCATTCGGTTTTCCGAAGAACAACGGGAAGCGGCCATTCAGCCCTGCGAATTGGCCGTCGGCGAACATGCCTGCCTGGAGATCAGCGACAACGGCTGCGGCATGTCTCCCACCACGCTGGCCAGGGTCTTCGACCCTTTCTTCACCACCAAGAAGTCGCGGCGTGGCATGGGACTCGCCGTGGTGCATGGGATTGTGCGCCAGCACCAAGGCGCACTCCTCGTGCGCACCCAGGTCGGCGAAGGCACCTCGGTCCGCGTCATCCTGCCTTTCGAGCCCCGTCCCGAGCCCGCTTCGGTAAAGGCACCGGCGAATTCGGACGCATCCCAGGTCCCCGCCGCGGGAGGGACGGTCCTCCTTGCCGACGACGAGGAACTTCTGCGACGCGTCGGTATCGGCGCCCTGGCACAACGGGGATTCACCGCCGTCACCGCACGCGACGGCGAAGAAGCGCTCTCCATCTTCCGACAATCCCCGGACCGCATCTGTGCCATTGTCCTCGACGTCACCATGCCGAAAATGGACGGCCTTCGGACCTTGGAGGAGATCCGACGGATCCGCCCCAACGTTCCGGCCGTATTGATGAGCGGTTTTCCAGGGGACAGCCTGAGGCGGGCTCTGGGGGCCGGCACCACGGCATTTCTGCAAAAGCCCTTCGATATCGATGCCTTCTGGCGGGCGTTCGACGCCTCGATTGCCAAGGCTCCCCGCGGCAACTGAGATTCTCACCGACCGTCCCGTTGGCGGGTTGGGACGAAGCGCTGTCTGGCAGATCCACAGCCGGTTAAACGGCGACCTGCGGATTCCGGGCGGCCCCTCGACGTTCCGCACAAGCCCCGATCGCCGCCGTCAGGATTTCCGGCGCGAACGGCTTGGGCAGGAACTGAGATCCATCGCGGTCGAAAGGCGCCGGCGGGGATTCCTGGGTGAAGCCACTGACAAAGAGGAACCTCAAATCGGGCCGATCTTCACGCAATTTTTGGGCCAGTGCATAGCCGCTGACGCCGCCCGGCATATTCACGTCGGTAATCACCAGGTCGATGCGATCCCTCAGGTCGGGCCAGCGCGCCAAGGCGGCCGCTCCACAATCAGCGGTCTCCACCGTGTGGCCGACCTTCGACAGAAGTCGAACCATGAGTTCGCGGAGGGGGGCCAAGTCCTCCACCACCAGCAACCGCTCACGTCCCTCACGCATGGGAGGTCGCAGCGGAGCGGCCGGTGGGGCCTCGGCCACCGCGATGGGCAGGTGAATGCGAAACGCCGTGCCGATGCCCACCGTACTGGTGAGCTCAATCCAACCTCGGTGTTGATGAATGATTCCGAAGGCCGTGGCCAATCCGAGTCCTGTCCCCTTCCCGACCTCCTTGGTGGTGAAAAACGGCTCGAAGATTCTCGGGAGATGCTCGGGGGCAATGCCCACGCCGGTGTCCGTCACGGTGATCATGACGTAATCCCCGGCCTTCGCTCCTGTGGGTGCCGAGGGTGGCGGTGAAGCCACCGAAACGCGCGACGCAGCCAGAATCAGCACGCCGCCGGACGGCATCGCATCGCGGGCATTCAACCCGAGATTCATGATCACCTGCTCCAACAACACACGATCCGCCAGCACATGGACGGAAGAGGCGGTGGAACAATGATGCACTTGGATGGCCTCGCCCAGCACCCGAGCGAGCAACGTCGCCATGGACTGCAGGACCTCGACGATCTCGACGGCCCGAGTCTCCATCGGTTGGCGGCGGGCAAAGGCGAGCATTTGACGGGCGAGATGCGCTGCCTTGTCGGTTTCGGAGAGGATGGACGTTGCCGACGAACGAATCCGGCTCATTTCGGTGTCGTCCTCGAGGATCCGTGCCGCGTTCAGTTTGATGATGCTCAGGATGTTGTTGAAGTCGTGAGCCACTCCGCCGGCCAATTGGCCGATCGCTTGCAGCTTTTGGCTTTGCCGCACCCGGGCCTCCAGTTCCACGCGTTGAGTGCAGTCCCGAATCAAGACCAGCATCTCCGCGGATCCGCCCGAGACCATTCGCACCTCGAAATGTCGGGTCCCGTGCGTGTCGCGCACCGCGATCTCCTCAGCAAAACTCCCGGCTCCGTCGTAGGCCAGCCGGCCGAGGCCGCGACGCACCACTTCTGACAATGGTGCCGGCAACACTTCTTCCAGATTACCCCCGACGCGCAACGCACCGTCCGGACCGGACACGTCAAAGGGAACCACGTGGCCTTGTCGCGTGAGCAGAAGCACCCGGTCCGGCAACGCGGCAAGGATGGCCCGCTGCCGAGATTCGCTCTGGCGCAAAGCCCGTTCCATTCGTTTCCGCTCGGTGAGATCGATGATGGCGGTCAGACAGACTTTATCGCCGTCAGGAGTCGCATGGAGCAACTGGCTCTCGAGGTGCAGGTCACGGCTGGCTTGATCGCTGGTTCCAAACCCCAGTTCCACGACGGATCTGCGCCCGCTGGTGAAGACCTGGGTCAGGTGGCCATGGAACCGCTCCCGTTCCGAGGGGATCAGGTGCAATGCGAACGCGTTCGGGGTGGAAGTCTGCCGAGGTCGATCCAGGAGGTCAGCCGCCGCGAGATTCAATTCGATCACGCGATGATCAGGGCCGAACACCAGGTAAGGAATAGGCGCCAGATCGAAAAGGGCAAAATACCGTCCCCGGGCCAATTCGAGCCGTTCATGGCTTTCGCGGAGCTCTTCGTTCTGAATTTCGAGTTCCGCCTGGTGGATCTGAAGCTCGGTAAGCGCTTCCTCAGCGCTCAATTCGGATCCCGAACCCGGTTGGCGCCCTTGAACTCGGCGCGCCGCCTGTGCCCGCAATCCGTCCAGGCGATTGGATCGTGAACTTCCCGGCTCCTTCGACTTCATGAGATTCTGGATGGACAAGGCGAGCCAGGGCCAGTTGGCGATTCACCGCGACTCGCGAGAATGAGATCGGTGAGGTCATGGTGCGAAACCACCATGCCGGGCACCGATCCTTGAATCCGCAGGGCGTGCAACCGAAACCAGCGTCGCTGATTCGGCGCGTCGCACGGATATTCGGCCACGAACTGCGGGTTTCGCCCTTCAAGGACCGCGCGGAGTCCCTCGAGAATCTTGACTTCGGTTCCCGGACCGCCGGCGGGGCCTTCCCGGCAGACCGCAAAATAGTTGGCACCCACCCCCATCCGCGCCGGGTCGCCTCCGTTCTCCCGGGCGAACTGTTCCCAGGCCCGGTTCACGCATTGGATGGTGCCGTCGAGATCGACGACGGCGATATTGGCGGGAAACGCATCGATGATTCCGCGCGTCCGCGCCTCGTTCTCAGCCAAGGACCGTTCGGCCTTACGCCGCCGGGTGATATCGATGACGGTCACCACCAGTCCGCGCACCTCTCCCGTCTCGGTAATGTAGGGCGACAGCCGCAGAAGGAGGGTCCGTCCGTCAGGTTGGTCCAGCTGCCATTCCTCGTGCTCCCGCTTTTCCAGCACTTCCGTGGCGTGCTTGGCCATTTCCGGGAAGCGCAATAGTCGCGCTGCGGTTTCGATGGGCGCACCGATATCCTCAGCGGTAAGCGGTGTCAGGATGTACAGCGCGCTCGACGCACGGCGGATGCGCATCGAGTTGTCGACGAGCATGGTCCCGACCTGCGACGAAGCGAGCAGGTTGTTGATGTCATTGGTGAGGTCGGTCAATTCCTCAATGCGATTCTGGTTCTCCGTGTTGACCGTGTGCAGCTCTTCGTTGACGGACTGCAGTTCCTCATTGGTGCTCTGCAACTCCTCGTTCGCCGCCAGCAGTTCCTCGTTCGCGGTCTGCAGTTCCTCGTTCGAGGACTCCAATTCCTCGATCGTGGCTTGCAGGCTCTCGCGGGTATCGGCCAGCTCCTGTTCGAGATCCTGGATATGATCCTGGGCGCTGCGCGCGGCATCGAACTCCTCGGCGCGCGGATCACCCGACTTGGGAGGAGCCTTTTCTTCGATGAACAGCAGCCTCAATGGCAACGAAGAGGTTCCTGGGACCTCCACCGGACTGACCCGCAACCGGAGATACCGGGTCACGCCACCCAGGTGACAACGCACGTTGTCGTAGATGAACTCGCCCTTGGCGCGGGCCGCCTTTTTCAATGCGCTGGCCACCGCCGCCGACAGACCCGCGGGCAGAAGGCGGAACAGGTCGCGACTAAACGCGCCCGGCGCCGGTTCCAGGTACTGTCCGACCGGCCCCAGCAAGTGCAGCACTTCGTTCGCCTCGTCGACGACCAAACAGGGTGGCACATGCTCGGCAATGAGTTTTCGATGAATGCACTCCAGCAACTGCCCCTGCCCCGACACCGGACGGACCGTGGAGGAGAGTTCAGGCACGCCCGCGACCCGGCGAATTGACGGGCGAGGCCCATCCCAGCGGGGTCGCCGAACGGAACTGCGGGTCTGGTACAGCTTGTGGCGCACACTCGCCGTGCGAAACAGCGAGCTGAGTTCCCCGAGGGCCTCGCTGGGCCCCAGCAGCAGGAAGCTCTCGGGTTTGAGCGCGAAGTGGAACATGTCCAGGACCCGTCGCTGCACCGGCTGCTGGAAATAGATGAGCACATTGCGGCAGCTCACCAGATCGAGGCGGGTAAACGGGGGATCCTTGAGCAGATCGTGCCGTGCAAACACCACCATCTTTCGCAGGCTGGTCACCACTTGATACCCGTCCGGTCTCTTGACGAAATACTTGGCGAGCAGCGCGGGCGGCAGATCCGCGACCACGCTCTCCGGGTACACCCCCTGGCTGGCGGTTTCCAAGGCTTCGCGGGCAATGTCCGTGGCGAAAATCTTGATATCCCACGCGGTGCCTTCGGGAGCCGGGGTCTCGGCCAGCAACATGGCGAGGGAATAAGCCTCCTCACCCGTGGAACAAGCCGGCACCCAAAGGCGCAGCGTGCGATCCCGCGACGCGCGCTTGGTCAGTTCGGGCAGCACGTTGCGTCCAAGGTATTCCCAGGCCTCGCCATCCCGGAAGAAGCGCGTCACGCAGATCAGCAATTCATGGAAGAGCATCGTCGCTTCCCGCGGCGAAGCCTCCAGATGGCGGCAATAGTCCACCAGGTGCTGGATCTGGTTGATGCTCATCCGGCGCTCGATCCGCCGGTCGATGGTCGCGCGTTTGTAACCCGAAAAATCCACGCCGCAACGCTCGCGCAGGATGGCGAACACCTGCTGCATCGACGGATCGTCACCGAGCCGATCCGAGGCGGCCTCCGCGCGGGCGACAAAGGGGTGCTGAAGGTATTGGAGGAGCTTCCGCGGCATCTCCTCTGGCGGCAGAATCAGATCCGCCAAACCGGTGGCAATCGCGCTTCGAGGCATGCCATCGAACTGCGCGGACGTCTCGCTCTGGACCAGGACGAGCCCGCCCACATCCTTGATGGCTCGAATCCCCATGGTGCCGTCACTGCCGGTACCCGACAGGACGATACCGACCGCTTTCGATCCCTGGTCCTCAGCCAGGGAGCGGAAAAAGACATCGATGGGCAGATGCAATCGGTGATCATTGTCCACCGCCACCAACTTCAGCCGCCCCTTGCTGATCTTAAGATGCTTCCCCGGAGGGATCAGATAGATCCGGTTCGATTCCACCGACATACCATCCTCTGCCCGCAGCACCGGAATCGCCGTCTTCTTGGACAGCAACTCGACCATGAAGCTCTTGTAGTCGGGAGAAAGATGCTGCACGACGACGCACGCCAAGCCGCTGTTCACCGGCATGGTGGCAAAGAACTTCCCCAACGCCTCCAATCCGCCGGCGGACGCTCCGACTCCGACAACCGTACATCCCAGGTGGGTCGGTTCCACCTCCGGATCGGGATCCACCTTGATACCCGCCGGCAGCGCTTGAGTCGGGTTATCCCGCAGCGATGCGCGAGCCTTCGCGGTCGACCGTTTGGTTTTCGAGGGTGAATTCCGGCGGCCGTCGAGGGCTTTCATGATTCAGAACTGTAGTCATCTTAACATCGATCGTCATTAGGCCGTCAACGGGTTTGCCGTTAGCCGACATTCGTTCCAGAATCTTAACGTGGCTCAGTCTAAACGGACACTGAGGGTACGGGGTCTGGATTCGTTTTCGAAGCGCACCCAAAGAAGTCGATCCTGGCTGGAATAGGTGAGGTCCGTGAGTTCGGCGCCGTCCAATTGCACCTGACGGGCGGGCTTCGGCAGGCGCAACAGAACCACGGCCCGGGTGCCTCCGATCCCTTCCACCACCCACTCCAAGACATCACGCCCGCCCTTCTTGACGGGCAGGGCCTTGCAGGCAGAAGCCAGCACGCGCGGCCCCCCGGATCCCACTTGGTCGAGGTCGAGCAGAAAACGCCGAGCCCCACCCGGCAAGGTGGTCTCGCGAACCACAGCCAGTTCCGGGTCAAACAAATCCACGAATCGGCCGCGCACCGATCGAGCAGGTGTCGCTTGGCTTTCATCCAGACCTGCGGCCACGAGATAGGGTCCACGCCGGAGCAGGAGATAGTTGGTTTCCTTCCAATCGCCCCTGCGGCTGCCGACCGCCTGTCGGGCCAATGCCGCCACGATCCCGTCGCCCTCGGGAGACGCGGCCAGGTCCGCTGGATTGGATCTCCGCCAGAAGACGCGGCCCTTCCCGACCCGAACGCCAGGGTCGACCGTCGTGGCCGACCCCATCTCGAACGCCGCATCCTTGAGCCCCAATAGTTCGAACAGATGAAGGCGCGGAGTGGCATAGTCGCGACCGTCCGAGTTCCACCATTCGCGCACCTTCAGATACGGATCGGCATCGTCATCCACGACCACCAGGCGTCCTCCCGCTCGGACCCAACTTGCCAGTGCTTCATGGACATCGGGTGACATCGGCTTCATTCCGCGATAGGTGACAAACAGCACCTGAAGGCCGCGCAAATACCGGGGAAGCGTCAGGTTCTCCAACTGGACTGGCATGACCGGGATCCCTCGTTTCAAGAGCGGCAATGCCAGTCCATAGACATTTCCAAGATGCCGGTCCCCGGGGTTGGGATCACCGCGTTGAAACATGAGGGTATCACTGATGATCAATCCGATCCCGGTGGTTCCCGACTCCCACCGCCATCGTGGCTGCCGAAGATCGTTAAGCGCCTGCATGACCACCTGCAGTTCGGTCGCGTACGCGGGCGGGATCGGCTGCGGATTGGGGCTGTTAGCCGGGTATTTGCCGCCAAAGACCCTTTCCGGCCAGGGCGCCACCTCGAATTGCCACACTTCGGGTTGGAGGAGGGAAGCCACCAGGGTGGACTCCCAATTCGTCCGGTAGTCCGTCCAATCATGTTTGGGATCGTCCTCAATCGGATCGTTCAGGTACCAAACCGTGCGACCGGTGCCTCGGACGAGGTTTTGCATCGCGCCGTATTCCAGGAATGCGGTTTCGAAGGTCCGCTCGCGCACGACACCGCGATACTGGTTGGGAGTCCGGGAGGTGCCGGTCCAAACCTGCGCGATGTAGCCATCGCAACCGGTCAACCGGGCCAGGCTGGATTCCGGGCTCACGATGCGCCAATGGGCATAGTTCAGCAGGCTGTGGGTGGGCACATAGCAGCGGACGCCGCGTCCCGTGCGCTGGTTGAAGGCCTGAATATGATCAAAGACCTGCTGAAGAGCCCGGCGATAGAGGTAGTACTTCAGCTTGGAGGCACGCCACTGCGCATCCACGGAGGAATGCGGTGGGGACCATTCCTCGCCGTAGTAGCGTCGCCACTCGCGTTTGAACCCCTCGGAGTACCCGCCCCGCACCCAGAATTCGGGTTCCTCCAGGTGAATGGCTTCCGCGCCGGCGTCCAGGGCGCGCTGCACGCCAACGCACAGGAACTTTCCGAAGTTCTCACCAGGACACATGTAGTACACGTCGCCACCATGGCTGATCTTGTTCCCATTCCGGTCGGTCTGCGCTTCATCCTCGTGATTCACACCGTCGAATCGTCCGTAGAGGTAGTCCTGGTATTGCCCCCATGAGACGCCGGTCATGACATGGATTCGATATCCACGGTCACGCCAGGTCGCCATGCGGGCCGGCAAACCCGGGTCGATGCCATAGACAATCGCCACGTCCGAACGCAGATTGCCGGCCTCGCTCCAGGCGCCGCCGGTTTGAAAGCAGGTTCGCTCCAGGGACTGCAAGGGATCGATGGGAAACGCCGGCGGGTTTGCGCCCTGCGAAACACCGAGAGATAGGCTCCCAATAAGCACGAACGCGAAGGCAGCCGCCTCAAATGACACGAGGCGAGAGGAACACTGTTGCCGGGAGGAAACCATGGCGCCGCTATCTTAGGGATCCGTCCCACGGGCTCCACAGGAAAGACGCCAACCGAGGCCGAACGTCTGCCGCGGAAGTGGCTTCCACGACCGCACTCCCCCCCCCTGCCATCGGGTCCCGCACCCCAGCCTAGGATCGATGCGACTCCTCGCCGCGTCCGAACACGCTATGCCACGAGTCGTCTGCTCATCCTCGGGGTGACCCGGGGGCCGGCCACGGAATCTCCACCGCGCGCCAAAGGTACCATGAGGCCGTGGTGCGATAAGGCCGCCATCGCTCCCCGTGACTCAGCACCTCTTTGGGCTTGGGCATTTCATCCAGCCCAAAGGCCAATCGGAATCCGTTGCGAATGCCGAAATCATCCGCGGGCAAGACGTCCGGGCGTCCCAGTTGAAACATGAGCAGCATCTCGACCGTCCATCGCCCCACGCCACGAACCTCGGTCAACCGCGTCACGATCTCGTCGTCGGGCAGTTTGGTTATCTGGCGAGAGGTCGGGATCAGGCCCGACATGCTGTGCCGTGCGATATCCCGGATCGAAGCGATCTTGGCGCGCGAGAATCCGCAGGCCCTCATCTGATCGTCGGTGATCGCTTCGATGTCGGCGCTGGAGGGGAATCGTTTGCCGGGGAAAAGGTCGCAGAAACGGTTGAGAATGGTCTGTGCGGCCTTGCCATTGAGTTGCTGGTTCGCCACAGCGCGCACCAACGACTCGAACGGCGACCGCTTGGTATCGGGCGCCAAAAGGCAGTTGCCGACCCGACGAATCACCGTCCCCAGGACAGGATCAGCACGACGCAAATGGCACAGGGCTTCGGAATTCATGGCGCAGCGGTGGGTTGTGGACGGCGCACTTGGGCCATGGATCCCACCCAACGGGTGTTGTATCGCCGATTCAACGCATCTCCGGGATGTTCCGGACGGATTTCCTGTCCATACCGCTGATCATTCATGCCTTCCCACGGCAGCGGCTCCACGCGATCTCCCAGGACCACGTGGAAATCCGCATCCTTGTCCCAACCCACCGTGAACAGGAAGAACGTACGCCGCGCCGCTTCCGACCTGGGCGGCAGCCGGTCGGCCGCGAAATCCAAAGTGAGTTCATCGCCGCCGTTCAGCAACGCCAGTCCCCCGTCGCGATGAGCCACCAACTCATCCACCGGACCATACCGCGTGCACCAACCGCTCGGGGTGACTCGCCAATCCGGCCACGCCCTCACCTGATCATAGTCCGGAGTCAACGGCTGGGTCCACGGCAGGTCCTTGAACTCTGCGTAACCCCTCCAGTGCAAATCGGTGCGGTCGGGTGACAACCTGCGCACCGTCACACCCGCCGAGGCCAGATCGACGCGCTCGAAAAGGGCGATGCGGTCCCAGTGAATTTCGAAGGACGTCGTCAGACGGAGGCGCCGAGTATCGCTCGGCAGTTGGCCGGCCAGATCGACCACGATCGTCTTGGTCTTTCCGCAGGGCGCGCCCACCGTGACATTCACCGGTTTCCAGCCCATTGACGTTTCGGCCTCGAGCCGCGGGAACGGAAAGGGCAGGTCCGGGTCCCGGCTCGCAGCGATATTCGCCATGCCGCCGCCAAACCGAAGCCATCCGGTCAACGCCAAAGCCAGGGGCCGCGCCGCGTCGATGCGATCAAATTCCAATTCCACGCCATGGGGCTCGGCGTGACCGCGCTGTTGAGGCGGGCGCAGTTTCAACGGCGACACCATGACCTGATCCACCGCCTGCAATGCCGCCGTGACGTCCGTGCCGGCGAGATTCTGCGCCCTTCGCAAGGCGGTCCTGTTCCGCAGGGCGACGAGATCGGTCGGCGGGAAGGGCCGGCCTGGCACCAACTTATCGGTAGGATGCACTTCCACTTCGGGAGGATGGTCGACCACCACCAATTTCGCTTCGTCGAGGTAAAGCACCTCACGCAATTCCTCGGTGACCTGGAGGGTATAATAACCGTCTCGGGGCTTGAACGTCTCCGTGTCGCCAATCCAGGCCAACTCATCGGGATCCGCCTCGATGTACCACCCTTCCGCCGCCGGCAGCCCGACCGGCGCGCCCCCCAGCAGATCGGTGACAAACACAAAGCGTTCGCCGTCCCATCGATACAGGTACGGGCAGGATCCCGTCGGCCGAACCAACTCGACCAACGCCACCTGTTGCCCCGGCTGCACAGGCGTGTCGATGTCCGTGCTCATGGTGTCGAACCACCGGACGTTGAGGGCGTCGATCTTCTCGCGTTTACCCACGCCGATCTCGACTGGAAGGTGATGCACGGTGCGCAACGCGCGCCAGTTGCCGGAAGTGAGTTCGATGCGAAGGCCCAGACCCGAACCATTGGATCGAGTTCCCAGCAGCCGGAGTTTGAGTTGGCGATTGGCGTTCCCGCCGTCGTTGCGAAACACCTTCAATCCCTGCCCCTCCATCGACACCACAAAGTCCGTGTCACCATCGTTGTCGACATCCGTCGTCGCCAGGGAATCAATGGATCCCTGGGGCAGCCCCTCCAAACCCGTCGCCGCCGTCGTTTCCTGGAACGTGCCGTCGCCGGTGTTTCGCCAAAGTCTGAGTCCACGAGACGTCGTCCCCAGCAGGTCGAGCCAGCCATCATTGTCGTAATCGACCGTGGTCAATTGGCGCAGCGGCGCGCCTCCCAGGGTGAGTGCGGACGATTTGGGAAAGCCATTGAGGAGGACGGTCAACTGGGTGTCGCCAGCCACTGCCATATCCTGGCGCAGGTCGTTGTTGAAATCCCCCACGGCCAGAACGACGCCGCCCGGCCATTCCTGCGGCGGCGCTGCATTGGTCAGCGGACCGCCGCGCTGTTTCAGCAGCAGGTGGGCCACGTTGGTCGGTCCCGGTCCCGGCAAAAGGAAGTCATTCAATTCATCGCCGTTCCAATCGTCCGTCAACAAACCTAGCCAGCCCGAGGCGCCGGTGGGGAACCCCGAACTGGCGGTGCCATTGGTAAAGTACATGTTGCCGAGGTTGCGCAGCACCCTCACGGACCGGTTGGTGGGCGTCAAAAGAACCAGGTCGAGATTCCCCGTGAAATCGAGATCCGCCATGAGGCCATCCACGGCAGGTTGGTTGCGCAGATTCGAAAACGCGGTGGAATCGCTCATGATTCCGTTGGTCGCCAGGCGAAAGGCATGAAGGCCACGATCGCCAAGAACCACGATATCCTCGTAGCGATCGCGATTGAGATCCCCGACCAGAACCCTCGTGTAGCGCGCTCCCGGCGTCACCGCCGCCGCGGTGGGCGCCGGCTGGAACTTGCCGCCAGTATTCAGTAGCAACCGAAATTGCGCATCGCCATCCCGTACAAACAGGTCGCTCGAGCCGTTGCTCTGAATATCGATCACACCCATCGGCCCGGCGAACCGGCCGCTGTCCGTTCCCAGGGTGTCGGCGGTGGCATCGACGAATCCCACCGGAATACCCTTCGAATCCGGCGGGTCCAATCGGAACGGCACGCGAATCTTGGTATGCTCGCTGGCTTCAACGACCGACGGGTCCACCGAGGCTCCACTGCGTTGCGCCAGAAGCGCCCGATGGCTCTCCAAGGCGCGGGCGGCCTCGTCGGATCGCCCCAACCGGGTGAGGGCCTGGCTGAGGTTGTAGTAGGCGGAGGGATGATTGGTTTCGAATTGCAGCACCTCGTCAAAGAGCGATGCGGCGTCCTCGAAATGTCCCAACTCGAAGTGGGCACGCCCCAGAAGATAGCTGGTCGCATTGGCGGTGCGATCGATGTCCTTCGAAACCTGGAGTTCCGTCAACGCGGCTTCGGCCTTGCCTTGCCGGAGCAGCGCCGCGCCCAGGAGAAAATGGGCCGCCCCGAGATTCTGGTTCATCCGGATCAGCTCGCTGGCCTGGGCGGCGGCGCCGGAAGGGTCATTGGCACGCAGCAGGGCGTTGGCGAGATTCTGCCGGGCATCGGGGTGAGTGGGCATGAGGTCGACCGCCTTGCGAAACGCCTCGACCGCCTTGCCTGCCTCGCCTGACTCGTAGAATCCGCGTCCTTGTGAGGAGAGCTTCTGGAATTCATCCCCCCCCGCCGGCGACGTCCCGCGGCCACACCCCGCCGCCAGGGCCGCCAGCAGGAATCCCGGGACTAACCAGCAAAGACGCCGCCAGGCCCACGCGTATCGATGATCCATCCAGGAGGACTGCATTGGGACGACGCTACGAAATGCGCGGCCCCGCGCAAGACGTGTCCGTGGGGTCGGACGGCAAAGTTTCGCATCGCCTCGAACTCGGGTTCCCGCTATCTCCGCCTCCACGTGATGAGGTCCATGACGGGTTACGGATACGGCGAGTGCTCCCATGACGGGGGCAAACTGACCGTCGAGATTAGTTCGGTGAACCGAAAGCAGGCCGAGGTGTCGGTCTCGCTGCCCAGGGATTGGGAAGTCCTCGAAGCCCGCGTGCGGGAAGAGGTATTACGCCGACTTTCCCGGGGACGCGTGACCATCCGCGTGACGCTGCACGCCGCCGAGGAACGCCGCGCCGCTCGGGTCAAGGTCAACCGCGGACTGGCGGCGGCCTATGCGCGGGAGTTCGCCGAATTGGCCAGGGAACTCAAGATCGACGCGCCCGTGAGTCTCGATACGATTCTGAAGTCTCCCGGGGTGCTGGAAGGCGATGACGACTCCGAGGATGCGGAGACCGTATGGCCTAGCTTGGCCAGCGCACTCGCCGGGGCTCTTGATCAGCTGATTCGCGCACGCGAACAGGAAGGCGCCCATCTGGCGGCCGACCTGACCGGCCGCCTCGAACTGATGCGTCGAGGCACCGCTGCCGTTCGCCAGCGGGCCCCTGAGGTCGCAGCTCAATACCGCCGCCAACTGCAGGAACGCATTGCCGCGGCCGGACTCACGCTGACGGCCGAGGACCAGGAACGGGTGACCAAGGAGGTCGTGCTCTTTGCGGACCGCTCCGACATCACGGAGGAACTCACCCGCCTCGAAAGCCATTACGCCCAATTCCAGGGTTGCCTAGCCAGCCAGGAGCCGGTCGGGCGCACCCTCGATTTCCTCGCCCAGGAAATGAACCGCGAGGTCAACACGATCGGATCCAAAGCCAACGACGCCGCCATCGCCAGCCAGGTGGTTCAATTGAAGGCCGAACTCGAGCGCATTCGCGAACAGTCCCAGAACCTCGAATGAACGCCGCCGTCGAACGCTCCGTCGCACCCGTCCTCCTCCTGATCACCGCGCCCTCAGGAGCCGGTAAGACCACCGTCGGAAGGAATCTACTCGCCGCAACCCCTGGACTCGATCGCGCCGTCACCTGCACCACCCGCGCTCCCCGCGGCGGAGAACAGGCGGGAGTCGATTACCATTTCCTGTCACAAGACGACTTTGCCAAGGGGGTCGCGGCCGGCGAGTTTCTCGAACACGCGGAGGTCTACGGAAATCGTTACGGAACCCGTGTCGCCGAAGTGCGCTCCCGGCTCGATACCGGACGCGACGTCTTTCTCAGCGTCGACGTCCAGGGCGCCGCGTTCATCCGGCAACGCGCCGCCGTGGATCCTGTGCTGGGCGCTTCGCTGGTTTCAGTGTTCATCCTGCCCCCGTCCCTCGCGGAGTTGGAACGGCGATTGCGCGGCCGCAACGAGGATTCGGCGGAGGTGATCGCCCGCCGGCTCGCCGTGGCGCGTGCCGAGATCGAGTATTGGCCAAAGTGCGATTACCTCGTGGTCAGCGCCACTCCGGAGGAAGACCTCGCCGCGGTCAAAGGTATCCTGGCGGCGGAAAAATCGCGCACCCGCCGCGTGCATAACCTGATTCTCCACTGAACTATGAGTGCCCCGGTTAACATCATCCTGGGAGTCACCGGCTCCATTGCCGCACACAAAGCCATCGATGTGGCCAGTCAGTTGACCCGTCTCGGGCATGCGGTCCATGTCGTCCTGACCGCTGAAGCTCAAAAGTTCGTCACCCCGGTGCCCTTCAAGACCCTGTCCCGACATCCAGTGGTAACCGGACTCTACGATGAGGACGAGGGCTGGAAGCCTCTGCACATCACCCTGGCCGACGAGGCGCATATCCTCGTCGTGGCGCCCGCCACCGCCCATACCCTCGCCCGACTGGCCTTGGGTCTTGCCGATGACGCCCTCAGCTGCATCGCGCTGGCGCTCAATCCGGCGGCCCGACTCCTCATCGCTCCTGCCATGAACGGCAAGATGTGGCGGCACCCCGCCACTCAGGGCCATGTCCGAACCCTCAAGGAGCGTGGCGCCGAGTTTCTTGGTCCCGCGGAAGGCATGCTGTCCTGCGGTTATGAAGGAGTGGGCCGCCTTATCGAAGTGGACCAACTCGTCGCCCGCATCGCGGCCGTCTGTCAGGAACTTTCGGCTTCAAAACCTCCGGAGACCTGACCGTCGACGACGCGTCACCCGGTAGTGCCCCTCGCGCCTGGTGGTTAACCCACTGGACACCCAGAACGCGCAGGCCGACTTCAAACCGAGGGAACGGCCGCAGATGTACCAAGCCGCTTCGCGCCAGCCGACACCCGGGGCCAGTCTGACGCTGGTCGTCGTGGAGTGCGGCAGCCCTCTGACGCTTTCCCAGCGGAAGTCGTCCAGTCAACTCGGAGGCGCGCCGAATGCGTGACCGTTGCGGAAGGGCATTTGCCCAGCCGCAGGCATCGTGGCAGGGTCAAGTCCGTCCGGATGAATCCAATTCCGCAACGGCTTCACACGGTCTGGCGAACCCTCGCAGCACCCGATCCGGACCTGACGCTGGCTGCCAGCCGGATTCGGTTGGTTGAACGGGATGTCGGACTTCCGGTAAAGGCTGGCATCCTCCTCGCCGTTGGCTGGTTCCTGTATTTCTCGCTGAACATCGAAGCCCTGGCCAATACGAGCGAGGTCGCTCTCGAAGCGGTACGCGCCCTGCGCCAGGTATTCGTGGTGTACGCGGTAGTGAACGGTTTTCTGGCGCTACCCATCTGGGCCTTTGGTCAGATGCCATTGAAGGCCATTCAATGGATCGTTTTCACGACGGCCCTGCTCGACACCCTGTTCGTGGCGGCACTGACCTTGGTGACGGACGGGTTCGACAGCATCCTGTTCTGGGTCTTTCCCGTGCTGGCGATCCGCAACGTCTTAAGCATGCCGGTGGCGCCGCTGCAGATTGTGCTGAACATCCTGTTGACGCTGGCGTATGTCGCCGCCGGCGTACTCGATCTCTACATCCTGAAACTGGATGAACAGACGGAGGTGCTCCGGGCCACGGAGCCGTTTCTGATCCGCATCTTTCTCCTTCTCCTGCTCGGCACCATCTTTCACATCCTGCGCATGTTGTGGGACCGGGAGCGGCTTCGGTTAACGGAGGCGGCGGAATTCGCCCTACGCCAGGAACAGATGCGCACCGCCGGCCGCCTCGCCGCCGAGATCGCCCATCAGATCAAGAATCCACTCGGAATCATCAACACCGCCGCCTTTTCCCTGCAACGATCCACTCACGGCCGACTCGAACCCTCCGCCTCCCGACAACTCCAGATCATCCGGGACGAAGTCGACCGTTCCGATCGCATCATCACGGACCTCATCGGTTTCGCCCAGCTCGCGGAAGGCAATGTCGAGCGCCTGGATGTCGTCGCCGAAATCGAGGCGGCCATCGGTAGAGTGTTCCCCGCGGGATCCGGCTACCAGATCCGGGTCCTTCGGGATTTCACCCCTCCACGGCCCGTGCTCATGCTGAGCAAGCGCAGCTTCGCCGAGATCCTCGACAATCTGCTCAAAAACGCCCGTGATGTTCTGGGCGGCTCCGGCACCGTCCGCATCGCCGCCCACTATGGCCCCGAATACACCATCGAAGTGATCATCGCCGACGACGGCCCGGGCATTCCCGCGGAGCACCGGGACCGCATTTTTGACGCCTATTTCTCCACCAAGAAGGGAGGCACGGGACTCGGACTCGCCATTGTGAAGCAGAACGTCGAAATGTTTGGTGGCCAGGTCCAAGTGGAGTCCGAGGCTGGCAAAGGCGCGACTTTTCATTTAGTATTTCCCGGTCGCACCACTCTTCATCCCCGCCGCTAATGCGCCCGCTCCCGCCCATCCTGATCGTGGATGACGAACCGAATATGCGGGCCACCATCGAGGAAGCCTTGCGCCCGGAGGGCTATTCGGTGATGGGAGCGGCGTCCGCGGAACTGGCCTTGGAGGTGCTCGCTGACCGGGAAATTCTCCTGATGGTGACGGATGCGCGGCTCGGGGGAATGAGCGGCTACGAACTGTTGCGCGAAGCCCGCCAGCGGTGGCCCGCCGTTCCCGTGGTGGTCATCACCGCCTACGCCACTCCCAAACTGGCTGTCGAAGCCATTCGCGGCGGCGCCTTCGATTACCTCGCCAAACCATTTGCCCCGGAGGAACTGCTTCACCTGGTCGCCCGCTGCGCCGAACGGTACCGACTCGTTCGCGAAAACCACGCCCTGCGCTCGAAGTCCGATCAAAGCGTGGCGCTCGACCAACTGATCGGCGAGTCGCCGAAGATGCGGGAGTTGAAACTCCTCATCCAGACGGTCGCTCCCACCCAGGCCACCGTCCTCATTCTGGGCGAAAGTGGCACCGGCAAGGAGTTGATCGCTGCCTGCCTGCACAGCCTCAGTCGCCGCGCCGCCGCCCCTTACGTGCGCATCAACTGCGCCTCCATCCCGGAGAACTTGCTCGAAAGCGAACTGTTCGGGCACGAGAAGGGCGCCTTCACCGGCGCCATCCGTCAGAAATCGGGACGGGTCGAGGACGCCGACGGTGGCACGGTGTTCCTGGATGAAATCGGGGACATGAGCCGCCCGCTCCAAGCCAAGCTCCTGCGCTTTCTGGAGGACGGCTCCTTCACCCGCGTCGGTGGCAATGACGAATTGAGGGTGGATGTCCGCGTGGTCGCGGCGACGAACCGGGACATTGTCGGTTTGATCCGAGACGGCGCGTTTCGCGAAGACCTGTTCCATCGACTCAACGTGGTTCAGTTCCGTCCGCCGCCGCTGCGTGAGCGGACTGAGGATATTCCCAGGCTGGCGGAGCATTTCCTGGGCCACTATTGTCTCAGCCTGGGTCGACCACGGTTGCGGCTGGGCAAGGACACCCAACAGGCGTTGCTCCGGCACCGTTGGCCGGGTAACGTTCGCGAGTTGCGCAACGCCATCGAGAGGGCGGTGATCTTGGAGACCGGGTCCGAAGTTCACGCCAGCAGCTTGCCTGATTTCACCGTCGAGGCGAGGCTGGCGCCGGCGGCCGAGCCGTTGTCGGATCGTCCCCTGGAGGAGGCGCTCTCGGAATTCGAGCGGCGCCTGATCCAGGCGGCGCTCGAACGACATCGGAATATCGGCCGGACGGCGGAGGCCCTTGGCATCAGTCGACACGCCCTGCGCTATCGAATGCAGCGCCTCGGCATGCTGGCTGAAGGGGTTCCGGAGGACGAACCCGTCTCGACAGGAACGCGCTCAACGAACTGACATGGAGAGTCTAGCGGGATCCGGCGCCACACGAACAGGCGCCCTAGTAGCCAATGATGTGCTGGTGGTGCTGCTGGTCGTCGCCGCCATCGCGGTGATCCTTGGCATCGGCATCGCCCTCGGCATCCGCGCACGTTCGCGTCATCGCCGAGGTTCCGGGGGGCACCGTTCCCATCGATCGTCGTCGGGCTCTTCATCCTCGCGAACCGAGACCGCCTCGGATAGCGCCTCGGCCGGCGATGACCATGAAGAAGACAACCCCAGGCGCCGCCGCGTGCGACGCCGGCGACGGGACCACCGCCCCAGAAACCCTTCCCTCGCGGAGGCGGGAGGCTTGCCCCCAGCCCGGGCTGATGACGATGCAACCACCCCGGCCCCGCCTTCTTCGACCAGTTCGCCCTAGGGACGATGCAGACCAGTGAGGCCATTACCCGGCGTAGCGGATCCAACCTGGCGCTCGCTTTTATCCTGCTGCCCAAAGCGCGCCGGCAAGGAATGGCGGCCCTTTACGCCTTCTGCCGCGAAGTCGACGACGTCGCCGATGAGGACTCTCGTCCCGTCGGGGAACGAGCCCAGCTGTTACAGGAATGGAGGGCGGACATCCGGACGGCCTGTGACGGCGGCGAACCACGATTCGCGGTCAACCAGGAGCTCAAGACCGTCATCCAACAATACCGGTTGCCCTTCGAACTGTTCAACGAACTCATCCTGGGTTGTGAGACCGACCTCACCCAGCATCGTTACGCCACCTACGCGGATCTCGAGCAGTATTGCTATCGAGTGGCCTCGGTCGTTGGGCTCCTGAGCATCGAGATCTTCGGCTATTCGAACCCGGCCTGCCGCGAGTATGCCGTCCACTTAGGTCGCGCCCTGCAATTCACCAACATCCTTCGTGACGTCCGCCGCGACGCGGAACGCGGGCGAATCTATCTGCCCCTCGAGGAACTCCACCAACACGGCGTCAGCGAAGACTCCATCCTGCGCGGCGAGTACTCCGAAGCCTACCGTCAGGCGGCCCAGGCGGTTGCCGAGCGCACCCGCCACTACTATCGCAAGGCCCGCGAGACTCTTCCCCAGGCTGACCGCCGTTCCATGGTGGCCGCAGAACTGATGGGTTCAGTCTATTGGCGTCTTCTCGTGAAGTTGGAGGCAGCCCGTTTCGATGTTTTTGGCCCGGAACCTACCCGGCTGACTCGCTGGCAAAAGGTCGCCCTCATCGCTCGCACCTGGCTCCGCATCCATTCGGGCGCCGTTGCCCCCAACTATGGCACGTCCTAGCCTGGATCGCTCACCGTGCGCACAGCGGTAAAACACCCGTTATCATCAGGGCGCTTCCGTCGCGCCGCGCCGGGCATGTCCAGGCAACGCAACCCTACGGCGCCCCCCGCGAGGCCGCCCTACCCGCGGAGAAATGCAGGCTAGCGGGCCACGAAGGCTCGTCGTCAACGCCGACGACTTCGGACGGTCCCATTCCATCAACGAAGCCGTGCTTCGCGCTCATCGGGATGGGATTCTCACCACCGCCAGCCTGATGGTCACCGGCGACGCCGCGGCTGAGGCCGTCGCCGAGGCACGTCGCCATCCCCGCCTCGGTGTCGGGCTGCACCTTACCCTGGTGCATGGCCGAGCCGCGCTAGCGCCGGACCGGATCCACGGGCTGACAGATCACCATGGCGACTTCAGCAACAACGCGCCGCTCGCCGGTTGGAAATACTGGTCTCGTGCCGACCTCCGCGAACCTCTCCGGGCCGAAATAGCGGCGCAGTTCGAACGCTTCCGCCAAACCGGTCTCGAACTGGACCACGTCAATGGCCACCTCCATCTGCATCTGCATCCGGTGGTCTTCGATCTCCTGGTGGAGAATGCCGCGGCCTGGGGCATCCGCCGGATGCGGCTAACACGGGACTCTTTCCCCATGAGTTGCCGCTATACTCGCGGGAACCTGGGCTATCGCCTGAGCCACGCCGCCATCTTCGGTTGGTTGTCCCGCCGTGCTGCGCCCCAGTTCCATCGACTCGGATGGCGCCATACCCAGAAGGTCTACGGACTGCTGGCGGACGGGCAGGTCGACGAGGCCTGCATTCTTCAACTGCTGCCGCACCTGCCTCCGGGAGATTCGGAACTGTATTCGCACCCTTCGCTGGACCGATTCCGTCACGAATTTGACGCCTTGGTGAGTCCGCAGGTGAAGGCCAAGGTCGCCGAGCTTGGCTTGCAACTGATCCGCTATCAGGATCTCTGACGTGCTCAAGTTCGTCGTCATCCTCATCATTGGCCTGGTGCTGGAAGCCGTCGGAGTCGTTCTCCTCAGCCGTGGACTCAAACAGATCGGCGACATGGAGCGCGTTTCAGTGCCGGAGATCGTCCGTGTCGTCAAAGCCGGCGCGACCCAGCCGTCGATTCTCGCGGGTGTCGCCTTTGAAGCCGCATTTTTCGGCATTCTTATTTTTCTCCTCGGCCGGGCCGATGTGAGCCTGGTGTGGCCGCTCACTTCGCTTGGCTTCGTGATCACCACGTTGGCTGCGAGATTCTACCTCCATGAAACCGTAAGCGGCCTTCGGTGGGCAGGCGTCTTCCTCATTGTCCTGGGCGCCGGCCTGGTGTCGTGGAGCGAGCAAGGAAAGAAGATGACGACTGCGTCCCACGCCTCCGGAGGCGGAACCGACCACGCCGCAACCCAATCGCCCCCCGCGCCTCATCGTTGAGTCGACCGGATTCCCTCGGCGCGATTTACACCATTCGGACGGCTCTGCGGGCTCCAAGAAAATACAGCCAGGATTCAGTGACCGGCCGCCGGTAGATCAGGGCGAGGGCTTGGGCGTAGAGGCGGAGTTGAATCCGGTAAGCCTCGGCCTTGGTCTCCACTTCCGATCCTTCGGCATGATCGGTCTTATAGTCGATGATCCAGATTTCTTCGTCGTGAATGACCGCCACATCCACCACGCCTTGCACGACCTGAAAATCGTCGCATCGCCCCGGCTCCGAAGGGCTCGCCGGAGAGCCCGGGCGACATTCCGCCCACCCTTCACCGAGATGTTCCCGAACCACGCCATCCAGCTTAAGAGTGAACGGAAGTTCCCGGTGAACCCGATCCGGCACCTGTCGGATCCGGCGGCCCAATTCCGAATCCCACCACGCCCAAAGCCCTTCAAGGTCCAGGGACTTGAACTGGCTCTCGAGGATCCACCCGCGTGCCAGCATTCCCTCGATCTGAGCCTCCAGCGATGCTCGCGAATCGAGGGCGGCCAAATCGGTCAACTCACAGACCAAATGATGGGCAATGCCGCGCTCGACCGCGTCCGCTGAGTTCGGATGGCGGGCGAGGCGCCGAGGCGCAGTGTCGACCTCCGAGGTGGCATCCTCCACCGTTCGGGTGCTCCCCTCGTGCCGACCGGACCGTGCCGCGAGACCCGGGGACTCCGCGGAATCAGCCGACCAAGCCGCTGCTTCTTCGTCTTCCCGCCAGCGACGACCGAGAGTCGTCACCGCCACCTTCGCCGGCTCGTGCAGCGCGGCGGTAAACGCGTACTCCCACTGGAGACGTCGACGCAACAGTTCCAGGGTCTCCGCATCCGGCGGAATCACGGCGGGAATGTCCTCATCAGAATCAGGATGAATATGTCCAATTGATCCCTGGATGAGGCGCCAGTCCATCCAGGCCCCGGATCCGGCGGATACCTGGCTCCAGGAGCGGTTGCCCGTCAAACTCGTGATTCGCGGACCCAACCAAGCCAGCGGATGTCTCGCTTTGGTGGCTTCCCGCGTCGACTCACCATCCCCGCGCTCCAGCCAGCGATTCAATTCCTTCGACGACGCCGTGCCCGCGAGCAGCAACCTTTCCGACGCCCGTGTGCAGGCCACGTAGAGCAGCCGGATCTGTTCTCCCGCGAACTCACGGCGCATCCGATCACCCGCCAGCCAGCGTGGCAGGCTGGGATAGCGGCGATCCATCGAATCGTTCAGAACGGGGGGGCAAACGCCGTAGTGTCCCTCCACGAGCCATTCACCCCGCAAATCCGACTGATTGAAGGAACGTCCCAATCCCGCAACGACGACCACCGGAAACTCAAGCCCCTTGCTCTGATGAATGCTCAGCATGCGGACGCCCACGGCACCCGCGGCAGGGGCGCTCTCCACTTCCTGGTCCACCGACTGCTGGGCGTCCAGGTATTGCAGGAAGCGAAACACCCCGTGGCGTTGGAACTGATCGAATTCACGCGCCATTTTTAGAAGTTTGCGAACATTCGCCAGGCGCACATCGGCACGCGGTTGGGCGCGCAGCCACGACTCGTAGCTCGTCTCAGCAAGCATCGTCTCGAGACACCGCGCCAGCGATCGTTCGCGGGCCAGACGCCGCCATCGCCCAAACGACTCCAGAAACCAGGTGGCCTTCTGTTGCAGCTCGAGGTTCGGCGTGGGATCGGAGCCGTCCTGAGACGCAGGCTCCCCCTGCCCCGCCGCCGTTCTGCCCAACGCCTCCCACAGGTCTACTTTCGGGCCTGCCAAACGCACGGCCGCGAGTTCGACCAAACTCAATCCCACCAACGGGGACCGAAGAACGGCAAGCAAGGGCTGATCCTGATGCGGGTTGTCCAGCAGACGAATCAGATGGACCAGATCCGAAACCTCCATCGCTTCGAAGAACCCTCCCCGTCGCACATCCAAGGGGACACGAGCAGCCATGAAACGACGCGCCCAACGTTCCGCGACGGGGCGCGGTGCCGGATGCAGCACCACCATGTCCTGCCATTCGACCGGCCGCGGTTTCCCGGACCCGCCGTCCAGCACAGTCATGCCGCTCTCGCGCATTTCCCGGAGCCGGGCCGCCACCATCGCGGCTTGCGCTTCCTCCACGTCGAGATCATCGGCCGCGTCCGCATCGACGGATTCGTCCTCGGCCGGGCTGATCGTCGCCTCCGATCCGGAAACGTGAAGGAGCAATTCAACGCGCCCTTCAGGGTTCTCCCGCAGCGCCACACGGTCGGTCGGCGCACCAAACACCAGGCGTGCTTCCTCATCATAAGCCACTCCACCCACCGTCGAACGCATGAGTGTCGAGAAGAGTTCGTTGACGAAGCCGAGGATCCGTTCGTGGCTGCGGAAGTTCTCAGTCAACGCCACCACTCCTCGATGCTCCCCTTGCCGCCAGTCCCTGGAGTAGCCTTGGAAGATCCGCGGATCCGCCCGCCGGAACCGATAGATGCTCTGCTTCACATCGCCGACAAAGAATCGATTCGCCGCCGCGCCGCCGCGGCTCAAACAAGCGAGGATCCGGTCCTGGGCGCCATTGATATCCTGATACTCGTCGACAAAGACAAACTCGAACTGCTGCTGCAGCCGCCGGGCGAGCAAGGTTGGACCGCGAGCAGAGGCATCCCAGAGCAGACGAATGGCGTACTGCTCCAAGTCGGCGAAATCCACCACGGCCTCGACCGCCCGCGCGGCGGCAAACTCGGCGGTGAATTCCTCCACCAACTGCAGCAGCGCGACCATGTCCCCTCGGCACATGTTCCAGTCCTCGAGCAACGGATCGACGCCGCCCGGGGACGGCAGGGCGAGGTATTCGTCCAACTCTCCGGCCTCGTCGAAGAGTTCCTTCAGCGGTCCCCGCCATCGGGTCATGGTCCCGTGAGGAAAGTTCTCCTTTGCTCCCGCCTGCACCAGGGAATGGACCATGGCCGCCACGGCGGCACGCGTCGCGCCGTCGTCGACAGCGCTCAATTGCCGGAGGTCGTTGGCGACACGAGGTGCCACGGCATTCTCCGCATCCCCGGCGACCACCTTGTCGGCATGATCCAGCCAACCCATCGCCCATTCCTTGGCACCGCCCGCCAGCCACGCTTCCCACACTCCGGGGGTCGGCGATTCATAGGCCGATCTCTGCCACTCCAACCACGCCGCGGGATCCGGCAAGGTCCGGGCGAAGTCGTGTAGGCGCAGGATGAGGTCGCGCACGGCACCATCCTGGTCCGAGGCGAATCTCGACAAGAATCGGCGGACACCACCCGGCTCCCCCTCTGAGGTTAAGGCGTAGTGGCGTGACAGGACGCGATGCAGCGCCTCCCGCCCCAGGATCCGATTCTGCAAGGCGTCCTGGATGGCGAACTGCGGATCGAGTCCCAGGGCGTGGAAATGCTCGCGCACCAACCGGAGGCACAAGGAATGCAATGTGGAGACCTGGGCCAATTCCAGAATCGCCAACTGCTCCATGGCGCGGCTGTCCGATGAGTGCGCGGCGAGATGCGCTTCCAACCCCAGGCGCAACCGATGTCGCATTTCCGCTGCGGCAGCATCGGTGAAGGTGACGACCAGGAATTGGTCCAGCGAAACCGGGTTCGTCTCCGAAAGGACTCGGCTCAGAATGCGCCGAACCAGGGTGCTGGTCTTCCCCGCGCCGGCCCCCGCAACCACCAGCACATCGCCGGTCGCCTCGATGGCACGCTGCTGCTGTCGGGTCGGTGTCGCCACGTCCTAGGAACGGCAAAACCTTGCGTGGCTACGGGCCTGAGGTGAAGCGAGTTCTCAAATGGGGGATCCAGTGAGAATCCGCCCTTCACCCCACCTCAGGCGCACCAAACAAAAAGGCAGCCTGGAAACCCAGGCTGCCTTCAATGAGATCAGCAAACGACGATCGGTATTACTTGAGCGCGGCGGAGGTGCGCTGTGAGATCCAGGTCCAGTCCACACTTCCAGGGACCGCCAGACGAGAGACCGAGGTGCCCACCTTGGTGGTACCGACCTTCCACTTCTTGATTTCGGAATGGCCATCGGCGAAGGCGAAACCGCACGCCATGTTGTGGTAGGTACCGGGCCAATCAATCCACTCGGCGCGAACCATGCCGACGGCGAAGCCGGCGTCGTTCAAGCTCTTCGCTTCTTCGTCAATCAACACCCAAGTCATGGCCGGGCCGGGATCGCTGAAGTCCGATTCCTTGCCAAAGGTCCGCCACTTCTGGTTAAGGACGTGCGTGTGGTTGTTGTCCAACCACGGCCCATCGACCGGCGCTTTGGCCCGCGGAGCGCTCGGGTTGGTGCCGACCGCCTGGCTCATCGATACCGTACGGGCAGAAGGAACCTTGAGGCCCTTCTTGGCAGGATCCGTCCCCTGGTACTTGCCAACGCGCTTGTCCGCCGGGCACTTGTACACCTCCACCGAGCCACCAATGTAGTTCGCGAGCAGATTGTTGGTGGGATTCTTGAAGATGTCTGAGTTGAACTCGTAGGCCTGGCCAATACCGGCCGAGCCCGGGCACCAATTCCGACCCGGAGTCGCATTGCCATCGTCCGGATTCGGCGGGAACCAATCATCGTTGTCACCCGCGTACAACTTGATCGCGAGCATCAACTGTTTGGTGTTGTTCATGCACTTGATGCCGTCGGCCTTTTGCTTCGCCTTGGCGAGCGCCGGCAGCAGCATGCTGGCCAGAATCGCGATAATGGCGATGACGACCAGGAGCTCGATCAGCGTGAAGCCCTGACCGGCACGACCGGTGGGCTTAGACGGGTGTCTGTTCATAAGTTTCAGATTCTGCGTGGCCTCAGTTTAAGAACTCTGCCTTCTGGACGTCAAACTACTTCCCCTATACGCCGGGACAATGTGTCTTTGTCGGCACAGCCGTTCCACCGGGACGAAATGCGCTTCTGAAGTGACGAAGCGCGGCTGATTCCGCCCGCTCCACCGTCCGAGCCGCGCCTTAGGCCGACCGAAGGGCAGCGAAGCGTCCCCAAACCACCCCTGCAACCAGTCCCACGCCGTGCGCCGTGTTCGCCACCGGCACACCCAGCGCACCGCTCAGGCAAATCACGAACCAAACCAGCATCAGCACCACCGTCTGGGGGTGAAGCCCCAGCCCGAGGTTGGGTCGATACCGACCCAGCATCCAAACGTATCCAAACAATCCGTAAATGACCCCGGACATCCCCCCGAACCTGGGACCGCTGACGAAATACTGGCCCAAATTCGAGACCAACGCGAGGCCCACCACCAAACCCACGAAGGTCCAGGTCCCGCGCCGAAGCTCTATCGCACGTCCCAAATCCCAAAAGGTCCACATGTTGAAGAGCAGATGCGGCCAACCGAAATGGAGAAACGCGGGACTCAGTAGCCGCCAAACCTCGCCCCGTCGAACCTCGGGCAGGAACAGTTCCATCGAGATCTTCCACCGCCACATGACTTCCGACATCTGCAAACGCCGCACCAAAGCGCCTTCCGTTCCCAACTGGGTCAGGAGTGCCACCACTCCACACATCACCACCAACGCCAGGGTCACCAAAAACAATCCGTTCGAGTCCGAGTACCCCTCCAATTCGGTCGTCGACGCTCGACTCGACCGGACTGCGGGTCGCGACGCGGGTTCCTCGCGACCTCCTCCGCGCTGGGTCGAACCGGCCTGCCGGTACACGGGATCGTCCGGGTTCGCCCGAAACGCTGCGAGGAACTGCCGGGCACGATCCAAATCCTCCTCCGCATGCACCCACAGTGCCCAACCGGGCCCCTCGTCAGGCTCCACTTGATTGCGAATCCCTTGGGCAAAGAGAAGGCCACTGACCTTCTCGGCCAGGCTCTCGCTATCCAGATATCCAATAAGTCGCATCCTTTTGAAACGTCGCCTTCCTTCGTCCGCCGTCGTGTTCCGACTTCTTCAACCCGAGCCGACACCCGCGTGTCGAACCGTCGCGCACCCACGATAGAACGCGGCGGCACGACGCCAAGACGTAATTGTGACGAAACGGCACCCGTGACCGCGACCCGACTCTTCCCCACTCTCGGCTTGGCTTGGGCATCAAGCGATCGCTACAAGAAGGGACGTCCGGAACCGATTTGCCGTTGCATCTGATCTTGAATGAGATGCGCACGACAGTCGTCCACCACATTGTATGAGAAACCGCGGCACCCGCGCGCAACTGCTTTACCTCCTGGGGCTGGCGGTCGTGCTGTGGTCGTGTCGGGGTCCCGCTCCTGGTCCCGGGCGGCCCGGCACCACCTCCCGACCGTCCAAGTCGGCCAGCGCCACCACGACCCCGGCTCCCCCCATACCCGCCAGCGCGGACGCCGCGAGCACAACCGCGACCGACACCCCGCCGTCCGTCCCACCCAAGACGGCCCCCCCCACCTCGGCCACGCCCCAATCCGAAGGCGCCGCACCCGCTTCCGCCTCGACCTCGGAGGGATCCGTTGCCGCCGAGGAATCGAAACCGTCGCGCACCCGCAAACCCCGTATCCGCTACGACTCCGTTCATGACGCGGAGATCAAGGAGATCTTCAAGCTGGCCGAGTCCAACCACTGGGAAAGCGCCGAGCAAAAGGCGAGCGAGTTGTACGAAAACAACCCCGGGGATACCGCCGTCGAGCGGATCTACAAATGGGTCCTCCAGCAGCGCCGCCTCCGTCGCGCACAGGAGGTCGAGGACAAGATCCGCGAGATCGACTCCAAGAATTCCGTCTTCAATCCCACCATCCCCAAGCTGCTGACCGAGTCCAAAGACCGCGGACTCCCACCCCGGAAGGACATCCGCGACACGGTGGAACAGATCGAGAACACCCGCTACATCCCGGAGTCCTACGGAAAGACGATCATTCGCAAAGGACCGCTCTTCGACATCGAGGCGGCACGCGGGCGCATGGCCAACCTGCTGGAAAAAGAGGTTTCGGTCCACCTCGAGAACGCTCCCCTCGAAACCATCATTTTCAATCTCGGCCAGGCCGAAGGCATCAACTTCGTCGCCGACAAGAATCTCCCCGCGTTCAAGCAGACGCTCAGCGTCAACCTGGAGAAAGTGAAGCTCGATGAGTTTTTGCGTTACGTCTCGCGCAACATGGACATCCAATTCCAGATCGGCTCGGACCTGATCTGGATTGTGGACGGCAAGGACCCCAAAAAAGTCCAGGAGGAGACCCGCTTCTACAAACTGCGCCACGGCTTCGTGCTCCCGGCCGAGTTCGGCGCCGCCGAAACCGTCCAGACCAAGGCCATGAATCCCCAAGGCCAGGTCACCGCCATCACCGAAACCAAGAAGATCGAACAATTCGTTCGCGACAATGCGCCGATCAAATCGGCCATCGAACAGGCGATCGTCGATTTCTTCAAAGGCGGCAAGTACCTCATCGACTACGAGCGCAATGTGATCCTGGCGTCCGGGACCACCGAGCAACTGCAGGTGATGGACAAGATCGTCGAGGAATTCGACAAACCCATCCAGCAGGTGCTCATCGAGGCCCGCTTCATCACCATTACCGAGGCGGCTTTCCTGCAACTCGGTGTTCAATGGGAATCCAGCCGCGGCGCCACCATCCAAGGTTCGCCAATCGATTTCACCGGCTTTGGTTTCAACGTGGGACGCGGTCTCCAGGAGGTGTTCACCAACATCCTCGACCGAACCACCCTCAGCGCCACCCTCAACGCTCTCGAGCAGACCGGCGAGAGCCAGACGCTCAGCGCACCCCGCCTCACGTTGCTCAACAACCGACCCGCCACCATCGAAGACGGCAAAATCCAGTACTACTACGAGGAATATCAGGTGAAGACCCAGACCCTCGAGCGCCGCTCGTCGTCGGCCCTCGTTCCGTCTGGCAAACCCGTCAAAATCACCTCCGGCGTCACGCTCGACGTCCTGGCCAGCATCGGCGGGGACGGACAGACCATCCTGCTGGCGCTCAACCCGCGCGTGAACAGCGACGTCAAACTCGCCACCTTCGCCACCATTACCGATGTCGACGAGGCCGGACGCCCGGTGAGCAGTTTCGATATTCGGCTACCCGAGTATCGGACCCAGGAAATCGCCACCCGCGTGGCGGTGCAATCCGGTGAAACCGTCGTCATGGGTGGGGTGCTTTCCCGGGAACAAACCACCTTCGTCGAGTCGGTCCCCATCCTCGGCAGCCTCCCGCTGATCGGGGCCGCTTTCCGCAATCGCACGGAGGTCGATCGCCCGCGGTACCTGCTCATCTTTGTGACCGCGACCATCCTTTCCGACTCGGGTGAATACATCCGGTTCGTGTCGCCGGAAAAGGAACAATAGTTGACGTGGCTGCCTCGCTTTCAGGCGCCCATCTCGCCAACCTGCTGACATTGCCGGCCCGGCATTTCGCCGTGGTCGACCTCGGAGAACAGCGGGCCCGCATCCTTCACGCCACGGTCCATCGTGGACGCCCCAAGGCTCAACGCTTCGAGGTGATCGACGCGCACCTCGACGGTTTCACCACCGCCGAGGAACTGCGCGAGGAGACCCGGCGTCGACTGCGGGAATCCGAGCCCGAAGCGGTCATTCTGGTTCTACCCCAATACCAAGTGCTTCGACACACCGTTGAAGCATCGGGCGGAACCCCGGCCGAAACGCGTGCCCTTCTCGAGAAAGAGGCCAATAGCATCGGCGGCCTGAGCGAGAGCCCTTGGGTCTTTGACGCGGTCCGCACTCCTCCCGAGAGCCCCGGCGCTCCCACGCAACTTACCGCCGCCTTCTGCCGGCAGGATGTGCTGGAGCAATTGCTCTCCGCCGCCCTCGAAGATCCCCAGCACATTTTTGATGTCCGGCCAGCGGGCGACGCCCTGGCCGCGGCGTTCCTCGCCGACGGTGCGCCGGTCCAACACGCCATCCTGGTCGACCTGGGCGCCCAACACACGGTCCTCACCATCGTGGCGGAAGGACGCGCGGTGGCTTCCACCTCCTTCCCCTCCGGTTCGGCGGCTTTTACAGCCGCCATACTCGCCGACCGCGGAGGGACCTCGGAAGCGGCAGAAGTTTTGAAGCGAGCGGAACCCCCGAGCCTTCGTTCCGAGACCTCCACCGCCTTTCGCACCTCCATGCACTCCTGGGTGGAGGAAATCGAACGATCCATTTCGGAGTGGGCCGCCGAACATCGCCAGTTCGCCGAAGTCGTAGGCCGATGGCCCGCATACCTCGCCGGCGGCGGCGCCCTGCAACCGCGCCTGGCGGAGGACCTTTCGTCATTCGGAAAGCGACGGTTCCTGCCGTGGCCTCGATCCAAGGCACACGCCGCCATTTCACCGGATTTTGCCGTGGCCTGGGGTGCGCTCGTCGCGACCCTCGGCCTGGCCAGCCCATCCCCGTCCCTCCTGCCGGCCGCCAATAAATACCATTGGCAACGTCAGCGCCTGTGGAGGGCGCTTCTCACGGTCAACCTTGCACTGATCGCCATGCTGACCGTGGCCCTGGTCGCCGCCTCCCTGCACCAAACCCGCCGTCTCGCCGCCAAGGTGGATTGGAAGCAGCAAGCGTCCGCAGCCTTGAAACATGCCCAGGCCATCCGTGGAGTTGCGGAGGGATTGAATGCACGCATGGACGAGTTCCGCCCGGTGCTGGAACGCCAACGTCAAACCGTCGAGACCCTGCAAATGCTCGGCGTGCTCCAACGCCAACGAACCAATTCGGACCATTGGTACGTTCTGCTGGCCGACGCCGCCAGCTACACCGCAGGGAGCAACCATTTTACTCCGCCTCCGCTGATCAAACCCTCCGAACTCCGCTACGGAGGCGGCATTCTCAACCCGCCCACCAACCCGCCGCCCGACCGCGCTTTTGTCGCCGAAGTCTGCCTCGTTCCCCAAGGCGAACCCATGCGACAGGCCCTAAGTGATCTCGTCGGTGAACTGAAGCGCTATCCACTCTTCCGCAACGTCGACGTCCTTCCGAGCGAGCGCCGCCGCGATCTGGTGGCCACCAACCTCATCTTCCCTGAGCGCCATTTTGCCCTCGAATTCAATCTCTCGGCGGCGGAATTGCTTCCCCCTTGGCCGCTCCCGCGTCTCGCCACCACCAATCGTGAGCCACGTACCGGATTCCGCACGCCGATACGCACCGACGCCAACGCCACGACGAACGCTTCCCGAGGAGGTCGGCGGCCATGAACCTGCGTCTTGCCACCCTCCAACGACTCGTGGTGCTCGGGGTCGTCGTACTCGCCTCCGCGTATCTCGCGGTCCTTCGGCCACTGGCAGCGCGCGTGGATCAGGAGGAGAATCCAATCGCCGGGCTGCGCGAAGACCTCGCCAAGGCAACCCTCGAAGCAGGCCTTCCGCGAGGAACCGACTTCTTCACCCTCAGCAACCGCCTCTCGGAGCTTCGTGCCGCCTCGAGCGCGTTCAGCGCCGCCGAACGCGAGTCCCTTCCCCGCCTCGAACATCCGTCGGAAATCCGCAATCGCCTCGAGGAACCCTTCCAATTGGTCGAGTTTCTCAACGAATCCCAACGGCGCCTCGAAGAACTCGCCGCCCAAGCTCAAGCCGGCCGCGTCACGCTGACCCCCGGTCTGCCCCGCGGATTTCCGCGCTATCAACCGGAACTTGCCCATCCCGAATTGCTCTGGATCCAACTCGCCACCGTCAATCGCGTCATCAAGACCGCCATCCGCGCGGGCGTCAGGGAGGTGGGCGAAGTCTCCGTGGAACCGCTGCCCCTCCAGGAGCCCGCCGAGGTCGGCCCCCTGCCGCCCCCCGGATTCTCCCCCGCTCCAGCAACGAATGCGTGGACCGTCCTCCGGGTCCATGTAACCACCGTTGGTACCATGGATGCCCTCGGGAAGCTCCTGGTCGCCCTCTCGCTGTCACCCGAAGAACTCAAGCGCACCGGGCTCTCCGAGGACCTCGCGGCGCGGCCCGCCTTGTTCATCGACCAACTGCTCCTCCGCCGGAACCAACTCGAGGCGGCGGAACAGGCACAACTCGAACTTGTGGTCAGCACCGTCGTTGCCCGCGACACCCCCTGAGCCCACATGCGCCGTGACACCGTCATCCTCAATTGGCTGATGATCCCGGCGATCGTCGTGTTGGCGCTACTTCTCGCTCTTTCCCTGTCGCAACTGACCCATCGCGGAGCGGTTCCTCCCGATTCACGCCCCATCGGCCCCCTCCCTACGCCTCATCCCGCCGCCGAACAAACTCGCCAGTTCTTTGCCTGGCCGGGCAGTGTCGATTGGCGACCGATGACCAACTCCGGCAATCCGTTCTTCACCCTCGCCATTCAACCTGCCCCTCCCCCAAAACCTCCGCCCCCGCCCCCCAAGACTCGCAAAGTGGATGTCACTTATCGCGGTTTCTTCGAGACGGCGGCCGGGATTCGCCGCGCAGTCATCCAAGTGGCCGACAAACAGATCCTCTGCGGCGCCGGCGAAAAATTCCTCGCGGACTACGTCGCGGTGGACATCGGACTTCGCCAGCTATCCTCGACGAACACCGCAGGGGTTGCACTGAAACTCGACTTCGCGAAAACCGCATCCGTCGAGATACCGGCGCCATGAGCAACGAATCCCCTCCGCCACGTCGCGAACTCGGCGAGTGGCTGGTCGAACAAGGCCGCCTCACCGAACGGCAGTTCGAACTGGTTCGACACCGGCAGCGCCGACTTCATATCCCCCAACATCGCGCCCTCGTCGACCTCGGCTACGCAACCGAGGAGGAGGCGTGGCGGGCGCTCGCCGAGACCCAAGGCCTCGAATTCGTCGACCTTGCAGGTCGTGAATTCACGCGCGAAGAACTCGAAGTCGTTCCACTCAAGGTCATTCTCCATTTCCGCACCCTACCCATCGGTGTTGATGGAGATGTCGTCACCCTCGCGTTCAGCGAACCACCGCGACAGGTCGACCTCGCGAGCTTGCGCATGCTCCTCCACCGCCGGCTCAAAGTCGTTCTGACGACTCCGGCCACCGTCAATCGCGTCATCAATCAACGCTTTGGCCTGGGCGCCGAAACAGTGGAGCGCCTTCGCGAGGAACGAGGTGCAGGGGATGCCAGCCCGGATGTCGTCTTCGACGTCCCCACCGCACCCACCAGCGCCGCCGTCGAAGCCACGATCGCGGATTTCGTCGACCAGGTCGTCGCCGACGCCATTCGCCAGCGGGCCACAGACATTCACCTCGAACCCTACTATTCAGCCATCCGCCTTCGCTATCGCATCGATGGCGTCTTACAATCGATCCCTGTTCCGCCCGGCCTGCGAGATCTTCACGCCTCGATCGTCTCACGGCTGAAGATCATGAGCGGCCTCAACATCGCTGAGCGTCGACTGCCTCAAGATGGCCGCATCTCCCTGAAGACGGAATCGGAGGAGTATGACTTGCGGGTTTCGGTCATACCCACCAAACACGGTGAAGCGATCTGCCTGCGCGTGCTGGGGCGCCAAAGCCTCCTTCTCGACGCCGCGCTGCTGGGACTCGAACCCAGCCAGGAAGCAACCCTTCGCGAACTGATCCAGCTTCCGCAAGGACTCGTCCTGCTCACCGGCCCGACCGGCAGTGGCAAAACCACCACCCTGTACGCCGCCCTCGGACACGCGAATGACGAAGGTCGCAAGGTCATTACCATCGAGGACCCGGTGGAATATCAATTGGAGGGGGTTTCCCAGATCCAGGTCCGCGACGATATCGGACTCACCTTTTCCAGCGGTCTCCGGTCCGTCCTGCGTCACGACCCCGACGTCGTCCTCATCGGCGAAATCCGGGATTCCGAAACCGCGGAAATAGCCGTGCGCGCCGCTTTGACCGGTCATCTCGTTCTGTCGACGCTCCACACCAACGACAGTGTCAGCAGCGTCGCCCGACTCCTGGAAATGGGCGTCGAACCGTTCCTCGTCGCCTCGTCTCTGGTGTGCTCCATCGCCCAGCGCCTGGCGCAGAGATTGTGCCCGCAGTGCCGCCAGGAGGACCTCGCCATCCCCGACATGATCCGTGCCGAAATGGCTGCTTCATTGGAAATCGCCCCAGAGGAGGCCCACGCCTACCGCGCCATCGGTTGCCCGGAATGCAACGGCCGGGGATACCGCGGCCGGGTCGCGATCTATGAATTCTTTACCGTCAGCGACAATGTCGCAGACCTCATCGTTCCGGCGGTAAAAACCGGCCAGCTTCGCCGGGCGGCCCGCCTGGAAGGTTGGCGGTCACTCCGTGAAATGGGCTGGATCAAGGTGCAGCACGGAATGATCGCTCTTTCCGAACAACGCCGCCTTAATCATCGCCTCGTGCCCCATCTCGGCGACGCCTAATTTCCATCCTAACCGACGCTTGCCCGTACGCCGTTTTTCGCCAATTTCCCCGCGGACGAGCGGACTCATGGCATGGCTGTGGGCATGACAACGACCTGGCTGGACTCCCTTAGGACGTTTGCATTCGGCAAACGGCCCGTGGTCACACTGGTGCGCATCGCCGTGCTCGTCATCGCCACGGGCCTCACTTTCAAGTACGTCATCCTTCTGCGGAAAATCGAAAGCACCAGCATGCTCCCCACCCTGCGGGAGGGCTCCATCCACGTCATTAACCGCCTGGCTTATCTCCAAGGACGCGAACCCGCCCGCGGTGATATCGTGGCGGTTCGTACCAGCGGTGAAACCTTGATGTATATCAAACGGGTCGTCGGCCTCCCCGGCGACCAGGTCGAAATCCGCGACGGACAGGTCTTCATCAATGGCGATCCCTTCGATGAACCCTACGTCAAGAACCGACGCCGCGCCTGGTCCTGGCCCACACGCGGACCCCGCCCACGGACCTTGCAGAAGGACGAATTCTTCATCGTCGGCGACAATCGGTCGATGTCTCAGGAACAACACGAATTCGGCGTCATCGATCGCCGACGCATCGCCGGTAAAGTCCAATGGTAACGCTGAACCGCAGACGCACGATCGTTGGCGGCCTGGTCGCAGCAGCCGGACTCGTCGGCGCGGTCGCGTGGACATGGGCCTCCCCTGAAGAACGGGAGATCCGTGCCATCCAGAAGCGCCTCAAATCTTTCGCCAGGGACGTGTCCTTCGCGGGGGGCGGTTCACCCATTCAACGACTGTCCTACCCCTCCCAGGTGGTGGACTACTTCGCCGATCCCGTCCAATTCCAACTCGCCATCGGCCCTTGGAATTCGCGTGGCACCGTCATCCAGACCCGCGCTGAACTCCAGGAGGGCACCACCGCCTACCGGGCGTCATCCAAGGGGCTCAAAGTGGAGTTCCTCGACATCGCCGTGACTTTGGAGCCCTCGCTGACCCGTGCCACCGCTCATCTCACGTCCACGGTCCATTTCGTCGGCGACGCCGATTATTGGGTTCAGGAATTCCGACTCACTTTGATTAAGGAATCAGCGGTTTGGCGGATTCAGGCGCTGGCTACGGTGCGTACCATGGAGCAATAGACCGACAGCCCCTGCCAGATGACCAAACGCCACCCACCTCATTTTTCGCATAGCGAATTCACTTAGCACAAATAATCATGTTGCTTACACTTGAAATATAAGTCCTAACACGTTGTATTCTAGATACTTAATACTATCGTTGACATTCATGTGAAGAGGCGTACAAGCAGACTGTCCGGGCGACGGAACGTTCTTCAGCGGGGTTCCCCACCCCCACCTCCTTGGCGTCTGTCGCTCGGACAACCTCTCAAGGACTTCGTAACAAGCGGGTTCCGTAAGCCCCATCAACGCGACTTCAACAATTCCCAAACAAGTCACGGGCCGCGACTCGTATTTCAATCGCTAATCAAGACCTATCCGTACCATCAGTCGCCATTGACCAACGGCCGCACCCGGGCCACCCCCCGGAACCGAGTCGAATTGACCAGCATGCCTCCTCTCAATCTGCCGATTCTCATCGGACTGTGGTTGCTCGCCACCGCCTTCATTCCCATCCCCTCCGCTGCCGACCCCTTACCGACACCGCCCGTGAACGCCCCGGACAATCCCCTGCTTGTCGCCAGTGATTTGCCTCTCGGCTATCCCCGCTTCGATCGGATTCGCGAGGAGCATTTCCTTCCCGCCTACCAACAGGCGATGGCGGAGGAACGCCAGGAAATCGAATCGCTCGCCACACAAACGGAAGCTCCCAATTTCACCAATACCTTGGTCGCCCTCCAACGCACGGGCCTTCGTCTCGACCACGTCGAACGCATGTTTGCGAATCTCAACGGGACGCTCACGAGCCCAACGATGCAGGCCATCGAAAAGGAGATGGCGCCCAAACTGGCGGCACATCGTGATGCCATCCTTCTCGACCCTCGGCTGTTCTCACGGATTGATGCTGTCTATCGCGATCGCCATGAGACGAGCCTTGACGCTGAATCCCTGCGTTTGGTTGAGAAGATCCACGAGGACTTCGTGCGAGCCGGCGCGCGTCTGGATGCCACCGGAAAGTCCAGGCTGTCTGCCATCAATAGCGAACTGGCCACGCTTCACGCCACGTTCACGCAGAACGTACTGAAAGAGCGCAATGCCCGCGCGGTCCTCGTCGACAGTCCAGGCTCTCTCGACGGGCTGGATGACGCCGCAAAGGCGACTGCATCCCAGGCGGCCAAGGCCGCCGGCCACACCAACCAGTTCCTTCTCTCCTTGCTCAATACCACTGGCCAACCACCCCTCTCCTCGCTGCGTGACCGTACGCTTCGGCAACGCATTCTCGAAGCTTCGATGGCCCGAGGAAGCGGCGGCGGCGAATTTGACAATCGCCAGTTGGTCTCCCGTCTCGCCCGGTTGCGTGCCGAGCGGGCTCGGTTGCTTGGCTATCCACATCATGCCGCCTACCAATTGGCGGTGCAGACCGCGCGCGAGGTGGCCAAAGCGGACGCCCTTCTCGCCCAGTTGGCAAAGCCCGCCGTCGCCAACGCCCGTCGCGAGGCCGCCGCGATGCAGGCCCTCATCGATGATGACCAAGCCGGATTTCCCCTGGCGGCGCATGACTGGGATTTCTACGCCGAGAAGGTCCGTCAACAACGGTACGCTTTCGACGAATCACAGCTAAGGCCGTACTTCGAAATGAGTCGCGTTCTGGTGGACGGTATCTTCTATGCCGCCACCCAACTCTACGGCATCACCTTTCACGAGCGCACCGACCTGCCCCGCTACCATCCCGACACCCGCGTTTTCGAAATCCGCGACACCGATGGTTCCACTCTGGCCTTCTTCATTGTCGATTGGTACGCCCGCCCAACCAAGCGTGGCGGGGCCTGGATGAATTCCTACGTATCCCAATCGGCCTTGCTGAATCGCAAGTCCATCATCGCCAACCATCTCAACGTTCCCAAACCGCCCGACGGCGAGCCCACTCTGCTCACCTACGATGAAGTGAATACCGCCTTCCACGAATTCGGCCACGCCTTGCACGGGCTTTTCTCCAATGTCCGGTACCCACGCTTTTCCGGCACAAGCGTCCCCCGCGACTTCGTGGAGTTCCCTTCCCAGGTGAACGAGATGTGGATGACGTGGCCCACCATCCTGGCGAACTACGCCCGCCACTACCGCACCGGCGACCCCATCCCCAACGATCTGGTCCAAAAGGTTCAGGCGGCCCAACGGTTCAATCAGGGGTTCAAAACTACCGAATATCTGGCGGCTGCACTTCTCGACATGGCCTGGCATCAGCTCGGACCGGACGATGTGCCTTCGGTCGACGGGGTCCTCGCCTTCGAGGCTGCCGCCCTCGCTCGCGCGGGTGTCGACCAGGTCCCGGTTCCACCACGTTACCGCAGCACCTACTTCTCCCACATTTTTGGCAGCAGTGCCTACTCGGCTGGCTATTATTCCTACATCTGGAGCGAAGTCATCGATGCCGATAGCGTCGACTGGTTCAAAGCGAATGGCGGATTGACCAGGGAGAATGGTGATCGCTTTCGTAAAACCGTCCTCTCCCGCGGCGGCAGCGCCGATGCCATGGACCTCGTCCGTTCCTTCCTCGGTCGCGAACCGCGCATCGAACCGCTCCTACGCCGACGCGGCCTCGAAGCCGCTCCATGATGCTGTCGCCCCGCTCCGACCGCACCAACCCCAGGCCGTCGGCACAGCCCGCCGCCCGACCTGCGACCCGATCATGATTCCATTGCCGCCAACCCATCGGTGTTCTCCCTGGTCGACGCATGCCTTCTTGGTCCGTTGCGTTGGTTGTCGCCTTTTCGCGCTCCTGGCTCTGACGGTTGGGTTCCTGGACGAGGCACAAGCCGAACCCTTGGAGGCGTCCATCCCACGGGAGACGCTCGACCGATGGTCGGCTCCTTACCGAAATTGGCATTATTGGCCGGATCACGTCATCGCCGCGGATCCTAAAATACCCGGCCACGAAGGCTTCCAAAATACCGATTGTCCGACGGTCTACCAACTCCCCGGCCGACCGGACACCTGGTTCCTGAGTTTCATCGGGTTCAACGGTCAAGGTTACAACTCCTTCGTCTCCGAGAGCACCAATCTCATCCACTGGACCCATCCACGACTTGCCATGGGATTCGGTCCGCCCAGCGAATTCGACCATGGCGGATGTGTCGTTGGCGCCTACCTCTACGCGTCCTATGACCTTAAGGCGCCTCGCCTGCTGAAACGCCACGACGGCCGGTTTTGGACCCTTTACGGCTGCTACCCGCGTCAGGGGGGCTACGAACTTCGCCCGGGATACGAGGGCGTTGCCGTCAGCGACGATGGACTCGCCTGGCGCCGTGCCAAGAACAGCCCGATTCTTGCCGTCCAGGATCCCGACTGCGGCGCCTGGGAAAAGGACTGCACTTACCAACCCTGGCTCCTCGAACATCAGGGACGTTTCTTCAATTTCTACAATGCCGCCCAAGGCGGCGTCGAACAGACCGGCCTCGCCTTCTCCACCGACCTGCTTGCCTGGATGCGTTATCCCGCCAACCCGGTGATCCGTATCCGACCGGGCGGGTACGATGAACAGTTTGCTTCCGATCCCAAAGTCTTCCGCGCCGCCGACCACTGGGTCATGTTCTATTTCGGCGTCGGCAAGGGAGGTGCCCATATCATGGCGGCATTCTCCCTCGATCTCGTCCACTGGACCTCGCATCCCGAACCGCTCTACCTCGCCGGCGGACACCCGACTGGCCTCGACCGCCAATACGCCCACAAAATCTCGCTCGTCTACCAACCGAAGAACGACACCTTTTACCTCTACTACTGCGCGGTCGGCGTGAGGGGCCGCGGCATTGGCTTGTTGACCAGCCGCCCAATATCCACCAAATCGTGAGACACGGTCGGTGCCGCCCGCGAAAATCCCGTGCCCAACTCTGTCACTTCGAGGCGCGCGCGCTTTCGAAGCCGTGCCGAAAGCCGTCAATAAAGGGTAGTCGCGTGTCTTGATACCGCCCCGCGGTCAGTGTCACCCGCAGATCGTCGATGGCGGAATCATCGAAGGTGACCAACTCCAATCCCTTGGACCGTGCCAGGTCGGCGGCACGTTTTCCGTAGACGACTCCGGCCTTGAACGCCTCCCGTTCATGAATGGGGCAATCACTATTTCGGGAGAGTTCGATGCCTTTGAACGCGGCCTCGACCAACAGCACGCCTCCAAGCGCCACCATGGCGACGACCTTGAGCGTCTTGAGGGTCGACTTCATGGCTTCGCACTCATTTTCAGAAACGGTTCGCGATGAACCGTGGTCCGGATGGTCGATCAAGATCGGTCACCGGATCCAGGAGTCGTTCTCCTGGCGGATTTCTCGGCCAGGAACCGGTCTGTACTGCTCAGACTCCCCGCACAACGTCACTATCGGCCGATCAGCCCTGAACTTAAGCATCGATCCCCAGTTCTCAGAAGCCCTCCACGTTTGCAGTTCCCCTATTGGCGTTTACCAAATGTGCCTCCTGGAGCCGCTGCAGACCCCGGCGCGAGCTTCCTCGTACTCCATCCCTCAGTTGCTTCGAGGACCACTTCCGCAAGAGAATGGGGCAGGATGAATCCTGCCAAGCCCATGTGCACCGCGCCGAGGACGATCGCGCGCGTACTCGGACGTACCTGCCCGGCGTGGTTGGCGTCGCTGGTCCTTGGTGCCGCGTGGTTGTCGGTGCCGCTTTCCAGCTCGGCCCAAGACAGCGTACGACCGACGCTCGCGGGATCCTCCCCGCCGAACGGCGCGTCCGGGGTCGATCCCATGACTCCCGTGCGATTCACGTTCAGCGAACCGATGAAGCCGCAGCAGCAAATCCTATGGATTTCGGCGCCGGCGCCCATCGCGTCGAACGCGGTCACCTACGCATGGAGTACCGACGGTCGGGAGCTTGCGGCCAGCCTGGCGAACGGGTGGCCCCCAAACCAACGGATCAATTGGCTTTTCCAACCGGGCTTTCCCGCCCTTCCCGGAATATCTCCCGGCGTGCCGAGCTTCGAGGACCTCGCGGGCAACCGACTCGCCGGCGGCGCAGGCTCGTTCACCACCTCCGCCGGTGGTCCCCCGCCGATCGTGCTGTCAACCAATTCGTGCGGCCTGGTCTCGACGAACCTCACTGGAACGAGATTCGCGATGGGCCTCTGGGCCCACTATACCCAAACGAATGATTTGGAAGCGCCCCGGCCCACTGTGTCCACGGGCGGTTGGCCCTTTACCGCCTTTGCCAGAGCCACTCCCGGGGTCGGGTCCGCCAGCGCAGTCACCCTGCAAACACCAACCGGAGTGACGCTGCCCCTGACCCATCGCGCCGGTGTTTTCGCGAGGACCAACGGCTTTGATTCCCTGGAGGCCATGAAGACGGACTTTCCGGTCGGCACCTACCGATTCGTCGCTACCGGCGCGGCCGGAGACGTGCCCGGGCAAGTCGACCTGCGCCTGCCGAACACGGACCTGCCGATGATTCGGGTGGCCAACCTCGACTTCCTCCAGGGTGTCCTCGGGACCAATGACATCCCCATCCTTTGGGATCCGCTGGAAGGGACGACCACGAACGACACCATGCGAATCGTCGTGAGTCCCCTCGCCACTCCGGCTTCGACCTTGTGGAGTTCTCCCGATCCCGGGTGCCCGGGCGCAATCGCTCCGTCCGCGACGTCGGCGGAGATCCCGTTCAGCGCACTTTCGAGATCCGGCGGAACCGATTTCCAAGTGGAGATCCGGTTCGAGCGGAGTCTGGATTCCGATTTCCCGGGCGGATCAGCTCGAGGAAGGGTCACGCTGGGTTCGACCACCCGGATCCGATTGGTTCGATGCGGGGCGAGTGGTCCGTCACGGGATCGTGATCCACGAGATCTTCCCGATCGTTGCGACGAAGCGACGAGCGGGGCGTCAACGAATGCGCTTCGTTTTGTGTCGGCACAGGTCCTTGACGAACGCCGGCTCCGTATCGTTGCAGGGAATACCGAGACCGGGGCGACCTACCAGCTTTTCGAGTTGTTCCTGGAGCAGGCCCTCACCCGTCCCGGAGGCGGTGGGCGCCGCGGGGATCCGGTCACGACGCCGGTGGGTGGACCGAAGATCGCCGCTGGGACCAACGTGGAGTTCGAGGTGATCGTCGAACCGGCGCCGGGTTCGCGCTTCTTCGGGGTCGGCCGCACAGGCGGGCGCCGGTGATGGTTCATTCCAGATTTCGACGACCGGGGAGCCTGCCGTTCCTTCCAGAACTGCACGCGGACGATCAACCAGGGACGCGACCGGGCCTACCTCGATTGGAATTGGATCCAGTCCAGTGGCCCTCCTCGCGCTCCGACGAAGTGTTCAGGGTCGAACGGTCCTTGGAGAGGGAGGCGAGACTCAGCGAAGTAACAAAAGCGCTGAGAGCTATCGGCCAAATACGGGAGACAGTCGCGAATGCGATTCACGCCCACGTGGGTCGCGAACACCGGTTGAGCTTCTCGGGCGAACATCTGGATCGACGGCGCCCGTCCGGCATAACGGCACCAAGG
>JAEUHG010000131.1 GCA_016795425.1 Verrucomicrobiales bacterium
TCGACAGCGCTGCCGCGAAGTGTGGCCAACCCGGTTGGCGCCCCATGTCAATTCATTACTCACGTTGCAGATACGATTTCGCGGAACTCTCGGTCCCTGTCATTCTCGCAAGCGATCTGACTTTTCGGACAGACTCTAAGCGGATCCCGGAGGAACTTCCTTATCGCCCATTGCCCGATGATTGGACTGGAGTCGCGGCCTGATCGAGTGTCGGGTCTCGACACTTCGTGCCCGTCACTTCGCTGGGCGGGATTGTTTTGGCGCCGCTCTGCGTAGTGGATCCAGCCCCGGGCGTCACCCGCTGGTTGCGTTGACTCTCGCATGAGAACACGCCTCCGCAAGCGAAGAGGGGTTGGGCCGGGTGCTACCGCTTCGACCCAGTCCACTCGATAGCCGTTCATTCCGCGCCGACTTCGAATTCATGGCTTCCAAATCTGCTACAGCCCGGTGGTTTTAGGCCTCCATCCACTGTGCTTGCTTGGATTCCCTCCAACTCCAACACTGGCCGCCGGGAGTATTACTTCACCCGGTTGGGAGGCGGATAGCCCAGGGGCTTATCAATCCGGCCCAGGTCAAGACGTGACTGCCGTGTCGGACTAAGCCAATCCGCCTCGCCGACTTCCTCCGACGGAAGGCGCGCCGCAATCCGCACTCCGTTGACACACAGGGGCGGCGCACTGGAAACAATGCCCGCCGTTCGTCCTCCGCGTTCTCATCGACCATTCCACTCCGTTTGCCGGAAGTGATTCCTGCGGTTCAAATCGCCGATGCGGACCTCCCACGATCCCCTGAAGCATCGATAGTGTAACGACTTGGACTCCGTCGGTCTTTCGCCCTGCCGCGATAGGGATATTCGATACCCTCCGTCGTCTGCGGTATGGTACCGCCATCCAGGCAACCAGCCCTCCATCCTACCAACCGACACTCCTCCAGTCAGGGTCCCCAACGGTCCTCCGCCCTACTCGAAATCAAGGTAACAAAATCGGCACAAGAAACAGTCAGCAGCCCCCGCCAAGGAAAAAGTGGAGCCATGCGCAAATGTTCATTTCAGTCTTCAGAAGGTACCTTCACATCGCTTGGCCAGGTAAAAGTCATCCAGCTTTTTCTCTTTAATGTTCTATTACTCCTTCGTCGACTCCCGCCACCGCTGAAGAGGAATAGGGCAGCGCACTTGCCCCGCATCTCCGTGCCCTACTGTGGACCTTCCGCGGTCCCTGCAATACCTGCAGATGCCCTACGCCCACGACTCCAAGAGGCCACCCAAAGCAGGAGTCCAATACCCGTAATCCAAGATCCGCGAGGCTCTGGGATGATCGGATCCACCGAGAACTCGATGGTATCGATTGCACAGTAATTCGCCGAAGTTGTCTGCGTGAATTTCAGTTCGACCTCTTCTCCCGCCCACGTCGATACATCAACTGAGACATCCTGTAGCGTAAAACTAGTGTCTGCCTCGCTCCATCCGATGAGATCTAAACTAATCCCGTTAACTCTTACCTCCCAAGGCCCCATAACCGCTTTATAGTGCAAGGAATTTGTTCCGGCCGGAATCTCGCCTACCTGTAACAGTGAGATTCTTGCATCCTCACCACTTGGCCTTCCTGCCAAAAAAGCCAAACGCCCCTCCAACGGCACGTCCCACGCGTGATAGTTAACATCATACAACGTAAACACCTCCGTACCTGGACCTCGATTCAGTGGGATTGTTCCAGATGTGCCCTCGATACTCCCGGCAAATAGTCGCCACCCCGGCAACCAATTCCCCATCAAACCGATCTTCTCCCCGGTCCCACCTTCGCCCACAACCCCCGTACTCGTGTCCCCAGACTCAAAGTCGAGATTTTGGAAAGGGACCGCCGCACTAGCCGCCTGCAGGAGACCCAAGACCAGGACAGTACTACCGATCATCGTCTTCATACCTGCGACTCTTGTTCGATGAGGAGAGGTCATCTCCCCATACTATGACGACCACACCGCACTCGATTTTTGACAGCGTTGAGGAGAGGTACCTTGTCGCTCGCGATGATGGCACAAATTTGCGGTGGTTGGGAGGAGCAGATGTCGGGAAGCAAGGCGCCGGGGGCACGTCCATAAGCCCTGTCGCAGCGCGACAGCGCTATGGAATTTGGCCGTTTTTGGCACGCCAACGACGTGCCGGCAGATCAGCCCAGGGTCACACCCTGGGAATTGGGTCAGCGTTTGAATGATTGCCACGCTGAAGGTGTGGCGGGATGGGCTCGAATCTTGAGTTCGGAGGAACTCCCGGCACTCCTTCAGAGTGCCATCGGTTTTCGGCACCGGTTTTCCCGGGGTGCTACCCCGGGCTGGGTTGCCCGCACACCTTCGGTGTGCAGGGAAGACACCCCATGACGGACAGCGAGGCGTAGTTGCGACTTGGCGGTAGAACGCCAAATTCGCGCAACTGGGCACCCGCAAACTTCGTCGATATCGACCAATCCACAGCCAGAAGACGGCCAAACCAGGCATCCTCGCTCTGCGACGAGGTGCCCTGGGTTCGGAGGCCCATGCAGAGTGGATGCCGGAACGGGCTGGCCCCAGGTGAGCGGGCCGTCAGCGAGCGGACCGGGTGCGGCACCGGAGTGGTGGTGCGCCGCGGCCGCTACTGACAGTGGCACTGACAGTCCGGGGTGTTTGGCGCCTTCGGGACGCGGCAACGCGTTGCGAGACAAGGGGAGGAGAAGTTTGGCTCCAGAGGTAGGACTCGAACCTACAACCCCACGGTTAACAGCCGCGTGCTCTACCATTGAGCTACTCTGGAACCCCGCAGCAAGGGGCGGGAAATGTATCGTCCGAACCCACGGCGTCAACGGGTTTGTGCGTGCAACAAGGTGCCTCCCTGAATCGAATTGGATCCCTCAGCGAGCAACCTTCGCCGCGAGGCCCGAAAATCCGTGGATTTGCAGGGCATTTGCCAACCTCGTCGCGTCGCCCTTCGCCCGTTCATTCTCCAGGAATTCCTCTGGCGAAGTTCTGGGTCGGCGCTTCCGTGGGATATCCGTCGTTGGGGTTCGCCGTCGATCGCCGACACTTCAGCAAGGCGGTATCGGATGAAGCCGGTCAGGCGCCTGGCTGCAGGTAGGACTTGCCCCGATACCGCGAGGCCAAGAACAGAAACGCCACCGAGGCCACCGCCATTAGGACGGCAAACAACCAAAAGAAGGTCGACAATGACAGCTTCTGAAGCGGGGCCAGGAATGCCACCAGAACATTGCCGAACGTCACGCATAGTAGCCAGAAACCGGCGATGGTCGACTTCATGGCCCGGGGTGCCTGGGTGTAGGCGAATTCGAGTCCGGTGACCGAGACCAGCACCTCCGCAGTGGTGACCACGAGGTACGGGATCACCTGCCAAAGGACATGCACCGTACCGGGGCCCTGGACCTGGATTCGCATTTGAAGGAGAGCCACGGCGACGAACGACAGCGACGTCAGACACATGCCAATGCCCATTCGCTGCAGCGGCCTCAGTGGCCGTCCTCGTCGTTCCAGCGGTTGATACACCAGGAGGTTCAATAGCGGGATGACCAGCATGACGAACAAGGGGTTCAGTGCGGAGATCTGGGCTGGCAGCAAGTCGACTCGCGCGGTTTCCGGCTTCATGAAATGCGCCGCAGCAGCCCCGACGCCCCACACTCCAACCAAACCCAGGGCACCCAAAGTCACGGACCGTGACAGGGCACGATTCGACACCCAAGCGAAGAGCCATACCGCGCCAAATGCCGCGCCACAGACGGTGGCGGGTATCAGCCATCCGCTCCAAATGGCTTTCGGCACCACCAAGGTGAGGTTCATGGCCTTGGCCTGCTCCACCCAGGTGGAGGCGTGCTGATCGAAGAGGGCCCAAAAGACGCTCACCATGGAGAACACCACGATGATTCGCAGCACCGCCGGCGGGCCCTCGGCCGCTTCTTCACCGAAATGACGCCGGGCGGGCGCCCAAAAATCCTCTCCGGGACGGCGCTCGCCGCGATGCCGCAAGCTGAACATCAGAACCGACAGAAATCCGGTGTCTTCCTGCAGTACTTGCCGCTTGCGGAACAAAGCGAAACCTACGGAGCAGGCCAGAACTGAGCCCAAGGCGTGCGGCCAATAGGTCCCCGCGATGTGCACCACCGCGCCGCCGGTGGCGCTCAAACCGCCTTTCATGGCGGCGTCCACGATCTCCTCGGCAACCCCCGCACCCACGGCCACCAGGACCAGGATCGGCGTCGCCATCAACGAGGACGCCACAAAGTCGAGGGCGCCCAATCGACCGCCTGGTTTCGGTGGCACACGAACAAACCGGTTGCGGCCCATCCAAAAAATGACCGTGGCAACCGCCATTAGAATCCCGGGCACGCCAAACGCCACTTCGGGGCCGTAATGCTTGTAAAGGTAGGGGGTCATCAGGCTCGCGAAGAACGAGCCGAAGTTGATCATGAAATAGAAGATCTGAAACACCCGGGTAATCAGGTGACCATTCCTGGAGGTGAACTGGTCTCCCACGTTGGCGGAGACGCACGGTTTGATGCCTCCAGATCCGAGCGCGATAAGGGTCAACCCGGCAAGCATGGCACCCTCCGCGACCCCAAGGTTGCCGAGAACTCCCGCGCGCCCGGCGATCGCCAGGGCGGCATGGCCGGAGCAGTAAATGAGGGAGACCAATAGGATGACGCGATACTTGCCGAGCCAACGATCCGCCAGGATGGCTCCGATCATCGGGAAAAGATACACACCCGCCATGAACAGATGAGTGATCTGCGTCGCGCGCACCTTCGCACTCGCAAGGTCGGTGCTGGATACGGCGGATTCCGCCGCGAAACCTATGAACAGGCTTGTCAGGTAAACGTAGAGGATCTGGCGCATCCCGTAGTACGAGAAACGCTCGGCACCTTCATTGCCGACGATGTAGGGGATGCCGGGTGGAAATCGGTCGTCGCGGTCGACCTTTATCGCTGGCGTTTGCCTGCTGCTCACGGGCCCGAAGCGTAACCAGCGCCCTCGCGCCGGAGGAACATCTATTCTTGCGGCGTCGGTCGACGGTGCGGCGCCGGGAAGCGTGGTTGGGGAAGAGGGAAGCGGGGGAGGAAGTCGCCACGAGTGGAAGACGGCTCATCGGGCAGAGGCGCTGAGGCGCGAAGGGGATGGGAAGAGGCGAAGGAACCCAGCCGCCGACCATCAGAACTTCTCTTCTGCCTCCCTTTGCTCTGCGGCTCAGCGCCTTTGCGCGATGAACCAGCCCTTCCTTGTGCCTTCATGGCCCGACCGTCACTTCACTCCCCAAATGGGCTCGCCCTGTCGCGCTCGATTCCTTCAATCTCCCGAGGTGCACCGCCCCCGTTTCTTCCGTGGTTTGCTGTTCGCTCTTGGCCTCGTTGGCTTCTCGGTTCACGGGGCCGGCGATTCCCCCAATACCTTGACGGCAGCCGAGCGCTCAGAGGGATGGCGGCTACTCTTCGACGGGAATTCCAGCGCCGGTTGGCGTGCCATCAAGAAATCCGAATTTCCCACCAACGGCTGGGCCATCGCCGAAGGCTGTATTCGGCATCTGCCAAAAGGGGGCGGTGGCGACATTGTAACCACCGAAAAGTTCAGCAGCTATGAACTAAGGTTCGAATGGAAGATGAATGCCGGCGGCAACAGCGGGCTGAAGTATTTCGTGGATGAAACACGCAGCGTTCATCCCGGCCACGAATACCAGCTCTTGGGCCCCACCACGACCGCCGAGGCAGTGCGGGACCTGAAGCACGCAACCGCGTCCTTCTATGACGTGCTGCCGGTCCAGACGAATGCCCTGCCCCGCCCGCCCGGCGAGTGGAACCAATCGCGCATCGTGGTACGAAAATCCAAGGTCGAACACTGGCTGAACGGCGAAAAGGTGCTGACCTACGATCTGGAGAGTCCCGAGGTCAAAGCGGCGATTGCCGCCAGCAAATTCCGCGGAGTTGCAGGCTTCGGGTCGGTGTTTCCACATCCGATCCTGCTGCAGGATCACGGAGGGGACGCGTGGTTCCGGAACCTGAAGATCCGAACCTTGGCGGACTGAAAGGCAGCGGGTGGAACTGACGGATCGTGTCTGCAGGCGGCCGCAGCTCGGTCCGTTCTCAACTGGAGCGACGGGTCATGAACGCCGCTGCCGCGACGCCGACGGCCAGCAACGCCAGCATCGAACCACCATCCGGCACCGAAGTGGCAGGCGATGTCGTCGAACCAAAGCCGACGTCGCCAGAACTCCCGCCAACCGATGGGAGGGAGGCAAGACTCGGTCCATAAAGGGCGATGCCAGTGATATCGTCGGGCACCTGGATGCTCAGGCGACCCAGGATCGGCACACTGATGGTCTTGACCTCGGTGATTCGATCATTAACGACCACCATCGTATCGGTCGACCAACGGTTCCAATCGCTGATGTCCCAAATGACGTAGTCTTCCGCTGCCTGCAAGGCGAGGTAAGTGAGCTGCGGACGTTCCGCCGAGGTCAGCACCAGTGTGGCGAGGATCTTGTCCAGCGCAAAGGTGGTCTTGAAGAGTTCGGTGCCACCGGATTCGGTCCAAAGTCCATCCGATCGAGTGATGCCATAGACCAGACTCTCACCGGCGTAGGTCGCCGGCAGGCTCCCGCCCTCGGAGATCTTGCCTTGATAATCCCCGAACAGATTGACGGCGAACGGAAGGGCGTGGGTCGGGAGCGTCGCGGCGCCCAGGGCGAATCCAAGTCCCAGAACCCATCGAAGACGACGAAGAAGGTGGATTGTACGACACATCGGATGGCTCGGCGGATGGCGATTCACGCTCCACCGGCGAATGCGAAGCGGGGATCCCATTCCGCTTGGAATTCCCTTCGGACGCCAATGGGGAGCGACTCATCCCCCTCTTCTTATCGGCGAGGAACGGTGTCCCTTGAGGTGCTCCGTCAATGACGGTTGCTTCGCAGATGTTGTCGCCGGCGGGACAAAGGGTTCGCCGCGCAAACTCCCGCCGCGGAGTACACCCAACAGCATCGAAGAGGCGATGCCGGGTTTCCACGACCGACCGATCACCTAGGAAAACGGCTAACCAAGCGACCAACCTTCGCGATAGGTGCGCCTCAGGAAAGCGTTGGCTTCCGGAACATTGGTGAATTGGAACCCGGCAGAATCCCAAAGCAATTGGCTGCGTGTGAGTTTTTCCCTCAGTTGAACCCGTAATCCGACATTGCCCAGGAGCACCGTTTCGGCCAACGGCCCGGCCCAGTCGAAATGTGAGCCCGCACGGGTGTTCTGCTTGCAGCAGGCCGACCACTCGGCGTAAGCGCCCTGTGGCACCCTGGGGATCTTCGCTTCCAGACGTCCGACCTCGATCCGTCGCTTTTCGGGATAAATCCGACCCCCGAGAATGTAGCCTTCGGTTCCGACGAGGAGGCGCCCGTTATCGCCAAGCACTTCGTCGTCCTCCAGATCCGCAGGTCGCGGCGGGCGCAACCCGCCGTCGTACCACACCAATTTGACGGGAGGCATGGCGATGGCGCCGGCGTCGGTCCCGGTCAGGTTGGCGACCTGGAAATTGTTGAGCTGAACCTCCGCGGGACGGGCGGGGAACTGGTAGGTGACCATGGAAGCCAGCGGAAAGGTCTCTTCGTTGACCCGGCTTGAGCTGGCTTGCACCGAAGTGGGAGCGCCCAGCTTCAAAGCCCGGAACACCGGGTCGAAGGAATGACAACCGATGTCACCGAGCGCGCCGGTTCCGAAGTCCCACCAACCCCGCCATTTGAACGGTGCATAAATCGGGTGATACGGCCGCATGGGGGCGGGCCCAAGCCAAAGATCCCAATCCAGATCGGCCGGGACCGGCGGGGTGTCACTTGGTCGCCTCACGCCTTGGGGCCAGTATTCGTCAAACAGGCCGCGCGAGGGGCGATCGGTCCAGATATGGACCTCCGTGACCTTCCCGATGGCGCCGCTCCACACGATTTCACAAAGTCGCCGGGTTTCTTCGCTCGCCTGGCCCTGATTGCCCATCTGGGTCGAAAGTCTGGCTTGGCGTGCCGCCTCGGCCACTTGGCGGGCCTCCCAGACCGAATGCGTCAGAGGCTTCTCGCAGTACACATGCTTGCCGCGGCGAATGGCGGCCATGGACGCGAAGGCATGCTGATGATCCGGGGTGCCGACGACCACCGCATCGATCTCCTTCACCTTGTCCAGCATCTCGCGGTAATCCTTGAACTTCTGGGCCTGCGGGAACTTCTTGAACGTGCCGGCGGCATGTCGCCAATCGACGTCGCACAGTGCCACGATGTTGTCATTGGGGAACTGACTGACATCGTGGCCGCCCTGGCCACCGACACCGATGCCCGCAATGTTGAGCCGGTTGCTTGGTGCGGCCTCGCCCCCGAGGCCAAGCACCCGCCCAGGAACGATCTGAACCGTCGCTGCGGCCAAAACGGTGCGGCGAAGGAAGACGCGGCGGCGGATCGATTCGGGCGTGGCGTGCGATTTCATGGCGGCAGAATGGCGGAGGTGAATGACCGACACGCTTCCCGATTCACGCCACCGCAGCAACACTGATGACGCGAATGGCGTCCAAGGCCAACCTGCCTTGGACGCCATTGCCTGCCCTTGAGTGCGCGGGGCGCGGGGCCCGGAGACTTAGTTATTCTCAGGAAGCTCCGCGACCGGGCCGCTGGGACCCCAGAAGAAGCGGAACTCGAGATTGAATTCGAGGGCAATGCCGCTGCGACTGAGCACGGCCACCAGCGACGCCTTGAGTTCGGAGTTCTGGGTATAACGGCCAAACTCAACCGACCCTCGAACGCTGGGTACCCCGTCTTTGTTGGAGAAGGCGATTTCGAATTTTACGTTTCCATGGCGTACCCTGAAATCGCCGCTGAATTGGATTTCGTAGGATTCCGCATCGCCGCCGATGGTGAATTGGAACCGGCTATTCTGGGTGGAGTACTTGATGCTCAGGTCGAACTTCACCTCGGTCGACTGGTCGCCCTTCTTCAGTGTCGCCCCGCCGGCGATGGTCAACGTGCCCTTCTTCCCGACGATCTTGGCGTCGGCGGCGAGCCGAGCCTCCAATCCGGTGGCCTTCGAGTAACCGACCTTGAGGTCGTAACCCAGAGTGGTTCGATTCCAGGCGTAACGCCCACGAATCTGGAACGCGGACTTGCCGTCCTGCTCGACGACTAACCCAAAGTTCGTTCCACGAATCTGCCCGCCGATGGCGAGAAATCCCACGGGCGACCCGGAGCCGGTGCTGTCGTACTTGGTGACGAAGACGAGGGCGTTTTCGTGCATGTCCCAGCGTCCATAGAACTTGATGTCCGCCGGCGCTTCCTCCTCCAGGTCCTGGATGGTATTCCGCGTCACCGCTCGGAACGCCAGGAGGTCGCGAGCCAAGTCGCCGCCGGAACTATATTCTCCGGCGCTCAGACTCTGATGCTTGTCGGCACCAGTAATGAACGTCTCGCTCTGGTCGGGCATGCGTACCCGGAGCCGGCGGTAGCCTTCGGGAAAGTCCAAGCGCGCGTAGATGACGATCTTGTTCGGCGTGGCATTGCCCTCTTCATCGATGAGCACGTACTCAACGTCCTCGATGTCGTCGACGAGGATCTGCCCCGGCAAGGTCCAGGCCTTGGATTCCGCGGGCACGCCGTGCTGAGCGACGACCGTCAGGACCAGCTGATTTCGCGCATTAAAGGCGTAGCGGACGGCCAGGCTGGTGCGCGTCTCCCCGTCGAATCGAAAACTGATCTCGTTCTCCTTCTCGCCGGAAACGCTTTCCCAGTCGGTTTCCTGAACGACGGATCCGTCGGGAGCGATTTCCTGCACTCGGAGATTGTCACCGAACCGCAGCAGGCGGTCATCGGCACGAACATCCAGCGTATTGGGCATAGGGAATGAAGTTTAGGTAGGTTGATATGAGTTCGATGGAAATGGGACGAGATTTCAAAAGGCCCAGCTCATGGTGGTGAAGATGCGGCCACCCGACCGAACACTCTCGGGTGACCAACCGTAGCCGAGCCGGAAAGCGGCGCCGCGCATACCGGGGGTCTCCTTTTCCAACGCCGCACCATAGGAAGTGACCACGTCATCCGGGTCTCGCAGGGCACCCAAGTCTGACGAGGCGGAGATCGACCCCACCTCGACCAGCGCCACCAGTCGCAAGCCTTCCAGGAACCCGGGAACTTTGGCGCCTGCCGCCTCTTCTTGGTCGTCGGGGTCCTGATTCCCGCTGCGTTTGGCGAACCAGCCACCCACCAGCCGCTGCAAACGAATGCCGTAGGCGAGCTCACCGTGCGCCAAGGATCGCCCGCTGAATTCGCCCGGTTCCAGGCCGGCCAGGCGATCCTTGTCGCCGGCCCGGTAGAAATAGGTGGGAGGCGCGTCGCCCGTCGCCGCTCCCAAAGCGCCGCGCAAACTGACGAACATATCCTCCCGATCCTGCCCGCCAAAATCCATCCGGACACCCGCCGCCAGCTGTCCGACCCAGAAGGAATCCCGCCAGCCGACATCCGGTCCCAGCGTCATCTCGGGCGCAATCGAGTAACTCCAGACCCGGGCATCGTCGGAACCTGGATTCGGTCGAATGGCCCAGGACTGCCGATGATTCCAGACCAAACCCTCCTCGTCGGATCGAATGCCCGGACCCGCGACGTCGGGCTGGTCCAGCTCATGCGACTCCCAAAGAATGGCGTCCGCAACCGAGAGCTCCCAATGTCCGCCGTCGTGATGAAGACGGTGTTCCACGCCACCCTGGGCATACTGGTGCCGGAACGGTTGATCGCTGAGGCCACCCAGGCGGTAGTGTTCATCGGTTCCGGACACTCCCAGCAGCTCCCCATGTAATTGGGTTTTGCCATCGAGACTTCGGTAGTAGCGAAACTGGTAGCTCAACTCACCTTCGATGCGACGCTCGGCAATCTTGCCTGAAATCCGAAAGGCATCTCCCGGGGACCACCAATTCGTCCAGCCGCCGGCGACCTGACCGCCAAAACCTTCTTCGGGGTTATACGACACACCGACTTTCCCGGTGATGGGCACGGGAGCGTAGGTGGCAGAATACACAAACCGGTTGGTATCAAATGCCGCCGCCCTGCTATCGATATACCGTACGCTCTCCAACGCCCGAACGGTCTCCAGATGTGGCCGCGCCACTTCGGGCAACCAGAAGTACTCGCCCGGTTCGGGCGCGTACTGTGCCACCTTCGACTCCATCTTGGCTTCGATCTTCCGAATATCGGATTGCACCTCGGCGAGGTTGTTGGAGTTGGAGAAGGCCTTGGGGAGCCGGTCGACCGGCACCGTATCAATCAGTCCTTTCATCGCCGTGACCCGGGCCACTGCGGGTTCCAGTCGACGAAACGGTCCGACCCGGACGACCCAATCGCTGGACTCGACCACGCGCGGGGAGCGGAAGGATTGATTCGGGCCTGGGCGATGCAGGACCTCCGTCAACGCATCCAAGCGGCGGTCCGTGTTGAGAGCGCCCAGGGATAGCCGGTCAAGGCTCTGAGTTGTTTCGGGAAACCAATCACTCGCTCCCGGGAAGGCCGAGGCTCGATCCGGGGACAGCCATCGGAGCAACACCTCCTTATTGGCGACCGTGATGGACCGGTCGCGCGAGAAATCGGGGGCAATGGCCGCGAGCGCCCGCAACGCAAAGGCGATGGGCACCCGCAAATCCCGCAGGTTCGGGACGGCCACCACCGTCGGAAATTGATTCTCCTGCAGCGTCGCAGGCGACACGAGGTAGACCGATGCCCATTCGGCCAACGCCAGAACCGAGGCTTCCTGCGCATCGGACAGCTGGGCGATGGCACGCACCGCCGGATCGGCCAGTGCTCCCGGCAAAGGTACCTGCCAGGCGACTTGAGGGGTTACGGCCTCGACAAGAAGAGTCAGTTCCAGGGTTGTCAGCTGCGGCGCCGCCGCTCCTTCCGCGCGCAAACGAAACGTCCAGGGCATCGAGCCAGTGAACCCGGCATCCGGAGGCTCGGGCGCGGCTCCGATCCCGAATGTCGGCCCCGTGACACATTGATCCTGGAACGCCCGTTCGCGGAACGCGCCGTGGCTGGAGGAATTGAAACACCACACCTGAACCTGGCTGACAAAGCCGGTGCAGACCTGGAAAGCATTGCTGAGGCAGACACGCTGGCGCTCATCAAAGAAGGCATTCGAAGAAAACGTGAGGGGCCGTTCGGAATACCACGTCTCGAGGCTCACCGGTATGCCATTGCGCAGCAGGTCAACCTTGCCCCAGCGCACTTCGACTGCCTCCTGATACAACGCGGCGGCGGCCTTGGCATCCGACATTCCCAGCGCCAGCAGGCATCCTCCGAGAATCGCGAGGTGTGCGAGACGCTGTCTCTGAAGGGCCGGCAAGAGATGTCGGATCATCAGTTTATCTACGGTTCAAAGTTCGATATTCTATCAGCAACAAGCGTGTTGCGACGAGAAGTTCCCGATTCGAGGGGGCAGACGACCTAAGGACGAACCCATCGTGCCTTGTTCCCAGGTGTTGCAGGCGCCTGCTCCACCTTGAAGGGAACACGAATTAAATTCGTGCCGCGTCGCACCACGGCCTGCCCCTGTTCGCCTGAAACCGAGACCTCCTGAATCTCCGGGGCAACATTGGTGGACAACGTCCGATAGGCCTGCACCTTCGGGGACGATTGAGCGGTCCCCGTGCCCAGGGTCGACAAGGCGCTGCGGGCGGCAGATTCGACCGCCTTCCGGTCCGCTTCGGTCAACGACTGCCAGCCTCGATTGCCGGCGATCCCTTCGGCTTGGGCGGCAACGTGAATCTCAGCAGAGGCACCCGCGACGCCTCCCAAGGGAACCGATGGCTCTGACAAGCGGGATTGGATTTTGAGGAAGCGAGAGTGACTGGGGTTGTTGACGCCGGCCGGATCCGGACGCAATACGGCATCAAGAGGCCGCACCACCTCGGCCGCCGATTGGCGATTGCCCGCCTCCAGAAACTTCTCGGCGCGGTCCAAGCGCAAGCCGACGGCCTGATCGATTCGGCCGTCCTTTTCATAAGCCCGCGCCAGCAGGTCCACCAAGCCGACGGGAACCGTCACCGCCGCCAACCCCTTGTCGTTGCCCTCTTCCTTCAATCGGTCCGCAACCTGCAACGCCCGGTCCAACTGGAAGGTTGCGGAATCCACGACGCGGGGGGATGTCCAGCGATTGAGATGGCTGTAGATGACCCCGAGGGCCATGTGGTAGCGATAAATTCGCTTCAACTGAGTCTGGGTGTAGGCGGTGCCTTTGGCGCGGAAGATATCGACCTCATACCGTTGCATCAGCTGATCCAGCCGCCCCAGTTGATTGTTTTCGGAATAGAAGTTCGCCAGTTGGGTGAGCGCTTCCGGGTCCGGCGCTTCCAGGTTGAGCCCCACGGACAACAACAGGTACTGCTCTTGTCGACCGAGATCTTTGTCTTCGGCGGCACGGTCCGCCAGTGATCGCGCCAGCTGTTGAAAAGCCTCGAGCGGCCAGATGCCGCGGGGGGCTTCCTGCGAGACCTGGTGACGCGCGGGCCACCAACGATACTGGGAGGGGTCCATGTGCGCGCCGGCGATCAACTGGAGCAGTTCACGGGCGCCTTCTCCCACGACGCGGTGCGAGGCCAGGTCGTCGAGGCGTTTGGCCATGCTCGAATTCACGAAGTCCTGTCTCACGAGTCGTTGTCGAGCCAGGCAGAAGGCGACCACGGCCATAAGCTCCTCCGCCTGGCGCGGTTCCCAGACCGGCCGATCCACGATCGCCAGCGCCCGTTCACTCACCTGCACCACTTGCCCGGCCTGCGCGAGATCCCAAAAATAGAGACCCATAAGGTCAGGACCCTTGGCCATGCACAGGTCGACCAACTTCTGCTGGAGCGGCTGATTTTGCGGCTGTTCAACGGCCACCAAGGCATAGAAGCGGCAGGCATCCCGCCAACGCCCGGCGTTCAGCAGCATATCCGCGTAGTTCCGGGTGTAGGTTGCGCGCATGGGGTCCGAGGTACCGATCGCGCGAGTCATCAGCGCCAACGCCTCATTGGTGCGCCCCAACTGGAGCTGCACCTGGGCGGCGTTGTTGAGAATGCCGGGGGAATCGGGGCGCAATCGGAGAGCCTCCTCATAGGAGGCGAGAGCGGACCTCAACAACCGCACGGTCCCAGCCTGCCCTGCGGCGTGGGTCGGATCGCCCGGAAGTTTGCCCGCCTGCGCTTCCGACTGATCCGCAAGGCCCCGAAAGAAGACGGCTTCCGCCTGGCGGTCGCGGTCCCCTGCGTCACGCGCGAGCGTTTCGGCAATTTGAAACCGGACGCGCGCCTCGGTGAGGCGTCCGCCGCGCAACTCCGCCAACCCGCGATCGATGGCTTCCCGTGATGAGGTCTGTGCAGAAGCGCCGAGGCTGGCCACGCTGAGGAACACGAGCGCCGTGCCCCTGGCGCCAAACCACGACCGCCATACCGAAGCAAAGTTTTTCACATTCCACCTCCCCCGGTCGCAGGGCTGAACGGTTGTATCACCAGCCCATTGGTCGTGGTACCGAACGTGTAGTCCTTCACGTATCGATCCATGAAGACCAGGATCGAATCCGGCACCGCATTGCTCAGACTGTGTGAAATGTCCGGGTGCCATCCGGGTTGGTCGAGGTCGACGGGTGGAAAATGGAACTCGCGCACGCGGCACCCGATGGCCCCGGACCATTCCTCCGACGGCGTCATTTTCACCCGCACGGGAATCAGCGTATTGCCGGAACGCCGCGCGCGGTACTCGGCGCGCAGGATCGAGCCTTCGCCTGGCAACATCTCCGCCCAGGTGGCCGGGATCAGAAACCTCTGGCTGTCGGGATCGGCCTGAAGGCGGCGGGCGACCGCAATGCCGCGGAGGAACTGCATCTGCAACCGTTCGACGACCTGTTCGTTGCCCAGGATCTGACCCAACTTGAGACGGAGGTCTTCACGCAGTCGGGAGGGGGCCTGAGTAGGTTGCCCCAGGTCGTTCGCCGGGTAGAGGGCTTCCCGAATCGACAGCGGTTGGACGGCGCCGCTGACCGACCGTTCGAAGAGCAACACCACCGCGGGGATCGGACTCGATCCTTCGGCAGCCATGGTTGCTTTCAGGACCCAGGGCGGATCATCCCCGGAGGGCGTGGACGGAAGAGCGCGCCACTCGAGAAAACTCAGATGAGTACGACAGTATTCGGCCATCCAACCGGCAATTTCGAGTTCAATGCCGGCGCGGTCGCCACCCAGATTGGTCGCAAACGTCGCGGCCTTCACTTCGAAACGCGTGCCTACGGTTGCTCTATTCGAAGCCTGCGCCATCACCTTCAAACCGCCGAGGCAGCAGATCCCCAGCATCACGCCCAACCAGGCGCGGGCCTCGCCAAACCAGGTCCTTCGTCGCGTCCTGCGTCTCATGGTTCCTTTTCAACAATGACCGTCCGGATTTCGTTGGTTGCATCGGCCACCGTCCAGCGCAGCGGCAGCGGTTCCGTCCGGTTCTCCGATCGCAGTTGAAGCTTGAGATCGCTGAGGGGCACGGGTCGCTGCCACACCACCGATCGAGGCGGTCCATCCCAGAATTTCGCGAGGTCGATTTGCGATTGGCCCCCTTCGCCAGCCCACACCTCGAAACGTCGGCGTCTCCCCTCGGCGGTCTCCCGGCGCAATCCGATGTCCAGATCGCCGTCACCACGGACAAGGTACACGGGCTGGCGGCGAAGATCCTCGACCCGTTGGGTGCTTCCTCCGGAGATCACCTCCAAATGATAGCGCAAAACGACGCTATCACCCACGCCTCCCATCGCGTGCAACAATCGAGCGCCGGGCAGAAGCCGGACCACCTCCATGGCTCGGGGCGGAAACTGCGAAGGCACGCGGACTTCCGCACGGCGTCCCAGCCCCAGCCGCACCCGAACCGTCTCGCGATCCGCCGCTGTCACCCAGCGCACCTCGGCATCGAAGCCGGGTCGAAAGAAGAACAAGTGCGAAGTCGCCGGACGATCGGACCTTAGTCGGGGTGACGTCCAGAGTGGCTGACCGCCCGAAGCCGCCTCGACCGCGTATTCCTCCGCGGCGGGCAGGCCTGGATCCAGTCGAACCTGGATCGATGACGTGGTGGCCAACAAGACGGCGACGAGGCCGCAGGCCGCGAGAAGCACGTTAGTGGACGGCGAACTGCCCAAAAGCCGTTTTGGCAGATTCTTCAATTCGCTGTCGGCGCCCCATTTCAGAAAATCATAGGCCATCTTGGCCAAGGCAACGACGGTGAGGGACCCGCCCACGGCCCAATGGGCGAGCCGCGCTTGAAGATGGCGGTCATACCACCAGACCCCTCCCAGAACGACCACCAGGAGGAGGGCCATGTTCAGCAGGTATCGATTTCGCTGCCGCCGAGCTGCCTGCCGCAGCGATGGATCTCCGGGATGACCGCGAATGGCCTGCGCCAGAGCCGCGACGCCGTCGGCGATGGGTTGGTGGCGCAGATCGATCCAAGTCATGCCTTCGAGAAATCCCGCGGGCGTCTCGCCGCCGGGCAACAACACCGGGATGACCGGGAACTGGGCGTTTCGATCCTGCCGTTGCAGGCCGACATCGACCTCTCGTTTCTGGACATCGCCGATGCCGTTTGGCCCTAGACAAACGGCCACGGCGCCACACTCAGCCAAGGCGCGTTCCAGCTCGGGACGCCAGCGCAACCCGGGCGCCAGGTCCCAGCGATCGAAGAACGGGCGAAGGCCGTGTTCGGCAAGTTGGTTGGCGATCCCTTCGACCATGGCGCGATCCCGGGAATTGTAGCTGAGGAAGACGTCCGGAGCCGGTTCCGACATGGCTGTCGCTGGCGCCTCGGGCTTCGCGGCGTCCTTCGGCAATTTCTCGCGTGATGGATCCATGCCACCCACCTGGATTTCTTCTCTTCTATTACCGACCACGGTGTCATCAGACCAGATTCTTTCCATTATTCCACAAAACCGCAGGCGGGGGCGACGGGGTTACAAGCGGCGAAGCGGGCGGCGCGCGGTTCACAAGCGACCCAAGCGGGGGGACGCACCGCGTTCGACGGTTGTCTCCGCAAGGTTCTGGCTTGCGATGCAAGGAGGTGGGCTCAGGATGAGACGGAGGGATGAACCTACTGCGGAAGAGGGACCTGCTGCTGTCGCTGAAGAGCGGCACAATCGAGGCCTGTTTCAGCGTGCCGATGCTCAATCTAACGCTGACCCAGTTTCCGTTCGTCGTCGCCTTCGCGGTGGAGGCGCTCGGCTGGAAGTCCGGGGCCATCGGTTGGCTGGCGGCGGTCCATCATCTGTGCAACGCCGCTCAACCGCCGTTGATGTGGTTGCTGCGGCGCCGACTATCGCTGCACCGGATCATCGTATGGGGGTTTCTTGCCAACGCCGTTCCGTGGGCCTTCATGGGATTCCTGCCCTGGTTTGGACCGCACAAGGACTGGATGTTTGCCACGGTCGTGGTGGTCGCCACCTTGGGCAACAGCGTGTGCGGCGTGGCGTGGTCATCGGCGATGGGGGAACTGGTGCCCCTGCACCTGCGCGGACGCTACTTTGGCCGGCGCAACATGACGTTTGGATTCTGGACCCTGGTGGTGGTGCTGGCGGCGGGATTCATTGCGGATCACTTCGGCAACTCCCTCCAGGTCTTCGGCATTCTGTTTGCCAGTGCGGCGGGCATGCGGTTGATCGGGTTGTTCTTCTTTTTCCGGATGAAGTTTCCGGCAACGGTGCTGCAGCCCCTCCAACAGCGCGAGGAACTGCGCGATTATCTGAATGTCTTCCAGGCGCGGCACTACATGTACCTGCTGGTCTTTGTCGGTTTGTGGGGATTCGCCATCAATCTCGGGCAGCCTTTCTACAGTGTTTACGTGCTTCGTGAATTGCCGCTATCGATCAGCCACCTGACGCTGTTGACCACCCTGCAAAGCCTTGGCGGCCTGGTCACACTGCCGACATGGGGAGTGTTGGGTGATCGCTTCGGATCGAAACCCGTCATGCTGGCCTGCTCCTTCCTTTGGGTCATCGTGGCCCTGCCCTCCTGGCTGTTGGCTGGTCCAGACCGGCACCTGCATCTGTACCTCAACTACTTTCTAGTGGGCGCGGCGACGGCGGGCTTTCAACTCTCGCAGTTCAACTTGATGGTGAAGATGATTCCGGCTCGCACCACGGCTCCGTACATTTCGGTCTTCCTCGCCGGGATCAGCCTCATGACAGCGGCCGGCCCGCTCCTGGGCGGTCAGTTGCTGATGACGCTACCGCACGACATCGGACTCCTGCTGGGCGAACCGATCGTCCGCTTCCACGTGGTCTTCGTCGGCGCCCTTGGCCTTTGCCTCCTTGCCACCCATGTCCTGCAGCAAATGGAAGAGCCGGCGGAACGCCCGCTTTCGGAACTGGTCCGGGTCATGCGCAAAATGCGGGAATTGAATCCGGTGCTGGGTCTTGCCGCCATCGCGGAAAGCGTGTTCACGCCTCGGCGGCTCACCCTCTTCGCCGAGCGCTCCTTGCGCACGCTGCGGCGTCAGACCGGGGACTTGGCCGATGTGGGCGAGGAACTGGCGGACGCCGGCATCGGCGCGTTGCGGCGCCGGTTGAACCAGGAGGGGGAGGACCGGAAGCCGCCGCGGTAGGGAGCGGCTTTACGGTCGAACCAAGGACGCCGACCCACCGGGCGGCTTGGTGCGCACCTGAAGATGCAGCAGCGTGGCCAGGACCTCGTCGACCTTGGCCGAATGCCCGCGGCGCTCGTCCTGTTCTCGTTTTAGATCCACCAGGTAGGACGTCACGCCGTTCAACCGCTGTGCCAGAAGCATGGCGACATGCACCGCTGCGTCGGAATGCGCGCGCAGAAAAGGCATCGGGTCGGTGATCTCGCGAAACCGACTCTCCGCCGTCACCCGCACGGTCGCAATGTGCGGATGGTCCAAAAGGATCGAGACCTCCCCGAACACTGCTCCTGGATGCGAGACCGTCGTGATGGGTACTCCGATCTTCACGATCTCGACGGTGCCGGATTCCAAAACGTACAGGACCCCGGTGCGTTTTCCCTCCTCCAGCAGGATCGAGCCGGGCGGGAATACGCGCAGGGGGTGATTCGCACACAACGCCAGCAAGGACGCCACAGGTGACACAATTCGGACTTAAGCAGATCCGATCCCCGTCGAAAACCCCGAATCTCAGGTCCGCTTCAGAAATCCGCGGACCCACTCCACCCATTCCAAGAGGCCTTCGCCGGTGCGTGCCGACAACCGGATCACCCGCGCCTGCGGATTCACGGCGCGCAGGTTGGAAAGCAACGCCGCCAGATCAACGCCCGAGGCGGTGGCGAGGTCCCACTTCGTGACCACCACCAGGTTCGCCGATTTGAAGAGGACGGGATACTTCAGCGGCTTGTCTTCCCCCTCGGTGACCGACAGCAACGCCACCCGATGATTCTCCCCCAGGTCGAAGGCCGCGGGACACACCAGGTTCCCGACATTCTCGATGAAAAGGCATCGGCATGGCGAGAGGTCGAGTTGGTCCATGCCCCGCGCCACCATCTCCGCATCCAGATGACAAGCCTCGCCGGTGGTGATTTGCACCGCGGCGGCGCCGGTGGCATGGAGTCGTTGGGCATCCCGAACCGTGGCTAGATCACCGACAATGACGGCGGCCTGGCGGCGTTCTTCGTCAGTCATCGATCCCAAGGTCTTTTCGAGCAACGTCGTCTTGCCCGAACCGGGAGAGGAAACCAGGTTCACCGCCCAGATTCCCTTGGCCCTGAGAAAACCTCGGTTTCGCTCCGCCAGGCGGTCATTGCGCTCGAGGATTGGGCGAACCACCTCCACCACGCGCCGTGAACCCGCCAACTCCCCCCCGCTTCGACTCCCACTCAAGGTGTGGTCCGCTCCTGGTTCCTGTTCATGGCCATGATGGTGATCATGGATCGCAGGGTGGTGATGACCCGGCTCATGCGGGTGGGCATGCGAGGTGCCATCCGCATGGGTATGCCAATGGAGCGGTGTCGGATCCGAGACCGATGACGACGATCGATCGGGCGCCTGCGCCGGCGGTGCCCCTGGCGGGGGCTTTTGCATGGGTTGAACGCCGAATCGTTCCGGTTTGCCGCAGCCACAGTCCACGCACATGACGCACCTCAGGTTTAGAAGGGAGGCGGGAGCGCCCCGCTCATGCTTGAGTCCCCATCCTCCCCTTTCCCGCCGCCTTCGGCGAGTCTGATTCCTGGGCTTCGATCGAAAGCAGGTCCAGCTCCCGACCCCGGACCAATCGGGCCGTGGGCTGGTCGCAGGTCGGACAGAGGAAGATCGGATCGTCCACGGCGAATTCCCGTTGGCACGTCTCGCAAAAGGCGGAGCCCCGAACGCTTTGAATCTCAAGGTGGGCCGACGCCAGCATTGGCCAGTCGCCCTGCAGGGCCGCAAAGGCAAACTCCAGGGCCTCGGGTACCACGCCGCTGAACGCCCCTACCCGGACCACGACCTTTCCAATGACGTCGCACCCGGCGTCCCGCGCCGCTCGCTCCGCCATCTCGAGGACCTCCCGCATGATGCCTACTTCATGCATGCTAGCGTCACTCTCCCGAACGTCACCAACACCGCTACCGCCGCGGCACTTGGTCACCGTCTTGCCGAAGATGCTTATTCCGACAATCGAACCCGCCAGAAGGTCGGAGCGACGACGGCATTGCCGTCCACAGGCAAACTCACCTCTCGATCCTGAGTGCCAGCGCTGATCGATTGGACCGTCGACCACGCGCCGCCGAGCGTCGTGGCGCCTTCGACCAGGTAGGCGCGTCCGGCGACAGCGGTGAAGACCAGGGTCAAGGAACCGGGGACACCCCGGTTCACGGACAAGCGCAGAACACTCCCGGGCTGGGTGGGATCGGTTCCGGCCCGGTACTCATCGAGATTGCGAGCACCATCCACGTCGAGATCCAACGCGGCATCCGCGGGGTTCGACGGGTCGAGTCCGTGGACCGTCTCCCAGGGGTCCGGCATGCCATCGTCATCGGCGTCGTCATCGCCACCCCCCGGAGTGGAAGGACTGCCGGGACTCGGATCGGCGGCGAACCAGTTGGTCGGCTCGCTTCCTGGGACCCTGGCCGAGAGGCGGTGGAGACCGCGGCCCTGGCCATTGGCGCCGGTGGGCCAGGGACTCCGATCGAAGTAATTCACCTCATCGACGATGACCCAGGTGATGGGGTCACCGGCGATATCCGGGGCCTGGGCACGTTCGAGCGCGATGCGGTCCGTATCATTGTTGAGACTGCCGATGTAGGGTCCGAAGACGCGGGTGGCATTGGGGACTTTGAAGAGCGCGCGGAAGGCCGCCAACACGCCGGGTTGCGTCGTGGGATTGAAGGGAACCAATACCACCCGTTCATCCGCGCCGAGGGTTAGGAACAACGGAAACTCGAATTCGACGCCGCCATTCAGGCGCCACACGGCATTCGTGTTGTACAACGGCACGGCCGCACCCGTGGCATTGTGGACTTCGAGGTATTCGAGGTACGCAGCGGAGATCGTATTGGTGGGCAAGCCGCCCTCATGAAACTGCACCTCGCTGATTTCGATCCTTGGCAACAAAGCCGCGTTCGGCTGCGCAGGGGTTCGGGGAATCACCTGGTCCCACTCGCTGCCGCCATCCGGAACGCGAGCCAGGGCCCACTCGTTCTCCTGCGCCTTGAAGCTCACCGCGTCCACCACGCGACCCGGTGTCGATGGAGGGAAATAGCTCAGGAAGACGGATTCACCGGCCTTATTGATGCTGAATCCGGAGCCGGTGGGATTGTTGAAACCCGTGACTTCGTCAAAGACCAGAAAGCCCTTGGCGGGGATGACGCGCCCGGAAGGAATCTGCCACTTGCGCAGCACTTCCGGATCATCGCTCAAGTACCAACCTGTTCCGAAGGTGAAGGGAGTGTCTTTCGGGTTGTAGAGTTCCACCCAGTCGTTCGAGTCGAACTCGCTGAGAAAGTCGGTGTGGGCGACAATTTCGTTGAGCAGGATGGGGAATTCCGGCGTCGGATCCGCCGCGCCGGGCGAGCCGCGGATCCATGTGCTCGCCCGCCACAACCGGCCATAATCCATCGCGCTTCCCGTCGCCGGTCCCACATCCTTCACTGGAACCAGGGAATGCCCGGCAATGTCGGCGGCAACCGGCCAACCGCGGCCGTCCGAATACGTCACGCGCACCAGATCAGGTGTGCCACCGGCCGCCTGCAGGACGATGCGCTCCCCGGCGTCGGCCAGGTTCCCGCTGTAAGGACCGAAAATCGGAACCGTGGCTGCCAGGCCATAGAGGGTTCGGAAGGTGCCGAAGTTGCTGGCGGCAGCGGCGCGCACCACCAGGGCGTAGGCACCGGGAGCCAGGGTCGCCCCGGCCGGAAAGGTGAAGGTGATGCCCTCCACGAACTGCGCACCGGCGAGCGACAACGTCGTCGAACCGGCGTTATGCAATTCCACAAAATCATAAGCCGCGCCGTCGGCACTGTCGTACATGATCTCAGTGATGCGAAGATCCCTGGCCAGACCGGAGGCGTTGCTCGCCTGGGCCGCGACGAACTCGACGGGTTCAGACCAGGAACTGGTGCGGCCCATGGCATCTTCGAACTGCGCCCGCGCGCGATACACCTTGCCCGCACTCAGCGCTTCCGCCGGCACATCGATTTCTTCGGTGAAACTTGCCAACCGACCGCTCTCCCAGGTTGGCTGAATCTCATACTTCCAAGGTTCGGCCGAGGCCCAACTCCCCGAAGCAGGCCTCGTGATTTCGCCGATGCGCCAGCGCATGGCGGCGAAGGGCGTACCACCGACATAGGCCGAGGTCCGAAAACGGAGGGCGTTGGCTGGAAATCCTTCGGCCCCGGAATAAGTCACCCTTGGGCGTGAAGGCAGGGCGGTGTCGGCGGCGATGGCATCCAGTGGCCGGGCCTGGGCGGAGGCGTTGGTCGCGCGGAACCCGACATAGCGTTTCATGAGCGCCACGGCACCCGAAAAGTCCCGGGGAACCTCGGTCGCCGAATAGTCCGGCCAGCTGTAGTAGCGTCCGAAGCCAGCCTTGCTCGATGGCGACGTCGAATACCGCGAGTCCATCATCTTCGGGTTGTAGTCCCAACGGGCGCGGTCGGCATCGAGAAGTGTGGGGCCCGTGGCCGGGCCACGCAGTCGCCCCGCCTGCTCGTCGATCAACCGGGCGGCTTCGTCCGAGTTCCAAAACAGATCACGGAACTCGCGGATCCGGTTCTGCCATTGACGCCACACCGCCGGGAACTGCGCGGCATTCGAGAGCAGCCGTTGCTTGATGCGGTCCACGCCACCACAGCCGGCGTCGTACATATTCTCCGCCCAGGTGAGGTCGAGATCCCACGGGATGACCTGCCACCGCTGGGATTCCGGATTGCGGTAGTAAAAGAAGTTCTTGTCGTAGCAGATGTCGTAATGATGGATGGCCTGAACGACGGTCTGATAGCTGAGATAGCTGGGGACATCGAGGTTCGCGCGCCACCAGTTTTCGGTGGCCTGATTGTAGTCGCGGAGGAATTGGCTGAGATCACTGTTATCGGCGGGACCAGCGGGTCCCAGGTTGTTGAGTTCGCCGCCGCCGCCCTCCATCTTGTAGAGGTTGCCATCGGGAAGGTCGTGCTGCTCCAGAAAACGCCCGTCGGGTTGTTCCAACATGAGATACACCCCCCAGAAATCCCCGTCATATTGGTCGGCCGCCACCGCTTCTTCCGTGCCATCAATGACGCGGAACTGGACGTAGGCCGAGTGCATGGCGGGCACGCCGGCCAACTGGAATACGCGGAAGCCGACGGATTCAAACAGGCCCTGCTCTCCTCGGTGCTGGAAGTCCCCCTGCTGAATGGACGCGCCGAGGTTGAGCTTCGTCCAGCGGGTGCCGAGGGACCGTCCCCAGTCATCAATCGCTTCGAAATCGTGGCCGCGGTTGAAGTCGAACTTCCACATGTTCTTGCACATGGCATAGCGCCAGACCCCTCCGCGCGCCCGGTGGCGAATGTGATCATACACCTCCCCGTTGAACACCAGCGTGCCACTCCAGGGATACGCGTCGCCGCCATAACGGTTCAACCAGGTGCTCTGCTCCACCGCACTCTGTTTGGCGATCAAATGCAGCACCGGCAGCCGGTTCATCTCCCCGGTGTCCACCGTAAAACGACGTGCCAACTCGCCGGTAGCGCCCGGACGAATCGCCCCGGTCCACGCCGGAACCCCGTCGTACACGAAGTAGGCGAAGTTCGGCTGCGGATCGTCCGCATAGGGAACTCGCACCCGTGCGCCGCCGGTGTCCGCCACGTCGATCCGGTACCGCACCAACCGCCGGTGTTGCTGGACCTCCGCGGGTAGGGTGACGGTGTAGATATCATCTCCGGACACCTCATCACCGCCACTCCCATCGTCCCGCATGGTCAAGGTTGTCCAACGCGTTTCGAACTCGGCATCGGCCAATTCGATGTACGCGCCGGGCTCCACCACCTGGTAACCGAGGATCACCGATGCCACACCCTCGGGATCGGTGACTTTTGCCGACACTCTCACCGATTCCCCGTTCCGCGGACGGCGTGGTGCATGGGCGACCTGACGAACGGCGGGCGGAGCCGTCGGGGAGAAAACCATGTTGGGACGGCCCGGGGACGGTCCCCGTCCGGTGGGGCCTTGGATTGCCGCCAGGCGCGCGTCGAAATAGCAATCGCTACTCCCGTTCAGCGAGGAGTTATGAATTTGGACGGCGATCCTATTGGCCCCCGTTCGAAGCAGTCCCGGCGGCACCGGAATTTCGAAGGTCTCGAACTGGTCCGACTCCCGGGCAGGTCCGGCCGGTGTATCGAAGGCCAGGTCGCCACTGTCCAAATTCGCATTCAGCACCTGCTGGCCATTGATCCAAACCCGAAATCCGTCGTCATAAAGCGCCTGAAGCTCCAACGCCGTGATGGCGCCAGGATCGGCGATGTCGAAGGTTCGCCGCAGGAACACCGACACATACTGACCGCGCATGTCGGCCAGCGGGGTTCCCAAGGCAAGGGCGGGATCGTAGCCGATGGGCAGCCTACCCGCGGCCCAGTTGGCATCGTCGAAGGACGGTTCGCGCCACGCCGACACTGGGTTGGACGCCTCCGCGGTTCCTTTGCGATACCGCCACTCCTGGCCTGGTTCGATCACCACGGTGCGCGTCGACGAACCGGCGCCACCCACCACTGAAGCGCGCCAATTGCCACCCAGATCATTATCAAGCGATGGATGCAGGAGTTCGATGGAGTACCCGGGGGCTTCGCCGACCGTGGGCCAGGGAAATCCAAGTTGGTACGACACGCGATCGACTTCTTGTCCGGAAGCATCCACCAGTTGGAGTCGATCCCCCCGATTCCGCAGGCGTCCGGTCCAGGGTCCGTGGGCCTCCACATTAAAACGCTGGCGCAGATAGGCGGGATCCTGGCCCACCACCAGGTACCCTCCGGCGGGCAGTGAAATCCCGGCCGGGAACGCAAACTCTACGCCCCCTGACAATCGCCACCCGCCGAGCGCCACCGGCGTGGAGTCGGGATTGTGCAATTCCACGAACTCGGCCGGCTCCGTCTTGTCGGAGGGATCGTAGTGGATCTCGTTAAGGACCGGCCGCGCCCCAACGGATGCAGCGCCAACCGAAAGAACCACGGTCCAGAGGACCACTCGGAATTCCCAGCTCGAAGTGTTCAAAGGCACGGGATGTTACGCGCAGGTGACAATTCCGGCAAGGTGCCCTCCTTGACTGGGATGCAACTCATGCAGGCGATCGAGGGTACTCTCCGTCGATGACATCCGCCAGCCCCAGGCACCTTGTATCAGGCAGACTCCTCGATAGAGTGGACCGCAGGTCTTCGCCATCGATCCGATTCACCGGTCCGAGGGCGACCCCGTTCGGATTCCAACCACAAGTCATCATGAACTTGAAGAACCTGTCTTGCCTCGTCCTGCTTGCGGCCGTTGGATGCCTCTCGAAATTCCCGGTCGTCGCCCAGGAACAACCGTTCTCCGAGTTGGTGGGGCCTGGGTCTGTCGGGCCCGCGCCGGCCCCCGGCCGATTGGTCGTCCCCTTCATCACCTGGGGAGGGGATCTCGCCACGTTTCATGCCAATGGAGGCCTCAGCACCAAGCCGGGATCGATCTTCGCCCGGCAGGGCCTCAATCTCCAACTGACACCCGGAGACGATTTCGTCCAGCAGGTCCGTGACTATCGCGCCGGCAAAACGCCATTACTTCGGGGCACATTTCATATGATCGGCCTGGCGTCTGAGGTCATCGGGGCCGATCCACGCACCAAGGGCGTGGTCATCCTTCAGATGACGTGGTCGGCCGGCGATCATCTCGTCTCGCGCGCCGAGGTCCGGACCGTGTCCGATCTTCGGGGTAAAACCATCGCCCTCCAACAGGGAGGGCCCCACGTCGGCATGCTCGATGACGTTCTGCGATCGGCGCAGGTCGAGTGGAGGGAAATCAAGGTCGTCTGGACCAAAGACCTCACCGGCACCGCCAACACCCCGGCGGAACTCTTCCGCAAACGTTCGGACATCGACGCATGTTTCGCCATTACACCCGACATGGCTGGGCTCACCGGCGGATTGCGCAGCTCCGGTTCGGGAGCGGAGGGCACCATCAAGGGTGCACGGGTCCTCGTTTCCACCGCCGAACTCTCCCGTTCCATCGCCGACGTGTATGTCGTCCGCAAGGACTTCTACGATTCCAACAAGGACCTCATCACCAAGTTCGTGGCGGGGTATCTCAAGGCGACGGAGGAAGTCGTCGACCTTCGCAAGGAGCATGAGACGAAGCCGTCCGCGGCGTACCGCAATATTCTTCAAATGGCGCAGGACATCTACGGCCGGACCGCGATTCCCACGTTGGAGGACGCGGCGGGATTGCTTGCCGACTGCACCTTTGTCGGCTATCCGGGCAACGTCGCGTTCTTCACCCAGACGGGAAACCTGAGCGGCTTCGACGCGCTGCAAAAGAGTTCTCTCGACCTGGCAACCAGCCGCGGATACGCCCGTGAACGATTCGCCTTGTTCGCGTCGGGGCTCGATTACCCGTCCCCCGCCTTCACGAGTTACCTAACCAAAACCACCATCGAACGCGGCGAGCGGTTCCGTGCCGAGGCGGTGCGAGAGGACATCGAGGCGCTCACTGGAGGGACGGCGTTGGATGATCGGACCATCCTTTCGTTCACCATCAGCTTTGAGCCCAATCAAATGGCCTTTAGCGCCGAGCAATACGGCGCCGAGTTCAAGCGTGTCGTCGAACTCGCCGACAAATTCGGCAACGCGGTCATCGCCATCCGCGGCCATGCGGATCCGACCAAAACGCTTCTGGATCTGGTCCGGGCCGGCTCGGCCAAGGGCATTCTGAAACGAAGCGGGACCCAGGGTAACTACTCGTACTCGCTGAATGGCGCTCCGCTCGACCTGGGCAGCACCGCGAACCTCCTGCGCCTGATCGATGCCGGGGCGTTTGACGGCAGCTCCGAAGCCAATCCCCGCGAAACACTGCAATCCGCCTTGAACCTCTCGCGAAACCGGGCGGAAGCCGTACGCGATTCCATTGTCGAATTCGCCAAAGCGCGGGGTCTGACGATCGATCGGAGCCAGATCCAGCCCGTCGGCGTCGGCATCCGGGAACCCTTCATCGCCAAACCATCCAACATGGATGACGCGCGAAAGAACATGCGGGTCGAATTCCGCATCATCCGCGTCCCCGCGGAAGCCACCAAATCCTCGGACTTCGATTTCTAGTTCGCATCCATGAACTTCCGCCTTTCGTCGGTAGGCCAGGCCTTGGCCAGATGCGGTTCACGCGGTTCCGCCGAGTCGAAGCGCCCCGGTTTTCCGGCGCTTGGGCATCGCCTGAGCGGGCTGCTGGCGATCTCCGCAATCGCCTTTTTCGCCGGCCCTGCCGAGCCGGGCGCCGTCGCCGCGGAGACGGTGCCGGCCAGCGTGGTGATCCTCCTGGATTCCTCCGGATCCATGAGTGAACGCATGCCCGGGACCAGCCACAGCAAACTGACGGCCGCCAAGGGCGCGCTCAAGGAGGTCCTCCGTCGCATGCCCGCCTCCACGCATGTCGGTCTCCTGGTCTTCGGCGGAGGTTCGGACACTTGGGTTTACCCACTCGGCCCGCGCGATGATGACCGCCTCCAGGCAGGCATCGACGGTTTGCGCGCTGACGGCGGCACACCGTTGGGCGCCTACATCAAACTGAGCGCCGACCGACTTCTCGCCGAACGAGCTCGTAATTTGGGCTACGGCACGTACCGCCTGCTGATTGTCTCTGACGGCGAGGCGCAGGATCAGGAATTGGTCAATCGCTACACGCCGGAAGTCATGGCTCGCGGGATCACCATCGATGTCATCGGCGTCGCCATGCAACGTCGACATACACTCGCCACCCGAGTCCACTCCTATCGCGCCGCCAACAATGCCGAAGCCCTTCGCCTCGCTTTGACCGATGTTTTGGCTGAGGTGGGAGGCACGCAAAAGGACCTCGCCGAGGGCGACGCTTTCGCTCTGCTCGCCCCCATCCCTGACGAACTGGCCATGGCTGCGCTCCAAGCCTTGAGCCGGGTCGCCAATCAACCGATCGGCGAACGGTCGGCATCGACCGAAGCCGCGCCTGACCCTCGCCCGGCTTCGCCGGCGGTCCCTTCGCCGCCCTCACCCTCCGCATCCAAGCCTGCGCCGCCCAACGTCGGTCAGGGAGCCTCCCCTGATCTCCCGCCATCGACACCGACAACGACAACGATTCCGTTGGGGCCTGTTCCTCCCCAAGCGATTCCCGGGTCTTGGATCAACCTGATCTGCACGGGATCCATCGCCTTGGTCTTCCTGGCGATCCTGCGGGCGCGCCGGAAGAACCGGCGGCGGTGACGCCATGAAAGCCACATCCCCTCCTTCCGTCGCCGAGTCTCCACCGACCGCTTCCGAGCGTTGATTCGGCTCGATCCTGGCCCAGAATGCGCCGTCATCGGAACAAGGTCACTCAAGCATCATGGATGAACGACGGGCCAAAGGTTGGCTGGTGGCTGCCGCGATCTGGTTGGTGATTCTGGCAGTACTCGCCCTTGCCTATCGATTCCTGGTGCATCCCCGCCTGAGCGGCCGCCTCCAGGCGGCGACCAGTTCGCCGAGCCAATACCAGGACGAACTCGTTGTCGGCATCGACTCGTTCTCGGGTTATGCCATTCTGCGATCCGCTGCGGTCCGTGACGAACTCAAGGCGCGCCGCATCCGGCTCACCTTCCAGGACGACAAGGCGGACTACACCCGCCGCATCGAGGCCCTGCGCGCCGGAAAGACCCAGGTGGCGGTGTTCACCCTCGATTCCTTCATCTCCGCCGGCGCCCGCCTCGGCGAGTTTCCGGGAAGCATCGTCTGGGTCATCGACGAGACGAAAGGCGGCGATGCCATGGTCGCCTACCAGGATGCCGTCGGCAGTTTGCAGGCACTCAACGATCCGGCCACGAAACTGGTTCTCACCCCGGGTTCGCCTTCCGAGTTTCTCGCCCGAGTGGTGCTTGCCAACTTCAATATACCCAACCTCTCGGCGAAGGCCTTCACCTCCGCTGACGGGGCCGATGCGGTCCTGACCGAGTTCCGTCGCGCCAACCGATCCTCCAAATCGGCTTTCGTCCTCTGGGAACCCTACGTCTCGCGCGCCCTCGAGGAACCGGGGGCGCACGTGCTCCTGGATAGCTCGCGAGTGCGCGGATACATCGTCGATGTCCTGGTCGTCCAGCGCGCCTTTCTCCGCGACAAACCGCAGACCGTGCGCGCCCTCATCGAAGCGTACGCGCGGGCGGCCTACGCCCTGAACTCGCAAGCGGACGGTCTCGTCGGACTCGTCCAGGCTGACGCCCGCGCCAACGCGACCGACACGTTGGACGACCATCAGGCTCGCAAAGTCGTCCAAGGGATTCACTGGAAGAACACCCTGGAGAACTACGCGCACTTCGGATTGGCCGGAGGAGAGGGACGCGGCGGACTGCCGTCCCTCGAAGACATGATCGGCAATGTCGTCGAGGTTCTGGTTCGCACCGGCGCCCTCGCCACCGACCCGCTGAGCGGGCGGCATAACTCTCTGTTTTTCGACCAGATACTGGCGGGTATGAAGGCGGACGGATTTCACCCCGGCACCACCTGGAATGCCCTGCCAGGCGTCGAATCCGGAGGACGCCCGGAAGAGGTCCGGAGCGAGCACGAACTCGCGACACTGACAGCCGACCAGTGGGAACGCCTCCAACCCGTCGGCGAACTCCGGGCCGCCCCCATCGCGTTTCAGCGCGGCTCGGCGCGACTGGGCCTCGACGGCGAGCGGGAGATCGGTGAACTCGCTCGTCGCCTGCAGTCCTTCCCCAAGTTCTACATCCGGGTGGTGGGGCTTGCCCGAGCCGAAGGAGATGCCGAGGCCAACCGGGCTCTTGCTCGGGACCGCGCTCAGGCGGCGGCGCAAGTCCTCGCCGCCCAGGGCATCAACATCCAAAGGATTCGGACGGAAGCCGCCGTCCAAAGCACGGGGGCCGAGGCTCAGGCGGTCACGTTCATCGTCGGACAGCTGCCCTATTGAATCATGGTTTGTTCTGTCACGATACGGCCCCTTGATTCATTCTTCGCGTCGAAGCCCGCCATGCCTGACGAGCGCACGGTACGAAAAAAAGTGATCGTCCGGATGCTCGGTCATCCGGTGGTCCTGGCCCCGTTTATTGCCGGCGCCACCGCCGGGACGGCAATCCTGGCGGCAAGCGCCCGGATGGGAATGGCCGCCTTCGCGTTTGTGGCCGGCACCCTGTGCTCCATGGGGATGTTCGTGACCCGGTTGGTCGCCGACGACGGACAAACGGCACGGCAGGTCTGGGACGAACTGGAGTCCGAAAACCGCAACTCACGCCAGGCGGCACTGGACGACCTGGACCGGCGCCTGTCGACCGCCGACCGCGACCCACGGCCGGAGACGGCCTTGCGGGACCTGCGGGCGCTCATCACCGCCTTCGAGCAGGTTTCAGCCGGCGACAGTGCCGTCCATGGGATCACCATCGTCGAGGTCCGCTCCAAGGTGCAGCAGATCTTCCAGCAATCCGTTCATTCCTTGGAGCAGACTTTGAAGCTCGGGGAGATCGCCCAACGCCTGATGACACCGGCCGCCCGGGCCCCGATTCTCGAGGAGCGCGAGCGCTTGATTGCCGACATCGAAGCCGGGACCCGGCAGCTGGGCTCCACACTGGCCGCGCTTCAAAGGCTGGCGGACGGCGGCGGGTCCAACTCCGAGCTTGGCCGATTGCGCATCGAACTCGACCGCAGTCTCGATCTCGCCGCCACCGTCGATGCCAGGCTCCAAGCCTTGCTGGACCAATCGAATGCCACGGTTGCCGCGCCTTCCAAACCGCCCACCCTCGAACAAAAAGGATAAAGCCATGTTCGGCGCCCTCAGTCGCTGGTTCAAAGCCATCGGATACCTGCTCACCGGCCGGATCGATTCCGCGCGGCGCGCGCTCGACACCGATCCGCACGTCATTCGCGCCAAGTATGACGCCATCGTGCGGGACAAGGTGAACCGCATCCAGATGTACAAGCAGGCCGTCGCCGGCCTCATCGCCCAGCAGGAACAGAAGGTCGCCAAGGTCAAGCAACTCACCGACGAAGTCGGCAACCTCGAGCGACTCAAGTCCGGCGCCCTGGCGAAGGCACGCCAGACGGTCGAACGCCTCAAGGCCGCCGGCAAGACCGACGAGCAGGTCAAGGAGGACGAGGACTACAAGCGCTGCCTCGCCGCCTTCAACGACTTCTCCTCCACCCTCGCCGAGAAAAAGGACCACATCTCGGAGGCCGAACGCGACATCGCCACCTACGCCAAGACGATCGGCGACCACAAGGTCCAACTCCAACAACTCCTTCGCGAAGTCGACAAGCTCAAGGCCGAGTCCCACGACGCCGTGGCGGACATCATCACCGCCAAACAGGAGAAGGAGATCGCCGACATGCTATCCGGGATTGCCCAGGATGGCACCGCGCAGGAACTCCAAAACATGCGCCAGCTTCGGCAGGAAATTCGCGCCGAAGCGCGGATCTCCCGCGAATTGGCCGGCACCGACACCAAGGCCCAGGAAGCCGAGTTCCTCGACTACGCTCGCAAAACCTCGGCTTCGAGCGAGTTCGATTCGCTCATTGGCCTCTCCTCGGCGGCCAAACCGGCGCCCGACGCGCCGGCCAAGTCCGCCGACAAGGGATCCGCCCTTCCGGAATGATCTCTCAAAATCCTAGAAACTTCCCTCGGCCACGCGGGGTGCCAGGAGAGGCCCGACGTGACATCACCCGCCGAGCCGTTCAAACGAATTCAACCCACAGGAACCCAATGATCTCTCGAATCCTCGGTCTCGGCGCCGGCGCCCTCGGCCTCATCCTAGCCTCGGCGGCCACCGCAGCCACCCCTTCGTTCTCGCTCGCCTGGAGCGAATATCCCTCGTGGAGCGTCTTTGGAGTGGCGCACAATCTCAAACTCATCGACGGCCAGGCGGGCAAGCAGGGTTCGATCGAGAAACGGTGGAACGTCGATATCGTCCTCAAGGAAGCCGAATACGACCCGTGCCTCACGATGTACGGCGCCGGGCAATGCGACGCGGTCTGCATCACCACGCTCGACGCCCTGAACCCCTCGCTGGGTCGTCCATCCGTCGTCATTCTCCCCACCTCGACCAGCGTCGGCGCCGACGCCCTGATCGTCCCCAAGTCGGTCACGCAGGTGAACCAACTTCGCGGTCGCAAAGTCTTCGGCCTCGCCAAAAGCGTTTCCGAGTACTGCTTCATCCGCAACCTCGAGTTGCTCGGCGAAAAGCCCGAGCAATACACCTTCAGCAACATGGATCCCGGAGCCGCCGCTGTCGCCATGCAACAAAAGCAAAAGGAGATCGACGCCATCATGGTGTGGAATCCCTTCGTGCTCGAAACGCTCAACCGCCGCAAGGACGCCCACGTGCTCTTCGATTCCTCGAAGATCCCCAAGGAGATCATCGACGCCGTCGTAATGTCCCAGGCGTCCCTGGCAAAACCCGGCGCCCGAGACTTCGCCCACGCGGTCATCGACACGTTCTATGCCATCAACCGCCGCCTCGCGGACGCCTCCACTCGCGACGACACCCTGGTGGCCATCGGCGAGAAGTTCAGCAATTTGGACCTCGCCGGCATGAAGAAGGTGGTTCAACAGACGCAGTTCTTCGGGACGCCGAAGGAAGCGCTCGAGCTGATGAATGGCGGGGAGCTCAAGACCCTCACCCAACGCGTCGTCGATTTCTGCGTGAAGGTCGAGATCGTTCCCAAGGCGCCCGCCATCGCCTTTGGTCCGGCTGCCGCCGGGGCGGATGTGGCGTTGCGTTTTGATCCAAGCTACATCCAGGCGGTGGCAGCGCGTCCCTAAGGCATTCGCCAATCGCTGATGACCATCCGACGTCCCATCCAACCGTCGACCTCCCTTGTCCTCGGCATCCTTTCGGTTTTGGTGCTGCTCGGGGCCTACACCGGATTGGCGTGGCGACAAGAGCGCCAGAACCCGGATGACACGACGATCCCTCGCTGGGGCCAACTCGCCAAGGGTTTCACCAGCACGGTCGAGGTCAATCGGCGCAGCAACGACCGCTGGCTGGTGGCGGATTCCATCGCCAGTGCCAAGCGCTTGTTCTCCGGATTGTTCTTTGGCGTGTTGGGCGGACTTCTCATTGGATTGGCCATGGGTTGCCTGACGCCGGTTGAGGCCTGCCTGAGTCCCCCGATGTCCCTGCTGGCTAAGATTCCACCCACCGCCGCCCTGGCGGTCTTTTTTGTCCTGGTCGGCACCGGCGACGGGATGTACGTGGCCATGATCGCCATCGGAATCCTCCCGGCCCTCGCGGTCGGGGTCCACCTTGCCGTTCGTGAATTCCCGGATGAACTCCTCTACAAAGCCTATACCTTGGGGGCATCCCCGCTCGAGATTGTGTGGACGGTGATTTTCCCCCAGGTCCTTCCCAAGTTCATCGACGCCGTCCGGCTCTCGATCGGTCCCGCCATGGTGTATCTCATCGCCGCCGAAATGGTTGTCGGTGATGTGGGTTTCGGATATCGCATCCGGCTCCAATCGAAGCTTCTCAACATGAGCGTCGTCTATCCGTACCTGGCGGTCCTCGCCGCGTTCGGATTCGTCATGGATTACCTTTTGCGACAATTGCAGCGACGGCTGTGCCCATGGTTTGAGGGAGGTCGTTGATGCCGGATCTCTCGTCTCACATAGAACTTGAGGTTCGAGACCTGAGCCATTGGTTCGGCCCTAAGAAGGTCCTGTTCGAGGTCAATCTCAAGATCCGTCGCGGACAGTTCCTTTCCCTCGTCGGTCCCAGCGGCTGCGGGAAATCCACGCTTCTCCGGGCCATTGTCGGAACCCACCTGCCCCGCGCGGGCACGGTCACGGTCCATCGCCCCGGTGGAAAACCGGAACTGGTCATCGGTCCAGGCCGGGACCGAGGCATCGTCTATCAGCGGTACAGCTTGTTTCCGTTCCTCACCGCGCGAGAAAACGTCGCCCTCGGCCTCAAGCTCGACCAGACCAGTCTGCCATTCCGGTGGCTGGCCTGGCCGAAGTGGCGCCGGCTCCGCCGGGAACACTTGGCTCAGGCCGACGCCATGCTCGAGCGCGTCCGACTGCCCGATGCCCGTCACTTGTTCCCGCAGGAAATGTCCGGTGGCATGCAACAGCGCGTCGCCATCGCCCAGGCGATGATCATGAAGCCCGAGATCATCCTCCTGGATGAACCCTTCGGCGCCCTCGACGAGGCGACGCGCGAGGATCTCCAGTCCATGCTCATCGGACTGTACCAGGAAAACCACCACGCCCTCGGGCGCGGCGAACATCCCCCACTCACCCTCATCATCGTCACCCACGAGTTGAACGAGGCGCTCTACGTCGGCGACCGAATCGTTGGACTCTCCCAATACTGGGATTGGCGGGCGGAAGGTCATTCCGGATGTCCGGGTGCGACCATTCTCTACGATCGCGAGGCCCCGGTGTTCGAGGTGAAGAATGGTCGGGACTTCGAAAAGTTCACCGCTCAGCGCGAAGAGATTCGCGAGCTCGTGTTCGAGTCCAGCCCGTTGCGTCCCCGCCATCGCCATGTGAATTACTGGCCCAACGCCTAGGGCCCCCGCCGCAACCCGTGAAAACCACGCCGCCGGTCCACGCCTTTCTCCGCCAAGCCGGTCGACTCCTGAATTCCGGCCAGTCCCGCACCTTGCTGCTCACGGGCAACATCCACGACCTCTTCGGACTCCAGGTCGACGCCCGACGCGACTACCTCCCGCTCCTTCCCTTTCTGTCGGCGCATTGGGCGCTGCCCGACGTCATCCTGGTCGTTTACGAGCTGAACGGCCCGATTCAGTTCGTACGGGAAGGAGATGAGGCAAAGGTCCGCGATGCCTGGTTCCGTTGGCGCACAGGCAAGTCCGCCGATGAACTGGCCGTGCAGCGGATGCTTGCCAAAGGCCGGGAAGCCGCGGAACTCGACCAGGTGGTCCGGGCTTTTGACGACAGTCTGCGGGGAGCCATCAACAACCCGACCCTGGCCCTCGAACTGCTCCGCCAGTTGTGTGTTTGCGCGCGCGCCACTTCGAACGGCCGACGCAATCTCGGCGAACGCCTCATCCTCCTGGTAGAAGGCGCCGATTTGCTTATTCCCGAGGCGCCCGTCCATTCCCTGTCCGATACCGATCGGCAACGCGTCGCCATCTGTCACGATTGGTTCTCCGATCCGGCGTTTGTGCACGGCGCCGACTCAGTGGTCCTGGTCGTCGAATCCCGGAGTCTGCTCAATCAGCGCCTCGCTCGCCTGCCGCAGGCCCTGGAGATCGAAATCCCGGCGCCCGACCTCGAAGCGCGCGCCGGCTTCATCGATTGGTTCCTGGAGTCGGCGGGCCCCGATTCGGCCGTGAAGCTTTGGGGCACGCCGGACGACCTGGCGCGCCTCACCGCCGGGCTCTCGTTACATGCGCTGATGCAGCTTCTCAAAGGAGCCCGCCACGAACAACGGGTGCTCCAGCAGATCGAAGTCATCGGCAAGGTGGAGGATTTCATCCGCAGCCAACTGGGCGACGATGTCGTGGAATTCAAGAAGCCGACCCACTCCTTCGCCGATGTCATCGGGTTCCAGCGCCTAAAGAGCTTCTTGCGCGACGAACTCATGGCCCGATTCAACGCCGGACCAGCCGAGGCGATCACCGGCGCGGCAGTCTGCGGGCCCATTGGGGGCGGCAAAACGTTCGTCTTCGAAGCGTTCGCGGCGGAACTCGACATTGTCGTCCTGACCCTCAAGAACCTCCGGAGCCAGTGGTTTGGCCAGACCGACGTCATCTTTGAGCGGTTGCGCCGCCTTCTTCATGCCCTTGCCCGGGTTTTGATCTTCATCGACGAAGCCGACACGCAATTCGGGGGTGTCGGCGCGGATGCCCACGAAACCGAGCGTCGTCTCACCGGCAAGCTCCAGGCCATGATGTCAGATCCGCCCCTTCGCGGACGCGTGTTCTGGCTTCTCATCACCGCCCGGATCCATCGGCTTTCGCCCGACCTCCGGCGGCCGGGCCGCGTGGGGGACCTCATCATCCCGGCTCTCGATCCGGAGGGTGAAGATCGCCAGGACTTCCTGCGATGGGCGGTTGCTGGGTCGTTGGCAGAGCCGCCCAATCCCGATCAAATGACCCGGCTCGAAGCTCTCACCCGCGGGTATTCCGCTGCCGCCTTCGCCTCCCTTCGGGCCCAGTTGCGGGCACGATCACGACGATCCGGCAAGGCCCTGACGTTCGACGAGGTGGTGGCCCTGATCTCCGACATGCTCTCGCCCGCCATTGAGGACACGCGCCGGTACCAAACATTGCAGGCGCTGGTGAATTGCACCCGGCGCACCTTGCTGCCGGATCCGACGGTTACCGATGCCCAGCGCCAGGCCTGGACGACCGAACTGCGCGCACTGGAGGCCAAGGGAATTCAATGAGTTCCGAGAACTCACTCCGCGTCGTATCCCCGCCGCCCAACGAGAATGTCACGGCTCCAAGGACGGCCTACCATTCCCTCGACGCGGCGAAGATCATCGACACCGCCGCGACGCTGCAGCAACGGGTTCGAGAGCGATTCCCGTCGGCCTCGCTAACGCGCATCGCCGAGGAACTCGTCACGGTTTCTCACGAAGCCGGCGAGATCGCCGCATGGTTGGCGCGTCCGATCGGTTGGCTGAGGGCCGCAACCTGGATCGGCATTTTGGCTCTGGTGGCGCTCTTCGTCAGCACCCTGCTGGTCTTTCGATCCAAAGTGGACTTATACTCCAGTGTCTCCGACTACCTCCAGGGCTTGGACGCGGCGGTCAATGAATTGGTCTTTCTCGGCATCGCCATCTTCTTCCTGCGCACCATCGAGACCCGGTTCAAACGCCGGCGCGCGCTCAAGATGCTGCATGTCCTGCGTTCGATGTCGCACATCATCGACATGCACCAACTCACCAAGGACCCGGAACGTCTGGTCGGCCCCCCTTGCAACACGCCGTCGTCTCCAAACCGCGCCATGAGCGCATTCGAACTCACGCGATATCTGGATTACTGCTCGGAGATGCTCGCGGTCATCAGCAAGCTAGCTGCCCTGCATGTGCAGAATTTCGATGACCCCGTCACGCTATCGGCGGTGAACGACATCGAGGACCTGACTCAGGGGCTCTCCCGAAAGATCTGGCAGAAGATCATGATCCTGGATCGGATGCTGGCCCCACGAGACTGACCACCTGTCAAAGGTCGTTGCCACGCCTCAACGAAATCGAAGGGAGTAGAGGTCGGCATCCTTCATGGCGAATCGGAGACGCACCACGCGATCTGCCAAGGCGCCGACGTCGCTCCCCGCTTTCCATCGCACTCGGCGTTCGATCTCGTCCCCCACCTGCTCCACGGAATCGCCCAAACTGAAGCCCGGCACCGCCGTCCCGGCCTGATCCTGAATCTCAACCCGCACTCCCCCGGCCGCCCCGGTCGCGAAATTGAGGATCATCTCGCGGCCCGCGAAACGCAGGGGTCGAGTCACCATCTCGCCGCCTCCGAACGGAGCGCGGACGGAGACAAAGCCATCCGTTCTTAGAGTGTACCGGAGCAACTGACAATCCGGCTGCGCGTAGTGCGCCTGTTTGAAGAGCGACATCTCCGCCGGTCCGGTAGGGACGATTCCCAGAGCGCTGAGTCCGGCCCTCGAGGCCCAGTTCCCCAAATCAGGGCCCGGCCGGATGAACCCTTCGAGAAAGAGTCGGTCGTACCGGGTGCCTCCCCGTGACGTCATAAACACCGTCTCGGCGACGTCGCCGGCGTAACCTGGTTTCACACCGAGCACGCGTTCCTGTTCCTCCGTCAGCACCCGTCTCCCCGGAATGAAGCGCATCGGAGTCGCCACATACAGATGGGGCGCCCGGAAGTAGGGATGGGTTTGGCTGGTGTAGAGATGCTCCAAAGGGGCGCCCCCAAAGGTCATCTCCTGAGGCGAAGACCAATCCGAGAAATGGGTCGATGTCGTCCGACTCACCGTCCGAAACCCCTCGAAATCCCCCTTGGTCCAGGTCCGGAAGTAGATCACGTAACAGCCTTCCGCCGACGACCAAAACCCCACGTTCTGCGAATCAAAGGCCCCTCGCGTCAACAAGGGCTGCTCCCGCCAGCGACGCCAGCGAAGGCCGTCGCCGGAGACAAAGGCATGCAATCCGGTCGCGGACGTGCCAGCCAATGCCTTGTAGCGTTCCTCCGCCGGAATACCGGGTCGGGCATCGAGGAACGGAGCGAAGTTGTGCGAGAACGGGGCCTGGTGGGCCAGCACGACATTGTTCTCCCGTGTGCCGGCGACCTCGAACAGGCCAAGGCGTGGTTTGATCCACGCCAAGCCATCCCGACTTTCCGCGTAGCAGGTGACTTCGTTGGTGGAACCATCCTGCCCGGCGACCGGCAAACCGCGGTAATACATGCGAAAGCGTTCCTCGTCGCGAATCACCGTGACGTAGCCGCTGAACGCTCCCTCCCAGGCTTCGTCAAAGCGCAGGGCGACACCCGCCGGCTGCGGGGAATGAAGCTGAAACACCGCACCTTCCAGATGCCCCACCAACCGGCCATCCGCGAACCATTCGAGGCGCGAGCCGATGTCGATGGGCTTCTCATCGATGGGCTGACCGTGGGCGAACCGGGAAAGCCAACCGACCAAAAGAGGGAGCAGAAGCAAACCGCGCATGGGTGGATCCATGGGAGCCCGGGCCACAAGGAAGTTCAAGCATCGCCAGATGCGGCATCGAATTTGACTGCGACCCACGACTCACCGGTTCATGGTCGTCGTCACCGTGACGTTCGCCGCACTTCCAGCCCTCCTCCTCGTCATCGCTGCGTCGACCGCTTTCGCCAGGGCTGAACCCGCCGTCCTCAAACCCGCAGCCTTCGAGCATTACATCCGAACCTTCAACACGCAGGATGATGAACTGGTTCGCCAGAAGATCCCCAATGCCCAGGCCTGGGATTTCCTGCGGGACAACATTCCCTGGTTTGAATGCCCCGACCCCGATCTCGAACGGACCTACTATTTCCGGTGGTGGACGTATCGAAAGCATCTGAAAGACACTCCCGACGGCCTGGTGGTCACGGAGTTCCTGCCGCCGGTCCCGTGGGCCGGGAAGCACAACACCATCAGCTGCCCGGCGGCACATCATTTTTACGAGGGACGCTGGCTGCGAGCCGATCGATTGTTGGACGACTACGCCCGGTTCTGGTTCCGCGGTGGCGGCGAACCGCGCAAATATAGTTTCTGGGCCGCCGACGCTCTCTGGGCTCGCTACCTTGCCACCGGGGATGCCGCGGCGATGATCGATCTCTTGCCGGACCTGATGCGCAATTTCGAGAGCTGGGAAAAGGAGCGCTTCGATCCCGCCGCTGGCCTCTTCTTTCAGAACGATGGCGAGGACGGAATGGAAGTCTCGATCGGCGGCAGCGGCTACCGCGCCACCCTCAACAGCTACATGTACGGCGAATGCGTCGCCATCGCCGCCATCGCCGATCTCGCGGGAAAATTCGACGTTGCCGCACGTTTCCGAAATCGCGCCACCGACATCCGCCATCGAGTGCGAACCCGACTGTGGGATCCCGCCGCTGGGTTCTTTAAGGTGCTGCCGCGGGGCGACGGAGCCCGACTCGCCGACGTGCGCGAACTTCATGGCTTCACTCCGTGGTACTTTCACCTACCCGACACCTCCCATGCCGTGGCATGGACGAATCTCATGGATCCGAAGGGATTTCGCGCCGCGTTCGGACTGACCACAGCCGAGCAACGCCACCCCGCGTTCGCGGTGGCGTACACCGGGCACGAATGCCAATGGAACGGACCGTCGTGGCCCTACGCCACCGCCGTCACTCTAACTGCCCTGGCCAATTACCTCCAACGCCAAGGCGCGCCCTACGTCCAAACCTCGGATTACTTCGAACTCCTCCGTACTTATGCGCGGTCGCATCAGTTAAAGCGCGCGGACGGCACGTTGGTCCCGTGGATCGACGAAAATCTGAACCCCTTCAGCGGCGACTGGATTGCCCGCACTCGATTGTCCACCTGGAAGGATGGCACGTGGTCCGAGGAAAAGGGCGGGAGGGAGCGCGGGAAGGATTACAATCACTCGACCTTCAACGATCTGGTGATCAGCGGCCTTGTCGGCCTGCGACCGCGTGCCGACGCCATCGTGGAGGTCCACCCGCTCCTGCCCACGAACACCTGGGACTATTTCTGCCTCGATGACGTCCCTTACCATGGTCGTCGCCTGACCATCGCCTGGGACCGGACCGGCCAACGCTACGGTCGCGGTGCCGGCCTCCAAGTCCTGGCCGACGGGAACCTCGTCGCCAGGTCCGATCGATTGGAACGTCTCGAAGGTCGACTTCCAGCGGCCAACAAAGCGAACGACGCCGCAGCCAGCGGTTGGCGCAAGCATCCGGCAAACCCGGTGTTGGGTGGCGCCCTTGGGACCTGCTTCGATGTCGCCCTCCTGGCGGAGAACCGCGAGTTCCGCATGTGGTTTTCGTGGCGACCGCGAAAGAGCCTCGCGGTGGTGACCAGCGCGGATGGAGTTCGCTGGTCGGAACCCGTGACGGTCCTCGGTCCGGAATCCGCCACCGGATGGGAGGAAGACATCAATCGTCCCGCGGTGGTGAGACGGGAGGACGGGTATCACCTCTGGTACACTGGACAAACCTCCAAGAATTCACGACTCGGCTACGCCACCAGCGCCGACGGCATCCATTGGACGCGAAGGTCGCGCCGCCCGGTCATGGAGCCGGATCAGCCTTGGGAAAAGGTCGCGATCATGTGTCCCCACGTCCTGTGGGATGGCGAACAGAAGCAGTTCCGCATGTGGTATTCAGGCGGCGATCAATACGAGCCCGACGCCATTGGCTACGCCACCAGCCCCGATGGCATGACTTGGACCAAGCACGCCGCCCAACCGATCTTTCAAGCGGACCCCAATCGCCCATGGGAAAGCCACAAAGTCACCGCCTGCCAGGTGGTCCTCCACGACGGCTGGCATTACATGTTCTACATCGGGTTTCGTGACGTCGACCACGCCCAGATTGGTCTGGCCCGGTCGCGGGATGGAGTCTCGAACTGGGAACGACTGCCGGCCAATCCCATCGTCAGTCCGGACCCGAACCAATGGGATCACGACGCCTGCTACAAGCCGTTCGCGCTCTTCGACGGCGCACGATGGCGGTTGTGGTACAACGGGAGGCACGGCAACTCCGAGCAGATCGGCCTGGTCACCCGCGAAGGAGCGGATCTCGGTTTTCCGACGAGCCGGTGATTGCGGCGACCCGGCGGACCTCAACGCGCTTCGGTGCGCAATGGCCGTCGGAGCGGCGGGTCTCAGATTCGCGTGCGCGGTGTGAACGACCGGCTAGTGACGGCTCCCTTTGACGGCCAACGCTACTGCCGCGAGGATCAACGTGGCTCCGGCAAACCGCCACGCCATCGCCGCAGGTCCTGCCGATTGGCGTTCGGTGTTCTTCAGTCGAGCCCCCAGGAACCACACCAGCACAATGCTTAGAATTCCGCGCGTGGCGTAAACCACGTTGACCCCGGCCGCGTCCTTCCAGATGCCGATGGTTCCGGTGATCAGAATGGCCTGCATTCCCGACAATCCTGCGGCCGCGAAAATCCAGAACCACGCGTTACGCGGTGCGCGAAGTGATTCACGTCCAAACACTGGCAGCATGGCCAGGGAGAGAACGGCCAGCGCGGCGAAAACCAGAGAGAGGAAATTCCAGACGCCGAATCGAGCCGCCCACGATTGGATCATCACGTCGGTGAACGCGAACGCCAGGGCGCATCCGAGGGCAAGGATCGTCGTGATTCCCATGCGCCGACCTCTCTTCAGGTCGGTGCGACCCATGACGAGCACGCCGAGGGTGGTCAATCCTGCGGCGATCCATTGGATCGCGTCGAGGCGGGTGCCGAACACCGCCCAGGCGAGAAGCGCCACAAAAGTAACTTTGGCGCCGAGCAACGGCGTGGCGACGGAAACGTCGCCCACCCGGAGCGAGAGCACGTTCAACAGGTGGCCCGTGACAAACGTCAGGGAGGTGAGAACTGGCAAATACCAGAGGTCCCACGGCACCGACTTTTGGTCGATCGCCAGCAGCGGCAGGAAGGCGATGCCGAGGACGACATTATTGACGACCACGGCGTGCACCACGCCCGCGCCCTCCTGGTAGGCACGCTTGAATACGATCGACCCCAGCGCGAACGCCAAGGCCGCGATCAACGGTAGGAGCAGGTACAAGCCGTGGTCCGACGGGCGGTCCGGTTACCGCTGATAGGCGCCCATCGCCGGGGCGTCCGGATTCACCTCGGGCCCGAAATACCGCAGCGTCACGAGCGGCTCGGTCTCGCTGGTGTTTTCGAAGGTGATGCCATTGCGGGCCCCATCCTGGGTGCAGAAATACTCGTCCTCGGTCAACTCATGGAACCGGATCAGCTTCGGACTGTTCAGGGGCAGGCCGTTGATTTTGCCGCAGCCCTGGACGCAGATGAGCCCGTAGGCTCCATTGTCCTTGATCGTGCACTTCACCCCGGGATTCACCGTGAGTTCCTTGGCCGTGAACAACTGCGCGCCTTCGATCTTGCCGTAGACGATCCAACGATCGACATAGCCGTCCTTGGCGGTGTTGGCGACGGGGATCGGCTCGAGATAATGGTTGTCCTTGAAATGCTCGTCGCAGTTTCCTTCCCAATCCAACTGGTCGACGATGAAATCCAGGTCCTTGTGTTTGGACTTCGGCATGTCCTTGACCAGGAGGTCCCACGGCACATAGCGACCTTCCACCATGCTTTGGTACATGGCGAAGACGTCACTCCCCCATTGCGGTTCGTAGGTGCAAAGACTGCCGGGAGCATGCAGGACGCACGGCGGGATCAACCAGCCGGTGCCGGGCTTGAGCCGATACGCCCGGCTCAGGTCCAGAATACCGTTGTCGCCCTTGTTCCAATCCTCGAGACAGCGGCGCACCTGTTCCTTGGTGGTGCCGGGTTCAAGCCCCATGAAAGTGTAGGGGAAGTTGTTGCCGACGTTATTGTGCTGAGGCGGGAAGTAGTAAGACTCGGGTTTGCCCTCCTGGCCGACCAACTTCGCCTGTTTGGCGCTCTGATGCATGTGGTGCGGGATCGGCCCCATGTTATCGAAGAACTTCGAGTACACCGGCCACTTCCCGTACTTCTTCCAAATCTCCTTGCCGATCAAGGTGGCGCCACACTCCTCGACCGCGTCCCGCAACGTAAAGCGCTCCCGCCCCACCACGCAGTAACTCAAGCCTTCGTCGGGCACTCGTCCTTCGTTCGCCGCCTCGGTCGTCGAGGCAAACCAGCGTTCATCGATGCCACCGCGGTTCGCGCCATAGGCGTAGGTATCGTCCGGGTGCAGTTTCAGGCGGAGCCCGGGCTGCAGAAAGGACCGAGGAACCCAGGCCGGCGCCAGGCGGAGCAAGCCGCCGGTGCGCGAAATCTCAGCCTCCACCTTCGATTGGGTATTGCGGGTGACAGTCTTCAGTTGTTTGACGGAGTTCATGGAGAAACGGTTGACGCCGTCGCGCGGCGCCGTCGGATCGCCAAAAAGCTAGCCTGACGCGGTTCCTCATCGCCACCCGAAAAGCGTGGGTATCTCTCATGGGCGCGCCTCCCGCCTTGCTGTATCCATCCTCGCTTTCGGCGGCGTCGTCTCGATCCGGCGAGGATGCCGCTTCCCGAACCAGGAAGGTCAGCGCGACTTCCTCTTCCGCCACCACCCCTCGAAATGATCCAGCATCACCCCGAGCTTCTCCCCCATTTCGACAAACTCCCGATGATCATCCTCAAATCCATCTTCGAAATGATCGGGAATGGCGTCGCCGTTCTTCACGAAATAGGCCAACGCCCGCGCCAGCCAGGGCTGCATCTCCGGCCAGTCATCGGGCGCCTGGTACGCTTCCGACTCCACCGCCTCCAGCAATGCCAGGGCCTGGGTCACCCGCCGATGCAGATCCGCCTGAACCGGGTGATTGAGGTCCAGCGTAGCGAGCTTGGCCTCCACTTCGGGCTTGAGCCATCCGTTGCGGTGCGTGGGGAGGAGCAGATCAATGGCCCGCGAGCAGACTTCGCGCTCCTCCAACCACGCGAAAACGAAGCCGAAGAGCTTGGGATTCTTTCGCGGCGACCGCGACGACGGAGAGTTGGAACGCGAGGGCATGCGTTGGGTGGGTGGCGTTGAATCGACCGGGGACCGTGCGAACAGCCTGTGGCTCCCGCCTCTCTCCTCGCAAGCCAAAGGACGTCGGCCGGCGCTGCTTTCAGCTCGTCCGCAAGCGTTCCACCATCCACCACGCGGCCAGCAACGCCGCGCCAACCGACCCCCAGCGCAGAATCCATCCTCGATAGAATCCCGCCCGTCGCAGGCCGTGCGCCAGTGGAAGAAACGCCGCGACCACCACCAATTGTCCGAGTTCGACTCCCAGGTTGAAGCCCACCAACGCCCGGACCAGCGACCTCCGCGGCAGGTGGAGTTCGTCAAGCACCGAGGCAAATCCGAAGCCGTGGATCAGTCCGAAGCCAAAGGCGATGGCCCAGCCTCTCTCCCATACCATGGGGCGCGCGTTATTGGCGGCCGCCACCACGATGGAAGCGGCGATGGCGGGCTCGACCCAGCGCGACGGCAAGCGCACCCAACCCAGCGCCGCCAGGCTCAGGGTCAGGGAATGCGTCAATGTGAAGGCCGTCACAATCTTCACCACCGCAACGAAGGCCTCTCCAAATCCTCCCACCGGCACCCACCTCCCACGGTCGAGCACCAGCACAGCGGGCATCAACAGGACCAGGAGAAAAAGCAGGTGATCGTACCCCTCCCAGATATGCCAAACCCCCTCGCGCACGAACCGACCGAACTCGCGCCAGGGTCGCGGAGCGTCGCCTTGAAATTTCTGCCGCGTCGTCAATGGACCGAACACCGTCTGCTGCACCCGTCCGTCCTGTTCGACCATGACAAAGCCGCGATGCAGACGGTCGATGTCGAAGAACGGCCGATACTCGAGATCGAAATCGCCGGGCTGCATACCGGGAACGGACATCAATCTTAAGACGGCATAGCCCCCGTTACCCAACTGGTCCACCTGGAGTTCAGCATCGTACTGAGGGACAAGCACGGCGCCCGACTGCTCGATAACGAGGCGCTCGCGCGCATACTGAAGGATCTCCGCGCGTCGGGCTTTGAGTTCCCCCCAAGTGATGGCGCCATCCTCATTACCGTCGATGCCGATGGCGAACTCGAGGTCATGCAGCGCCAGGAACCACTGCCCTGTCGCCTCAACGCCCTCCAGACGCAACCGCAGGTAGCTGTCGCTGGTCTTGTGCGCGCAGGCGTCCGGTACCGCCAGGAACGTCAGAAGAGTCAGAAGACCGCGCGCGAACCCTTGAAGCAGTCGCCGGGTGTACGCCGGACACGGCGGCCACGATCTCATCGCATCGCCTCCGCCTTTTTCAAAAGTCCCGCCCATCGCGCGTCAGTCAGGCGATGCGACCGAATCCATTCTGTTACTTGCCCGGTCAGGCTGCTGTCCTGCGCGCCCACACCCGCTTCCAGGACCCAGCGCACGTCGTCGGACTTCCGTCGCAATGCCCAGAGATCTCGCGCCTCACGCGCCGCTTCGGCCGGCCGATTCTCGATCTTGAGCTGATAGAAGACCCTTTCGGGAAGTCCGCTGGGATCGCCACGTCGTTCCTGCGCTTCGAGTTGCCGGCGCGCCTCGTCGGCGAGGGTTCTCCGACGCTCGCGAAGCGTGGGTGATGGATCGGAGCGGATAAGCAGGTCGAGTGCCGCCACCAACCGCACCGCCGCTGCGGCGGCGCTGGCCGAATCATTGGCAATTTCGATCACCGCCGACGGTTCGCCGAGATCCAGGAGTAGATCCGCGTAGGCCACCGTGGCGGCCACGTCTCTGACTGCCAGACGTCGCTGCGCCTCAAAATGTCGGCGCGCCTCGCCCGGCTGCCCTGCCTGCAGTGCCAAATCGGCCAACAATCCCAGCGCCGCATGCCGATCCTGCGTTCGATCCGCGCCCAACGTCTCCAACCACGTCGAAACCGCCGTCCAGGCCACAGCGGCCTCGCCCCGCCAGCTTGCCCATCGGGCTCGCACGAGAACCCCGGGAGCAGAGCCGACCGCGGCGGACGGCCAAGCATCGACGAGGCGTTGCGCGATGTCCCCTTCCCCACGGGCCAACGCGATTTCAAAGCGCAGGTTTCGAGCCGCGGTGAATTCTGGGTGTTGGGCGATGACGGTATCGAGGTCCCGGCCCGCCTGGTCAAATGCCCACAGGGACGCTCGCACTCGCGCCCGCAGAAACAGGACTTCGTAAGGCGGCGAAGGTCGGTCCCACCAAGGCGCCAGTACCGCCTGGGCGAAACCAAGATAGCGACCGTCGCCTTCCGACCGCGCCGTCTCAAGGTAGCTTTGGGCGAGGGCGATCGATTCCCGGAGGTTATCGGGGTCATTGGCCAGATTCTCCTGATCCAGACGCGCCTCGGAGCGACGGAACCCGGCCGGCAGCCGTTCGAGGACCTCATCGTCGGATCGCGGGGTGTACGGCTCGGCCGGAAGCCGTGGTTCGGCGACCAGAGCGATTAAGGCGAACAACAAGGACTGGGCTCGCGGGGGCAGCCGCGAATGTCGAGGTGCGAGATGGCCAGCGGTGGTCACCGTACGCGGTAGAATAGAACTGCGGATGGGTGTTGAGCAATGCGTGGAGCCATCCACGGCTGAGCACAGCGCCCGTGGGTCCCTGGAACCATTCGAATCGGGATCCTCGCCCAGGGTTGGACGACCGACACCCTCTGCCGGTCGCTTGATTTCCTGGCGCCGGGTCCGTGAAATCTCCGTCCATGACGGAACCCTTCCCGGAGGCCATCGCTCCGATCTCCACCGACCGCCTGCTATTGCGCAAGATGGCCGCTACGGATGTCGATTGGGTGTGGGAATTGGACCAGGACCCGGAAGTGATGCGGCATATCACAGGAGGCGTACCGACGCCACGGGAGGTCACCGAAAAGGTCCATATGCCTCGCCTCCTTCAGTCGCATAGCGCCGGGTCGGCATTTGGTTTCTGGGCGGCCCTGGACCGCGACACCGGCGTGCCGCTGGGCTGGTTTCACATGCGGCCGGAGCGGTTGCCACCGTTCGAGATGGAACTCGGCTATCGATTGCGCCGCGACGCCTGGGGCCGGGGTCTCGCCACCGAGGGGTCAAGAAAGTTGATCGACCTGACCTTGCATCATTGGGGGCAACTCCGTGTCGCGGCCCGCACCTTGGCAGGAAACCTCGCGTCGCGTCGGGTCATGGAAAAGTGCGGTCTCGTTTGGGAACGGGATTTTCACTATCCTGAAGAATGGCTGCCTGGATGGCCGGAAGACCGCCGCCAGGCGGTCCGTTATTTGATCGAGAGACGTTGACGGATGAGCCACCCGTGGCGGGTTCAAGCCACGGACGGCGAAGAACCTGATCCGGACCGGGTCTCCACCCATCGAGCCATCAGCCATAGCAGATCGCTGAGTCGGTTCAGGTAGACGATAATCTCATCGTTGCGCAGTTGGTCCGCCTCCTGCAGGGCGCAGACGCGGCGTTCAGCGCGCCGCGCGGTCACGCGAGCAAGGTCCAAGGCGGCAGCGTCCGTGGTGGCCCCCGGCGTGGCCCAACCCTTGTAGGTGATGCTTTGGGCTTCGATGGCTGTCACCAGGGCATCCAGTTTCTCGGTCAAAGCGGCTGTCACCACCGGGTACCCATCCGACACGTAGCGAGGCAAGTCGTCGACCGAAGTCGCCAATTCCCCCATGACCGTGACCAGATCCTTCTGAATCGGCAGCAGGCTTTCCTGGACAAACGCGTGGGTGGTGGAAGCCCGGGCCACACCGAGCGCGGCATTGAGTTCATCCACCGTCCCATAGGCTTCCACCCGGGGGTGGCATTTTGAGACGCGGCGGTTGTACATCAGTCCGGTGGTTCCGTTGTCTCCTGTTCGAGTGGCGATGCTCATGGCGATGGCGATGGCGCTGGGCGCGAGGCGATCAGTATGAAGAAACTTCGCTTCGGTGCCACCGCTCAATTGACGAAGAAGGTCCGGGCGATAATCTGCGCGCCCGCGCCGCCGCCATGAACGCCAAAATTTTCCTCAAGTCGCTCTTCGTCGTCCTTGTCCTGCTGCTCTTGGTCCTGATGGGCATGAACAACCGGGGCATGGTCGAGTTTTCGCTGCCACCCGTCATTCCCAAGCGCATCCAACAACCCGCCGCCCTGATGTACTTCAGCTTCTTCGCCATCGGATTCCTGACCGGTACCATCCTCTGGGCCGGTGGCGGCAAGAAGAGCAGCGGAAGCTCGAGGTCGGGATCCGATCGCAAGTAATCTCGCATCGCCGTCGCACTTCCGTGCGCTCCAATGACCAGGACCGGAGTCGGCTCGACGTCCGGGCTTGGGCGGCGGGTCTCCTGCTCGCGTGCGGTTCCCAAGCCGCACCCGGGCCTGCCGTCGCCCCCACCCCCAACCCCACCCCTCCCGGCGATGACTGGCTTCCACCGGTTCCGGAGGCCGCCGCCGAGGAGTCCGCATGGCCTTCCAGCGACGATGCGGCCCGTGGGCCATTCGCCGAGTTGCGCGCCGAGATCGACGGACTGCGGGTCAAAGTCAACTGGCCGAGGACGAACGAGGTTGCCGTGGCCTCAGCCACGATGGTGTACAGCGTCGATTCCCCCGGACACTGGGCCGTGCGGGACTGGCGCAGTGCGGCCATGCAGCGAGCCCCAGGCGGGTGGACAGCCACGTTGCCGATTCCCTGCGTAACGATTCCGGTGGTTTACTACCTCCGGCACACCGCGGATGGAATCACCCGCCTCTCGCCCGCACGCGTCTTCCGGCCTGATCAGGCCGGAATGGAAGAGGCGAACCCGCCGTTTACGGGTTTTCTGGATGGATTCGAACAGGGACTTGAGGGTTGGACAGGAGGAACCGGACGCGAACCCGAGGGTACCCTCACCTATTCAACCAACGCCTTCTCGGGTTCCGGAGCCTTGCGACTCCAGATCCCACAGCAGCGGTCTTCCGTCGCTGCCGCCACGGTGAGACTCCGAGGCTGGATGCTCTGGGAATTCAGTCCGACGACGCTGCGCTTCGCCGCTCGCGCTCCCCGTGGCTCTGGAACGCTACGTTGCTCCCTCGTTTCCAAGGCGCGCACCCCCGAAATCCAAGTGCATGCGGATCGCCGGGAACACCAGGTCCACGGCTCCTGGACCCGCATCGAGATACCGATTGCCGAATTTGCCGGGTTGCGACTGCGCGATGTCGACTGGATGACGATTCAATTCTTCGACGAGCCCGGCGCCGACCTGCTGGTGGACGACGTGGAGCTGGTATTGCCCTGAATCGCGCCGCTCCCGGAACCGCGTTCGACTTGCCTCTTGTAGGCCTGAATTCCATCCACAATGGCCTGCGCCATTCGACCGCGCCCCGTTTCGCTGTAGATCCAACGGGCATCGCCGGCATTCGACATGAACCCGCCCTCGATCAGGATGGCTGGCATTTCGGCGAGACGGAGGACCAGGAATCGGGCGCGGCGCACCCCGCGATCCATGGTCCCCGGGAGACGCTGCAAAAGGGACCGCTGCATGTGATAGGCAAACAAGACGTTCTCCCGGTCGTTTTCATTGCCCGCCCAGGCTCGCAGAGAACCCACATCGGCACTGACATTCGTCGATTTCGCCCCCTCCGGCGTCATGGCGTAGACCTCCACGCCGGACGCATCCGAACCGCCATCCGGACTGGCGTTGTAGTGAAGGCTCACGAAAAGGTCAGCCGAGTTGCGAATCGCAATGGCGGGACGTTCGGCGAGATCGACATAAGCGTCCGAGCGCCGGGTCATGACCACCGAAAAACCCGCGTCGACGAGTCGGCCTCGCAATTCCTGCGCCAAGGCGAGGGTGTACTGCTTCTCGAGACGGTTTCCTGATTTCTGGCCCGGCTCCTTGCCGCCATGGCCGGCATCCAAACAAATAGTGCGGATGCGCTTGCCCGGCGCCAGGCGGGGCGGCTGCACCAGGGTGTCCAGTACGCCGCGAACGTCCTGCGCCCAGGCGATCACCTGGCCGTCAACGGCCAACACCGGATAAGAAAACCACAGGCCCGTCCCATTGTATTCGACCCGCGTGCCGTCGATGAGAAAGGCAATGCGCAAATTGGGACCGCTGGCCACGATCTCGCGGCTGCCCGGCGAGCGAGACAGCCGCAACCCGCGCCAACTCGCCCAATCCGAAAGCCGGATGTACTGGCGATCCTGGTACCGCACCACCGCCGGGGTGGCGCCGACGCGGGTGACGCCGGTCCAAAGACCGGCCGCCAGTAGCGCGACGAACCCACGGCGATTCAAGAGCGCTACTCTGCGCAGGCCGACGCGTCGCATCAAGTGGCGGACGACCGTCGACGCAAAAAATTCATTCCACCCCTGGAAAGCGCCTACTGGATCAGTTCCCGAGCCCGGCTGAGCGCTTCGTCCAAGCGTGACGCGTCCTTGCCCCCGCCCCGGGCGAAGTCCGGACGTCCACCGCCCTTTCCGCCCACGATCGGGGCAATCTGTTGGATGATCTTGCCGGCCTGAACCCGCTTGGCGAATTCAGGGGACACCGTGGCCACGATCGCCACATGGCCTTCCGCCATGCCTCCCAGCACCACCACACCCTGAAACCCACCTTTCAGCGCCTCGGCGACGCCCTGAAGGAAATCGCCATCCACGCCACCCAGGTTATGAACGATCGCCGGAATACCCCGGAGATCCACCGCTTGCCCGCGCAATCCGCTGGCGGCATTCGACGCCTCGCGTTGTTGGGCGGCCTTGAGTCCCCGTTCGAGTTCCTTCTGGTGCGCCAGCAGGCTGTCCAACTTCTTTTCCAACTCATGCAACGGCGCGTTCACCTTTGCCGCCAATCCACGAATCAGCGCCCGGTCGGCGCGCATTTGGTCGAATGCCGTCAGCCCAGCCACCGCTTCAATGCGCCGAATGCCAGCCGCGATAGCGGCTTCGCCGACAATGCGAAACAGGCCAATCTCGCCGGTCGCCCGCGCATGCGTGCCACCGCACAATTCCATGCTGAACCCATCCAGCGCACCGCGACTTCCCCCGATCTGGACCACCCGCACCTGCTCCCCATACTTGTCGCCGAAAAACTGCATGACGTCCTTGCGCGATTTGACCTCGGCAAACGGCACCTCGGTCCAGCTGACGGCGGAATTCTCCACAACTCGCTCGTTCACCAGTTTTTCGATGTCCGACACCTGCTGCGGCGTCAGCGGAGCCGCATTGAAATCGAAGGTCAACTTGTCAGGACCCACGAACGAACCTTTCTGGGAGACATCGGGACTGACGACTTCGTGCAGTGCCCAATGCAGCAGGTGGGTGACCGTATGATGCCGTTGGATGGCCTCCCGGCGCGCGCGATCCACCACCAGGGTGACCTTTGATCCGACCGCGGGAGAATCCCCGGGGGCGATGAGATGAAGCCAGGTCGAACCCGATTTCTGGGTGTTGATGACCCGCCAGAGCTGGCCGGCACCGCAGATCTCGCCGGTATCGCCCACCTGGCCTCCCATTTCCGCGTAACAGACCGATTGATCCAGCACGACCGCCACCTTGTCCTTCAATTCCACGACTTCGAGCACCGTCGCGTCGGTCTGGGCACCCTCATACCCGGAGAATGCCGTCGCGGTCTTGGTCTCGATCTGTGACAGCTCGATCACCTGCTTCTTCTGCGCTGCCCGGGCTCGCGCCCGCTGCTCATCCATCCACCGATCGAAACCAGCCACATCCACCGCCAATCCGCGCTCCCGCGCCATCAACTCGGTGAGGTCGAGCGGAAATCCGTAGGTGTCGTAAAGTTTGAAGGCGAACTCGCCGGTGATCGGGCCGCGGGAGGCCGCCTCCGAAAACAGCGCGATGCCGTTGTCGAGAGTCCGATTGAAGGCCTCTTCCTCGAGTCGCAGGACCTCCTTGACCGATTCCTTGCGCGCACGGATCTCCGGGAAAACGTCTCCCATCGTGCCCGCCAACACGTCCACCAGCTTGAAGAAGAAGGGTTCCTTGAACCCCAGGACGCGCCCGTACCGGACCGCCCGACGCAGGATCCGGCGCAGGACGTAGTTACGATCCGTGTTGCCCGGTTGAATTCCGTCGGCCACCGCAAAGGACAAGGTACGGATGTGGTCGGCGATGACGCGGAACGCGACATCCACCTTCTCCTGCTCATTGGCGCCGGTGCTGCCGGCGACCGGCAAGGTTGAACCGTATCGGCGTCCGCTCAATCGCTCGATGGCGTCGAAAATGGGCCGAAACACATCGGTCTCATAATTCGAGATGCGGGCATGGGCGAAGTCGCTGAATCCCTTGGTGCCCTGAATGATGCTCGCCACCCGCTCGAATCCCATCCCGGTGTCGACATGCTTGGCCGGTAACGGCGAGAAGGTCCCGTCCGGGTTGGCATTGAACTGGATGAACACCAGGTTCCAGATCTCGATACATTCAGCGCTGCCTTTGTTGACCAGGGCCCCGCGGGTGTCTCCGGCGGGTGACAAGTCCACGTGAATCTCGCTGCACGGGCCGCATGGGCCGGTGTCCCCCATCATCCAAAAATTGTCCTTCTTGCCGCCGTTGACGATATGGACCGCCGGATCCAAGCCCGCGGCGCGGAAATGTTCCGCCCAATAATTCCAAGCCTCCTGGTCAAACTCGGAAGGATCTCCTTTGGATCGGTCCGGACTGTAAACCGTGGCGTAGAGCCGGTTCTTCGGGAATTTCCACACTTGGGTGATCAACTCCCAGGCCCAATCGATGGCTTCACGCTTGAAGTAGTCCCCGAAAGACCAATTGCCCAGCATTTCGAAGAAGGTGTGGTGGTAGGTGTCCAACCCCACATCCTCGAGATCGTTGTGCTTGCCGCCGGCCCGGATGCACTTTTGGGTGTCGGCGGCACGGGTCGGCAGGCCTGCCAACGCCCCTCCCCAGCGATCCACATCGGCCCGTCGTTCACCCAGGAAAATAGGAACGAACTGGTTCATCCCGGCGTTGGTGAACAGCAGGTTCGGGCTGTCCGGCAACAGGCTCGAGGAGGGGACGATGGTGTGCTGTTTCGACCGGAAGAAGTCGAGGAAGCTCTGGCGAATTTCTGCGCTGGTCATGGGTGGGGAGTTGAGGAAACGAAAACGAATGATACCTGCTAGGCAGGGGACGCCGCGAGCCCGTACTTCCTCGGCGAAAGCCGACGACGCATCGCCGGCACCGGAAGTTGATATCGGTGCGAACCCACTGCGGCCGGCACGCTCAGGCCGCCGCCGGCGCTGGTGCGCCGAATCCGGGCAGCTTCGGCGGCGTCGGCTTGGGGACTTCCGGCAACGGCGTGGCCGCTTGGGCTCCGGCGGGAGGATCGATCTTGGTCACCTGATTGCCCGAGGGCGTGAACCGGCCCGTACGAATGATCTCCTCCACCTGCCAGCCTTCCAGGGTTTCGAATTCGAGCAACGCGTTGGCGATCGCCTCGAGTTTGTCGCGGTGGGCGGTGATCAGTTCCTGCGCCACCTGATGCCGCTCCTCGATGATTCTTCGCACTTCTTCGTCAATCTCGCGCGCGGTCGCTTCGCTGTAATCCTTGCGCCGCATCATGTCGCGCCCGAGGAAGTACTCGTCATCCGAGCCATACTGCACCATGCCCAGCTTCTCGCTCATGCCCCATTGGCAAACCATCGAGCGGGCAAGATTGGTCGCCTGCTTGATATCGCTCGAAGCCCCCGTCGAAATGTCGCCGGAGACAAGTTCCTCCGCGATCCGGCCGGCCATGATCACCGAAATCAGGTCGAGCATCTGTTTGCGCGCCTGGTTGATGACGTCCTTCTCGGGAAGATACATTGTCGATCCCAGCGACTGGCCCCGCGGGATGATGGTGACTTTGTGCAGCGGATGCGTGTGGTTGAGCATCACGTTGACCAGGGCATGCCCAGCCTCGTGCCAGGCGGTGAACCGCTTCTCCTCGTCGGTCATCGCCAGACTGCGGCGCTCGCGTCCCCAGCGGACCTTGTCACGCGCCTCCTCCAACTCCTTCATTCCAACGGCCTTCTTGCCGGTTCGCGCCGCCAACAGCGCCGCCTCGTTCAGCAAGTTCGCCAGTTCCGCCCCGGAGAAACCCGGAGTACCGCGGGCAGTCACGGCCAGATCCACGGTGGGATCGAGTTTCACATTCCGGGCGTGCACCTTCAGAATGGCCTCGCGCCCCTTCACGTCCGGAAGGTTGACCGTAATTTGGCGGTCGAACCGACCCGGCCGCAGCAAAGCCGGATCGAGAACATCGGGACGGTTCGTCGCCGCGATAATGATGATTCCCTCCTGGGTATCGAATCCGTCCATCTCGACCAACAGCGCATTCAGCGTCTGCTCCCGTTCGTCGTTGCCGCCGCCGAGACCCACACCACGGCTCCGCCCGACGGCATCGATTTCGTCGATGAAAATGAGGCAGGGCGTATTTTTGCGCGCCTGTTCGAACATGTCGCGGACGCGACTGGCACCGACACCCACGAACATCTCCACGAAGTCCGAACCACTGATGCTATAGAAGGCGGCATCGGCTTCGCCGGCGATGGCCTTGGCGAGAAGCGTCTTTCCGGTGCCCGGGGGGCCCACCATCAAAATGCCTTTCGGAATACGCCCACCCAGTTTCTGGAACTTCTTGGGGTCCCGAAGAAAATCCACCAACTCAGACACCTCGTCCTTGGCCTCTTCCACCCCGGCCACATCCTTGAAAGTGGTCCGGTTCTTTTCCTTGGTAAGCATCCGCGCCCGGCTCTTGCCAAAGCTCAGGGCCCCGCGCCCGGCCATCTTGATCTGCCGGATGAAGAAAAAGTAGATGAGCGCGGCGAGCAGCAGGAACGGCAGCACGACGGTCACGAACACGTTCATCAGGAGCGTGTTCGGAGTCTTCACCTCGAATCGAGGGTTTCGCTGCAACTCCTTGACGTCATCGTCCACCAACGCCACGCGCGTGATGAAGTTGGTTTCGCGCGGTTGCCCCGATTCGGTCACCGCCGGTTGACCATCGGCACGCGTCTCCAGATAACGACCCGTGATCTCCTGAAGCGGCGATTGCGGATCGAAGGTGATCGTTCCGGAGACGATCTGGGTGGCGGAGAGCTTCGCAAAGAACTCCGAGGGCGACAGTGGCTGATACTTCGTATCCGCCTGGCGCCGCAGCATGAAGAGCAACGGAAGAAAGCCTAGAATAGCGATCAGAAACAGCCATCCACGCGTGGGAACGCGCGAATCGCCGGGCTTCGGTGTCCGCGGATTGTCGTTGGGCTTGGGATCGTCCGACATTGACGTGCAGGCGGACCGTAGCACCAGGGAGCATCGGGCGCAATGTAACCCTCGGGGGCAGGGACAACCGGCGAACGGTTTCGGTTCCCCGCCACCTCAGCCCGACGGCCCGGCAGGCTGTGCTCGAACCCCTCGGCGCCCCCCGAAAGACGAGGTCTTTCTTCAAAGTAGGGGCGGTAACGCATATTTTTGTGGCGCACTGAGGGTCGTCTGGTATTTTCCCCGGCCCTTGCTGCGCCGCCTCTCGTGAGATGGTGCGCAGGTGTGAAGAGGAAAACCCGGATAGTTGCAGGAGTCGACTAAGTGAGCTCCAAGAAGCACGCCGTTAAGAAGCCGGCCCCGAGCGGCCGGGGGAAAGTCGTCGGAACCGCGACCGCCGCGTCCATTCTCGGCGGACCGCTGCCCGCCGCGAAAGCCCCGTCCAAGCCCAAGGCCTCCGATCCCGAATGGGATCGCTACCGCCAGATCCTGCTGGATCTGCGGGAGCAACTCGTCCGTCAGATGAACGGACTGGCCAAGGAATCGGCCGAGCAGCTTCCCGGCTACAGCATGCACATGGCGGATTCCGGTACGGACAATTTCGACCGCGATTTCGCGCTCAGCCTTCTCTCCAGCGATCAGGATGCGATCTATGAGATCGACGAAGCCCTGAAACGCATCGAGCGCGGAAGCTACGGAGTCTGCGAATTGACGGGCAAACCCATTCCCAAGGCCCGGCTGGATGCCATTCCCTGGGCACGGTTTACCGTCGAAGCCCAGGCCCAGCTCGAACGCGAGGGCGCTCTGCGCCATCGTCGGCTCGGCTCCCTCGGCACCCTGGACGCCGGCGCTCCCGCCGAAATCGAGGAGGACGACGAAGTCGAGGAGAAGCCAGCCAAGGAAAAGGAGTAATTCATGCCCCGCGAAATCATTACCATCGAGTGCACCGAGTCGCGCAAGGCGGGCCAGTCCCCCAGCCGCTACACCACCACTCGCAATAAGAAAATCATGACCGAGAAGGTGGAGCTCATGAAGTATAACAAGCACCTCCGCCGCCACACGCTTCACCGCGAGATCAAGTAATCCTTCGTATGCCGCGCAAGACCCATTCGGATCGCGATGGCGGAAAACGCAATCGCACCGTCGAACTCCGCACGCCCAGGCCCAAGCCCAAGATCGACTTCACCGTCGATGCCCTGGACTTCAAGAACGTCAATCTCCTCCGTCAGTTCGTGACCGAGGCCGGTCGTATCCTGCCCCGCAAATACACCGGCCTTCCCGCGCACTACCAGCGGCGGCTGACGCTCGCCATCAAGCGCGCGCGTCACATGCTGCTGATGAAGTAGTCCGCCGGGCCATGAGCGCCTGCCACCCCACGGCGGGCGCTTTGTTTGGTCCACATTTGCAAACGGTTTGCGTCTGAGCTATTCCTTGGCCATGCCTTCTCGCCGGACGTTTGGATCGTGCGTTGCCGCCTCTTGCCTGGGCCTGCTCCTGGCGGCTCTCGGCACCCCGGCCTCGGTCCATGCCGCGGCATCCGCCAACTCGCCGCCCCTCGTCCTCACTTCCTTTCTTCCCATCCATTCCGTCGCCACCGCCGTCGCCGGTGATCGGTTGCGGATCGAGAACTGGCTTCCTACCGGCGTTGATCCGCACGATTTCCAGTTTTCACCAAGGGATCTGCGCCGTCTCCGCCAATCCGCCGCCTTGCTTGTCGCGGGCATGGGTCTCGAAGGATGGACCCAGGCCCACCTCCAATCCGCGTCCGGCAACCCCGCGCTCCGTGTCATCGAGGTGTCCACCGGATTTCCTGCCGAAGTCCTGATTCACGAGGATGGCGGGGTGGGCCATCGGCACGCCTCCGGTGCCGTCCATCACGACGACGGCGGCATCAACCCGCATTTCTGGCTCGATCCGGTCCTCATGATGCACGTGGCGACGAACGTGGCCCGGGCGTTGACGGGCATCGATCCAAGCGGCGAGGCCGAGTTCCAGCGCAACGCCGCCTCCTTGGTGCAGCGACTGACTCTTCTGCACCAGGATTTTGATTCGGCCTTAAAATCCCATCGGTCGACCGCCTTCCTCACCTACCACAATGCGTTCCCCTATCTCGCCGCGCGCTACGGGCTGCGCCTCGTGGGTGTGGTGGAATCGACGGCGGCCGAAGAGCCTTCCGCACGGGAATTGTCGACGCTGTCCCAAACGGTCCGCCGCGAGAACGCCCGGGTGCTCTTCGTGGACAGTGAACCCACTCGTCTCGCGCGTCGTCTCGCGTCCGACCTGAAGGTCCGCATCGTGCGTCTCGAGACGCTTGAAACCGGAGAGTTGGTGCCCGGCGCCTATGAGGCCGGCATGCGCCGCAACCTCGAGGCGCTTCGGTCCGCACTCAGCGACGCCGTTTCCGCTCCCCGGCCGTGAATCCCTCCCCGGCATTCACAGGTCCCGCGGTCGAGGTCCGCCACCTCAACGTTAGCCTTGGTGGCCGAAAGATACTTCGGGATATCTCCCTCGCGATCCCTCCTGGGGAATTGGTGGCACTCATCGGCCCCAATGGCGCCGGCAAGACCACCCTGCTCCGCAGCCTGCTCGGACTGATCCCTATCGAATCGGGCGAAGTCCGACTGCTGGGACAGCCCCAGTTGCGGCAGGTCATCTCCCGGATTGGCTATGTCCCGCAACGACTGGCCTTGGACACCGGACTCCCCTTGAGCGTTCGCGAGTTTCTGGCCCTGCGCCAACCTGGAACCCGGAATTGGTTCTGGCGCCGGCGTGGCGACCTCGATGCCGCCCTACCCCCGATTGTCCAGGAACTGGGAGTTACCCCCCTTCTCGACAAGACGGTATCGACCCTTTCAGGCGGCCAATTGCAGCGGACATTGATCGCTTTCAGTCTACTCAATGATCCTGCGATTCTCTTTTTGGACGAACCGACCGAAGGCGTGGATGCTCCCGGTGAGCGCACCTTTTACGAGGTGATTTCGGATATTCATCGACGGCATCGATTGACGGTGATCCTGGTGTCGCACGACCTTTCCATGGTCCATCGGCATGCCTCTTGGGTCGTGGCCTTGAACGGGCGGATTTGCTGTGCGGGCGCTCCCGACGACATCATTCGAGAGGATGCACTCAAGGAGGCCTACGGATTGCACGTGACTTCGTACCACCACCACCATGGGCATACTCACTGAGCCCTTCATGCAACGCGCCCTGATCGGGGCGCTGATTCTCGCGCCGCTATGCGCATTGCTGGGAGTGTTCGTGACCGCCCGTCGGATGGCTTTTTTCAGCGACACCGTGGCGCATGCGTCGCTGGCGGGAACCGCGGTCTCCTTCCTGGTGGGCCTCAGCGAACCCACGCCGGGAATGCTGGTGGTCAGCCTGCTGGTTGCGGCTTCGATTGTCTGGCTGCGCGAAAAGAGCGGCCTCTACCACGATACCATCATGGCCCTGCTCCTGACCGGTTCCGTCGCCCTGGGGACCGTCATTCTGAGCCGGCTACGAGGTTTTCGCGGGGAAATCCACCGCGTCCTGTTCGGCGACATTCTCGCCGTGGGCATGACCGAATTGGTGCTGGCCGCGTTGCTTCTGGGACTGGTGATTCTGGGAGCCGCTTGGTTGCTAAGTCCCTTGTCGCTCATTGCGGCGAACGAGGACCTCGCCCACGTGGCCGGTATTCCGGTCCGGTGGTTCAACTACGGTTTCGTCGTGGTGCTGACGGTGACGGTGACCATCACCATTCGGCTGGTGGGAATCCTCCTGGTTGGCGCGCTCCTGGTCATCCCGCCGGCCGCCGCCCGGCTGCTCAGCCGCAATTTGCGACAGGAGATCTGGACGGCCATAGCCCTCGGAGCGTTTTCCGGGACGGCCGGTGTCGGTTTGTCGTATGTGGGTGACTTACCCTGCGGACCCTCCATTGTACTGCTCAGCATCACTCTTTTCTTCGTCGCGCTGGTGACCAGCCGATTCACCGGTCCGAACAGCGCGCGAGCGCGCGCCAGCCAGCCATGACCACGCCGAAGTCCACGGGAAACACCTCCTGCCATACGCACTGCACCCACGGCCACTCCCACGACTCCGCGCGTGCCCCTGGGGAACCGCGCGACCTGCGGGATCATCTGCGACGGGAGTCCTTGCGGGTCACGGGTCCACGACAAGCCATTTTGGCGGTGCTTCAAGAACACCCTCATCCGCTCACCAACAAGGAGATTTTCGCCGCCTTGCGGCCCGGACAGTGTGATTTAGCGACCGTCTACCGTTCCTTGCACCTGCTCGAAGACATGGGCTTGGTGACACGATTCGATTTCGGGGACGGTGTCGCTCGCTTCGAGATCATTCGGGGCGATGCGCGGGGACACCATCATCACCTGGTGTGCACCTCCTGTGCGACCATCGTCGAATTGGAGGACTGCCTGGCGCGAGAATGGGAAGAGCGCATCACCCGCGACAGCGGGTTCAAGGAAGTGACGCACAAACTCGAGTTCTTTGGGCTTTGCCCCACGTGCCAGGACGCCAAGCCGGGAACCCGTCGCCAGCCCCAAAAAAGGGCCACGCGCCGGCGTGGCCCTTCCATTTCAGTTTGAGGCTATGGTTTTGGTGGGTTGGTTGACTAGGCCTGCCCCTGGTCCCCGGCCCAGTCGCTCAGACGAATGAACTCCCGTATCTTTCGTCGTTCGTAGCGATGTTTCTGGGCCTTCTGCGGCCTGCTGTCGACATTCTTGAGGTGATAACGATGGCTCTGAACCACTTCCGCGATCTGTTGATGTGACTTAGCCATGATTATTTCGGATCATTGGGTTTGGGTGTCGACCACCCGCTCGGAAGAGATGGAAACCGTCCGGACCCGGGGGAGGTCCTTGCTCCATCCAATCGTCTCTGAGAGAAGATCTCATTGACGCCTTACGGTGTACTGATAACCGCGACCCGTCGCGTGTTCAAATAAAATTTCTGAGACTGTCACCTGCCCGACACTTTCCCGTCCCAACCGAGTTTTGCCTTCCCCACCCTGGGGCCGGATCCGCACATTGCGCCGCAACCTCGCGCGTCACGGCCGATGAAAGACCCCGCTCAAGCCCTCCGCGATTTCGCACCGACCCACGATGCCTTCGTTGGAATCGATTCCGATGGCTGCGTGTTCGATACCATGGAGGTCAAACACAAGGAGTGTTTCACGCCGCTGTTCATCAAGCACTTCGGTCTGCAGGCAGTCGCCAAATACGCCCGGCAGACCTGGGAGTTCGTGAACCTCTATTCCCGCACGCGGGGTATCAACCGATACCCCGCCCTGTCCAACGCCCTCAACCTCCTCTCGGAACGGCCCGAAGTCTCCGCCCGCGGCGTTCAGATCCCATCCAGCGACGATCTGGACGCCTGGATGGTTGCCGAACCCCGACACACGTTGACCACCCTGCGGACCGAAGTGGAGTCGCGCGGCAACGAGGCCCTGCAACCGGTCCTCGACTGGTCGCTGGCTGTCGATGGCGCCATCGAGGAGATGGTCCATGGGGTTCCACCGTTTCCGGGCGTCCGGGAATGCCTCACCCGCCTTCGGGGACGAGCCGATGTCATGGTGATTTCCCAAACGCCGGTGGCCGCCCTCCAGCGGGAATGGGCCGAACACGACCTCGCGGGTGAGGTGGCCGGCATCGCAGGCCAGGAAATGGGAGCGAAGAAGGACCACCTGAAATTCGCCACCTCAGGAAAGTACTCGAGCTCCCGAATTCTGATGGTGGGTGACGCCCCCAACGATTTTACGGCGGCCAAATCCAACCATGCCCTCTTCTTTCCCATCGTTCCCGGCGCCGAGGAACAATCCTGGGCGCGGCTCATGGGGGAAGGCCTGGACCTCTTCTTCAACGGACAGTACGCCGGCGACTACGAGGCGGAGTTGATTCGCGAATTCCATGCCACCCTCCCCGAACGCCCGTCGTGGTAAGGCACCGACTGACCGCCGCTGCCGCTTTGCCGCCCCGCCTTGAACCCCTCGTCGAATCTCGCTCCGCCCGCGACCGCAACGGCCCTCCGCAGCGAGCGCACCACGGCCTTCCTGGTGCCGCTGCTGTTGGTGGCATTGCTTTTTGCCCTCCGCATCCTGGGACCTTCCAATCTCACCGACAACGACCAGGAACGACCCGCCGCCTACATCCTTGATGCCGTAAAGAACGGACATTGGATCATCCAGAAAGACTGGCTCGGGGACATCGCCTCTAAACCCCCTTTGTACACTTGGTGGTCGGGACTCACCTCGATGCTGGTCGGCAGAGTGAACCTGGCGACGCTTTATCTCCCCTGCGCCCTGGCAATGGCAGGAACCGCCCTGCTGGTCGCCTGGACCGCCGGCGCGGCGCTCGGACCTCGCGGCGCCTTGGTGGCCGCCCTGTTCTTCGTTGCCAACCCGTTGACGGCGAAATTGGTGGCTCTGGCTCGCACCGACGCCGTGTTCACCTTGGGGGTGGCACTGACCGCCACACTCGCAGGGCGCGCAGCCCTCACCGGGCGCGGTTGGGTTCCGGCCTGGATAGCCGCCGCAGCAGCCACTCTCACGAAAGGGCCTTTGGGACTCGTCCTCGGATTCGCCGGATTGCTTAGCCTCTTCTGGGACCGCCCGGCCCATCGGCGATGGCACGGAGGCGCCACCCAGTTTGTCGGTGCAGGGATCTTCGTGTTCCTTACTGCCGGCTGGTTCTTCCTGGCCTGGCGCGACCTGGGCGATCCACTCATCCAGAAAATGATTCGATCCGAACTGGTGAATCACGCCATCCAGGCCAGCGAGAACTCCCGATTGCTTGGTTTCGCCCTCACACCGGCCTATTTCATGGGCCGCTTTGTCCCGTGGAGCTTGCTGACGTTGGTGGGCATTGTTCACGCGCTGCGGCATCCCCCTGCCGACCCCACGGTGCGCCGGATGCAACGTTACGCCCTGGCATGGCTGGTTACGGGTCTGCTCGTCTTCGGTGCCGCCAGTCATCAACGAGGCGATTTGGTGGCACCTCTCATGCCCGCCGGAGCCCTGCTTGCAGCTATCCCGGTCGCACGCTGGACCCAACGATGGACCTTCCGCCGACTCGCCCTCGTCTCCGGGTTTTTGGGACTTCTGCTGGCCTTGGGATTTCAGTGGGATCACACCCGGCGACGACGGGACGCGTTTGCCGAGAGCCAGGGCTGCGAGTTGATGGCCAGGGACCTTCTGCGGTTGGGCGATCGCTATCAGCCGACGGTGCATGTCGACGCTCCCTTTGCCCTTCAATTCCATCTCGGCACCATGCACTTCGCCGTATCCCCGGAACGTGCCGCCGCCCTGCTTCGCTCCGGGGCCGCCAAGTCAGCTGCCGTGTCAGACAGGGACGCGCTCACGGCGGCGCTCGGTTCGGATGCCACCCGACTCCGTGTGCTCGCGCAGTGGCCTGATTCTCCTGCACCGCGCCTTCAGATCGTCGCCTTGGAACCCGCTCCTTGAGGCACGGTAGGTCTTCACTCCACTCCCGCCGTCCGTCGGCCGGTTTTGACGGCTTTGACAGCCGTCTCCCGTCCCGTATGCTGGCCCTTCTTTATGAATCGGAACCGGAATTGGAAGGTGGCTGTCGTTGGCGCAACGGGTGCCGTTGGCATCGAAATGATTGAGACTCTCGAGAAGCGTCGATTTCCGGTGGAATCCCTGACGCTGCTCGCCTCGGCCCGGTCTGCTGGCAAAACGCTGCCCTTTCAAGGCAAGGACATTTCGGTTCAGGAACTGCGCAGGGACTCCTTCCAAGGCATCGACATCGCGCTTTTCAGCGCCGGTGGCTCGATCTCAAAGGAATATGCCCCCATCGCCGCCCAAGCCGGATGTGTGGTAATCGACAACAGCTCGGCATTTCGCATGGACGATTCGGTTCCGCTGGTGATTCCGGAGATCAATCCCGAGGATGCCAAGAAGCACAAGGGCATCATTGCCAACCCGAATTGCACCACGGCCATCACGCTCATGGCGTTGTACCCACTGCACAAGGCCTTTGGCGTGACGCGCGTGATCGCTGCATCCTATCAGGCCGTCTCGGGAACCGGCGCCAAGGCCATCGAGGAACTGCAACGGCAGGTGCGCCAACTGGCAGCCGGGGAGACGCCCACCCGCGAAGTGTACCCCCATCAAATCGCGTTCAACGTCCTGCCTCATGTCGATTCCTTCCTTCCTGACGGCTATACCAAGGAGGAAATGAAGCTCCAGAACGAGGGGCGCAAGATCATGCACCACCCGTCCCTCCGGGCGAGCATCACCTGCGTTCGCGTGCCGGTTTACCGCGCCCATTCGGTGGCGGTAAGCGCCGAGTTCGAGCGTCCCGTTTCCGTTGAGGCGGCTCGCGAGGTCCTGTCTCAGGCTCCCGGTCTCGATGTCGTCGACAACCCGGCGAAGAACGAATACCCCCTGCCCCTCGTGGTAAGCGGCCGTTACAATTGCCAGGTCGGCCGTATCCGCCGCGATTGCGCCCTGGATAACGGCCTCGCCTTCTGGGTCGCGGGCGATCAACTCCTCAAGGGCGCCGCCCTAAACGCCGTCCAGATCGCCGAGCTACTGACTTGATCTGGTCGATGGCTCCCCCGCACCACTCGGTCCGGGAGCCGTCGATCCGCCCGAAGCCAGTGTCGCGATCCCCGGCGCGGGGTTCCCCGGCTGGGAACGCCAGGACAGCAGGAAAACAATCCCGACACCGGTGCAAATCGCCATGTCGGCCACATTGAAAGCGGGAAAACCCATCTCCACCCCGTCCCGTCGGATCAGGTGGAAATAAAGGAAATCCACCACGTGATGGTGGACCAAGCGGTCGGTCAGATTCCCGACGATTCCGCCAAAGATGAGGCCGAGAGCGAATTGCCCCGGGATGGTGTCGCCTTCGAAATAGCGCCGGGCCAGGAAGAGCACTACCAAGGCCGCCACTGATATCGCCGCCAAGGCGTGGTTGCTGCCGTGGAACAAACTCCAGGCCGCCCCGGTGTTTCCCCAATGCACGAGGCGAAAGAACCCGGGTAGCACCGGGATTTCACGGCCCAGCGGCAGACGGTGAATCACCATCCACTTGGTCACCTGGTCCAACACCAGCAAACCCACTGCCGTCGCGGCTATGCGCGCCTCGGGCGTCCATTTGATATCCTTCCAATGCAACAAGCGGCCTCGTCTAGCCAACTCGGCCGTTGAGTGACAATTCATTTCGACGTCCATCCGTCAGCCATTGGCCCCCGAACCCTTGAGGAAATAGCAAAGAACCTCCAGGGTGCGTTCAAACCCGAACCCGCCGTTGCCATGAGGCCAACGCGTATGTCTTCCCCCCGGTGCCGATCCGCCCTGGTTCCCGTCGCCATCCTAGCCCTGGGAGCCACTCTCGCCGTCACGCTTTTTGCCTGCGCCCCGCCCTGGGTCGTCCCGCACCTCGCCAACGCCGGCCTTGCCGTGGCTTCGGGTCTCCTGATCGGCATGGCGTCCGGTCTCGGAAAGGGCCCGCGCGTGGTGGCATCGGTCGACCCGGATCTCAACGGGAATCCCCACCGCTTCTCCCTTTCCCTGGGGTCGGAATCGACCCGCCTCGAACCGGGGCACACATGGATTCAACTCGATCATTTCAAATGGGTGACGCGTGGAATCATCGAACCTCCCCAGTCTTTTGCCGTTCATCCGGATGGCACCGTGGACCTGAATGGGGAGTCGTTTCACCCCGCCGACCCAGCGGCGGCCTCCGCGTTGGAAGAGCAGATCAATCGGCGTCACACCGCTCAGCCTTCGCCCCAGAAAAACGCTTCGAAGACCTCCACCGCAACCCGACCAGCAGCCCATCGCGTCGAGTTCCAGGTTCGCCTCGATCCCCTGGGACACTTTCTCATCACGGCCCGGCGTGGGTCCGAACAGGTCGAAACCGGGGCTCGTGGATTGCAGCACCTGATCACCGATGGATGGATGCTCCGCCCCTCTCGACTCCACCTGGACCCCCTCCAACGCTACCTCGAATTTGATGAGGCGCGCTTCGAGTGCTCCGCGGAGGGCGCCGCCCAATTCGCGGAACTGCTGAACCAACGTTTCGCCCCCGCCATCGGCGCCAGTTCCAACGCCGCCATCGAGATTCGAGAGAATTCGGCGGCGGCCACCGGTTTCGACATCCACTTCTGGATTCTCCGCGCCGGTACCCGATTTGAAATCAAAGGGCATCTCGGCCAGGACAAACTCGATATCCTCCAGGACCATGACCGCTGCGACCTCCTCAACCCGCGCGTCATCCTGAGGATCTCGCCTCCCTACCTCTACCTGCGCCGGCGGCGGCCCGACGGCGGCGAGGAATCGATCCCTGGTCTGCCCGACATCAAGTACCGCAGCGTGACGGCCGCGGAACTCCAACGAATCCTCAACCACCCCCTTGTCCGCCGCGACGGCGTCCTGACCGAGTCAGCCGCCGCCACCGCGCCGACTCAAATCGTACCCGAGGCACCAACCGCCCCCTCGCCTCCCTTGCCAACCCCGACCACGCCGAAGGTGGTGGAATCCACCACCAAACGCCCTCCTCCGCCGGCGTTCCCCATCACACCGCCAGAACCGGTTCCGGCTCCGGGAGAAACCAGTGCCTCCGTCGTCCAGGCCCTGGCGGAGATCCACCAGCTTTTTGCCAACCGGAACCCGCGCGAAATCAACGAAGGGATCTTCCGACAACTCGCCATCCGCCTTCCGATCCCCGTCCAGGACGTCCTGCTCACCCTTCCTCGGGTGTTCGAGGACCGTCGCTTCGAGGTGCTCGACTTCAACGGCACCGAGATTGCCAGCGTGCTGCAACTTCGCAGTGAGGCTTTCTACGGATTTTACCTCACCCATCTGGGACCCGACCGAGTGGACCTCGTCTACGCCTGCCACGGCACGCACATCGAATGGGGCACCGACAAATGCGCCGTTCAACCCACGACCGGAGCCGAAACGGTGGAATTCCGATCAGCGGCCCTCCTCGGCCTGGCCCAGGACGCCTCCCATCACTTTGTGTTCGTGGTCGAGTCCGCCTACCGGGCCTGGATCAAGCCGCGTGAAGCCGATTGCGCCCATGCCTATGCGCATTTCATCGATGTGACAGATTGGGCGCGTCAGCGGGAGACCCTGCCCTTGATCTGGCCATCGAGTTGAGCGGCCCGGGAGCGATCGACCCCGGACCCCCTCGCCTGGGCCACTGACCAACTCCACGTTTCAGGGACAACAGCGGTGCTGTTCTTGTTTTGGAGGCTTCGATTGCCCTCGGGACCCTTCGCCGTCACAATGCCACCCTGACGCGCGCATGGAATCCGCAGCCCTCGCCACTCTAACCGGATCTCCTCGGTCCTCCCTTCCAGGGTCGCCGAACCCGGCCCCTGTCGTTCCGCCGAAACGCGGGGCGTGGCAACTCTTCCGGGAAGTCCTCGATCATGGCGGACCGGGATACCTCCAGTTTGCCATTACCAACATCTGCAACGCGGACTGTGGCTTCTGCGGCTTCGCACGTTCGAAGTTCGATGCCAAAGCCCGCCGTTCCGTCACTCTCAAAGAAGCCCAGGACGTCATCGATATCTCGGTCCGAAACCACATCGGCTACCTGCTGTTCGTCGGGGGCGAACCCATGGTGCATCGCGACATTCGCGCCATGGTCCGCTACGCAGCCGAGAGGGGCATCCGCCCGATGATCTGCAGCAATGGCGGGCTATGGACCGACGAAAACATGCGTGGCCTGGCCGCCGACGGCCTCGCCAGCGTCATCATGTCGGTGGACGCTCATGAGGTCGGGCGCCACGAGAAAAACCGCGGACTGCCCGATGTCTGCCGGAAGATCAAGCGGGCCAACGAGGTCTTCGGCAGCCTCGGGATCCAGACCACCGCCAGCATCACCGCCAGCCGGCTCATCGACGACTATCAGGCGTTGCCCGGCTTTCTCCAGTCGCTCGGGTTCACCTCGTGCACTTTCAGTTATCCGTTGACGACGCTCGGCTCGAGCTACCTCAGCTTCAGCGGTTCCGACCTGGTCAACTACCGAGTCGACGAATTGATCGAGGTGTTCGAGCAGATCCGACGCATGAAACATCAGAGTGGGTTTCCCGTGGTGAACCCCACGGAATCGCTACTTGAGATGCAGCGCCACCTCCGCGGCGAGAAGGAGCGCTTCGGGTGCCTGGGCGGCCACAAATATTTCTACTTGGATTGGCACCTCAATCTTTACCGCTGCCACTTCTGGGAAACCCCGATGTGCAACATCTACGAGTTTGACGCCTCGCGCCTCATCCGCGACGGCTGTACCCGTTGCATGATCGATTGTTACCGGGACCCCAGCGTTCTTCAATTCGTCGCCATTAGCGCCAGCGATGCCTGGCAGGCCGCCAAGAGAGGCCGGCTCATCCAAGCGGCCGGCCATCTTCTCGACCGCCGCAACCTGACCTCCCTCCGTGCCGTCTGGGAGGACCGCCAGTATATCCGCGGCGTTTAGTTTTTTGATTTTTCCGCCGCCCCGACGGACGGCCCCCTGCCACCGATACCGGGAACAACGCCGTCGCTCCAACCTGTTGGGGCCCACGGTTCGACCCTCGGTATGTTCGACGAAACACGCCCTTTCCCGAACCACCCCAAGAGGCGAGACGAACCTCAACAACCTGAATAAAGATTTGACCGGTGTCGCCAGCCTATGCGGCAATGAAACTTCCTTGTTGGCGATTTTTTGAAGGAACCATGCCCAGAGGTCGAAAGAATAGCGGGAATCCCATCATCCGGTCATCGGCAGCCGCTGCCCGATACGATGCACACCACAACGTGCTTGGACGTGCCTATGGCGCCCTCGCGGACCTGCGCCGCGAACTCTCCGATTCCAAGTCCGCGGTGGCGGAACGCACCGAGATTTTGAACCAGTTCGCCACTTGCGCCGATCCCCAGCGCGCCTGGCTGTTGCTCGAGGACTACTTCGAGAAACTCTCCCTCTCGCGCCGGGACTTTCCGGGCGATGATTGGTGGACCCGCCTCATGAACGCCCAAGGCAAGGGTCGCCTCGAGGAAACCGCCCACCTTTTTCTCCGCGCCAATCGCGCCCTTCCGAACGAGCTGCTCGGCCACGCCAATTTCGAACGCTTCGCCCAGCAACAACAGGCCGAGCGCGACCAGCAGATGGTGAACGAAATGGAGCGCTGGCTCTTCCCGCCCGCCCCGGATCATCTCGATTCCCCGCGCGCTGGCCTCCGCCTGCTCTGCGAAGCCCGCCGTGGCGAAAACACCGACGGCCTCAGCCGCCTCGCCGTCGCCTTCAACATCGTCCGCAGTCGCACCGGCGAAAAGGATCGCACCCTTCAGGAAGTCATCGAACTCACTCTCCGCGCCACCCAGGAACAAGAGCTCTTCCCCCCCGAGGACTGGGATCTCATCCGCTGGCTCGCCGAAAACTACCGCAGCCGGGAGGCCTCGGCCGATCCCCTGCTCATCGACGGCGTCGAGCTGCTCCGCTGGCTCGTCCGCTGGGGGCGTCTGGAGCGCATGCTCGCCGCCTCGGATCAGCAACCCCTCAAGTTCCGCGGCCGACTCGCCCGCTTCGTCTACTCGCTCGACAACGGGAATCACGAACTCAATCTCGCCCACAGTCTCGAAACACCCGAAGCCAAGTTCGCCCTCGCCGATGCCCATTTCTTCGCCGGCGATCTGCCGTTGGTCCTCGTCGGCGGAGAGTTCTTCCTGCTGGAGAATCCGCCGTCCGCGAGACTGCTCGGCGGCCTTCTGGAAAAACCGGTTCTGCCCATCCGGAAACTGAGCCACCGGCTGCTCACCCAGCTCCGCCGCGCACACGCCTCCAAGGACCACCGTTGGGACAGCCTCTGCGTCACCCACAAGGCCCGGCCACAGTTCATCTTCGAACTTAGCGATGAAGTCGTCCGGCTGCGCCTCATGGCCGTCAGTGAACGGGATAACTCGCTCTGGCAATGGAACGGGCATGAATGGATCTTCGCCGGACAAGGTGCGCGCCGTTCCGAGAAGCCCGACCTTCTCGACGACCTGCGCCTCGACGGGGCCATCTCGTGGTTGCGCAAGCTCGATTGGTTCACACCCGAGCCTGGACTGTGGGTCGGCGACGCCAACGAGAACTTCCTCGGAACTCTTTCCCTCGTCTGGAGCAGCAAACCGGAAGGCGCCGAATTCCTCGGCAATCCCGCCTTCCAACGCCTGTTCCTGCAACCGCGCAAACTCAAGCCCAAGCTCCTGGTGAAGGGCAGCGGGATCGATTGGCTCTCGGTGTCCGCTGAATGGGAGCAGGAGGGGATGAAGCTCTCCGCCGCCGATCTCCAGCGCCTCGCCACCGCGACCAGTCGTTACGTCAAACTGCCCGACGCCGGCTGGGTCGAACTCGACACCGAAGCCGTCACGCAGGCCCACGAAACCATGGCCGAACTCGGCGTCGACGGCCTGGTGCCGATCGCCCAGAAAGTCGACATGGTCCAGGCCAAGGCCCTCGACGATAACGCCCTTCAGAAGTTCGGCGATTCGCCGGAAGCCCGCGCGCTCCGCCAGCGTCTGACCAACTTCAAGGGGGTCCCGGACACCGACCTGCCCTCCGGCGTCAACGCCGAGATGCGGCCTTACCAAAAGGATGGCTTCGACTTCCTCTGCCACCTGCACAACGTCAAACTGGGTGGCATTCTCGCCGACGACATGGGTCTCGGCAAAACGCTGCAGACCCTCACCTGGCTGCTCTGGCTCAAGCAGAAGCACGGCAAACGATCCAAGCCGGTCCTGGTGATCTGCCCCGCCTCCGTGCTCCACAACTGGCGCCGTGAAGCAGAGAAGTTCACTCCCGCCATGCGCGTGCTGGTGCTGGAAAGCGGCTACCTCCGCCACCAACTGCGAAAGCAGATTCCGAACTTCGACATTGTTGTCACCAACTACGCCCTCCTCCGTCGCGACCTCGAGGAACTCCAGAAATTCGAGTTCCAGGCTCTGGTGTTGGATGAAGCTCAGTTCATCAAGAACCCCGGGGCCCAGGTCACCCAGTGCGTGAAACAACTGAAGGCCCAGACTCGCCTCGCCCTCACCGGTACACCCCTCGAAAACCGCCTGCTCGATCTCTGGAGCATCGTTGACTTCATCCAGCCGAACTACCTCGGCACCCAGATCGACTTCAACGAAACCTACGAGGCTCCCCGCGAAGACGCCGCCGGACAACGCATCAACCGCCGCCGGCTCTCCGCCAAACTGCGGCCGCTCATGCTGCGCCGCCTCAAGCAACAGGTCGCCAAGGACCTGCCCGACCGCATCGAGGAACGCCGCGACTGCGAACTCGGTGAGGAACAGCGCAAACTCTACCTCGCGGAACTCCGTCGCAGCCGCGACCAGGTCATGCAGGCTCTCCAGACCAAGGGGCTCGCCCAAAGCCGCATGCATGTGCTCGCCGCGCTCACGCGCCTTCGCCAGATCTGCTGCCATCCGCAGCTCGTCGGCAGCGATACCGCCTCCGGAAAAACGGAGACCCTGTTCGAATTGCTCGAACCCTTGATGGAAAAGGGCGAGAAGGTCCTCGTCTTCTCGCAGTTCGTCGAGATGCTCAAACTCCTCGAGAAGGAATGCGGCACCCGCAGCATTGCCACCCACATTCTCACCGGCAATACCAAGGATCGTCAGGAGGTCGTCCGCCAATTCCAGGAAGAGACCCGGCCCTGCGTCTTCCTGCTCTCTCTCCGCGCCGCCGGCACCGGCCTTAACCTCACCACCGCCAGTTACGTCATTCTCTATGACCCGTGGTGGAACCCGGCCGTCGAGGCCCAGGCCATCGACCGCTCCCACCGCATCGGCCAAACCCGCACCGTCAACGCCTACCGCCTCATCAGCCCAGGCACCGTCGAGGAAAAGATCTGGGACCTGCAGCAGAAAAAGGCGCAGACCATCAGCGACGTGCTCGGCGAAGAAGGATTCGCGCGCAACCTCTCGAGCACGGACCTCGAGTATCTGTTCTCCGAGGATTAGCCTCCCGCGCATCGGGGACTTGCCCAACGTCGGACCCGGGTCTAAACCGGGTCCATCGAAACGCCCGCAACACCATCGGCCCAACCGCCGGCGGCGCCTCCCAGAAAGCCGTTCTGGAAACGCTTCCTGCTCGGCACCGCTTTCGTCTGCGGCTGCGGCATCGTATCGCTTGCCGCCTTTTTCGGAGTCGTCGCCTACTCCGTCCAGCAAACTTGGTTCCAGGAAATCGCCTTCGGCTTCATGGCGTCCATGCCGGATCCCGTCCCGACGGTGCCGCCGGCCCAACCCCACCAGCCTTACCAACTTCCATCACCCTCAGCCACCAACCTGGCAACGGCGGAACAACTCTTCATTCCCACCAACGTCTGGTCCGCTCACCTTCGATTTTCCTCGAATCAATGGGTCGAGCTGGGACCCAAACGCGTTCGGCCCATGCGCGGATGGATCCGCCCTGATGGCTCCCTCAATCTCCGAAACCCCAACGCCTCGAGGGCCGGGGTCGCCGGCGTCTTCGGGCTCGACTTCCCCTGGTCCAAAGGCGACCTCGACCTCGGCGGCGTCTCCCTGAACAACGTGGCCGTCCGCTTCAAGGGCAACGGCACGTTCCTGGACGCGCGCCATTCCTATCGCCGCCCGTTCAAAATCGACCTCGACAAGGATCAACCGGATCGACGTTTCGCGGGACAGGCCAGCCTCAACCTGCACAACCTCACCGCCGACACCTCCTGCCTCCGCGATACGCTCGCTTACGAACTGTTTCGCGCGGCCGGCGTGCCCGCGCCCCGAACCACCTTCGTCCGGCTCCGACTCACGATCGACGGAAAATGGTCCGATCGCATTCTCGGCCTCTACCTGATCGTCGAGGATCCCGACCACCACTGGGCTGCCGCCACCTTCCAGACCGAAGGCGCCGCCGTCTTCAAACCCGTCACCCCGGAGCTGTTTCACGACCTCGGCGCGGACTGGAAGACCTACAAGGAAATCTACGATCCCAAAACGCCAGTATCGGACGCCCAGAAGGCGCGATTGCTCGGCCTCATCCAGCTGGTCTCCCATGCCGATGATGACGAGTTTGCTCGACGGATCGGCGAGGAATTCGATCTCGACCGCACGGCTGCCTTCCTCGCCTGTGAAGCGCTGCTCGCCCACTTCGACGGCATTCTCAACCAGGGCCAGAACTTCCTGCTCTGGCTCGATCCTCGCAGCGGCAAGTTCGGCTTCAGCCCCTGGGACCAGGACCATTCCTGGGGCGAGTTCGGCATGATCGGAACGCGGGAACAGCGCGAACGCGCCAGCCTGGATCATCCCTGGGTTGGACAACACCGATTCCTCGAACGCCTCATGGCGATGCCCGATTTCAAGCGCCGCTACCGGGCGCAGCTCGAGTCCCTCCTCACCACTCATTTCGAACCGAACCATCTCCACCGCCGCATCGATGAGTTGCTCGAAGCCATACGTCCCGCTCTGGCGGAGGAATCGGCCGATCGTCTCGATCGTTGCCTGGCGGCCATCGGGGAATCCGCCGCCCCCTCCGATCCGGCGGGTGATCCGAATCACTATCGACTGAAGCGTTTCATCGATATCCGGGCCAAGGAAGCTCGGGAGCAACTCGACGGCAAACGCACCGGAGTCATCCTGTCACGGCGACAGCGCGACTCCGAGGGATGAACCCGACGGCCGCCGGTTCGCGACGGCGCGGTTAATCCCATTAAGAATCCGTTTGATCGGTCGTTTTGAAACGGCAAGCATCGGCCCAAGCCAACACCACACAAGGGCGAGGGCTGGATTATGCTGACTCAGATCGGTCCGTCGACACCCACCCAGTCGGCACAAGTCATCGCGCGTCGAGCGAAGGTCATCCAGACCTTCAAGGATGAATTGATCCGTCGCCTCAATCTTCCTTACTTGCCGGAAGACCTCCACGAGGACGTCTCTCTGCTCGGCTCCGGTCTCGGATTGGACTCCCTCGACGCCTTGGAGATCGTCCTCTGCATCGAGAGTTGTTTTCGCATCAAGATTCCCGACGAGAATATCTCCGTGCTTCGCTCCATCAATACCGTGGTCGATTACGTGCTCGAACACCAGGACGGGAAGGGAACCACTCCGTGAGAGCGTCCCTCCTCCGTCCGCATCTCGCCCAGGCCGGAGCGTCGTTCCGCCCACGCCACGGCGTCGAGGTGGTCGCCCACTTCACGGATCGCGCCTCGGAATATGCCGCGATTCGCAACGCCGTTGGACTCACTGACTTCTCCTTTCTCCGCACCTTCGCCATCCCGGAAGCACAGGCGATCGATGCGCTCGATGTCTTGCTCGCCGGCAACGTTCCCAAAATCCGCTTCGGACGCGTCCTCCACACCTTCCTCGCCGACCCACATGGCCATGTCGTCGCCGATTGTTTCGTCGCAAACAACGACCAGGAGTTCCTCTTCACCTGCGAGAGCATCCTCTCCGATGACTCACTCAACTCACTGCTCGATCCCTCGGGTTCCGGCATCCTCGGACAGGATCTCACACCGGACATCGCCGTGTTCAGTCTCGACGGTTACAAAGCTTGGGAGATCGTGAAGAAGGTCTTTGGCCCGGATGTCCTGGGCCTGCCCTATCTCTCCATCGAAAACTATTCCTTCGCCGGACAACCCGTCCGCCTGATCCGAGCCGGAAAAACCTCCGAGTTCGGCTACCTCCTGTTCGCTCCCAAGAGTGCTGCCGCCGAGCTCTTCGAAACTCTCCGCACCGAAGTGACCGCCCGCGAAGGACGCCTTTGCGGCGTCGAGGTTCACGATGACCTGCGCTTGGACGGTCGGTTCTTCAATATTCACGCCGAAGGCAGCCAAGTCCGCGATCCATTGCCGCTGGGACTGCAATGGATGGTCGATTTCGACAAGCCCGACTTCCTCGGTGCCGCGGCGATCCGCGAGCGCCGCGCGGCCGGGCTGCAATCCAAGATCATCGGTCTCGCCGCCCCGCAAGGCGCCGAGTCGATCGTCCTCGGCACCGAACTCTTCCACGAAGGTCGCGCCGCCGGAAAGGTCGTGGCCCAGGGCTTCTCTCCCGTCCTGTCCCAATCGCTGGCGTTGGGCCTGCTCCCCATCGACATCGCCTATTCAGGCCTGGAGTTCCGCCGGTCCCAACCGGACGGCCCGGCGCTTCGCTCCATCTCGATGCCGCCCATCATGCCGCGAAGCCTGAGCGTCAAACTCGACGAGATGTGATCCAACGGCCCGTGTCGCTGCCGCCCGCCACCGCACCTCACGGACGCTTGATCAAACGCAAGCTGACGATCCGTCCGGCGTTCCACGAGACGGACATGGCGGGAGTGATTCACAACTCCGTCTATTTCCTCTGGTTCGAGCAAGGCCGGCTCGAAATCATGCAGGAACTACTCTCCGTTGCCGAAGCCATGCGCCTCGGCATCTTCACGCCCGTCATCGAGAATTACTGCGAATACCGGCGTCCGGCCCGCTTCGGACAGTCGCTGCTCCTCATTACCACCCATCGAGTCCAGACTTCCTATCAGGGCCGCCTCGAGTTCAACCATTACCTGATCCAGGAACGGCAACCGGCTGCTATCGCGACCGGCCGGACCTCGATCACCCTGGTCGAAGCCAAATCCCACCGACTCATCAAAGACTGGGACCCCGAGGTCTGGCGCCGTTATCAATCGATCCCATGAACCGCGACTTCGAGAATCAAACGGTCATCGTCACCGGCGGCTCCCGCGGCATCGGACGCGCCGTCGTTGAATGTTTTGCCCAGCGGGGGGCACGCGTCTTCTTCACCTACCACCAAAACGCCGATGCCGCCGCCCAAGTCTCCACCGGCTGCGGCGCCGAAGCCATCGCCTGCCCGCAAACCGACGGAGCGGCGATCGAAGCCACTGTCGAGCAGGTGGTCAAAACAACCGGCAGACTCGACGTCCTCGTCAACAATGCCGGCATCACCAGCGATAATTTTCTCATGCTGATGCCCCACGAGGACTGGCAGCGTGTCCTGGATACCAATCTCAACGGGGCTTGCCGCTGGTGCAAGGCCGCCAGCCGGCCCATGCTCAGCGCCCGCCGCGGTTCCATCATCAACATCGCCTCCATCTCCGGCCTGGTCGGCGTCATGGGCCAAACCAACTACGCCGCCTCCAAAGGTGCTCTCCTCGCCTTTACCCGCGCCCTCGCCGCCGAACTGGGTGGACGCAACATCCGCGTCAACGCCGTGGTCCCCGGCTTCATCGAAACGGACATGTCGGCCCGCGTGCCTCGCCAAATCAAACAGCGGAACATCGAACGCATCCTACCCAAGCGCTTCGGACAGCCTGCCGAGGTCGCCTCCGTCGTCGCTTTCCTCGCTTCCGACGCAGCCTCGTACATCTTCGGACAAACCATCATCGTCGACGGAGGCCTCACCGCCACGGCCGGTTGAGTCTAACCCACCACGCTGGCTCCATGATCGCATTCCTGTTCCCAGGCCAGGGCTCCCAGGAAATCGGCATGGGGAGCGATCTCTCGACAGCCCATCCGGACTTCAAGAAGTGGATTGAACGCGCCTCCGATCAGGTGGGCATCGACCTGCTGCTTCTGGCGCGACGCGGCCCCCAGCGCGAACTCTCCCGTACTCGCTTTCTCCAACCCCTGCTCGTCTGGACATCGCTGGGTTATCACCGTTCCCTCGTCGACCGCGGCCTTCGCCCTGATTTCGTTCTCGGCCATTCGCTGGGTGAAATCTCCGCCCTCGCGGCGTCCGGCGTGGTCGCTCCCGAGGTGGCCATCGACATCGCGGTGCGCCGGGGAGCATGGATGGAAGAAGCGGCGGCTCATGCGGAGGGCGGTATGCTCGCGGTGACAACCCTCGACCGCGATGGTGTTCTCGCGTCGTTTCGCGAACTGGACCCGGCCGGGCAGCTGGCTCTGGCCGCCGACAACACCCCCGATCAACTCGTGTTCTCCGGGCCGGCTCCGCTGCTCGACGCCGCCGCCACGCGCCTCGCGAGGGAGCGCCTGGGAACCAGCCGACGACTCGTGGTCAGCGGACCCTGGCATAGTCCGGCCATGGCGTCGGCCCAAGAGACCTTCGGTCGATACCTGGCGAACCTCTCGTTTCACCCGCCCATTTGTCCCCTGGTGCTGAATGTCACCGGCGTTCCCGAGTCCGATCCTGCCGCCATCCGACGCGGCATCATTCGTTGCCTCACGGAACCGGTCCTATGGAGGCCTTCCATGGCGTGGTTGCGGCAGGCCCGTGTCCAACGATTGGTCGAAATCGGACCCGGACGGGTTCTCGCAGGCCTCGCCCGAGCCAATGGCTTCGGCAATGAGGTCCAGGTGTCCACAGTCGGTAGCTTGAAGGCCGCCGACGTTTCCTGCCACCCGCGGCTTTGTGATTCACCCGCCGCTGTCCCCCCCGATAGACTCTCCTAATCACCCTATCACTCAATCTTTGGAAACATGGATCGCCGCCCAAGCCTCATTGGGCGGTGACTTAGGACGCGGACACCAGGGACGGCGGATCACTCATGAGCGCGGAAACGGCAGAAGGTTTGGACAATCACGGCAACGCCGACGGCGGTCCCTCGACTTCCCGATGGGTCGTTCGTATGGCAACCGACGCGGACCGGGAAGCCATCTACCGCATCCGCCACGAAGTCTACGCCCGCGAATTGGGTCAGCACGCCGTCAACAGCGCCCAGCGTCTCACGGATTTCCTCGACGCCTACAACCGGTACATCGTCATCTCCGACGGCACCACCCTGCTCGGCTTTGTCTCCATCACGCCGGCGGGCAGCCCCAAATTCTCCGTCGATAAATATCTCGCGCGGGAGGTCCTGCCCTTCCCGGTCGACGACCGATTGTTCGAGGTTCGCATCCTCACCGTCCCGGCGACGCATCGACGCAGCCTGCTCGCCCTCGCTTTGATGTACGCCTCGTTTCGCTGGGTCGAGGCCCGAGGCGGCACTCGCATCATGGCCATCGGCCGCCAGGACCTGCTCCCCATGTATGGTCGGGTCGGGCTCAAACCCTGCGGTCAGGTGATTCGATCAGGGGCCGTCACCTACGAACTCATGACCACCACCATGCCCGAAGTTCATGCGGCGCTGGTGGCCATTCGCCCGATGCTCGATCGGATCAACCAGGAAATGACCTGGGAAATCGGAGTGGAGTTCCACACTCCCGCCACCTGTTATCACGGCGGCAGTTTCTTCGAGGCGGTCGGGGAGGAATTCAACGACCTGAACCGACTGGACACCGTGGTCAATGCCGACGTGCTCGACGCCTGGTTTCCGCCGGCGCCGGGTGTGATAGAATCGATCCAGCGGCATCTCCCGCAAATCCTGAGAACTTCGCCGCCCACCGGTTGCGAGGGACTCATACGTGCCATCGGCCGCGCCCGCGGCATCCGACCCGATTGCGTCCTTCCTGGCGCAGGTTCATCGGATCTCATCTTCCTCGCCCTTCGACACTGGTTGAACCGCGACTCCCGGGTCCTTCTGCTCGATCCCACCTACGGCGAGTATTCCCACATCCTCGAACGCGTCATCCGCTGCAATGTCGATCGCCTGACTCTCGATCGGGCGAGTGATTACCGCGTGGAACTTCCTCATCTCGAGTGGTGCCTCAACCAAGGCTACGACCTCGTCCTCCTGGTCAACCCGAACAACCCCGCCGGGCAGCACATCCCACGCCACGAGTTGGAACCTCTCCTGCGTCGTACCCCAATCGAAACGCGGGTCTGGATCGACGAAGCCTACGTCGAATACGCCGGCGACGGGGAATCGCTGGAACCCGTGGCGGCCGACACCGACAACGTGGTGGTCTGCAAATCGATGTCGAAGACCTACGCGCTGAGCGGTGCCCGAGTCGCGTACCTTTGCGCCGCCTCTCAACAACTCGAGGCTCTGCGCGGCCTGACACCGCCCTGGGCGGTGAGTCTCCCGGCCCAAATCGCCGCCGTTCGGGCTCTCCAGGATCCCGCCTATTACGCCGCGCGGTACGCGGAGACCCGGGCGCTTCGCGAATCCCTCGCCACGGGCTTGCGGGCTCTCGGCTGGAGTACCCTCCCCGGCGTCACCAACTTCGTCCTCTGCCACCTGCCGCCGGAGGGACCGGATGCGGAGTCGGTGGTCCGCGCCTGCCGCGCGCGCGACGTCTTTCTTCGCAACCCTGCGACCATGGGAACCCGCATGGGCACCCATGCCATTCGGGTCGCCGTAAAGGATGCCGCCACCAATCACCGGACTCTGGGCGTAATTGACGACGCCTACACCTCTCTTAAAAAGTCCTCATAGACCCAACCACCTCGGATGACGCCATAAACGGTTGCAATCTGGTCCCATCAAGTGACCGTGAACCGGCGACACGGACAAGTCAAAGCACCTTCAGGCTCATAATCCCGCGGCCGCGGGATCCAGGTTGAACTAAATCCGGCTCGCGCCGGATAGCCGGTCGAGATTCCGCGCCCAGTGGCGAAGAGTAGGAGATGGGAGTTGGTTCCTCCCGGAAGAGGCCGGTCTCTCCTCCGAGAGCGCCATCGTCACGAGCGATGGTTCAACGCCTCCTCCGGAAACGAACCATGACCGAGCTAACCCAAGTTCGTCAGTCTGATGGCGGATATTGGTGATTTTTGGGGGTCTCCTTCCCGCGTGATCCGAGGGCGCGTTGTCTTTCAACGAGTTGGAAGGGCGGATGTCGCGGCGGCCAAGTAGTGGCGAAGAGGCCATTGTCCGGTTTTTACACCCTGACGTAGGCTCCGGTCATGTTCCTGCGTCGCAACCGTCGCGTCGTCGATGGTGAGAGCTATTAGTACTGGAGTCTGGTCGAGACGTACCGGACGGCAAAGGGGCCACGACAACGCTTGAGTCGACTCTGGCGGCCGAAGAAGACGCCCCCGCCGAAGGCTTTCGACGGGGGCTTGGTTCCACGGCCGAGCCGAATCACTTCACTCGGACTCGCTTTCACGCCCGGACTCGCCCCGGCCTGCGAGGGTATCCATGATCCAATCGCCGATGCCCACGGATTTCTCGATCACGTAGTCGATGCTCGGGACAAACCCGGTGGACGTCTCAGGATCCTCATCGCGGTTGCTGTTGCGATCATCACGACTGCTGGCGTTCATTCCTTTCCCTTCGGTTTCTTGCGGTGCTGAATTGCTCCGCAAGACTGCAATCGCATCGAACCTCAATTTGGCGAGTCTTGTAAGGGATGAAAGATGCCCACGAATTCGCCCCAGACGGGAATACCGAGGGCACCCTTCATCCCCCTGCACGTCTTGCACTACCGGCTCCAAGCGGTTCTCCTTTGAAATCCAATGAAAACCATCGAAGAAGCCAACGAAGATCCTGCATTGCGCGAAAACCTAACGGAATTATGTGCAGGACTTTCCCCCCGGCTAGGAACCCTCCTGAATTGGTTGTACAAGCGCCCACAGCATTCAGCATCGACCCGAGATATCGTCGATGAGTTTGGTGTTGGAGGCAATGCAAGTGATCCCAAGGATCGTGAGCGCGCCGCGCGCGACCTGGCTGACCGTCTCGAAGAAGCTCTGATGGAAGAGGCTCAGAACGCTCAGCAGCGCCACCGACCGTATATCCTAATGTTGGAAACGCAAAGAAAGGGAGCTGTTCCAATGAATGCCTACCGGCTGGTAATCAGAGCAAACACAAGTTTTTTGGAGAAACCTGAATCCGAGGCACGTGCCAAGTGGCTGATTACAGACGGGCATGTGGTACGGTATCGATTTCCCGGGATGTCTTGGGCAGAGATTCCGCTTTGGGTAATCTCATCATCGAAAAGTTCCTTAGATGCGAAGGTCATTGAAGTGGATCAGTGGACTCCGCCCAACAACATTCAAGACTACCCAAAATTTCGGGAGAATCGTTGGCAAGAACTCCTTACGAAGCGTCCGCACCTGTTCAACAATCCCGTTTGGATGGTATGTAAGCATTCAATCACAGGCGATGGCCGGCTAGCCGTATATGCCGCCAAGGCTCAATACAAGGACTACATCGCTACTACTCGAAGCCTGGCGGAGGTTGTAGGTGCCCACGGCGAGACCATGTTCGATATTCTGCGAAATCAGTACCACAATGAGGGAAGGCTTCCCTCAGCTCCTCTCGCAGTCAACGTAGGCATCATCACGAAGGACGGTGAGATGATTATTGCCAAACAATCGAAAGACTCTCATGTGGATCCCGAGGGATGGGTAGCTACTGTCTCGGGGACAATGGATCCAATCACAGAGATTGTCGGCATCGACGATCAGCTACCTTCCCCAAAGCTTACAGCACGCAATGAAACAGTGGAGGAGATTGGCGTGCAACTTCGGATCAATGAACTTTCCTGGGTTGCGTACGCGCTCGGACTGAAGTTCGGCCATCCAGCCCTGATTGCGGAGGCCGTAACGCCGTTCAGCTATGACGAGATCAAGGAAGCATTCAACGATCGTACCGATCGTCGGGAGGTCGAGGCTATCGATCGCGTAAAGCTAACGCCGGAAAACGTTGCGAAAGTCCTTCGGAGAGCTGACCGACCTCATCGGACCTACTTCGAGATGGCACTAGTGCTCGCACTCTGGAGGCGAGGGCATGCCGAGGTTCTGTTCTAGCCGGGTGGTGGCTTCGGATTCCGTTGCATACCGTGATCGGGCATCGTCTTCCAAAGCACCTTCGACTCAATTCGGTGTGTCGTTGGTCATTACTCAGACCCATCTTCTACAGTTCGAGATTGAGCACCGTTGATGATCAACGGGTTGTGGGGACACTTCAGGTTCTTGGCACTACATTTTCTTCCGGACGCGGCACCTTCATTCGACCTTCCGCAGCGTCGGCGGCACGGCGACCCCAGCCGCGGCGAAGGCCTTGTGCGCCTGGCCGACCAGCTGGCTACGCATGTGGAAGCGGTGTCCTTGGAATACCGCCTCGACTTCGTGTAATTCATCCAGACCGCGAGTGACTTCTTGCCACTCCCAACTCTCACTCTTCTCCTCCAATCGCAGTTCCAAGGCACGTCTCAGCATCACCGCCAAGAAGCTACAGAACACGTGGCCCCGGATCGTCTCGTCTCGTTTGTGGTAGATCGGACGCGTTTCGAGCGTCGACTTCATCGTCCGGAACACGTCCTCGACCATCCACAGTTGCTTGTACGCCATCGCGATCATCTCGGGTTCGTCGGCGAGGTTGGTCCGCAACACCCAGTGGCCATCATAGGCCGCCTCTTCCTTGATTTTGTCTTCGTCGAGGATGAACGCCGTGCCCGACCCAGCCCGCAGGTATTTCCGGTAGCCCTTGTTGCCGACGAACTCCTTGCCCCCGGCGGGCGGCTTCTCCCTCAGCTGCGCCACGATGGCCTCCCGGTCGGTCGCGTCCTTGCGCCGCTGCTCCTCGTTCAGGCAAAGAACGTAGCGTCGGTCGCCAACCGATACCTCATTCACCTTCATTGGCGAAGGATCCTTGGCCCGCTGGCGCTCGGGTTGGATCAACCGGAACCGACCACGGTCCTTCAGCACGATGTCGCGACCTTCGTTCGAAGAACGCATCCGCGCACCGAGGATGTAGTCGCAATCCAGTTCCCGTGATTAGAAGGCGGCGATGGTCTCGGCACTGATCATCCCGCGGTCAGCGACGATCGTCACCTTGCGGACACCGAAGCGGCGTTGCATCCGGCGCACGATCGGCACCAACGATGTCACGTCGGCGGTATTGCCCGGCCAAAGTTCGCAGCAAATCGGTCGGCCTCGCAGATCCAGAACCATGCCGACAACCATCTGCTTAAGATCAGGCCGATGGTCCTTGCTCTTGCCGCGCTGCCCGAGTTCCTGACCACCCTCGCCTTCGAAGTAGATCGAGGTGGTATCGAAGAAAACAAGGTCCAGTTCCGTGAAGAGACTGCGTCGGGGTTCGAAGAGGGCCTCCTCCACTCGATCCTTGATGCAGCGGGGTGCGCCAGGAACGGTTCCATCTCCCGGATCGTCGACCGGTTCGCCCAAGAAAGCCATGGCCCGGTAGAGATGGTGTAACTCCAACGATTCAGCGCCGGGAACGCGGTAACATTCCCGCCATCGCTCCGCCGCGCGGTCACTTCCGGAGGCGAAGAGCCGGTGCAGGACGGTGAGATAGACGGCCCGTTCAACGCGAACTCGAAGCGACGGGCTCCCAACTGCTGTCGGAGGGCATCGCCGATGCCGAGTTCCTGCCACAGTCGTCCAAAGATCAGATCCGGTCCGATCCGGCGCGCAGCCACCGGTTCGGTCTGCCCGGCGGCGTGGGCGTCCAGAATCGCCAGGCGTTGGCTGAAACGGGCGCCTGAACGCAAAAGGGCGTCGAGTTGGCCCGTGGACTGAAGGAGATCCAGTCGGCCAAGGGTCGGGAGGACCCGCTGTCGCACGAACCCGCCCTCGCGAAAACTCTCCGCGATCTGGAGGTAGGCGTAGCTGCCGGTGCGTTTGACGCGGAAAAACATACGGGCTGCTCTTTGCCTCCACGCATGTCAGGTAGTCCGCTTGGCCGATCAACACAGATCGCTCCGGCACCCGTAGAATTTGGCATTACAAATCGATTTCGATTTTTGCCGTCACCCGGAAACCCCAACAAAAATGAGTCATTCAGCCGCGGAAATCGGAAATGCTGTAGAAGATGAGTCTGGAGTTCAGTCCGGATGGGCAAAGGGTGGCGTCCGCCTCGGGGGACGGAACCGCCTGGATCCTGGACGCGCGCACTGGCGCGCCACTCGTCGGGCCCCTCCTGCACAAGGCGGCCGCGTAGGCGGCAACGTACAGTCCGGATGGCCGATGGCTCGCGGGGAGCATTTATGGGTCCCACGAGAGCGGTGTCTGGCGGGTGCAGGTGTGGAGCGTCGACTCCGGAGACCGCGCCGACGGCCCGCTCCTGCATCAGAATCGAATCTACGGGTTGTCATTCAGTCCCGACGGCGAGCGCCTCGTGACCGCCACGGCCGACAATGCCGCCGTGATGTGGGCCGTCGCCACCGGCAAGGAGCTCTTTCGGTTGCCCCACGCAAAGGGCGTCTATTCGGCCGTCTTCAGTCCGGATGGAAGCCGGATCCTGACGGCGTCCATGGATGGCACGGCCCGACTTTGGGACGCCGCGACCGGCAGGGCGGATTCGGAACCGATGCATCACGCGGCCCGGGTGCTCCGCGCCCAGTTCAGTCGCGACGGTCAACGCGTCCTGACGGCGGGTTGGCAGGACCGGACCATCAAGCTCTGGAACGTGCCTTCCACACGACCGGGATTCAGGACGCTTCCGCACCGCAGGTGGGTGCTCGCTGCCGAATTCGATTTCGCCGGTCGCCAGGCGATCACGGCCACGGGCGCGAGGGTGGACACCGCCAACCACGAGAATACCTGAACCACCAATAGCGAACATTCGGTCGTCGTTTGGGATCTCACGACCTACAAGCCGAGACTCAGGCTGGCACTCCCCGACAAAGCCCAGGCCTTGGCTGCGGCATTCACACCCTTGGGACCGAAAGCGCTCGTGATTGAGCGCGATGGGGCGGGTCCTGCCCGTCTATGGGACCTGGAGACACGCTCGCCGATGGGCGAAAGCATGGCGCATGACACTCCGCTGGTCGCCGCCGCATTCAGCCCGGACGGAAGGAAACTCGCGACCGCCTCGCGCGACGGAGTGACGTACGTGCGGGACGCAATGCAGGGACGGACGCTGACGATTCCGATGCTGCACCGCGGCAAGGCCAATGCCGTACGGTTCAGTCCCGAGGGCACCCGGGTGGTCACGGCGAGCGACGATCGGACGGCCGTGATCTGGGACGCCGTTTCGGGTGCTCCGTCCGCACCGCCGCTGGAGCACCAGGCCGAGGTGTGGTACGCCCGGTTCAGTCCGCTTGGGGACCGCGTCGCGACGGCGTCGCTCGATTACACCGCGAAAATCCGGTCAACCAACGGTGCGCGGATTTCCGAAGTGCGGCTTGGAGCGCCGATCGAATTCCTGGAGTTTAGCGCGGACGGAACGAAGGTGGCGACGGCTTCCGGCGACCGGACCGTACGCCTGTGGAACGCGGCGACTGGGCAGCCACTGACCGAACCGCTGCGACACGCGGAACTGGTGACCTGCGTGCGACTCAGTCCCGACGGCCTTCGTGTCATCACCGCCTCGAAGGATGGCACGGCACAAGTCTGGGACGCCGCGACTGGCCTCAAGCTTGGCGATCCCCTCCGCCACGACGATTGGGTCATTTCCGCGGGATTCGGACCCGACGGCCGTCAAGCAATCACCGCCACCCTGGATGGAACCGCCCGAATCTGGCCCGTGCCAATAGCCGACTCGCCGATTCGGCCCGGACTGTGCGAAGAGGCCGAATCGGCAGCCCGCGGATGGTGACTCCGAGGAAGCAGGCGCGTGAGATGGCACTACCGTCCAGACAACAGTTTTCAAACACTGACATTCGCAAAACTTCGCGGATGAGGTACGTGCGCCGCTACGCAGGTGAGTATAGATTCTGTGATTACACCTTCCGATGAGTCCTCGGTCAGTTGATTGCTCGCGAGAACGGGTTCCTCGACGACACCCACGCCGCGCAGTTGCACACCGCGCTGAATCTGCCGCCTCCGATCCCTCGCAGCACCAATTCCCCGCCGCCCTCGGTCGGTCGCACGACCAGCGCTACCCCGACGAATCCCTCCGGACGGTGAAGGCGATCACGGCGGCCCCGATGCCGGTACCTCGAAATGGGCGGCAAAGATTCGAATGCGGACGACGACAACCCATCGACAATGGAGAACCGGGCTGGGGAATAGTAATTGTCGTCCTACGCGATTGACATCGTTCTGAGCGCCGTGGGTAGCCTAAGGTATGATCCTGTCATGGCCCGACGACCAAGGTATGCGGATGAGGATGAGGATGAGGCCAGGCGCTGGGCTGCGCTTTGCCTGGTGGCTTTCTTGCATGGCCGCCCTGATGGGCATTCACCTGGGTGTCCGAGCGGTTGGCCCCCCGTTGGATCTCTCGGGCGAGTGGGAGGCCATTCCCAGTTTGTTTGTGCCCCATGGCGGGCCCTACCATCGACTTTCTTTTCGATTGCTGTCGGTTGAGTTGCTTCCCGAAACCATTCCGGGACTTCGCTCGTACGAGGTGCGGCATTCAGGTCAACTGACCTTTTACGAGACGAGGCGCTTTTGGCGGTCGCCTGCGGGTTGCGATTTGGCTGCGGAGGTCGGTCCCGGCGCCTACGAACCGTATTCCCGAACCTATTCCCTGGGCTACGGACTGAATGTGACCTCCTACTGGACCATTCAGACATCGGCGGGAACGGACTCGGGTTCGATTCGGGTAGGATCCATCGAGGGCGTCGGGACCTTTAATCTGCCGAAGGTGCCGAGTCCGCACGCGCAATTCTTCACCCGTATGTTCTACGGGTTTAGTCCGGGCGCGGGGCTGTCGCCGGTGGGTGACGCTCATGCGAGACTCAAACTCTTTGGAACGTCGGCGGGGGGCGGTGAGGTCGTGGAATCGGATCGGTGCTCCAATACCCCATTCGGAACGGGAGCCGATCACGGTCAACTGACTTTCTGGCGTGTGTCTTCGGCGCCATCGGAACTGGCGCCGACGGGAAAGATCCGTGGCCGTTTGAAATCTGCCGAGACGGTGTTGACCGACGGCAGTGGAGACGAAATCAATCGCGCGAGCGTTCACTTGTTTCGGCAAAGTCGATGGTTGCGGGGCAAGGATCCCGAGGAATCAGATGCGCAGTATCGGGCGTATCTGGAAGGCGAGCGAACTTTGGCAGCACCGGCGGCGGTGCTCACGCCGGATAGCCAGGGGCACTTCGCGTTTGAGGGCCTACCCCTTTTCGCCCGGTCGGGAGGATCCGTTCAGGGCTGGGTTCCGCAAGGCTACCTCGTGGTCGTGGCATCGGCGGAGACGGATGAAATGGCGATGGATTCCGAATCCAACCTGATACCGGGTCGAACCAACACGGTGACCTTTCAAGGCGCCCAGCGCATCAACGTGCTCGCCGATACAGAACTGGAGATCGAACTGCGGCCGATCGCTTCGCTCCATGCGAAGAGGGAATTGGTGGCCCAAATCAGTCGCCTCGGGCCAACGCAGTATGCGCCGATCGAGGCGCGGGCGGACGCGCACCTGGATCGGTTGGCCACTCGGGGAACACTGACCGAAGCCGAGGACGAAGGTGTTCGCCGGGCTTTGTGGGCCGAGCGCGTGATCCGTGATGGAGCGCGGTATGCGGACACGGTCCTGGATCTGGGTCTCACTGGTCTGGGCACCTTGCTCGCCGACGCCATCGGCGACCTGAAGCGCTGGGAGGGTGCCGGAGTGGCGGATGCCCGCGCGAAATTTCAGAAGGCCCGGGACTCGGATGGACCGGGCCGGACCGCGGGCTTCAACCTGGATTCCGTCGGCGACTTCACTCCGGCCATGCGCACCTTGCTCGAGCGAGGCCGATCGATCGAACTAGCCGACGAACTCATCAAGTTGGTCAAGGCCCTGCGGCCGGCGCTCCAGGAAGCGTTGGTGAGTGGCGGCGTCGCGGCCGACGAAGCCAAACGCATCGCGGTGGCCTTCGAACAGGCGATGCTTGCAATCATGAACCTGGCGCGGAATGAGACGTTGCGCGGTGAGTCGAAGGACTACATCAAGCTCCAGATCAAAGAACATATCCTTAAGGATCTGAAACCTGTGCTCTACGACAGTCCGGTATCCTACTCGTTCACGGCATTAACCGCGCCGTCGCTTCAGGTTTCGGTCGATCGCATGATCCAATGGGATCGATCGGACCCGGTCAGCTACGTGCGGGATCGAGACCGGACCGTGGAAGTTCTCACCCAACTCGGAAACGCCGCCAGCGGCGTCATCGCCGGCGCGATTCTGTTCCAGGGGGGTGCGGAGGCTGCGGACCTGACCCAGAAGTACGCGGGTCTGGCGGGAGTCGTGCCGCCGGCCCGCGCCTATGCGGCCGCGGTGGAGCAATTCGCCAAGTTGGCCAAGTACGTCGCCAATGGGGCAGGCATCGTCGGGCCCGCCATCTATGCCTTCGCGGGTGGACCCAAACTGATCCGTGAGGGGGTCTACGCCGCCTATGGGGCAACTCCGCCGACGGGAGGAACGCTCGGCCAGAGCCGGTTTGAGAGCCGTTCGCGCTTCTCCTCGCTCGCCGGTTCATCGCCGACCCGCCTAGTCGTTCCCCCAATCCAGGACATCCTCACCGCGCAGGGAAGTCTGGACGGGTGGGTGCGGTCCAACCACGTCGGCTCCGCCATTCAGGCTGCCGCAGGCCTCTCGGGAACTGGCTATGGTGCGGTCTGGGAAACCTGGCAGGAGAGCTGCGATCGAGTGGAATTGGAACTGCGCGCCTACGAAGTGCCCGCGACTCCGGGCGACTACTCCATCCTTGTTCCGCACGCGGCCTATTTTAGGACTAAGAGTGAGATTCTGGTGGCGAAGTCCGCCTATGACGATGCTCTCCTGGAGTGGTTTTTGAGCGTTCTTTCAGGTGCGTACACGAATGCCGCGGATCCACGCTCGCAGGCGGCGGTTTTCCAGATTCTGGAGCTGGGACGTGTTCTGCGCGCTGTTCTCACGGACTCTCAGGAATCGCTGCGGCTCATGTTCAACACGGTGAAGTCGTCCCGCACACCCCGGCCAGCCATCCGGATTGGGCGTCCCAAGTCGGGCGGGTTGGGGCCGGACGTCACCGAGATTCAGAACTCTCCCCAACGGATCACCATCGAGACGTTCGTTGAGAACCTGGGAGGAACTCAACTCGATGGCGTGGCCGTCGCTCTACGGCTTCCGCCGGAACAAACCACCCTCCGCGTCGCGGGTGAGTCGATTCGGACGGTGGCTTTCCCCAGCGCCACGGCATCGGGGATGTCGCCTGGAGTGACTGTTTCCTGGGATGTCGAGTATGTGGGACAATTTCAGGAAGCCTCTGTGGAGTTCGATCTGGAGCTTCTCGAGCGTGGCGAGCCGCCGGAATCCTTCGAATCCAATGTCGTCCACGGCAAACTGCGAATCGCACCGGAGCGCCGCGATGTGGACCTGGATGGTTTGCCGGACGCGTTCGAGAATTCTCTTGGGCTGGCGGCGAGCCGACCGGACGCGGACGAGGATTCGGATTCGGATGGTGTCTCGAATCGGGACGAATTCCATCTGGGAACCCGTCCTGACCGCGCGGACACGGACGGCGACGGGCTGGGAGATGGCGAGGAAACGAGGCCCGGAGCGGACGGTGTGCTTTCGTCGCCGCTGGTCGTGGATTCCGACGGAGATGGAGTGGGTGATCTGAGGGACGGGGCTCCGCTCGATCCGTCCACCGCGGCGTGGGGCGGCGGTTTGGGTTTGGTGGCGTGGTCGCTCGATACGCAACGTGTCACAGTGACACGAGAAACGCCGACGGCGCTCGTTCAGGTGGAGAATCCGGGTCCCGGAGTGTTTCGGTGGTTGGCGGAAGCCGACGATCCCTCCCTTGCGTGGGTGAGTCCCGGGTTTGGGAGTGGAGGTACCAAGGCACCCTTGATTTTCAGCTTGCCGCCGGGATTCCGGTGGCCTCGAACTGGCTCCTATTCAACCCGAGTACGGGTGCGCAACGTCGCCGATCCTCACGCTGATTATCGTGAGATCCAAGTGGTAGTGATGTCGGATTTTGGTTCGCCGGTACGTGCGGTGCTGAGTGCCGATCGGGGCGTGGTGCAACTCGAATGGCGTGGGGTTGTGGGCAAGCAATACACTGTGGAGTCCTCGGAGGATCTCCGGGCGTGGAACCGTTCAGAAGTGGTTCCCATCTCCCTGGGCTCGGGTTGGGTGCGCTGGTCCGAGGTTCGCGGCGAGGCATCCCTGGGCGGGGCGGGATTCGCGCGCTTCTATCGCGTTCAGGCCCGAGATCCTGGACCCTGATGCGGAGCCCGACGGAGGTTCTCCGGCGCTCAGATCTGCGAAGAGTCCCAGAGAAGGAACGGTGCCCAGACGCCAAACGGAACATGCAACCACGGATAGGGGCGATTCAGCCGTCCTTCGGGAGTCTCGACGAGGCATTGGTCGAGGTTCTCCATCATTACGCTCTCAAACTCCCTCAGCCCGGAGCGGCTCGGTGGAGCCGTGCCGCCATAGACCCTAAGTCGAAAGAAATGCCAAAACCTCCAGGCAGTCAGCTGGAGTAGCCCGGGATGCGATCAAAAACCACGACATCAATCACCCCGTCGCGAGCGACCGAAGCGGCCAACTCGGCAAGTTTGTCGGAAAACAACTCCCACCTGCCCACGATGGGGATACCTCCGCCATCATTGATGGCCCGGAACCGGATGGAGGTGCCCGTGGGTTGTCCATCTCCTTCCAGGCCGGTCACAATGATCCCGCTGAGGCCAAAGCGATTGGTATATCTTCCCGCCACGTCTGCGGTGTCATTCCGCAACAGGGCCCCGGGACGGCCGGTTGATGTCAGCCAGATGGGTCCGTGCCGATGAAGCATTTGGCCAAGCTCAACAGGTGTGGGCAACCTGCCAAATGCCAGACCTGGCACTCGTCGTATCAATGCAGGAACGCCAGCTCTCGCCCGGGTGGATGTCGCTCCTAAGAGAGCGTCCGCTTCGCGCGCCGTCGGAGCGTCCAGGATCCCCTCTCCCCTGCGGTACCGCTCCAGGAACATGGGGTGGTCCATCGTCATATCCAGGAGCTCGAGCGCTTGCTCGACCGTATAGGCCTCTCGGCCGGAGACCACACCTTCACGCCACGACATCAGCAAAGAGACAGCCACAGCCCAGTGGTTCAGGGCCGGGCAATCATTCACCGGGCTCGCCAGCCTCAGGCGCCAGGCTTCCGGTATTTCCTGCCGCAGGCTTACCGCGCTCGGCTCGCCACCGCCCGTCAGTTGGCTGGCCAAGGCTGCCGCTGCTTCGCGGTACTGCTGGGGAGTGATCGCGTTGGTGTCGCGAAGCTGGTTAAGCACCTGCATCGCGCCATGCGCCTGGCGGAGAGGAGAGCCCATCGAGACGGAACCGTCCCTGGCCTCCCCACCGGCATCCGGCCGGCTGCTGCTGGAACTCGAACCACCCCCTCCTCCGGTCGGCGGCGACGCGGCGGACGCCGGATTGCCGGAGTCAGCCGGCGTGGCCAACCCCTTTCGAATGGCCTCCAAGGTTTTATCTTTGTCGATCTCCGCGAGTTTGATCTTCGTATCTGACTCCCGTTGCGCGGTCTCCAAGCCGACACTTCCCTCGATCATCTTCTGCAGGATTGCCGAGACCTCTCCTTTGGCAGACTGGTCCCGGAAGATGTCCGACTTTCCGAGGATTTCGAGGACGGCCTGCATGCCTGCAGGCGGTGGGGCAGCTTCCGGCGGCGTGATCGTGACTCCCGCGGAGGATGGCACCGAAGGATCTGCCGACAAATCACGCGCACGACTGGAGTTCACCGATACGGGATCAATCGCCGGTGCACTCTGACAATCGCAGAGCGGTTCCGGCGGGATGCGTGTGAAGTCGTACTCCTCACAGGCGTTGCAATGGGCCAGTTTCGCTTCTGCGAACGCGCCGCGCGTGGGTAAGGAGATACGCCGCTCGACGGGTTCGAGTCTCGGTGTGGGTACGGAGTCTGAGAAATGGCCAACAGCAAGAGGAACGGCAAGGTAATCCCCAATGACTCCAACGACCCGGTTCTCCACGAAGTCCAGAAGTCGCCCCGAAATCGTTCGTCCTCCCGATTCCTCGGAAAACGCAAAGCGGTCCAACCAGAGGGCGCGCACCCCGGAATCCTCCGCGATCCATAGCGCCCGGCGATAGTGAAGCTTGTGCTCATTGAGGTGATTCAGCAACTGTCGCACCCGCCAGCGCTGTAGCGCCGTCAGCCCGACTGCGGACGATTCTGGAGCCTCCACCCAGGGAGTGACCTCGAATTCGGCCGGTGCGTCCCTCCGCACCGCACGCACGGGCGCGTCCGCTGGTGTATGGTAGAGCGTCCATGACGGTCCACTGTCAGTGACCACGGCGGCGACGCTCCGAATGTCGAACGCCGGTGACGGGTGCCTCCTTCCAGGCAGTGACGAGATTTCGATTCGTAGAGATCTAATTGCGGTTCGCCGGACTGGCAGGACCGGCTCGACGAGGAACATCTCTTCGCGCAAGTCATCGGTTGGCGAGGATCTCCTGAATGGAGGCAAGCCGCTCTCCAAGGTTTGAAAAAGATTGGTCCGGTCGGGCGAGGATGTGGTGCCAAGCCCAGAAAAGGTCGACGCGGCGAAGTCCCCGCTCCGAATCGCGTTACGGATTTGAACTGGCAAATTAGCAACCGCGACGGTCAGAGCATTGAGCTTCTCTTCGAGTCTCGCCAACTCACCGGCTTCTTCGGCCACTAGCCGAAGCGGCACTGTGGACAAGCCGCCGAATTGATTCTGCACCACCAGTGATGCGGTAATGATCACATTGGTGCCCACCGGTTCCGCAGAGGGCAAGATCCGCAGCCAGAATCGAGTCAGCAAACGGTCGTCCGCGCTTGTTTCAGGCGGTCGTTCCTCCGCCTCTGCCCGCGCCCGGTCAGCCGCTTCGAGGTCATCAAAGGCGGTAGCCAGCGTGGGATCCAACAAGGCGCCGAGGAGTTCACGTCGATATCGGAGCACCTCCGCTGCGTTGAACGGGTCCAGTGGTCTTTTCACCAGGATGACGTCGGTCTTGCGCGTCAGCCTCGTCGACACAATAAAGTGCCGGACCACCTCGTAATAGAGGACCGTCATGGCGTGGCACCGGTTGTGGTTAACAACGGTGCGGGTCTCGGCGCGCTGGCTTTCCGCTTGCGAGGCATGCACCACCACGGTGCTGCGCAGTTCACGGGTGAGCGTGCTGGCCTGGTCGACGCTGTCCATCAGTCGCTGCAGGGTCTCGCTCGCGACATCGCGCGAACCACTGGTGGTGGAATAGCCACCGCCCAGCGACAGAACCCCGGAAAGCATCGAACCGATGTCCGAGATCGCGCCCCCACCCAACAACGAGCCGCCTCGCTGCCATTCGTCGATTGCTGCCTGCACCGTTTCCCTGATCGCGCGATCACGCAGTTGACGATGGGACAACGAGTCAACCGAGGTCATGGACTCGGTACGTTCCTTGGTCTCCTCACGAGACCAGTCCAACAGCGCCACGTTGACCGACTCGCAGGGAGCGAGTGGCAGGCTATACATGACGCGTCCAAGTCCATGCCCTACGGGTCGCCACGACATCTCATATTCCAAAAGTGCTCCGCGCCGGTAACAGACTGAAGATCCAGCCGGTCGTTTCGGATCCATGATTATTTCGCATGGGGCGGGTTTGTGCACGGAAAGCGAGCCAGGATCGGACACTGGTTCGCGGAGAATCTGACTGAACCTGATGAGGGCAACCGGTTCGTGTGACGGCAGTACTTCTTCGCATTTGCCTTCTCCGAAACGGACCAGACTTACCGCCGCGAACGAGGCGGGAGAAACCTTCCAGTCGGCCAAACTGTTGCCCTGCAAAGAAGGCAGCAAACCTTGATCGGACGGGCGAATAGCCCAAAGGGCCTCGGCCGGGAAGGGAAGGATTGGCCCGTCTTCGCCGTCGACCAGATAAGGCAGCGCATCTACGACGCTGTCCGAGGCCATGAGCGGGCGGAGGGATAGGCTGACAACTTCCTCCCGCTTGGCAGCTACTCCCGTGAGATTGAATGATAGGTAACCGGCGTGGTCTGAGACCAGCACGCCGGCGGGAACCTTTCGCGCCCCACCGGGATTGCTGGCTTTCACCTCGGCGATGGCCTCCAGGACGACCCCGGAAAGCGGCACCGCCCGCTCACGATCAAATACGAAGGCTCGAAGACGCATGAAAAGGGATTTTCGGTAAGGGTTTTGCTTCGCGAATCAGGTTCGCTACGGGCGACTGCGGCGCCGGAGCCAACCGGACTGTTCCAGCGCACCGGTCAGAGCAGAGGCGGTTAATGCATCCATGGACTGGATTGGATTTGGGGTCGGTCTAGGCACCAGGTGGATGTCCGATCTTTGAGGTCTCATTTGATAGAGCGGAAAATCGTCCCCACAATTACGACGATTGTCTTCCAAACCTGAGATTTCGGGCGGCGGCGCATCGAACGTGTCCTGCCGCCCTACTGCTTCTCAGGTAAATGCGTAATTCCGCGCTCGGAACAATCAGGAGATTGCAGTTGGCCCACGCGTTGATCAGCAGGGTGGTTCTGGCGATGCAGCGCCAGCCTGCCCCGCCGAGGTGCGGCAGCAGCGGGTGCGCGAGCAGCCAAGCGGGTTTGCCGCGGCGCGCGGAGAGCCATTACGAACGAGCACCGGTTTTGCTCCCCCTGTCCGATCGATCGAAAGCGGCGTCGCGCTACGCCTGCCGGCACCTTTCAAAAAAGAAAGTCCCAGGGTTCGCCCCGCGCGATTCTTGTCTTTCCGCGAAGAGTGGGGTCTTTCCTTTCAGTCGAAACCTAACCGCCAGATCCGCAAATCCATGGCTTGCAAGCAAAGCAAATCCTCTGCAAAACTATCGCTTATACCTCAATTGATTGGCTCACGAAATTTGCCCATGCACACAACCCCCTGTCCGCGAAGGAGCCGATCATCCGGCTTCACCCTCATCGAGTTGCTGGTGGTGATCGCCATTATTGCGATCCTCGCCAGCATGCTGCTTCCCGCCTTGGGAAAGGCCAAAAGCAAGGCGCAGGGCATCCTGTGTCTCAGCAATGGCAAACAGCTGATGCTGGCATGGGCTCTTTATTCGGGCGATCACCAGGAGAAAATCTGCCCCTCCACAGGGTTGGGAGGATTGGTGGCCACCCATAGCCCGACCAAAAACTACCCGCTCAACCAGTGGTGCATGGGGACGATGCACGCGGGACCGAGCTGGACCAATACGATCCTGATCATGGATTCACTGCTGTTTAAGTACGTGAATTCTTTGGGGGTTTACAAATGCCCCGCCGACCGAGCGACGACCAGGAGCCCGTTCGGCAAAGGTGGAGGCATCCCCAAGGTGCGAAGCAACTCGATGAGTTGCTTCATGAATCCCCTTCCCGGCGAGACGCGCGCCAGGGGTAAAGTGTATCGCAACCAGGGGGATTTCGTGCTGGGTCCCTCCAAGACTTGGGTGACGATCGACGAGAATCCGGCCTCGATCAATGACGGCTGGTTTGTGCATGAGTCAAAGACCTCGTTCGTGGATTATCCCGCTTCCTACCACAACAATGCCGGCGGCCTTTCCTTCGCGGACGGTCACTCGGAAATCAAGAAGTGGAAATCGCCGGCAATCCTCACCTACGGCCTAACGGGCGCCAGGGCGAATGTAGCCCTTGATACGCCCGACGCCACCTGGCTCTACGAGCGGACCACCGACTTCACTCTGCCCTGGAACTAGCGGATGCAAATTCCGCTTATTCCTGGATAGGCGAGTCCAGAGGACCACATCTGCTGCCCGCGGTTCTGGCAGCCCTGGCCTCACGACACGTCAGTTCGGAAGTATCCCGCCCGGCACCATCTTCCGTCCGGCATGCTTCCAGAGCTTGGTTTTCAGGGAAGGAAACAGTTCGAGGGCGTTGTCGCGCAGGATCTGGCGTCCGATGCGCAAGGCATGGTTTTCGCGGATCTCTTTGCGCTCCACCTTCTCGGCCAGAGCCTCGGCCAGGCAACGACGGGTAAACTCGGTGGCCGCGTAGATGCCCTCGGCATGGTGGGCGTCCGCACCCCATAGGATTCGGTTCGACCCCATCACCTCCAGCCATTCCTGGTAGGCCCGTTTGCCCACGGTGTAGCTGATGGTGGGCAACCAGACCGAGTCGATCCATACGTTGGAGTGCCGGGTGGCGATCGCTCCGGTTTCGCCGATCCAGGGATACCCCCCATGAAACAGGATGAACTTGGTCTTGGGATTGGCGGCGATCAGGTCCACCAGGAGCATCGGGTTGCTTCCCTGAATCCGGGCGTGGCCGGTGTGAATCTGAAAGGGCAACTCGAGTCGCGCACTCAATTCCACGATGCGCCACATGACGTAATCTTGAAGCGCCTTGGTATCCTCCCGGTTCGCCGACGAGGCCGGCCGTCCCCAGGCCCGCTCCGCACGCTCCTTCGAGACGTTCTCGAAGTCCAACGTTCGCTCGTAGGCGGTGGTGGTCTTTAGGCAGACGGCTCCCTTGGACTTCCCGAAGGCCATGATGCGCTCGATCACCGCAAGGTAATCGTCGAGGGATTCGATCTTTTGTCCGTGTTCCGCGGCAAAACGGTACGGCGAGTCCTTCGGGTTGGGAAACTCCGAGGGGTGCGCGCTCCGAATCAGCGGCGTCACGTTCACGGCCGGAACGGCAAACGGATATTCCAGGCCGAATCCGAGCCGGTCCCAGTAGGGATCCATCACCATCAGTTCGATGTTGGCCCGCTCGGTCACGACCTCGTAAACCCAACGGGCATCCTTGTAGTGATCGAAGATCCGCTGATCGAGCGTCGCCGCGTCGGCGTCGGTGATGGCATCGAAATCAACGCCATAAAGATCGGTGAAGGCGGACAACTGATAGCGGTAGAAGCTGGTGGCTCGGGCGTTGTCAAAATCGCGCTTGGCCACGGACCACCATTCGTCGAACCGCCCGCTCTTCGGCCAGGCACTGAGCGGGTTGAACCACGTGTAATAGCTGCTGCGCCAAAGCGATTGCAGGCCCATGCCGAACCCGCGTTCGGTTTCCACTCGTCCCTGGATGATGGCGAACGGCGGCAGGTGATCGTGGGTGTCGATGGCCGGAGTGGCGTCGAGGGCCGTCTTGATGGTTCGGTACGTCGCGGTGTCCTTGACATCCAAGGTTGCCCCGCAAAGCGAGACGGCGAGTCCGCCGATGCCGGCGAGCCAACCGAACCCATGAAGGGCCATTTTCCAGTGTCGTCTCGCGGAAGAATGCATGACTCGATCCTTCTTTCGGGGCCTCTATCGATCGTCGGCATGCGGCGAATCCTCCAATGCAATCGTCCCATCTTGCTTCTTCCGGGCGAATCGCCGCTCGCTCCAGATAGGAACGCCGAAAACATCGTGAAGAAAATAGTGGGCCACCGGCACACCGAGGAGCATTCCCCAGACCCCGAAAGCGTGGTGTCCAATGAAGAGGATGATGAGGACGATCACCGAATTGATCTTCAGGTGCTTGCCGTAAATCAATGGATTGAGCAGGTAAGCCTCGATCGCATGGACCACGATGACCATGACGATGGCGAGGATGGCGAGGTTCAATCCATCGGCGTTGATCGCGACGAGGACGATGGGGATGGTCGAGATGAACACCCCGAGCACTGGGATGAAGCTGCAGAGAAAGACGATGAGAGAGAGGGCCGTCAACGAGGGCACTCCGAGCAGGCTCAACCCGATGAAGGTGAGAATCGTGTTCACCACCGCGATCATGGCCTGGGCCTGGATCGAGCGGCCGACGGTGTAACCGAATCGCACCACCGGCATGGCCGTCTCCTCGTAGAAATCGCGCAGGCGGGAATTGCGCAGACTGCGGACCTCCTCTCCGAGACGGAGCAGGTCGAGGGAAATGAGGAAGCTGAACAGAAGCGCGAGCAGGACCGTGGCCGAGCCGGCCCATAGCGCCCGAATCATCCCCGGCGCGGCATGGGTGAGGCGCTGGATCTGATACTCCAGGAAGAGCTGAATGACCGCTTTATCCTCGCCGGCGGCGGAATCGGCGAGGAGCGACTCGGGAATCGTGCTCCGCAGGTAATTCATCAGCATCGGCTCCACCGTCGGGTAGCGTTGCACAAGGGCGCCGCGCAGCTCGAGAAGGCGTTCCTCGGTCTTCGGCAGGTTGCCGACGAGGTTCATCGCCTCGCGCGCCACCTGGGGGACGATGAAGGTGGTGGCCGATACCAGCAGGGTCACGAGGAGGGCAAAGGCCCCGCAAATGGCCAGACGGCGCGGCATTCGAACCCTTCGTGCGAAGAAGTCCGAAATCGGCGCGGCGATGAAGGCGATAGCGAACGTCAGGAAGATGAGGCTGAAAAACGGGCGGAGCAGCCAGAGCAGCAGACCGAGGACCACCCACATGAGAAAGCGTCGGTTGGCCAGGTAGAACTGCTCGAAGCTGAAACCTCGCGTCGCGGTATTCCGGGGTTGGTTGCCAAATTCATCCATCATCGGCAGCCGAACTCTAGGGATACCCACCCGATCCCGCCACCAGAAGCGGTGCGAGTCTGGCCGCGTCACGCGACGGCGTTCAATGTCGCGCAGCGAATCCCGGGCCTCGGGTTTCAGGGGTGGATCAAGGCCGTTCTCGCCCAGGAAGCATCCACGTTGGCGGAGACCACCGTCGGCGACCGACCTAAACAGGCATCTTCGCCTCAGCCAGGGTGAGCGTCCCGGTGGCGATCAAGTCGCGGCCGACCGTCGCCTCCACTTCAAACCGATGCAGCCCGGCGAACTGCCGGTCGCCGCGCGCCTTCAGGATCAACGTGTCGCCGGGCACGGCCGGACGGGTGAATTTCAACTGGGTCGTGGCCAGGAACATCGCCTTTGGCTGAACGGGCGTGGCTCCCGCCGACAGTTTTTCCGACAACCCCACCAGCAAGCCGCTGGTCTGCGCCAGGGCCTCCGCCACCAGAACACCTGGCATGATCGCGCGCCCTGGAAAATGCCCGGCGAAATACGCCTCGTCCGCGCGCAGCGTGCGCTCCGCCACGATCTGGCGGCCGGGTTCCAACGACACGACACGATCCACAAAGAGAAACGGCGCCCGATGCGGCAGCACCGCCATCAACTCCTCCAACTCATAAATTCGAGCTTCGGCCATATCCGCGCCTTAATCCACTTAAGCAAATGTTGGCCCGCAGGAGACCGCTGGATCCACGGGCTTCGTCGTTCCGAGGATCGTTCCAGCCTTTCATTCCCTTCACAAGATCGCGGCTCTCCCTGACATGGCCCGTGATCGACACTTCGCCCGGGCTGCTCTTGAATCGAATGACCTCGACATGAACCGGACCGGAGGCAATCGACGCATCACTCGCAGACTGGCGATGGTGGCCACAGCCCTGGGGCTGTGGGGAGCCCTGGTTCTGCTGTTTGCCGCTCCTCTTGCATTGTCCCGGCCCCCTCTTCCCTGGCGGGAAGCGGTGAGCTTCGGAGCCTCCTTTTGGGCGCTTTGGCTGTTGTTCCTGCCGGTCGCGGCGTGGCTCTCTTTCCGCTTTCCCATCGAGCGAAGGAGACTCCTGCGCCATCTGGGCCTTCATCTCCTGGCCTGCTTGCTCATCGCGGCCTCCAGCCGGGCCACCTTTCGCGCAGTTTCCAATACGTTTCCTCGCGCCTCGCGCCCGGAGGCGTCACGAGCGCCCGGACCACCGCCGGGCTCGAAGACGGACCGACTGGGGCCGCCCGGAGGGTTCGGCGTGTTTATCGGGCTCCGCTCCGCACTGGACGTTCTCGTCTATTGGTCGTTGGTGGGGGTTTGCCAGGCCATTACGAACTTTCGAAGCTCCCAGGAGCGGGGACGGCGCGCGGCCGAATTGGAGGCCAGGCTCAACCGCGCCAAACTGCAGGCGCTGCGCGTGCAGATTAACCCGCATTTCCTTTTCAACACCCTCAACTCGATTGCCGCCTTGGTTTACGTCAATCCACGGGCGGCGGACGAGATGCTGGGCGACTTAAGCGCGCTGCTGCGCCGGTCTCTTGATTCGATGGAGGACCAGGAGGTGACCCTGGCCCAGGAACTCGATTTCGTCGGCGTCTATCTCGCCATCGAACAAAAGCGCTTTGGCGGACGTCTTCAATTGGAACAAATCGTTCCCGACGACCTCAGGAAGGCACTGGTTCCAGCTCTGCTGCTTCAGCCCCTGGTCGAGAACGCCGTCCGCCACGGCATCGAACCCCAACGCGGACCCGGACTCATTTCGATCGAGGCCAAACGGGAAGACCATCATCTTCACCTCGTGGTCCGGGACAACGGCCGGGGGTTGAAGGTCGCGGATGTCAACGGCTCCGTCCGAGCCGGTATCGGACTCGCCAACACGCAGGCGAGGCTTCAGGGCCTCTACGGCCCGAGCCAAAGGTTCTCCTTTGGCAAGGCCGAACCCCAAGGCTGGCGCGTCGATATCCATCTCCCCTTTCACCTGGAGCCGGTACCGATCTCGACCGCAGCAAACGACCCCGCTGCATGAAGATCCAAGCGCTCATCGTGGATGACGAACCGTTGGCCAGGCAGCGTGTGCGTCTGCTCTTGGACGAAGAACCGGACGTCGAGGTCGTTGGTGAATGCAGCGATGGTTTCGAAGCGCTGGACCAAATCCAGACCACCAAACCTGACCTGGTCTTTCTCGACGTGCAGATGCCGGACATGGACGGGTTCGAGGTGCTGCGCCGTGTTCCGCAAGCCTTGCTACCCGTGGTCATCTTCACCACAGCCTACAACCAGCACGCGCTGCGGGCGTTCGAGGTGAATGCGCGGGATTACCTCCTCAAACCGTTCAAGCCCGCGCGTTTCAAGGAGGCCGTCCAACGGGCACGGGAACTGATCGCCAACCAACACGCCGGCGTCGCCGCCCGCGGACTGCTGGCCCTCCTGGGGCAGACGCCGACACCCGCAGGTCAGCTGACCCGATTGGCGATCAAAACCCCGGGCAAAGTGACCTTTGTCGAGTTGGACCAGATCCAGTCGATCGAGGCCGCCGGAAAATACGCCGTCGTGCAGGTGGGTAAGGAAAGTCATGCCCTGCGCGAGACCATGAGTTCCTTGGAGTCCCATCTTCCCCCGCAACGATTCTTGCGCATCAGCCGCTCGGTCATCGTCAACATCGACCAGATCCAGGAGCTTCAACCGATGTTCAAAGGAGAGAACCTGGTGGTGTTGAAGAACGGCAAAAGCTATCCCACCACCCGTCCGATTCGCGAAATCCAACAGATCCTGGAGTTCCGATAGCCTCCTCGACTTCCCTGCCTCGAAACGGTCCCAAACCTATGCTCGGGCGGCGCCCCGTCGGGCCTTGTCGTCTCGGTCAGGGATCCGGTTCATTCCGTCTTGCCTGGGCTTCGCACCCGAATTCCCGACATTCGTTCCAAACCGAGGGCCAACTCCCGGAAATCCACGCACACTCCGGTGACGACAGTGAAATTGAATCCTCAGTCGAAAAGCAAAAGTCCATGAGAAGGAAACCTCTCCTCCTGGTAGTCGCAGCGGTCCTCGCCGCTGGTGGATGGTGGCTCGCCCGGTCGTCCTGGCGCCGTTCAACGCCGCACGAGTCGACCCTGGGCGTCGCCGCTCAAGAATCGCCACGAGCGAAGAACGGCACCGGTCCAGGCGTAGACGGTGGGCAGGATGTCAGGATCGATCATGTCCAACCCACCCCGGGCCACACGATCCGTCCTCCCGATCCGTCTCGGCGCTTCACCGACTTCACTCCTGAACAGCGAGTCGAGTTCGCGAGAAGGGGACACGGCCCAGGCGGCTAAACATCGACAGCGCCACCCGACAATCCCCGACGACCAAATGACGATCCCGTTTATGAATTTGAGAACCAGCCATCTCGAGGCGAACCGCCGAGCAGGAGGGCGCGGTCCATCGACTCTCCAGCCTCCTCGCCGCGCCTTTACACTCATCGAATTGCTGCTGGTCATCGCCATCATCGGAATCCTGGCGAGCTTGCTCCTGCCCTCCTTGGGTCGAGCCAAGGCCCAAGCCTATAACGCAGCCTGCCTGAACAACCTCCGGCAACTGGGAATCGCCACCCGCCTGTATGCCGACGATTACCAGGACCGATTGCCGAGTGCGGAGATCCTGCCCTCCCAGCCCGTTGACCCCCAACATCCGTTGCCGCGCATCTGCGATGTTCTGGCGAGTTACGCGGGCAAGGCCGCAGGAACCAACTCGAGCCAGGCGACGGTCTTCAAATGCCCGGTCGACAAAACCGGCCGCTTCGCGGCCGAAGGCTCGAGTTACGAATGGAACTTCGATCTGAACGGACGGCGCATCGACGAAACGCGAACCGACGGCGCTTTTCTCCTGCTCAAACGCGGGGACATGTCCGGTGGGATCACGAATTTTGTCCTGACGCTTCCGCCAGGAACGACGCCGCTCCTCCTCGATTATGACGACTTCCACCCCCGCCCGCCCAAACCCGGGAAGAACGTGGTCTTCATGGACGGACACGTCGCCCCTTTGGAATCCGCCCGGTGACCTGCTCGTAGTGAGGTAAAGGACCTCGTCGCCAACCCAGTGCTGGCGCAGGGTGAAATGGGCAGTGGGTTGGCCGCCGCGCTCCGCTCTCTACTGCGCGAGCTCCCCGGTCCAAGGAAACCATCACCGCGACGGCACCGCACAACCGCCCGCGCAACTGGATTGATCGCCCGGCGCGCCTCCGGAATGCTCGTCCGCGCCCTGGCCTCCGCTGTGTCCACCGTCCCGCCAACTCCCGGCTCCCGCCTCATTCACGCGGGCATCCGACGACTCCTGGTCGTCGACCTGGGCTTTTTGGGAGACACGATCCACTTGCTGCCGGCGCTCGCCGAACTCCGTCGGCACCAACCAGGAACAGAGCTGCATGTCGTCACGACCCCGTTGGGAGCAGAAGTGCTGCGACTCACCGCGTGGGTGGATCGGGTCTGGGAATACCCGCTCGGCAACCCCAGCCCGCCTTGGTGGCGACATCTCGGACTCCAATGGGAATTGCGTCGGCAGCACTTCGAGGCCGCGTTCAACTTCAGCGGCGCAGACCGCACCTTGTTCGTCACTGCCGCCGCCGGCATTCCCCTGCGAATCACGCGACAACCGAACCGCGGCTCCTGGTGGCGTCGCCAACTCGCGGGACGCATTCTCCCGCCGCCGTCCCGCGCCCAACCGGTGTTCGAACAACGCCGCGAACTCCTCGCGCGGGCCGGCTACGAACTGGGAACGGTGGACTTTGGACTGTGCCTTCCGCCCGCCGATCTGGCATGGGCCGCGGCCGAGATCGGCGGCCAGGCGGTCCACCTTTCCATCAATGCCAGCTCGCCGTTCAAGGAATGGCCCATGGACCGCTGGGTGGACTTCACTCGCCAGTTACTCAGGGAGTATTCGGGATGTGTCGTGGCGACGGGTTCAACCCAGCCGCGCGAGCAACTCCGCCTGACCGAACTCCAGCAGCGCGTCGGTGATCCCCGACTCAAGGTGCCGCGCGCTCCGTTGTCCTTGGCCAGGCTCGCGGCTCTGGTGCAACACTGCACGGTCCATGTCGGAACGGATTCCGGAGTCACCCATCTCGCGGTGGCCTTGGGCACCCCCACGGTCTCGGTATTCCGCGACTACGCCGGGCTGGTGGAATGGCGACCTCGCGGTCCCAGGGACAGCGCTGCCATCCGGCCTTGTCGCTGCGTCGATCGCCCAGCCATGGACCCCGCATGCGTCGCGGCAGGGACGGCCGGTTGTCTGGCTGAGATTCCGGCCGGCGAGATCCTTGCCTTGGTGCGGAACATCCTGGGATCCGGCACGGAAGGTTCGACTGGAGGTTCCCGAGGCGTGACACCAGCATGAGGCGCATGCGCGCGGGCTCCCCGCAGGCTTCCATCATCATCAGCACCTACAATTGGCCCGCAGCCTTGAGCCTGGTGCTGCGCTCGGCCCTGTCGCAATCGGAGAGCGACTTCGAACTGATCATCGCCGATGACGGTTCGAAACCGGAGACGGCGGAGGCGGTGGCGTCGACCCTGGCCGGATCGCCGATCCCGTGGTGCCATGTACGGCAGGAGGACACCGGTTTCCGGCAGTCCCGCGTGCGCAACCTGGGCGTTCGCCATGCCCGTGGAACCCTGCTCATATTCGTCGACCACGACGTGTTGCTGCACCGGGATTTCGTGGCGGACCACCTGCGGTTCAATCGGCCGGAAACGTTCCTCGTCGGGAAGCGGTGCTTCCTGCCGGCCGCCGAATCCGAACGTCTGATCGCGGCTGGACGACTCGAAGGATCCTGGTGGCCAGCGGCGTGGATGGCGGGCCTGGAGAACCGAAAGAACGCGGTCCACCTGCCGATGATTGGCTCGTGGCTGGCGCGTCCCAAAACCTTCCAGACCGCGCTGCGCGGCTGCAATCTTTCGGCGCGCCGCGAGGATTTCCTGCGTGTCGACGGTTTCGACGAACTCTATGACGGCGTCTGGGGCCGCGAGGACTCGGATTTCTGTTATCGCCTGTTCCACACCGGGCGGCGCTGCCGGAATCTGTGGTTCGCGGGGCTGCAGGCGCATCTGCACCATCGCACCGTGAAACGCACCCAACGGGATCATCTCGACGACGAGTTGGACCGCATGCGCGCCGAGCGCCGCGAACGCGCCGTGCGTGGCTTCTCCCAAATGGACGGCGAAGGCCGCATCGTCGCGTGCTCGGCGGAATTCAGGGAGCAGACGGCGACGGGATAGGTGGTGGAGCAGCGGTGGCGAAGCAGCGAGCCGGCGATATAGCGGACACCGTCTTCATCAATGCCACCGTCATCACCATCCATAACGCCTCGCCGCGGGCCGAAGCCTCAGCAGTCAAGGAGGGCAACATTCATGTGACGGTGTTGGCGCCACCCGCCGGAACTACCGCCGGTCCCCCGTGGATATTCGTCGAGTTGCCTCCACACCGAGGTTCTCCCAGGTCGTTCCGGCATCCAAAGCGCGCAAGTGCCCGGCCATATCCCGGTAAACACGGTCACTTAGTTCCCCAGGGTTCTCGTCGGGTTTCATCAGAATAGGTTCGAGAAACCGAATCCGATAACGGTTTGGTCGGACGGGAAAGAAGCTGCCCGGCAGTTTGGCCATGAAGGGTTCGGTGGAGTGAATCAGGATCGGCACCACCGGCACTCCCGATTCCACCGCCAGGTCGAAGGCCAGTCGATTGAACCGCTGCAACCGGCCGTTGCGCGCCCGCGTTCCCTCGGGGAACACCAGCAACCGGCGCCCCTGGGCCAGCAGCCGCCGGCTCTTCTCCACCGAAGCCGCCACCGATTGCACCGAGTTCCGGTCCACGCTCACCAAGTCAAAATGCCGCGCCAACATCGCGTACATCGGCTGTTTGGTGTCCCGCGCCTTGATCACCACGCCGGTTCCCGGCGCCAATCCAAGCAGCAGCAGACCGTCCATGAACCCGCGATGGTTGGCGACCCACACCGAGGGCCCGATCGAAACCGCCTGCTCCAATCCCTGAATCTCCGTTACCCGGTAGATCCCCAGCAACGGCAACCAACCCCGCGTGAAGAAAGCCAGGAACCGGTGCGTTACCGTGCGCAAAACCTGGTGCCGTCGACGGGGAAACGGCGCCAGCACCACGAGCAGCGGAATCCCTGCGACGACGAAGATGACCGTCGACAGGAAGTAGCTGGCGTATCCCGCGCAGAACCGCAGCACCACCCACGGATGGCGCAGCATCAACCCGCCCATGCTCATGCTCATGGAGCGGCGGCCGCCTTGGCCGCCAATTCCTCTATCTTGCGACGCTCGTTGCCCATCGCCGGTCTCCCCGTCAGAGCCCGCTCGCAAGCCTCCAACGTCCGCGCCCGATCGCCGCCCGCCCACCAAGTCTCCGCCATCAACCAGGCGTTCTGGTAGAATCCCGGATTGCTCTTCTCCGCCTCCTCGGCACACGCCCTGGCCCGTTCGAAATCCCCTGACTTCAAAGCGCGCCAACCTTCCGACAGCTTGGCCAACGCCTCGCGATAGCGGCGGTGCTCGCCCGAGGCCAGCATCGGATCCTCCGGCAGAATCCGTTCTGGCATTCGTCGCTCCGGCTGCCCCACGTCAAAGGCGATGTAGCGACCCAGCTGATGCGGCGGCGACGAGGCCCACAAGATTCCGTCGGTCAGATCCATGATCACCGAATGTGTGGCGATGAGCGGGTTCAGCGACGACCGATGCCCGTTCCCCGCGAACGCGCCCCCCGGCAATTTGCGGTCGCGCAGAATCACCGCCGTTCGCGCCGCATTCACCACACCGCCGTCCTCCCGCAGGAGTTCGGTCAGCCGATCGAACCGCGCCACCGAAGTATCGGTGTCTCGATAGGATAGGTTGATCGGATCGGCCGCCAGTTCGGTGGTGAGGTAATGATTGGCGCATACCAGCGTCTCGTCCGTCGTTGCCGGCTCCCGCACCGCCATGCGTTCCGGTGTCTTCTCCACCACCACAAATCTCCCGTCGGTCCGGCTGCCGACAAGGAACAACGCCGACACGAAGACCTGCCGACGACGGATGATTTCCACGGCTTCCTCGATGGAGCGCGCTTCCTGCAGCACCTCGCGCGCCACCAGGCAGGTGGGGGTCGCGGCCGAACCCGGCAGGTGCGACGGCGCGCCATTCAGGGTCACCGAGATCCCGGCGCGGTTCATTCCCGAGACGCAACCGGCCATGCCCGCCCAGGCCAGGGACACGAAGGGAATCCCGCGGTCAGGCTCACAGAAGATAACCACGCGATCCTCGTCGAACACCGGATCCGCCTCCCAATCGAAGTTGCGCCCGGTGAGCAGATGCCCGCCAGCTGAGCGTGATCCCCAGACCCCGAACGACGTGCAGCCTCCTCGAAGAAGCGGGCTGTTCATCAGCATGTACGAGATATCCTGCGCCCCGTGATAGTTCACGATCCGATTGAAGTACGGTCCCATCTCGGGATGCCGATCCGGGCAGCCGCTGGCGATGCCAAACATTTCCATCTGCAGGTCGGGACTGATATGCGGCAGCTGGTTGCGGTTCTTGTAGGTGACCACGAACTTCAGCAGGAATTGCGTCCAGCGGTAGGGCGCCACACGCTGCATCAGTTGCCGGACGGATTCCTCCTGGCGATGGATCCATCGCTGGGTCAACACGCCATTGGCATAGCCCATTTCGAAGGGCGTGCCGGCCAGGTAGAGCACGGTCAATCCGTCGCGTGTCTCGCGCCAACTGCGACCCAGCACCTCCCGATCCCCGCGTGATTCGGGTGTGAGCCGCGTGATTGCCGGCAATTCCCCCAAGGCCGGCGGACGCGCCACCCAATACGCCATCAGGCCCAGCATCGTGACCCAAACAAGCCCGACCAACACTCCCAGGATCAATGCCGCCCGACCCGCGCGTCGCAGCCATTTTTGCCAGGTCTTCACCGACGACCTCCAACCTCGCCGGAACCATCGATGCGCCATTCCGCCGCCTGCAACGAAAGATGGTAGGCTTCGGCCGAAACCTCGAAGGCGCTTGGAAGTTCCTGCGCCGACCCGCTGACTTGCCGATAGCGCGCCACGCGGGCGTGGTACAAGCGCCGGCCGTTCCGCGACATCTCCACCGCCTCCCAACGATCACCCTCGGGGGTGAAGGCATAACGCAACATCAGCCCGGTGGTATCAGGCCCAGCCTGCAACACCACCGATCCATCGGCCAACCGACCGCCGTACGCCAAATGGCGAGGCGTGGCGAAAAGAACCTGCAAATCCCGCGCCACATAGTCTCGACTCCACTGCTCGCGCAGCAGCGGTGTCACTTTCCGAACCTCGCAGGCGCCATCCTCACCGAGCCGGAGGTCCGTCACGACCCCTAACGCGCTGACCACCGCCAGATGAAGTCCCTCACCCGGCCTCGCCGTCAGCACCCCATCACAGGTGAATTGTCGTCGCCCGACGGTCACCACCGCTCGTTGCACGCACCGGTAACCGGCTGGATAGCGATTGGCCAAAGCCTCGCGCGCCTTCACTGCCACCGACAGTTCGGTCACGCGTTCCCCTTGGGCTTCGACGGACCAGGCCGCTGATCGAGACGGGGACGTGGCGCAGCCAGAGCCGGCCCAAAGAACCGCCGACAGTGCCGCGACTGCCAACCCCACCCGCTTTCCGACGCTTCTGCAGTGGCTTCCCATTCTATGGCCGGGTGCTCGAATTCGGCGCCGTGACGGCGTCGCGGATGCTCGCGATATCGATCGGGTTCCTCAGGTCAAAGGTTCGCTCAGGCAGGATGCCGTTGATCACTTGGTCCTCGAATCGAATCTCGGTGTAATCCCCGCCCGTCTCCCGAAGAACAACCCGGCGCGTCCCCTTCATGTCGGCGGACACATGAACCTCGATTGACGCCATCATCTTCCGGATCTTTTCGTTCTGCGGAATCAGCACGATCTTCGGCCCGTCGGCCTCCGAAGTCACCGTGGCCGAATACCCGCGGCGATCCGAGGCGAAGTTGCCCTCCATCACACCGGCGATCTGCGACAGGACCTGTTCCAAGGCGATGGAAAGTCCCAGGTCCAACTTCTTCCACCGGTCATCCGACCACTCGAACTGGGCCACACCGTTGCCGTCGGAAACCAGGATCGAGCGATAGGGGATCGTCGTCTCCCAGCGCACGCGACCCGGACGCAGGAAGCACAGGTAACCTTCCGATCGCAGCGGTTCCTGGAACAAAGCCAGGTGACGATCCTGCACAAAGCGGCAGAAGATGGTCCGCGCACCCGCCATCGCCTGGCTGATGTCATTCCGAGTGACCGACGCAGCGTCACGGGTCGGCGATGGCTCATCCGCCGCCACTGCACCGAGCACCACGGCCCCTATCAGCAATCCCGCCTTCCGCCGACTCACAGTTATTGCCATGGGCCGTCCTTTGCCAAGTCGTCCAAACGCACGCATTCGTAGCCCTCCGCCTTCAAGCGGTCCAACGCAATCGCCACCACCGCCAAGAGTCGCTCACGGGGCACGCCATAGTCGTGCAGCAGAAGAATGGCACCGGGCTTCAATCGGTGTAACAAGCGTCCGGCGATGGCCTCGGGTGTATCGGGCCGGCGGTCCAATCCCCGCGCTGAGTACCCGGTCACCGTCAACCCCAGTTCCTTGGCCACGCGGTACACCCGTTGATTGGTCAGGCCCATCGGCGGCCGGAAAAAGCGCGGAACGTACCCTGTCGCTTCCCGCACCGTTTCCTGCGCACGCGTCAGATCGTCGTGCAGTCGCGCCATGCCAAACACGTTGGTCCAGGGATTGTGGTCATGCGAATGATTCTCCAACTGGTGCCCCTCGGTGACGATCCGTTTCGCCAGGGCGGCACGCTCCCCAACGCGGGCGCCGACGCAGAAAAACGTCGCGTGCACCCCATGACGCGCCAGCAACTCCAACAACGCGGGGGTGTTGTCCGGATCCGGTCCGTCGTCAAACGTGAGCGCGACCACGCGCCGTTTCGTATCCACCCGACACAACGGATTTCCGAACATCCGCCAACTGGGGAACGACACTCCCAGTCCGAGGCAGGTTCCTGCGGCGAGACAAACTCCAGAGAGCCAAATCCAGCGGGTCACACCCGCGACGTTCACCGTGATCAACCCGATGGCCAGCCCGGTGGCCAACAGGAGCCCGTGGAATCGTGTCAGGTGCGCAGGCACGTGACCCCCTTGCATCCCCACGACGACATCGTGTGGAGCACCACCGTTCGGCATGGTCGACCGCTCTCCCAGGCATCGCCCGCCACGCAGCACGCCGGATCCACCCGCCCTGCCACCAATCCGGTCGCCACCATGAACCCAAAGCCCGATGCGGTATGAAACTCCCCGCACCCCTGCTTGTAGCGCCCCTTCGGAGTCGACCGCCCCACGCGCCGTGTCCACGCCTCATGCACCGATGCGTACGCCGAATCCATCGGGTCCCACCCATTCGCACCGGTCAGCCAAAGGTCCACATCGCCCGGCGCGATCTCGGCTGATTCCAAGGCCTCCTCGACCCAGCGTGCTTCGGCCTCGGCATCCAGCCGTTCTCCCGACTTCCATGGCATTCGCCCCAAACGCAATCCCTCGACCGACGCCAACCGTGCGGCTCCCGGCGAAGGGGACGCCAACGCGACCATCACAGCACCCTCGCCTGCCGGCATGCGCCCCCCCCACGGTGGCCTCAACCCCAGTCCATTCCTGGCTCGAGGCGCACTCGTCGCCTTGTCCCACCAACCCCACCGCGCGCCCACCGCAAGGGCATGCGGACTCAGTTCATCGGCGGCGCCCACCAACGCCACGTCGTTCCCACACCGCGCCAACCGGCGGATCCCGTGCCCTAGAGCCGCTTCGAACGACACCTCGCGCTGCACCGTTGTGACGTTAGGCCCCATGATCCCCAGTTCAATCGCCACCTGGGATGCCAGCGAGTTGTGCACCGAGTTCGTGAAAAAAGTGGGCCGCGGCGCGCGCTCGTCGTTGGCAATCAAGTTCTCGACGAAGGCCATGGTGTCATTCAGCGCCCCCAGCCCCGTTCCCACGGAAAGGCTCGTGCGTTCCGGCGTCCAACTGCGTCGAAACTCGGGCGTGGCCACCTGGTAGGTCGCCGCGAGGATCATCTGCTGAATCCGACTCCACCGTCGGCGTCGTGTCGGGTCGGGGAAACACCCCGCGTCGATCTCCCCACAGGCAAGAGCGGGAACGCGCATCGGAGGTGACAAAAGGGGCACCTCGATCTCGGTGCTCGAAGCACCGCCACCTCCCAACGCGCCCCACACCGCGTCCATTCCGTGTCCCACCGGACTGATCACTCCCAATGCCAGAATCGCCATCGGCTGCCGACGCGGTTTCGTGGACACCCCGGAAGTCATCTTGCCTGGGTCGGTTGGTGGGCCGGCTTTGGAGAACACCAGTGCCACATTATTGCCTCCGAAGCCGAAGCTATTGCTCAGGACTCGCGTTATCGCCCTGGGTTCAAACGAACGCGCCGGCTCGAGGTTCAATTCCGGGTCCGCCACCTGGAACCCTGGATTTCCCGGGGTCGCCTGCCTTATCAGGCTCTGGACGCACAGGACGGCCTTGATGGCGCCACTGGCCGCCAGCGTATGCCCGAAGAACCGTTTCACAGACGCCACCGGCGGCAGCGTCTCGCCGAGAACCCGGTGTAACGCGCGCGCCTCCATGGCATCGTTGTCGCGGGTCCCGGTTCCGTGTGCGCTGATGAAATCGATCGGCTCGGCCCCGTGGATTCCATCGACGGCGCCACGAAGTGCCCGCGCCGCGCCCAGGCCTTCCGGGTGCGGAGCGGTCGCATGGTGGGCATCGCAACTGGCGGACCAACCCTCCAATTTCGCCAGGATCCGCGCGCCTCTCGCCCAGGCAGTCTCGGCCGCCTCCAGGATGAGAACCGCCGCGCCCTCCCCCAGACTGATGCCAGCCCGTCGATGGTCAAAGGGTCGGCAGCCATCCGGATCCAGAAGCAGCAGGGAACCGAACCCGTTTAGCGTAAGCCGGGACAGGGAATCGGCGGCTCCCACCATCACCAGGTCAACGTCACCGTTCTCGATGAGTTCCGCTCCCGTCACGATGGCCATGGCCCCCGCCGAACAGGCCGTCGAAAGCGTCAGGCACGGCCCCAGGGCGCCCGACAGCGTCGCACACACCTCCGCGGTGCCGCTGCACTCGTGATGCCGCAGCGGAGCCCAACGCTTGCGCCTCCCTTTCAACCAACCCGCCAGCACCGCCTCCGTCCCCAGCATGCCGCCCACGGTGGCGCCCATGACCACACCCACGCGCTCCGCACGAACGCCTTGGATCGGTGTCGATAACCCAGCGTCGATGAGTGCTTCTCGGGCTGCGACCCATCCCAGTTGGTCGGATCGTGATCCGCGAAGTCCTCCCGCAAGTCCGGCCACATCGGCGCGCACCTCGCCCACGGCGTGGGCGGCGAAACGGGGCGAAGAGAAGAGAGACAACCGACCGAGTCCGACATGTTCCCCGCGAATCGCTTCCCAAACCTGCGCGATGCCGCAGCCTGCCGCGGTGATAATGCCGCGCCCGGTTATGACTGGGTTCCGCCCGGACATGGTTGCCGGTTGGCCACGATGAATTGGGCCAGGGCTCGCACCGAGGCGAAGGCCTTGTCTGCGACTCCGCGCTCCTGGATCACGATGCCGTAATCCCGTTCGAGGATGGACACGAGTTCCAGCGCGTCGATCGAATCCAGTCCCAAACCCGCCCCGAACAGGGGTGCATCGGTTTGTATGTCCTGCGGCGTCACCTTCTCCAGGCTGAAACCGGCGATGATCTTCGTCTTGATCTCGTGAATCAGATTGTCCACGGCTCGCGTGTGGGTGCTGCGTTCACGCTAACTGCCCCGCTCACACCGCAGCAAGCGAGTTCCTCCCCAAAACCAAACGCCTGGCCATGGCGATCACGGGCTCACTGGTGGGCCCCAGCGCCGGATGCGCGCCTTCCGCCTCCGTCAACCAAAGGGCCCCAGCCCGTCCGCCAACAGGCCACACCCCGGCTGGCAAGCCCGCCGATGCCGCGACCGCCGCGTCCACGGCTTCACATCCCACGCAAACGGCCGCTTCGGCGTCCCCATCTCGAATCCACTCCGTCGCTTCAGCCAACGCCGCACTCTGGTCGTCAACCACGCCCATGAGGCACAGCGCCGGCCCCTTCAGGCGGTAACGAATGCAAACCTCACCAATCAGGGTGCTCGGCAAGGTGTACGCAAACAGACTCGGCCGCGTCGTCTGCAAAAAACGGACATCTGTGTCGATTGAGCCAACACAGGTTTCAAGGCAGACCCCCACCGCCGCGCGCCGCTCCTCCGGCATGGAGTCCCAGTCCACTCGCAGGATCTCCACCGCCATCAGCCCCAGGCGGCACATCGGATCCATGCGCGCGAATCGCGAGGGATCGGTATCGCTCACCATCGACCAGTGGATTCCCTCCAGTTCGCCGCGATGCGCCGACACCTCCAACGACGACGGCCACGGATGGAGACCCGTTTGATCGTTGCCCCATCCATCAGGTCCAAGGTAGCTCGCCGCGGCGACAACCGAACGCCTCATCGGTGACTCCTCTCGAAGACCAAGGCGGCGTTGGTGCCGCCGAATCCGCTGTTCACCTTCATTATGGTTCTCAGCCCGGGCTTGGGTGTCGGTTTCAAGATCATCGATGCGGGTGCCACCGGGTCCAATTCCCCTAAGCGCGGCGTTCCAGGCAGCAGACCCAACTCCATCGCCCGAACACAAATGATCGATTCCAGCACTCCCGCCGCTCCCAAGGTGTGTCCCAAGGCCCCCTTGCTGGCTACCACCGATGGCATTGGATCCGGGAATACGGTTCGAAAGGCCAACGATTCCATCGCGTCATTGTACGGCGTTCCCGTCCCATGCGCATGCAGGCAATCCACTTCCCGGCCAGGACGGCCCGCCTTCGCCAGGGCCCGGTTCATCGCCAAGGCGAGGCCCGCGCCATCCCGCGACGGTCCGGTGAGATGGTTCGCGTCGTTGCTGATTCCCCATCCAATCAACCGCGTGCCCGGCACGTCCCGATCGCCACGCATCAACACCATCGCACCCGCCCCTTCACCAAGACTCAGACCGACCCGGCGACGGTCGAAAGGACGACACCCTTCCGGGTCCATGGATTTCAGCGAGGCAAAGCCCGCCACCACAAAGGCGGACAGCACATCAACCCCGACAACATGCACCACGTCGGCCTGCCCTCGTTGAATCATCGCGGCCCCCTGGCGCAGTGCCAACAAACCGGAAATGCACGCCGCAGAAACGCATTGCACCGGACCCGTCACGCCCAAGGCCAGCGCACAGTCTCGGGCGAACCGGCCGGGTTGCACCCGCGCCAGGGCCGCCTCGGAGACCGGCTCCTTCCAAATCCACCGCTCCAACGCATCGATGCTGGCCTTGGTGGTCGACACCACCAACCCCTGACGTCGCGACGGTGTCCGTTGCAGGAACTCACCCGCTTGTTCGAATGCCTCCCGCGCCGCCATCGTCGCCATTCGGAAAGCCCGATCCTCGCCGACCTCGGGAAGTCGATCGCACGCCCGGTCCACGACGCTTTCCGGCACCCGACCCGCCACCAACCGTTGCATTCCGTGGCCGGGCCCCATCCGGACCTCCACGGGGAACAAACCGCTTTCACCCTTTCGAAGAGACTCATCCAGGACCCCGATACCGGCGCCGAGCGCTGTCACCGCGCCGCATCCCGCCACATTTACGGACGCTCGCTCAGTGGCGGTCTCCATTGGGCCTCCCATGACTTAAGCCGTTCCTCCATGAAGTCCGGCCAACCCAGGAGCAGTTCGCCCTGGGGAGTGGTGAACGCCTGCCGCGTCTCCGCACGCGCCAACAGCACGCCGTCGGTGGCGCGCCGAACCTCGTAGTCGAAATCCAGCCGAGCGCAATCCGTCTTCAGCAATCGCGCGGTCACCGTCAAAACGTCGTCCATCAACGCTGGAGCCAAATAATCCATGGCCAGGTGAACCACCGGAATCGCCACTCCCCGCTCGCGAAACAACGGGTAGTCCACCCCATAACGCCGCCCGAAAGCCCGGCGCCCATCCTCAAGATAGGCCACATAGTGTCCATGCCAGACAATCCGCAGCGTATCCACCTCTTGGAATCGCACCTGGACCGCCACCGACTCCTCCAAAAACGGCCGCACCCATGCTCCGCATCCGATGGAACCCATCTTCAGTCCTCGACTGTTGGCCGGATGACGGTTCATCAGTGCGCGGAACCTGCCAAACCCTGCCCGCCCGTGCCAGCCGAGGGCGTTTCCCAGAACGGAAAGTAATTGTGCCACTGATAGGGATAGGCGCGCGCCACCGCGGCCAATCGGTCCGCATAGCGCGCCACCAAAGGCGCGACGGCGGCAACCCCGCCCCGCAACGCCGCACGTTCCACATACTCCGCGGGATAGGTGAAGAAACGGTAACGCCCCCACCGTTCGCGCACGGCGAAGACCTGAAACAGGGGCGCACCCGTGGCCGCGGCCAGGAGGAAAGGCCCCGTCGGGAACCGGGCGGAGCCGCCGAGAAATGGAACTGCGCAGTCGGCGCCGCCAAATGTTCGATCTCCCAATAACGCCACGATCTCTCCTCTCCGCACCGCCGCCGCGATGGGGATGCTCCTCAGGGGATGGCCGTCGGTGGTCAGGAACCGGAACGACCGGGTGTCCAACGCGTCATGGTACAGCCGCTTCAATCGCGCTTCGTCCTTGTCCAGCACCACCACATTCACCGGCGCTCCCAGTCGCCCCAACAAATGCCCGCCGATCTCCCAACTCCCCAGGTGGGCACCCACCAGGATGATCCCCTTTCCTTTCCCCAACTGCTCCACGAACTGGGGCTCGCCGTCGAACTGGCACTCCATGGCTACCTTCCCCGAAATCACGGCCAGCCGATCCAGCAGCGTCACGCCGAAGGAGAAAAAATGCCGATAGACGCGCCAGGGTCTCCGCCACCACGAACAGGTTCCCAAGACGCGATCCAGGAAATCCGCCGAACTTCGGTATGCCACGCGGTTGGTCAGCGTAAAGTACGCCGCCACCACTACCAGCCACGCATACGCCCACCGAAGTCCGAAACGCCGCACCAACTGGATGAAAAACCAGTTGCCCCAATACCCGCCTCGACTCCTTCCCGACCATTTCAACGATCCTCCGGTTGAGGCCGGATCTTCTGCCGTTGTTGTCACGGGCGTGGTGGGCGTGCCGTCAAAAGGTCCAGACCAGCTTCCGGCGATGACAACCAGTCGCGAACCCGGGCCAAGTCCTCAAAAAGCGGTCGATCGACGGTCAGGCGAGCGGAATGTCCCCGGATTCTGCGCCGGAACTCGGCGTAGCGGCTGCCACAAAAATCCTCCGGCCGCAGATCCGCCGCCTGTGCCAGGGCCAGGGATTGGATCGCCACCAACTTCCAAGTCTTGGCGACGAGATCCCGCGTCATCCGGGCTGAAATCGTCCCCATGCTGACCACGTCCTGATTGTTGGCATTGGTGGGAATGGTCTGCACCGACGCCGGGGCGCTGAGCAAACGGCATTCGGCAGCCAGCGAGGTCGCCAGCAACTGGACCCCCATGAATCCCGAGTTCAGTCCCGGGTCGGCACCGGTAAGCAGCGGCGGCAATCCGGCGCTGTACCGCCAATTCACCAGTCGTTCCAGTTGCCGTTCCACCAGGAGGGCACACTTCGCCAATCCGATGCGCAGGTAGTCGCACGCCATGGCGATCTGTTGTCCGTAGAAATTGCCGCAGTGAATAATCGACTCGGTCTTTGGAAAAGCCAGGGGGTTGTCCGTCGATGCGTTCAACTCGCGGTTCACCACTTCTTCGATGTGCCACAGCGCCTCCTGGAACGCCCCCAGGATCTGCGGTGCGCAACGCACCGAGTAAGGATCCTGGATCTCCAAACCAGGATCCACCGGCTTGGCGTCGGACCCCCAATGATGTTCGTCAATCTCCTGCCGATACCGCGGATGGGTGCGCAGATGGCCCGCGATGCGGTGCGCGACCAGGGATTGCCCCCGAAAGCCACGCGCCCAGTGCACTTGTTCGCAGAGGACTTCCGGCGAGGAACCCAACGCCTGAAACAGGCACGCGGTTAGAAACTCCATCCAACTCAGCAGCACTGCCGCCTCGTAGGTCGCCAGGCCCGCCAACGCCGCCATCACCGATGTCCCGTTCACCAGTGCCAACCCCTCCTTGCATTCCAACGTCACCAACTCCAACCCGTGCCGCGCCAACGCCGCCGCCGCCGCCTCGCGTCCCTGCGACGTCCGAACATGACCCAATCCCACCAACATGCGCGCCATGTGCGCCAAAGGCGCCAGGTCTCCACTGGCACCGACCGATCCTTCACACGGTATCTCCGGCAATACGCCCGCGTTCAACGCTCCCAGCAGACGCTCCACCACTTCCGGCCGAATCCCGGAAAACCCCCGTGCCAGGGCGTTCGCCCGTGCCACCAGAATGGCCCGAGTCTCCGCCTCCGAGAACAAGGCCCCCTGTCCCACCGAGAGATGATGCAGAAGATTGAGTTGATGCTGCCGAAGGTCCTCCATCGGAACCCGCGTTCCGCTCAGCGGTCCGAAACCGGTGTTGATCCCGTACACGGCCCGCGGCTCCGCCGCCACCCTCTCGACCAGGGCCCGGCTCTCCCGCATCCGCACCACCGATCCCGCGGACAACCGGCAGGAAACGGCGGTCGTCGCCGCCAACCAGAGGTCTCCGATCACCAAATGGTGCCCGTCCAGTTCGAGGGGCTGCATACGAGGCTTGGAGCCGGAGAGGTTCGATTCGGTCAACGCGATCCCTTTTTCGAAGGCGTCGCCAACACGGCCGGCCACCGGATTTCGTCCGCGACTTTCTTGATGACTCCGAACCAGTAGTTGCGAAATCCGAAGCCTCCTGCCTTACCCACCCTGCGTTCGGACGACAGTATCTCCCGACTGCCCAAGTCGAAGTAAACGACATACACCGCCCCATTGACCGTAGGTTTGATCAGTCGATCCACCACGAACACCAGGCCGACGCCCTCCTTGGCCGTGAGACGATAATCCCGCACCGCCGCCGCCAGATCCGCCGTCGTGATGTGCGACTTGTCGATCACATCGTCAACGCCGCCGAAGGGAATCACCTGCTTGGAGTTCGCCTTCGCGTTCACCTCGGGCAAACCCTGGAGATCCATGATGACCGGATGCCGCAATCGTTCCGAAAGCTTCTCCACACGTTCCTGCACAAAGAGCGCATTCCACGCCTCCAACATTCCGGGAAAAATCGCCACGGGATCTCGGAAATCGTTCGGTCCAATGAATCGCGTCATCGAATAATCAATGCCGACCCACACCACCGGGCGGGCCTCGCGGGTGTCCGACGCGGCCTCAGACTCAAAGACCGCCGTTGAAGCGAGTAACAGCAGGATCCCCACCACCCTTGAAATGACCTTCATATGCGGTCCGATCAGCGTCTCAATCCGTGACAAAATCTGACAAGCCCTTTCTCCCCGCCCGCCCAACGTCATGCACCCGGGTTGGAACCTTGACTTGAAATTCACCACACCTACTGTGCCGCCAGCCACGCCCGAACCGCCACCGGATCTGGGACTTCCTCGGTGTCACGCTCCCGATCCAATGCCGAAGCGGGCGCACGCCACGGATCCTCGTGTCTTTCCATGAACTGCTGGACCCGGCCCACCTCGTCGCAGCGCAACGAGGCCCACCTGACTGGACCCCTTTCCAATCCGGTGGACCCGGTCTCGCCGCGACGGGGCAATCCCGCCCTGGTTCATGGTCCCGATGCGTGTCCGGTTTCTGAAAAGCTCAACTTCCCATGAATACCCAAAGAACTTCCCGCTCTCTCGTCGCCATGGTGCTCAGTCTCGCGTTGTCCTCGGCCTTCTTCACCCACTTGGCTGTGGCCGACGACAAGGAATCCAGTTCCAAGTCCAAAGCCAAGGAGAAGAAGGAATCCAAGGCTCACAAGGACCGCGCTTACGCCGCCGATCCGCCGACGGTGAAGTTCGGTGAATTCAAGTCGGCTGAAATCAAGGCCACCAGTCTCTCACCCAAACACGCCAAAAGTAAGGGCAACCAGGAATCCGCGCGCAAAATCGACGAGATGCTGCTGAGCGGCCTCAAGGCCCACTGGCCCAATATCACCGTCATCCCCGCCGGCGGAGAGTTCTCCAAGAACGCCGAACGCACGCTCCAGATCACGCCCATGATCGAGGACATCCGTTTGGTGGGAGTCGGGACCCGAATCATGATCGGCGTCATGGCGGGCGGTTCCGATATCGTCATGCACGTCGACTTCCGCGACAGCTCCACCGGCCAGATCATTGGTCATCCCGACTTCTGGAAGGGCAACAACGCATGGTCGGGAGGCGTTTCCTGGGGAGCCACCGACAATCAAATCCGCGATGCCGTTGTCGGCCAGATCCTCCAGTACACGAGCGCGAACAAATAGTCCGCCGCGAAGCTCAGTCGTCTGCCATCTCCAGGATGAACAGCCGGTTGGATCCGAGCCCCATGTGCTCGCATCGCTGGACCCGGTCAAATCCCGCCTCGCGGAACAACTCGAGATGGCCCTGCTCCGTCTCGAAATGAAGCCCCTCGCGCGTCCGATGCCGTCCGGTCCCCACGGCGATCATCTCCAGCGCGGCGGTGACCCGGTGGGCGCCTGACTCCGACCGACAGGCGTCCCTCACCAACACCCGCCCGCCCGGTGCCAACGACCGTCGCGCTGCGCGCAACAGTTCCAGTTTCGCCGGACGCGTGAGGTAATGGAGAACGTCAAAGAGCAACACCGCGTCGGATTCCGGAAAATCGGAATTGCCCATGAGATCGCCGTGCTCGAACCGGACGCGCGCGTTTCCTCGCGCGGAGGCCCGAGCGACCTGCAACTTTACCGCGTCATGGTCGATGCCGAGAGCCGTGCGATCGCCATGCTCCAATGTCAGCCAATGGGCCATCACCCCATATCCGCAGCCGAGATCCAGAATGCGTGCCGCTGACGGAATCCATTCGTCCATTCGACGAAACATCGGGTCCATCCGCATCTTCCAGTACACGAACTGAGTCACCCAGGGCCCCTGCCAATCATAGAGTCGGCGAACCCGCTCCGACCGTGTCCCGCCTCGCATCGACCTCCTCGGCTCGCGCCGCACCAGCGCTTCCATGCCGGTCGGCACCAGGAACAACGTCGCAAGCAGACTGAAACTGATGCCCATGACAGCTGTGCAACCCACCGAAAACAGGGCTGGATGCCGCGCCAGGATCAAGACTCCGACCCCTACCAACGTGGTCAGTGCACACAGTGTCACTGCGCCGCCGGTCGATGCCGCCCGTTCCTCCTTCCCCCGCATTGGTTCCAATGCTGCCAACACCAGAAACAGACTGTAGTCACCACCCACGCCGATCACGAACACCACGAAAATGAAATTCGCCATGTCGATGGGAATGCCCGCCCAACCTTGAACCCCCAGCGTCCACAGGATGCCGATGAGCAGGGGGAGCAGGGTGATTCCCACCAGGACCACACGCCCCAGAAGCAAAAACAACAGCACGGCGTTCAACAAACCCGTCCACAGCGCAAATCGGGGAAGCGCGCTCGAGGCAACCCGCGAGAGTTCCTCCGCCATGGCCGCCCGGTTCGCTACACGCGCGTCCGGAACCTCCCGCCGAATGGCCTCCCGAACGGCACCGAGCATCGCCAGGTCCGGCACCTTCACCGGCGTACTCAGGTACGTCCTTCCTCCGTCCTCCTTCCAATAGTCCGCCACCAAATGTTCCATCGCCTCGGGTACCCCCGCCCACGGCTGGATCTCCTGCGGTCCGGCGCGCAACCGATCGAGGAACGGACGAAAGGCATCCGCTCGAAAACCCAGTCGAGCCCCGGCCCTCGACAATCCTTCATGCACGGCGTCCAGACGTTCCTTCGTCCAGAACTCGCTCCAGGCCTGGCGATGTTCGGAGCGTGTTGCCGCCGAAGGCACCAAGGATGCCACGGAAGAGTAGGTCTCCACTCGGCCTTCGCCCGACAATCGCCGCAGCACAGCCTCCACCCGCTCGTACTTCCGTAATGCCTCCTCGGCAGTGCTGCCATCCACCACCACCAAGGTCAGTGACAGCGCCTGGCCCCAGATCCTGCGTATCAACTCCTCATCCTCCTGGGTTTCGCGCTTCACTCCATTCAGGCGCTGAAGATCGCCGTCAAATCGCAACCGGACCACGCCCACGACGCACAGGGCACTCCATCCGGCGATCACCGGCAGGATCCACTTCCAGTAGCGGCCCCGCCACTGGAACAACCGTTCCATGAACGCCGTCAGGGGCAGCCGCGGATCGATGGCGGCACCGCCGGATTTTCTCCCCACCGGCACCAGAATCGGTAGCCACACGATCGTCAACAGGGCCGCCAACATCACTCCGATCGAACCAAAAGCCCCCAGGTGCCGATGCCCCATCACCGGTGACATCAACATCACCAGAAAGGCGACGCTCGAAGTGAGGGAACCGAACAGGATCGCGGGAATGAGTTGCCCCACCGCGCGCGCAAAGGACGCGCGGTCGCGCAGGGGCGCATCGTCACTTTCGTACAGCACATAGCTCCCGTAATCCACGGTCACTCCGGCCAATATGCTCCCGCACCCCAGCGCCACCGCCGAAACCGTGTCCGCCACCCCATGCATCGCCACCATCGCCCCCATGATTCCCAGCGCGGTCGGCGCCAGACTCAGCGGCGCCAGCCAGCGGCGCCTGAACGTGGACATCACCAACAGCGCAATCAGGCCCGTTGACACCGCGCTCGTGACGGCGATGTCTCTGCGAATCAATTCGGCGTTGTCGACGGAAGCGCGATGCGCCCCAGTTACGGCGACGCGCACCCGGCCCTCTGGAAAGGCGCGCTCCACCTCTCGCGCCGCCGACAGGACCTGATCCAGCAACACCGCCCCTTTTCCGACTTCCGAAGAGCGAAAGAGCGGCGCGGCACTCACGAGGACATGGCGGCCGTCGGAACTCGTGATTCGGCCTTCCACGATGCGAGCATCGCCAAATCCCGCCTGCAGGGACCGCAGACGTTCCGCCACCAGGTTTCCCAATCCCACCGGGTCACTCGCGGCCACTTCCTTCAGCACCATTCCCTGGGGTTGAGACATCGCCTGCTTCAGCCAGACCAGACGTTCCTCGATAGCCGCCGCGCTCAAGCGGGTTTCGGTGGCGCGCAAGGCCCCCGCATCCATCAGCTCCGGCAACCGCCGCTGCAATTCCTCATACACTTCCCTCCAGTCCGCGGTATCGAAGGTATCCCGGACGTCTTCCAGGCCGGGCATCGCCCGTAATGCGGCGGACATGCGGTCGGCCGCCTCCGCCAGCATCTGCGGATTCGCCTCCGCCGTGCCGATGTCGACGAACAAACGGTCAGCCTGGCGGGCATGTCGGAATGCCCCCACCTGCTCGGCGATGGACGGATTCGACATCGGCAGCATCGCGGTGAAATCGTCGTCGATCGGAAGTCGGCTGGCCGCGAAGACCGCGGCGACGATGCCCAACGCCGTGAGCAGAAGGACCGCGAAACGGTGACGCGCCAGCCAAAGATGCAGTCTGACGTAGGACTCAACCATTTCGCGGAATCGTCGCGGGCTGCCGGATCCATCGATGCATGGCCCAGACTGCGGAGCCTCCCAGCGTTCCTACGATCGTCGCCAGCAGGAAGCTCCCGAAGAACCATTCCATCGCATACTTCGGAATCTGCGTTCGCACCGCGGCAGGCGACACGTCGATCCATCCGCCGGTGAAAACCCAGTGCCCGAGCACCAGCCCGGCTGCGAGGATAAAGGGCGCCGCCAGCGGAAAGGAAATATTGCTGGAGGCCACCGCGATCGCTTTGTTGACGCGCAGCCGGTGGGCCAAAGCCGCTGCCGCCACCATCTGGAAGCCCCAGATCGGCGCGATACCGCAGAACAATCCCACCCCCACCGCCACCCCAAGGCGCTCCGCCGTGTCCGTGTGTTCGGACAACAGGTGACCCACGATGGTCCGGATCCGACGGCGCCGCGGAAGTCGATCCAGTTCCCCCGTCGCCGTCATCCGCCGCAGCAGCGCCGGCACGCAAAACGCCTGCATCGACAGCCGCGAATGCAGCACCGAGATCTGCCACATGTCGCGTCCCGGTCTGAAATGAGACAACCGCGAAGTCGGCGCCGCATAATCCGACGAAACCGGCTGCGCCAGGATGGGGACTCCCGCCCAGGCGGCCTTGACCATGACCTCCAGCTCGTACGCATAGCGAACCGCCCGAACTCGCAATCCCATGACCGCCGCCAACGGATAACAACGGTATCCGCATTGGGTGTCGGTCAAAGGCACGCCGGTCTCTTGTCGAAACCAAAATGTCGATAATCCATTCGAGAACCGCCGCGCCCAGGGCGCCCGCTCCTTCACGAGGTCCCGCACACCGACGATCAGCGCTTCGGGATGGCGTTCGCACAAGGCGATGAACGCGGGCAACTCCTCGGGCGCGTGCTGTCCATCGGCATCGAGGGTGATGGCATGCGTGAAACCCTCTCGCAGGGCGGCCTGGAAGCCGGTCCTCAGCGCCGCTGCCTTTCCTTGGTTGACCGCATGGGTCTCCACCCACACCGGCATCCCTTCCGCCGCCGACTCCGTTCGTTCCCGCTCCACCTCCGCCCCGGTTGCATCCGTCGAACCGTCATCCACCACCAGCACCGGCAGCCGTTTTCGTGCGCCACGAATCACCCGGGACACCGTCAGACCGTGGTTGTAGACCGGCACCAGGACACACATTCGCGGCGTAACCCCGGTGTTCATGCGAGGCGAAGATCGACAAAATAGCGCCGCTTCCGCGCCCCTTCCGGGAACTGCAACGACTCCACCTCGGAGTCCGTTGCCTGGGAAAGCAGGGGGGCGACCTTCGCCTCGCCGCGAAATCGCTCCGTCAGTTCGCGCCGCACCCGGGCAGGATCCCCACGAAACGTCAGTCTCACTTCCACACGGTCGGACAAGGGACCGTCGCGATGAGCCACGATGGCGTATCGCCCCACCCCCTCGGTCGAATCCAGGATCGACTTCAAGGTGGACGGGAACAGTGTGACACCCTTGAACTTCAGCTTTTGCGATTTGCGACCGACGATCGGCCCCACCCTCGGCGTTACCCGGCCACAGGCGCATCGCCCGTGAAACATCGCCGCGCAATCCCCCGTCCGGTAACGGATCAACGGCATCGCCTCGACCCCGAACGTGGTCGCCGTCAATTCCCCAACCTCTCCGTCCGCCACCGGCATTCCCTTCTCATCGACGGCTTCCAGATGGAGCAGTTGGGGATGCAAATGCGAGCCGATCCCGGCCTCGCACTCGCAGAGAGACGACGCCAGTTCGGTCACACCGTAGCTCGAAGCCACCCGTACAACGCCTCCCGCCGCGAGGGTCCGACCCACATCGTTCAACGCGAACCCCGATTCCCGCACCGGTTCGCCGATGCACACCGCGAGACGCACCTTCAGCTTCGAAGTTCCTTCCGCCGATGCCGCCGCCCGTTGCCATGCCTGAGCCAGAAACGATGGCACTCCGACCACCGCGGTGGCCCCCAATCGTCCCACCATGTCGAGACACATGGCGGGCGTCGACGGTCCGACCCGGGCCACCGACGCGCCCAATCGACGCAATCCAAGGAAATAGGCCATACCGGCCATGCAGCAGCGATCCAAGGTCACCGCGAGAATGACCGTGTCCGAGGGGGTCACGCCGGCACATCGAAACGACAGCAGTTCATTCGCCGCCAACCGCTCGAGATCGGCCTCCGTCAGACGCCAGATCAAGGGCTGGCCGGTGGATCCGCTGGTGGTCACCACATCCACCACCCGACGTTCGGGCACGCATAACAGACCCCTTCCTTCCTCCGAAAGAACCCGCTTGTCCAACGTCGGTAACCGGTGGCGCTGCTCCAGTCCCAGTCGACTCCTCGGAGGTACTCCACAGCGGTCCCACCACTCACGATAGAACGGTGAGTGCCGGCGAACATAGGCCACGGTCTCGCGCCACGCCTCGCGTTGCATCGCGACCATCTCGGTCGCCGACAGGGTGGCCTCGTCGCGCACCTGCATGGTGGTGGATTCCTTCAGCTCACCCGGCATTTCTGCAGTGTGTGGTACTGCCCCACCTGGTCCCACTCCCGCTCAACCACCATGCCCGCGGCGGCCAGGCAACGGTGCAGGTCGGAAGAATGGTACATCTGGCTGTTCCCGTTCGCGATGCAGGTGAAGTAAAGCGAGGTCTGCTGCAGGCAAAACGCCGCGGTCCCGTTGGGTTGCCGGTCCCAGAACAGCTCCAGAATGTACATCGCCCCGCCGGGCGCCAAGGCCTGCCGCACTCGACGCAAGATCGAGACGATCTGGTCTTCGGAGAAACAGTCCAGGAACTGGCTCATCCACACCACGTCCTGGTCGACCGGCAGCGCGGCCTGCGGATCCAGGAGATCGCACGCGTGCAACGACACCCGACCCGCCAATCCCCGACGATTCAGCGTTTCCCGGGCAAAGGCCAATTGCTGAGGCAAATCCACGATCGTGATGGCCACCTCGGAATCGTGAGCCGCGCAGAGCGACGCCCATTTGCCCGTGTTCCCACCGATGTCCGTCAACCGACGCGGTCGATCGCCGAAGACCAGCGGGAGCGCCGCCGGAAACGCACGGTCGGAGTAATAATGGTCGAAGGCAAACCAGGATCGCTGCACCTGTTCCGGCAACGACGACAACGCCTCGTACACGGTCGACCAACCACCATGCGACTCCAAACCAACCGGACGCCCCTCGCGAACCGACCGGTCCAAATCGAATAGGCCCCGGTAACAAACGTCGTGGACGAAATCCATGTTCACCCGCGTCATGGGATCGCGGAGCATCACGATCCCCAACGGCGTCAGCGTGAAACGGCCCGACTCAATGTCGAACAGACCCGCGCCAAGGCCGGCTTCCATCAGGACTTTCGCGCCATAGCGCGGAAGCTGCGCCGACCGCGCCGCCTCCTCCACCGTCATCCCAGGTTTTCCTGCATTGCGCACACACTCCAGGATGCCGCTCTCGCGCAATACGCGGCATGCCTGAAACACGACGGGAGCAAAAGCGATGCGCTGCGCCTCTGCCATGGCGGCGGCGGCATCTCGTGGTACCCGGCCCTGGGAGTTCATCGGGGTCCGCAAGCTTCCACCGGCACTCCCATTGACTGCAAACACCGAAACTCGGGGAACAGCTTGGTCATCTGCCGCGACAGGCCTCTCAACTCCTGCGCCAGCGGATGGCGCGCCACCCCAGGGCGCCCCGCGCACCGTGCCGCCAACCCTTCGAGGTCCCCCAGGTCGATGTCCTCGATCGCAATTCGGTCCCACGCCAGATGCGTCATCACCGCCGGAGCCACGTCCTCCACCGCAATGCAAAACAGAACGATCGCCCATGCGGTGAATCGATCCCGATGCCATTCCAGCCACTCCAGAAACCGCCGAGGCGTCCGATGTTGGCCCAATTCCAGGTGGCTGCGCACCGCCACTTCAAAGTCCGCGTACCCGAGATATCCAAAACCGGCGCCATCGCGCGTTCGCTGTCCCCACTGCCGGAACAGTCGCTGAACGCGTTGGTTCAATTGGTAAAACCAGGCGAAGTGCGCCCGGTACCGATCCAGGAAATCATCCATCAGGATCACTCCCTGAAAGAACACCTGACAGACGAACACCCAATACGATGCGTTGTCCCAGACGACTTTCGCGGTGGTCAGCCGGGCGCAGCCAAAGTTCGGCAGATGATCCTGAAACACCTCTGTGAATGCGTCCTGCCAGAGCAGCATCAGGTCGTTGTACCGCTCCAAACGTTCGGTCGTCAGCCGTCCCTCATGATCCTCCCGGATCAACTGCGTCGCCAAGGTGTTCCCCAGGGCAATGAAATCCGATCCCGGGCTGTACAGGGGATCAATGAACATCGCCGCTTCTCCCGTGCACGCCCAGCGATCGGCCGAATAGAACCGGCAGGTCGCGTAGCTGAACTCCTTCAGCGCATGAAAGTCCATCAGCCCGTGCGCTGACACCTGCCGCGCCAGCAACGGTTCGTGCGATTCAAGCCACGCCATCGCCTTCGCGTGGGCGTCCAAGGTGGCGACGGGATGAATCCGCTCGTCGACCACAATGCCCACGCTCGTGTTCCCCGACGACAACGGGATCAACCAGACCCAATACCCGCGTCCCAGGAGATGGTTCGTCGACCGATGGCGCACTCCGCCTGGCACCCTTCCGTGCCAACCGTCCTGATCCGATGCCACCCACTGATCGACATCACAGTTCCCTGCCACCCGAAACCAACAGGCACTGTGCCGCAGCGGACTCGGTCGTCCCAGGCCGAGCTTCCGCTGCAGGAATCGCCGCCGCCCGGCACAGTCGACGATCCACCGCGATTCCAGTCGCCGTTGGATTCCGGTTTGGGGGTCGCGAATCCGCGTGGTGTGCGGAGCGCCTCCGACCCCCACCTCGATGTCCTCGATTTCGTACCCTTCCCAGAGCACCACCGATTCCGCCTGGTTGAGTTCGCGCAGGTGGTTTTCCAACCGGCCTCGATCCAATTGGTACGACGTGATCGGTGGGAATTGCCGGGGGCCGTATTCGGGGCGATCCGACAGCGCCCCGCGGCCGTCGCCGAAGAAGAACCGCAAACCGCACTTCAACAAATGGTCCTGTTCGAGGTGATCGCGCAGCTTCAAATGTTCCGCCAGGTAATGGGCCGCCAGTTCGGCGGTCGCTTCGCCCACTTTGAATGCCGCTTCCGGCAGCGGGCGCCTCTGCGCATCCACCAATGCCACCGTCACTCCCGGAACTTGCATCCGTAGCTGCCGGGCAAGCGACTGCCCTGCCAGCCCTCCGCCGGCGATGACCACGTCAAACCGGCTGGGGTCCCGCATAGTGTCCTATGAACGCTAGTCGCCCGCGTCTTGACGCGTCAACGCCGCGCACCTTCCCCCCAAAACCTGGCGGACTCCCCCGCTGCGTTCGACGCGAAGCGTCTTGGACGACGGCAGACCTCTGCCGCTTTTCGTGCCCAAATCGCCGGAGGACGGGCGCCCTTGAACACCTCGATTCTCCCTGCATCCGTCCGACAACCTGAGGCGTTGATGACAGTGACACGACCGTTATCAACCCAACCATTCCTTCTCACTCATGAAGCTGACATCGATACCAGGGTTCCTGGGTCAATCCGCATCCATCCTGGCCGCCCTGTCCACCGTCGCCTCCAGCCACCGCGAAGCCCCCCAAATCACCGCCGCGCCCAAGCTGGATTGCACCGACTTCTACCTATTCGGCAGTTATGAACCCGGCCGGGCCGATTATGTCACATTGGTCGCCAATTACCTGCCGCTCCAGGACGCCTACGGCGGTCCGAATTACTTCCAACTCGACGACCAGGCGCTTTACGAAATCCACGTCGACAACAACGGCGACGCTGTCGAGGACCTCACCTTCCAGTTCCGGTTTACCAACCGCTCCCGGGACATCGCCCTCCCGATTGGTCCCGCCGGCAACCAACGCACCAATGCCGTCCCAGTCCTCGCCGTCGGTCCCATCGGTGCCGGCAATATCGCCGCACTCAATCTTGACCAGACCTATCGCCTCACCGTGATCAAAGGGCCGCGCCGCGGCGCCGATGCCACGCCCATTCTCAATCCACAGACCAACACCCCCGACTTCACCAAGCCTCAAGACAACGTCGGCAACAAAACCATCCCGGATTACGAAGCCTACGCCAATTCGTATATCTACGAGGTATCGCTGCCGGGTACCTCCAAGAAAGGCCGGGTGTTCGTCGGCCAGCGAAAGGACCCGTTCGTGGTCAACCTTGGCGAGACGTTCGACCTGGTGAACATCAGCACCAGCCCACTCGGACCCGAGAACGCCAACAAGGATTCCCTGGCCGACAAGAACGTCACCGCCATCTGCCTCGAACTCCCTGTCGAATTCCTGCGCAGCAGCGCCGACCTCCCAGTGATCGGGGCCTGGACAACCTCCAGTCGACTCGAACGGAATGCGTCTGGAGTCGAAACCCCCGTTCAAATGAGCCGACTCTCCATGCCGCTCGTCAACGAGGTGGTCATTGGTCTCAAGGACAAGAACAAGTTCAATGCCTCGGAGCCCAAGGATGATCTCCAGTTCGCGGATTACGTCACCCACCCTACCCTCCCGGCCATTCTCGAACTCCTTTACGGTGCCGCGGGCGTCAAGGCGCCAACCCAGTTCCCGCGCAACGATTTGCTCGCCGTGTTCGTCACCGGCGTCGACGGCCTCAACAAAAACGGGTCCCTCGGCGAGATGCAGCGGCTCAACACAGCCATCGGCCCGGTCCCGCGCGACAGCCAAAAAAACATGGGCGTTCTCGCCGGAGACAACGCCGGCTTCCCCAATGGCCGCCGCCCCGGCGACGATGTCGTCGACATGGCGCTCCGCGTCGTGATGGGTGTGCTGCTGCCCGCCGAGGTCGCACCCAGTGGCAAGCTCGCATTCACCGACGGCGCCACCGTCAACGCCTCGATGTTCCTGAATCGGTTCCCCTACCTCACCGCACCTATCGCGGGTTCGCCCAATGATCCAACGGTAATCATCACCCCCCAAGTCTCCCCCACCGTCAGCGGCCCCTACCGCAGCGTGCCCGGCACTTATGATCCGGCCACTCGCACGCTGACGGTCGACAAACCCGCCGACGGCGCCCAGGCCGGGTTTCTGCGCGCCAAATCCGACCGCCAGGTCACCCTCGGCAATCCGGGAGCCAATGCCACGCAACTGAAGGCGACGATCCAGTAACCCCGACCAACCGGCCCGCGCCCGGGCCCGGATCGCTAATCGGTCCGGGCCCTCTCGGGTCCGCTGTCGATTCCCGAAACACCGCCCTCCGGCCCTTAGCTCTTTCTCCCGAGTGGGAGGACGGCGGGTTTCGGATCGAAATCCAAACCGTGTGTGATCCGAAACCCGCCGATGAACTCCCGCCTCCAGACTCCTTCGATCGCCGTACTCTTACTGATCACCGCTCTCGCCAGCGCGTCCGAGGCCATCATCCCTGAAAGCGACGATGTCATCCTGGTGAGACTTCCGCCCTCGACGGCCTTAACTCGACCGTCGTCCGCTGTCCTTCACCCCATCCTGTCCGAGGCGATGCCCACCGCCCGCGAATGGGTTCGTGTTGCCCGTCACGAGGGCGATCCCCGCCTTCTCGGCCGCGCGCAGGCGCTGCTTCAACCGTGGTGGTCCGGCACCGACGTGCCCGTCGACGCCCTTCTTCTCCGCGCTGAAATCAAGCAGGGCCTGCACGCCTTTGAGGCGGCACTCCAGGATGTCGATGCCGCGCTGCGCCGCGAGCCTCGCCATGGTGGGGCATGGCTTCTGAAAGTCACTCTTCACCAAGTCATGGGGTCTTATACCAACGCGCAAAACGCCTGCCTACAACTCGCCCGACACGCCGACGCCCTCACCGCAACCACCGCCGCAGCCAGCCTTCGAAGCCTCTGGGATTCGAGTTCATCCCCCGGCCAAGCCCTGGCCACCGCGATCCAACAGCATTCCCAAGCGCCCGGCGAAGTTCGGGCTTGGGCCTGGACTTCGCTCGGAGAAATCCATGCTCGCAACGGCGAGGCCGTCGAAGCCGAGAGGAGCTTTCAAGCCGCCCTCGAACTCCAGCCCAAGGCTCCGTACACCGTAACCGCACTCGCCGATCTTTGGATCGCCACGGGTCAGTTTCCGAGGGTCGCCGACTTCCTGCGTGATGCCACCAGCGATCCGCTGCGGCTCCGCCTTGCGGAAGCCCTGGTCCGCATCGACCCGGAGGCCCCTGCCACTCGATCCCTCGTCGCCTCGCTCGCCGATGCGTTCGCCCTGGGCCAGATCCGCGGCGATGACCTGCATCTGCGCGAATTCGCCCGCTTTGTCCTGCGAATTCAAAGACAACCCGCCCTCGCCGTCGCGCTGGCCCGCAAAAACTGGTCCATCCAAAGAGAACCCGCAGACCTCGACCTTCTGTTCGAATCGGCCGAAGCCGCCCGTGACACTGAAACCCTGGCTCAAGCCAACCAATGGGTGGAGCAGTATCGCCTGAGGGTGGGATGGCAGACCAAGACCCGCGGCACTCACCTTCAATCCTCCAACACCATCGTCCCATGAGCTGCCCCATTCCCTGCGCCCTCGTTGCCCGGCTTCTCTTGTCCCTGTTGCTCCTGGCTCCCAGCGCGCAGGCACATCGACTCAGCGACGCCTGCCTCTCAATGACCGCCAATGGCCCCACGCTGGCGGGTCGCTTGGATATCCCATTGCGCGACCTTAACGAAATAGTCCCTCTGGATCGGAACGCAGACGGTGCCGTCACCTGGGGCGAACTGAAAAGCCGGGCCGGCGAGATCGAGCGCCTGGTGAAGGACCAAGTCAGGTTCGACCAGGCGGGCCGAGTGTTGCACCCGATGCTCGATGGGTTGCGGGTCGCTGATATCGCCGGAGAGCCTGCCGCTTCAGTCGCCTTCACCACGCCTTGGGAACCGTCCTCATCCCTCACCGTCGACTACCACTTGCTATTCGAGACGGACCCTCAGCACCGCGGGCTTCTTCGATGGTCAGATGGCAACGAGGTTTCGACCTTCGTTTTTTCCCCCGAACGCCCGCGCTTCGTTTACACGCCCGTTTCCCTGCCCCAGGCGACACCACCGACCCGTTCCTTTCTCCATTTTGTGGGCGAGGGGGTGCATCACATCTGGATCGGTCACGATCACATCCTCTTTCTGCTCGCCCTGCTGCTGCCGTCGGTGGTGGCTCTGACCGTGGACCGCAGCCAAACCGAGGGTCTTCGCCCCATCGCGCTTCGGGTGTTGAAAGTGGTGACGGCATTCACACTGGCCCACTCCCTGACGCTGGCTCTCGCCGCCTCGGGATGGCTTCGACTTCCATCCCGGATCGTCGAGACCACCATTGCCCTGAGTGTCGCCGTCGCCGCCGTCAACAACCTGATCCCGTTCGTTCGCGATCGAGGATGGGCGGTGGCGTTCGGCTTCGGTTTGATCCACGGATTCGGATTCGCTGGTGTCCTTGCGGACCTGGAGTTGCCCCGCGCCGCCTTCGCCAGCGCGCTGGTGGGATTCAACCTGGGCGTGGAACTGGGGCAACTCGGCATCGTGGCCGTGTTTCTGCCGGTCGCCTATTTCCTTCGTGAATCCTGGTTCTACCGTCGCGTAGCGCTCCAATTCGGCTCCGTTCTTATCGTCGTCGCCTCATTGATCTGGGTCGCTGAGCGGGGTTTGGGCTGGACCCTCTAAATCCAGGATCGTTCGCCCCAAGCCGAGCGGGCATGCATCCGATCCCCTTTCCTCATCGTTCTTGAGGAGGATGATCTCTCCCATTGCCGCGACGGCCACTGACCGTTTGACTGCCTCCATGTCCGATCGTCCCAAGGCTGTCGATTCCTACGCCCTGGTCTCCGCCCTCCGAGATCGCCGATCCCGGCGTTTCGGCCTCGGCATGAGCATGCCAACCGGCCCATTGGCGTTTTCCAGCCGGCACGCGCCCGCACCGATCTCTGAAGACGACGAAGCGCTGCTGGCCTGGGCGGCTTGTGGCATCACCGGCCCGGCACTGGGTGACCTTTGCTACGCCTCGGGCCAGGGTGGCAACATCATGGCGGGCATGGTCGGACGCACCGTCGCCAGCGGCGACTGCCTCCAGACCGTGAGCCTGGTGGTGATCAATGACGGAGGCACCTGGTGGCTGCGTCGCCCTCACGAGTTGCCTCGCCAGGACCTCGCGGAAATCGCGGAATTGAACCGTCGCGGAGAATGGACCCAAAGCCTTCGACGCTCCCGCGTCCAACTCAGCGACCGACGTCTGCAGGCGCCGCAGGAACCCATTTTCAATATCAATGCCAACCGGTGGTCTCTCCATGCCACGGGCAGTTCGTATTTCCTGCCCATTGGTGATCTAACCCCGATGTATCTCAATGGCATCCTGGAGATTCTCAATGAGGACACCGGCGTCTACGTGCTCGATGAACGGAATGGCTATCGCCCGGCTGGCCTGGCCCGCTTCGCCCGCAGTCGCGGTGGCCATCTCGACGACGATCCCGCTCATGGAAAGGTCATCACCATCAAACAACTCGAGCAGTTCGTGACCGATTTCGTGAACCTCGAGATGGGCATGGTGCTGCAGAACCTCGGACTGATGACCCAAGCCCTGGGTCTCGGTGGATTCCCTCACTTCGCCAACCACGACTTCGCCTGGTTCCAAACCCTCGGCTTCCGCTGCGAATCCCTGCCCGCCAGTCGCTATCTTGGCGTCGGACCCGTCACCCGCCTCGGGTTGCGCCTGCTGGGAAAGGACCAACCTGTTCCGCTCGCCGTGGCGCTCGAACACAATGGGGAACGCCTCCTGCAAGCCCTCTGCCCACCCAACTTCTCGAGCATGACCGCGGCGCTGCAATCAATTGTCGATCGCAAGTTCGGACCGCGCGGAGTGTTCCGATCGCATCCGGCATATGGCGCCTGGCGCGATCCGTCCTCGGTGACCGCCGCAGTCCCCGCACTGAGTGACAAAGCCATCGCCGCTGCCGCGTCCTATGCGGAATACGTGTGGGGCCGATATGGGCGATTCCCAGTGCACGTCCCGCCCTTCCGCTGCGGCCTGGCCCATCAGGTCGTCCACGTCGACGCCGAGTTCTACGAGAAGTTCTATCGCCCGGAAGCGCTCAGTGAAACGCAGCATGCCGATTTCCAGAAGGTGACTGCGGGGAAAATCATGCCCTGAATTCCGCACCACGATCCCGCTGTCTCGCAGTCATCGCCGGATTCTTCCGGCATTCCGATAAAATTGCTTGGCCCCGCGACCATCGAAATCTAAGATGCAAACGAATTGCAACTGAGCGGACGCCCATTCTTCCTGCGGACGCGCCGAGCCCTGCTCTCCGGCTTGGTCCTGGGCGTTTTCCTGCTGCTCAACGGAGCGGTCGTCCTTCCCGCTCTCCATCATCTTTGGCACGACCACGACGATTGCGATCCCATCGATTGCGTCGTTCTCACCGTCGCTCAGGGCACGATGGAGGCTACGGACGCCACTCCGCCCACCCTGGAACCTCACGCTTGTCCCCGGCCGACGAGCGTGCGCATCGCCGCCGAACCGAGGGGCACCACGGATTGCCCGCCGCTTCCAGGCAGAGCCCCACCGCAGTCTTCCTGAGTCTTCTTCTGACCGCCCGCGCTCTCCCGTGATTCAATCCGCGCGACGGTCTTAAGCCATCGGCTTGTCACCGACCTCCGCCTCGCGGAGCGGTGGATCGAATCCGAGTTCTCACATCACCGCCTTAACCCTGACCGGGTCTGCCGTCACGCAGACCTCGGGACTCGGTGCCGAGTAACTCCCGGCGCTGCCCGTCCAGGCGCGTCCTAAGACCCAACTCCGCTGCGGGCCATCGGCTCGTGGCGTGAGAAGAACTGTAGTGAGTCGACTCCCATGGGTGTTGGGCGGAGGCCCTTTCACGCCCCCATCTCCCGAGTCTCCCAATGATGTTCCGCATGCCATTCCTTAGTATTCACCCTCGCCTCCGCGCGACCAGACCGCGGCCGTGGGGCCGTGTCGCCGCTCCGGCGATCGCCGCGGCTCTTCTATGCGCGGCGCCGACCCGGGCTGCGCACATTGATATCCTGGTCTACCAGCGCGCGGGCCAGGTTCGATTGGGTGGCTTCGACTTCTCCACCTCCCGCGTGCTGGAGGACGCCCGTATCTTCACCACGCGCATGGAGTCGGTGGTCGGACTGAACGGCGCCGTCTATTCCTCCAGCCCGGGTTGGAACTCCGTCCGCAACAATTACCAACTCATGCCGGAGGGAGCCTCCACGCTGCCCGGCTCCTCAACCATTCGGTTCCGCCTCCTTCCCTGCGGACCGAGGGATCTCAACCTGTCCTATTGGAACGGAAGGGACACCGTGTCCTTCGATGTCGTGCCCGACGGTGAGGTCCTACGATACGCCTCCGACGATTCCGAGAGTTCTCAAGTGATTGCCGACGGTGGGGAAATGATTCTCGCCGGATTCGCGGTGGCCACCACTGGTGTGAGCGGTTACCTCCATCGCCATCTTTCATTCAGCCTCTACGGCAACGACGGCATGGAGGATGCCTCGTCCGATGGCCCGTCAAGCGGCGTCTATCTCCTGGGCCTCGATGTCGAAGTGGCGGGTCTTCAAGGGCCGTCGAATCCTATCTACCTGCTCCTCGGCCATGGAGTCACCGCGGAGACGCTGGGCCGTGCGGAGCATTCTCTGGCCTCGTACCTCGTCCCCGAACCCCGAAGTCCGGTCCTGCTCATCCTCGGGGGTCTCTTCCTCCTCCGCGCCCACCTTCCACCCGAGCGTCGACGATCCCGTGGGGCGATTCGCCCCCGGTACCAGCAGATCGCGATCGGGGTGATCCTGATCAGCTCCACAGGCCATGCGGCCCACTCCGCACTGTTCGCTCATTCCGATGTTGTCCTGATTCCCGAGGATGGAGTCCTGCGGGTCGATCGAACGATTCATGTCGCCAATGTTCGAGAGAACGACGTCCAGGGCGATGGCACTCAATGGGCAACGGACAATCCGGGATTCGCCGGTTCGGGATTCAGTTTCCAGGACGAGATTCACTTCGATATCAGCGGTCCGCTGCGACGCTGGGAGAACGACGCCTGGGCCACCCATCCGGCGGAACCCGAGCGGATGCACTTTGTCAATCCAGGTGGTCTGGGAGGTTCCGCGCCATCCGTCACGATCACACCCAGCACCCGCTTCGTTCCTGGCTTTCGCATCAGCCGAGCCAACACCCGCGGCACGCTTCATACTCACTACACCTTCATCCTCGACGCCACCAACGGCGTCGTTCCCGCGGTCGGTGCCTATGTTTTTCCCCTCCGCCTTCGATCGCCGCAGTACCGCGGCACGCCCGTTGTGCATCTGGTTTTCAACAATGGACTACCCTCGGATGATTTCGACCGTGCGCTCGGCGTCCTTGTTGCCGCTCTAGAGCTCCGTCTGACGACGGCGACGACGGTGGCGGGAACGATGAGAATTCGATGGTTTCCGTGGGAAGGCCGATCCTATCACCTCGAATCGACCTTCTCTCCGTCGGGCCCGTGGAGTTCCGAACCCATCCCTTGGCCCTCTGCGAACGGTCCGGGCGAACTTCGAATCTCGGTTGATCATCCGATGCGCCTATTTCGCCTCCGCTACGAATCACCTCTTTTCGACTAAAACAAAACGACCATGCAAACCCAGCGGTCCCAAATGAATCTACCGCCTCGGCACAGTTTCCAATCGAACCAACCCGCCCCTGGGGTCCAGCGACCCCGCGCCCGTCGACCGGCTGCCCCCCTGATTCTGGCGGGTGCCGTCTTCCTGGCCGGCGCTCGCGATCGGGTCACGGCGGCGGCACCGCCCCCACCTGCCGGATACCAGCTCATCCCTCTGACTCTGACCAATTCGGCAGGGGACGTAGCCTTCAAGATCAACGCACGCGGGGTGATTGCCGGCACCATCGACGGCCCCGACGGGGTAAGTCGTGGGTATCGGTACGCTGGAGGACAGGAACAGGAACGGGGCGGATGGCCAGGATCGAAGTTCACTGAGTGGTCTGGCTTCACAGCGACGGGGGATCTGGTGGGCTACTACGCCGATCCCGCCGATCCCAAGTCAGGAACCTACAAGGCCTACCTTCGACGCGCCGACGGGACGACGTCCTCCATCGGATGGTCGGGCGATACCAACTTCAATTTCACCGTCGCTATCAATGCCTCGGGACAGATCGCCGGCGGCTCATCGCTGCAGGGCTGGGTACGAAATCCGGATGACACCTATGTGGTCTTCGATACGCCGGGCTATCAGACGTCCGGCGCCTGGGGCCTGAACGACGCGGGCGTCGCAGTCGGTGTCGCCTTCAACGGCTTTTTCGATACCGCCAACGGCCTGATCTACGATTCCAAGTCCAACACATTTCAGATTTGGAACTACCCAGGCGCGATCGAAACCACGCTGTACGATATCAACAACCACGGTGACATCGTGGGCGGCTTCAAACGCAGTGTCACAAGTCCCGAAGCTCCGTTTGTTCGTTGGTCGGACGGAACCCTCCTGGACCTTCACTTTCCCGAAGCCGCCAACGTTCGCGTCACCGGCATCAATGACCAACGCCTGATCGTCGGCCGCTATGACCTGTCCGACGACACCACGCGTTCCTTTGTCGCCACTCCGTTGTCGGGTCTCGGCACGACAACGATACGTCGCTATGTCGCCACGCGCGTCGATGTCCCGCAGGCCGCCCATGCTGTTGCCAACGCGATCAACGATGCGGGCACCATCGTCGGCGAATGGTTTAACGCGGATTATTCGGTCAACGAAGGCTTCCTTCGCCACGCCGCCGGTGAGGTGACATCCATCCAACCCGCCGATACCTATGGCGGAATCACCGTTTTCGCGGTCAACAACCGAGGCGATATCGCCGGCTTCATGGAGAGCGACGCCTACGTCCGCCGCGGCACCAACTTCACCCTCCTCATCCCTCCCGGCGCCGGAGAGTCCTATGCCCGCGGAGTCAACGACGCCGGAATCGTCGTGGGCGACGCCACCGGGCTATCAGGCAATTTTCACTTTCTCCACGATGGCACCAACTTCGTGTCGATCGACCTCCCGGGCACCGCCCAGTCCGGCTTCGTGGACATCAACAACGCCGGAGAGATTCTGGGCTATTCGATCTCGGAAGTGGCCGTCAATGGCGCCACCCAATCGATCCGTGCCGACTGGATCCTGCGCGGCACCAACCGCCAGGACCTCGCGTTTCCCGACGCAAGCCTTCACAGCCTTTCCGGTATCGCCAACAACGGCACGGTTCTGGGCTTCTTCCGCCACGCCTCGTCCGGTCGACGAGACCGCTTCTATCTCTACGAAACGGGCACTTACACCGAGGTAGAGATCCGGGGAGAACTCGGCGGGAATCGCTTCTCGGCCAGCGATGTCAATCAAGACGGCGTCATCGTCGGTACTTTCCGCACGCCCGACGGCGCCTATCATGGGTTTCGTGCGGTGCCGGACAACACGCAGGACCGACTGCTCGTCCCGGTCGGACTTTCGGGAGAGGTTCGCCAAATCGGGCCTCACGGTTCCGAAGGTGTCTTTGCGCAAACCGGATTGCTGGAACCCACCGCCATGGTCTCCGGACCCGACGGCCTGGTGTACATCGCCGACGCCAAACGCAATGCCGTCCTTCGCTTCTCCGCTGCCGGCCGGATGTTGGGAGTGGTTGCCGACCAAGACCTGTCAGGCCCCACCGGGCTGGCCTTCGACACGACTGGGAATCTCTACATCGCCAACCGGAGCGCCAATAACGTGGTCAAGATTGCCCCGGACGGCACCCGTTCCGTCTTCATTGCCCAAGGTCTTGATGGCCCAGTCAGCGTGGTACGTGATCCTCAAGGCAATTTCCTGGTATCAAACGCAACCGGGAACAACATCCGCCGATTCTCCGGCACCGGCGCCGACCTTGGTCTGCTGATCACCAATCTCCATCGACCCGCGGGCCTCGCCTTCGACACCGCCAACATCCTTCATGTCGCCGAGACGGGCGCCAACCAGATTACCCGATTCGACACCAATGGCGTTCCCTTCGGCGTCTTCGCCGCCGACAATCTCCAGGAACCCACCGGCCTCGCCTTCGCTCGCAACGGAGACCTCTATGTCGCCAACGCCGTGAGCGGCACTGTGCGGCGCTTCGCCGCCACCGGTTTCGACCTCGGCTTGGTGGCCTCAGGATGGAATCAACCCGGGCTCCTGGCGATCGTGCCAACCCTCCCCATCCTCGACCGCGGTCATGGCGACGCAGGCATCGACTTCGCGGAGGGTCAGTGGAATGTCCATCTGCACGACGAGGAAAACGACATCGAGTACCGACCGGAGGCCGCTGTCGTCCAGGTATCGGCAGCCGCTCGCACAACGATTCCCGCCGACACGCGCTTCGACTTCCTCGGCAAGGCAGGCGACCCCGTCTGGGTCATTCCTCAGGTCGCCAATGAGTCTGTCATCTACCTCGGACTAGCCGCCGATGGAGTCAACGCCGGCGTGATGAAGGATGACACCGTCCGATTCACGCTTGTGGGTGTCGATGGGCCGGGACACTTCGTTCTCTACGCCATCCGTGGTTTTGGAAACCCGGTGGTCTACATGAATTCACGGGACGGAGTCTCCGCTGCCGATTTTCGCGATCTTCCAGTTGGTGGACATGAACACCTCAACTGGGTCTTTGACGCTCCGGGTTATTACGAGATCCGACTGCAAGCCTCCGGAACCCTTGCATCCACCGGCGAACCCGTGGTGAGCCCCGTTGCCACCTATCGTTTCCAGATTCTGGCCGGAACCCCGCCAGAGCCGGAACCCGAACCCGCACCCGGATTCACCTTCGAACGCATCGCCATCGCCGGCGCCGCGGAAACCACCATCGCTGACATTCAAAACGATGGAACCCTAGTCGGTCGGATCCGCGACGACGCCGGTCTCAGTCATGGTTTCGTGAGGAAGGACACCAACCTCGTCACCTTCAACATCACGGGCAATACCGCCACTTTTGCCGGAGGCCTCAACGCCGCCGGAACCACGGCAGGCTTCTACCGGAACGCCACCAATGCCGAGATTCAGCATGGGTTCCTTCGCTCGGCCGACGGAACGGTCACCACCATCGACGGGGATGTGCCGGGTTTCACCTATCTCTGGCGCATCAACGACGCAGGCCAGGCCAATGGCTATTGGTTTGAGGACGACCCATTCTTCATTCGCAGTTTCCGCCGGGACACCAATGGCGCGCTCAACGTCCTGGTCTACCCGGGTTCCCCGATGGGAACCGTGGCCCGTGGTATGAACGACGCCGGAATTCTCACCGGTTGGAAGTGGGACGAAGCCTTCGCCCTCCAAGGCGTGGTCATTGAAGGTACCAACTTCACCCAGGTCTTTTCCGTCGAGGGCTGGGACAACACCCTGCCGGGCGACATCAACAACCACGGCGACATTGCCGGCACCGTCAATATCGCCTTCGAAAAGACCGCCGGCTTCTTCCGCCGCTCCGATGGCGCGACCCGCACCTTCCAACCGCCCGGCGCGACGTCGGTCGAGGTGTTCGGCATCAATGATGAGCAGGAGATCGTCGGCGAGTACACCATCGCCGGAGGCCAACGATTTGGGTTTGTCGCACGCCCAGCCACTCAACTCACCGAACACCATGCCGACGTCGGCATCGGCCTCGAAGACGGTGCCTTGGATCTCCATGTTCACGACGACGAAGCCGACCGCGAGTTCGAACCCTCAGGCGCTGTCTTGAGGGTGGGCGAAGCCGCCGAGGTACCGATTCCGGACACCCTGGACTTCCAGATTCTCGGGGCTCCCGGTCGGTCGGCTTGGATCCTTCCCGCGACCGAGAAGGAGGGTGTCTTGTTCCTCGGCTTGGGAACCGAAGAGATCCCGGCGGGAGTCCTCATCGGCGACCGGATCTCACTCCAACTCGTGAGTGTCATCGGCAACGGAGACGCCGCCGCCTACTCCGTCGATGGTCTTGGCGCCGTGACCGTGCATTGGAACAGCGGCGACGGCCTTTCGGAGGTCGACCAGATCACGCTCGTGGCGGGCTCGCATCGTCATGTCAATTGGGCTTTCAACGCGCCTGGCACGTACGAACTGCGCTTCCGAGCCTCCGCCGTCCTGGTGGAAGGCCAGCGTCCGATCAGCGCCGAGGCCGCCTACACGTTCGTCGTTCCCGACGCTCAACTCCCCCAACCTCAGCCGGTTGTCCGCCCGGCTTACACCTGGAAGGCGATCCGGGTTCCCGGAGCCACCAATACCTTTGCCTTCGGCATTGATGACCAGCTTCGAATCGTCGGCCGATCCGGCGACGAGATCGGGGGCAAGGGTTACTTGCTCGATCCCGAAGGCCACCTCGAATCCATCGAATTCCCGACGGCGCACTTCACCGAGGCCTTCGACCTGGACGCCTCGGGTCAAATTGCGGGCTGGTTCACCGACGCCACCCGCACCTCGGGGTTCCTCCGCGATACCAACGGCATTTTCCAACGCATCGACCTTCCGAACACGTCTTCCACCATCGTACTCGCTTTGAACGATCAGGGATGGACCGCCGGGTTCTTCACCAATGCCATCGGTGAACGGGGATTCCTGCGTTCTCCCACCGGAGATCTCACCTTCTTCGACCCTCCCGGTTCGTTGAACACCCAACCGTATGGCCTGAACAACCACGGCGTCGTCGCCGGCTACTTCGCCACCGATTCCGGCGAACACGGCTTTGTTCGAGGCACCAATGGCCTCATCGAGGTCTTTGATCCACCCGGTTCACTTGGCAGCGGCGCGCTCGGCATCAACGATCATGGCGCTCTTTCCGGCTATTATGCCGATGCCACCGGACTCCACGGGTATGTCCGCACCCCGGAGAACGAACTTCACACCCTCGACTACCCCGGCGCCCACGCCACCGTGGCCTTGGGCATTAACAACCAGGGTGACGTGGTCGGCTATTCGGAAGACGCCACGGGCCATCGGACGGGATTTCTCGCCCGGCCTGCGACCCGCCTCGAGCAAGGTCACACCGATGTCGGTGTCACCTTCGAGGAAGGCCGACTGGAGTGGGAAATCCACAGCGATGCTCTGGAACGGCATTTCTCGCCCGCCGCCGCGGTGCTTGACGTCCCGGCAAGAGCTTTGACCCGGGTTCCCGATGCCCCCGCGTATCGTTTCCTCGGCGAACCGGGTTCACCGTCCTGGATATTGCCCCAGACCTCCAGCCCCTCGCTTCTCTTCCTGGGGCTCGCCGCCGAAGAAGTCTCCATCGGCAGCTTCCGGGACGACCGTTTGTCGGTCGCCCTCGAATCCGTCCAAGGACCCGGGAATTTCTCGGTGTTCACGGTGGGCGGCTTCGGCACGCCGGAACTTCTCTTCGACAGCAGCGATGGAATCGGCACCAACGACGTCGTCCGGCTCAACGCCGGCAGTCATAACCACGTGAACTGGGGATTCACAGCTCCGGGCACCTATCACGTGGTTCTGGCGGCTTCCGGCGTTCTCGTCGCGAGCGGCGAAACCCTGACCGTTCGCGAGACGTTCACCTTCGAAGTGACCAGCGCGTCACCGACACTCAGTGCGGTCCGCGGCTCAAGCGGTTCCGTCGCGCTCTCCTTCGCTACCGAAGACGGGGTCGTTTACCAAATCGAATCCGCCCCTGGAATCGCCGGACCTTGGACCTCATTTGGTGCACCAATCATCGGCACCGGCAGGCGCAAGGAGATCGCCGTGCCGACGAACGCCGCCAGTGCCGTCTTCCGTGTGCGGACAGGCGTCATTACCGAATCCGGCGGTCGCCCGTAGTCGCCAACCCCGTCGCATGCGCTCCGGACCCTGTCATCCGGGGCGCCTGCCCACTCCGACACCGCCCAACCTCCCCCCATGGCCAAGTCCAACCGAATACTCCCCGTCACGGTGCTCTCCGGTTTCCTCGGCGCCGGGAAGACCACCCTGCTCCACCACATTCTCCACAACCGCGACCGCATGCGAGTGGCGCTCATCGTCAATGACATGAGCGAGGTCAACATCGATGCGGCTCTCGTGAAAAGGGGCGGCGCGACGCTCCATCGCGCCGAGGAAATCCTCGTCGAAATGTCGAATGGCTGCATCTGCTGCACGCTCCGCGAGGACTTGCTCAAGGAAGTGGCCGCCCTGGCGCGCGCCGGCCGCTTCGATTACCTCGTCATTGAAAGCACCGGCATTTCCGAACCGCTCCCTGTCGCCGAGACGTTCACCTTCGCCGACGAATCGGGACGCAGCCTCTCCGATGTCGCACGCCTCGACACCATGGTGACGGTTGTCGATGCCTTGAACTTTCTCCGCGACTACGGCTCCACGGAATCCCTCGCCGACCGACGTCAAGCCCGCGACGATTCCGATGACCGGTGCGTGGTGGACTTGCTGGTGGATCAAGTCGAGTTCGCGGACGTTCTCGTCGTCAATAAGATCGATCTGCTGAGTCCGGAGGAATTGGCCCAGGTGACCGGAATGCTCAAGGCCCTGAATCCGGGCGCCGAGATCGTCTACTCGAAGTTCGGCCGCGTGCCTCTCGAGAAAGTGCTCAACACCGGCAGGTTCAGCATCGAGAAAGCTCGCGAAGCCCCGGGCTGGCTGAAGGAACTCCGCGGCGAACACACCCCGGAAACCGAGGAGTACGGCATCTCCAGCTTCGTCTACCGCGCCCGGCGCCCCTTCCACCCCCAACGCTTCATGCAATGCCTGCAGGGAGCATGGACAGGCGTGCTTCGCAGCAAGGGCTTCTTCTGGCTCGCCACCCGCATGGATTGGGCCGGAAGCCTGTCCCAAGCCGGCACCACGTGCCGCACTGAGGCCGCCGGATTCTGGTGGACTGCCGTCGACAACTGCCAATGGCCCGAGGACGACGAGCAACGCGACGAAATCGTGAAGCTCTGGCAAGAGCCCTACGGCGATCGTCGACAGGAAATCGTCATCATCGGGCAAGATCTCGATCACGACGCCATCAGCGCCCGCCTCGATGCCTGCTTGCTCACCGACACCGAGATGGCTCTCGGTCCCGAAGGTTGGCTCGCCCGCTTTCCGGATCCCTTTCTCGAATGGCGACTGGCCACCGAGCCGGAATCCCAGAATGCCACCGGTTCCTGAATCCATTTCCGCCTCCAATCCCCATCCACGCCCGGCCGCCATCCACTCGTCCGAACACCACGGAGCGTCATCGCGCCGCACATCGAAGTGAAGAAGACCTTGGCCATCGCGCTTTCTTCGTTCCACGAACTGATCCGGCAGCCGTTCTGGCTGATTCTGGGATCAGGCGGCGTGGTGTTCATGTTGGTGCTCGCCCACTCCAACTATTTTGCCCTCGGCGAGGAATCGCGGCAGGTCAAACAAAGCGTCCTGGCATTCATGCTCGTCGCCGGTCTCATCGCCGCGGTGCTCGGTGCCTCCTTTCTGGTGGCCCGCGAAGTGCGCTCGGGCACGGCGCTCGTTGTTCTTTCCAAGCCCGTCGGCCGCCTTCCGTTTCTCCTGGGGAAATACACGGGCCTGATGACCGCCCTCGCCCTTCAGGGATTCCTGCACCTGCTGGTCGCGTTGTTGGCAGGTCGCATGGCCCGAGAAGCCACTGGCAACCCCGACTGGCTGGCCATCACTGTCACACTCGGAGCCGTTGTCGCTGGCCTCGGCCTGGCCGCCGCCAGCAGCTTCTTTCTGCACCGTTCGTTTGTGGGCGACGCGGTCCTGACCACGGTGGCGTCGGTCGGTGTCGCATTCGCTGTGGTCAATGCGTTCGATTCATCCGGTTCGCCACAACCTTGGGGTTCCCGACTCGACTCAGGCCTCGTCACAGCGGGCGTGCTGATTTTTGCAGCCCTGGGAGTGCTCGCCGCGCTGGCGCTTGCCCTTAGCACACGACTTTCAATGGTGCCCACGTTGCTGCTGTGCGGTGGTTTTCTGGCGTTGGGCCTACTTTCCGACTACCTGTTCGCGAGCTCCTCAGCCTCGCGATCGACACTGGCCGACCTGCTCCATGACCTCCTGCCCAATTGGCAGGTCTTCTGGGTCGCCGATTCGATCGGATCCCCCCGTCCCTTGTCCTGGGGTTACGTCGCACGCGCCGCCGCGTATGGAGTTCTCCACATCGCGACGGCTCTCTGTCTCGCCTGGTTCCTCTTCGCGCATCGCGAACTCGACTAACCCATGGATTCAAACATCCAACGTTCACTCGCCGTCAGTTGGGCGGCCTTGACACTCAGTGGCGGCGTGGGATTGGCGACCGCGTGGTCAACCGGAAACGCCACCGGTCTCGTCGGCGCCGCATACGCCGGATTCGGCATGGTGATTCTCACGCTCGGCGTGTTGCAGGCTCGACTGCGCGCCATGGAGGACAACGAACGGCGCGATTTCGAAGATCTTCGGAACCGCCGGCCCGAAACCGCCCTCTTCTCCGGCCGGGACGAGACCTTTCGCGCTCGCAGTTCCCGCCTGGCGTTCGAGCGATGGATCGTCCCGGCGTTCGCCTTGGTGCTCGCCGTGGGGCAGGCGGCGGCGGCCGCATGGCTTTGGCGCTGGTTGGATCGCGGACCATTGATTCTCCCGGAGCGTTCGGCCCTTTCGATGGCATTCTATGGGCTCCTCGCCCTCGTCACGTTCCTCCTGGGCCGTTTCGCCGCGGGCTTGTCGCAGGACCCACTCCACCGCCTGCTGCGGCCCGCAGCCTCCCGCCTCCTGCTGGCCGCGATCCTCTTCACACTCGCCATCGCCGCCGCAGCAGCGGCGTGGTCGGGCTATCCGGAGTTCGATCGCCGCTTGGCCCGCGCCCTCGTCGTATTTCTCGGACTCCTGGGAGCGGAGTCTTTGGTCCTGTTGATCCTTGAAGCCTATCGACCACGACAACGGCGGCAGGACTCACCTCCGGTTTACGAAAGCCGCATCCTCGGTCTGCTGGGACAACCCGGAGGCTTGGTCTCCACCGCAGCGCAGGCCTTCGATTATCAATTCGGGTTCAAGGTGTCCGAAACGTGGTTCTACCGCTGGCTCGAACGCGCCTTGGCGGGGTTGATTCTTTTGCAGGCCGCCGTTCTGTGGATCGCCTCGGCCATCGTCATTGTTGATCCGCACGAACAAGCGACCATCGAACGTTGGGGTCGGCGCCTCGAGACCCGGGGAGTGCTCGAACCCGGACTCCATTTCAAGTGGCCATGGCCCCTTGAAGTCGTTCGCCTCTTCTCCACCCGTGAAGCCCGGGCCTTCAACGTCGGATTCGTCCCCGATCCCAAGCTCGATGCGGAGCGAACCCTGGTCTGGACCCGGCCGCATTACAAAGAGGAGTTCAATCTCCTGGTCGCCAGCCGCGAATCCACCGGCGCCACTGCAACCAACGGTCCCGAAACCGACGCCAGCGTCCCCGTCAACCTGCTCACCGCCAGCATCCCCGTCCAATACCACGTCACCAATGTGCTCGATTGGGGCTATCGCCACACCGACCCCGCGCTCCTCCTCGAACGCCTCGCCACACGCGAAGTCGTCCGCTACCTCGTCGGTGTCGACCTCGATGCCATCATGTCGACAGACCGCCTCGAAGCCGCCGGTGAACTTCGCGACGCCATTCAGCAAAGCGCTGTCGAGAAGCAGCTCGGCGTGGAGATCCTCTTCGTCGGCCTGCAGGACATCCATCCTCCCGTCCAAGTCGCCGCTGCCTACGAGGCCGTGATCGGTGCCACCCAGGAGAGGGAAACGAAGATCCTCGACGCGCACGCTTACCGCGCTCAACGCGTCCCCCTTGCCGAGGCCGAGTCCACCCGGCGCGTCCAGGAAGCCGCTTCCGACCGCATCCTCCAAACCGCCCGCGCGGCAGGTGCCGCCGGCCGTTTCACCAATCAAATGGCCGCCTTCGCCGCTTCGCCGGCTGTCTTCGCGCGACGGTCGTACCTCGAAACAGTCGTCCAAGGCACCGCCATGGCCCGCAAATATCTGCTCACCACCACCCACCTCTCCGAAGACTACTGGATCAATCTCGAAGACAAACTCCGCCCGGATCTCCTGGACGTCACCATGCCCGCGACCCGCGCTGAAGCCACCAAGCCATGAAACGCCACTTCCCCACCCTTGCCGTCGGAGGCGCCTGCGCGGTCCTCGTCGCACTCGTCCTCTTCACGTTCCAGGTTCGTCAAACCGAGGTCGCGGTCGTCACCACCTTCGGCCGATTCAGCCGCGCCCTCGCCGAACCCGGTCTCTACGGGCGGTGGTTCTGGCCCGTGCAGAAGATCTACAAATTCGACAACCGCCTGCAGAACTTCGAACGCAAGTTCGAGCAGACCACCACGGCCGACGCCCGCAATCTGATGGTGACTGTCTTTGTTGGCTGGCGCGTCGCCGACGCGCGCCTGTTCCTCGAACGATTCCCCAACGGTGACCTTAACCGCGCGGCACAGAGTCTCGAAGGCCTGGTTCGCGACGCCAAGAACGGGGTCATCGGCCGCCATCGTTTCTCCGAACTGGTCTCCACCAATCGCGCGCGCCTCGGCCTCCGCCTCATCGAGCAGGAAATGCTCGACCTCATCCAACCCCGCGCCGCCACCAACTACGGCGTCGCCGTCGACCTGCTCGGCGTCAAGCAACTCGGCCTTCCCGAAAGCATCACCTCCAAGGTCTTCGATCGCATGAAGGCCGAACGCCAGCGCCTCGTGAAACAATTCCAAAGCGAGGGCGAGGCCGAAGCCATTCGAATCCGGTCAGAAGCCGACCGGCGACGCCAGGAACTCCTCGCCTCGGCCGAAGCCGAAGCCCTCGTCATCCGAGGCCAGGGTGAAGCCGAAGCGGCCAAGTCGTTCGCTGTCTTCGAACGCCAACCCGATCTCGCCGTCTTCCTGCTCGACCTCAAGGCCCTGGCAAACTCGCTCAAGGACCGCAGTACGCTGGTGCTCGATCCGCAAACTCCGCCGTTCACGCTGCTGCGCGGTGCCTCCATCCCCACCCAAACCCTGGCCGATCGAACGCCGCCACCCGATGCCCGGATCGCCGGAACCACCAACGCCGCTCCCGGCCTGTCCGCGCGATGAATCCGCACCTGTCGCCCTCCGGGCCTGCACCCACCGCCCCCGCAGCGGCTCCCGGTCTTTCCACGCAGCCGCACCGACCTCCGATCGATCCGTCTCCCAGCGAGGATCCGGGGGCGCGGGCCATGGATGACGCACTGCGCAGCGGGACGCGCATCCTGCGCGTGCTCATGGCGTTGGTCGCCGGCGCGGTCCTGTTCTCCGGCGTGTTTACCGTCCAACCCAACGAAGTCGCCGTTGTGCTCCGGTTCGGCCGACCGGTGGATGGCTCTTCCGGTCCCTTACGCCAACCGGGTCTGCATTGGGCCCTGCCCTACCCCATGGACGAAGTGGTGCGCATTCCTGTTGGCCAAAGTCATTCCATCATGTCGACCGCCGGCTGGTATCAAGTCACCCGGGAACAGGAGGCCGCCGGCGTCGAACCGGATGCCCGGGCGTCGCTCGCGCCGGGAGTCGACGGATACGTGCTCAGCGCTGATGGCAACATCGTCCATGCGCGCGCCACCCTGAAATACCGCATCGCCGATCCGATGGCTTACCTCTTCCGCTTCGCCGCCATCGGCCATCTCCTCGAGAACGTCCTCAACAACGCCCTGGCCGACACGGCCGGTCGATTCCGAGCCGACGCCGCGGTCTACGGCGACAAAATCGCCTTCCGCGACGCAGTGCTCGATCGCGTCCGCGAGGCGATCGACCAACATGGCCTCGGCATCACGCTGGAACCCTCGGATGTCCAGGTCGTCGCACCCCTCGATGTCCGCCCTTCGTTCGAGGCCGTTCTCGCCGCCGAACAGGAACGGAGCAGCAAGATCAACGAAGCACGGGCCTACGCCGCCGAAATCACGGTGAAGGCCACCGGCGAAGCCGAGGCATTGCTGGCGGGAGCCCGCGGTTGGCGAAGCCAAATCGTCTCCGCGGTCGCGGCGGAAGCCGACTCCTTTTCCGACCAACTTCCCCACTTCGAACGGAATCCAGTGCTTTTCGCGCGTCGCCGGCTGACGGAGACCCTCGAAGGGGTTCTCACCAATGCTCAGGACAAATTCCTATTCCCCTCCCCGACCGGCGACGGCTCCCGACATCTGCGACTTCAGTTAAGCCGCGAACCGGTCAAACCCAACCACCGCGAAGGCGCTCGTCCCTGATTTCCACCATGCAAGTCACCTCGCTCCTCAGCCGGCGTTCCACGTCCGCGGACCCCGACGCCGCGGGGGATTCGACCGACGTCCGGTCCCACGCCGAGACCGAACAACCGCTGCGCCAACTCCGGCTCGTGTTTGCCGGATTGATTCTGATCAGCGGCTCCTACCTTTCCGAATGGTTGCTGCCGAAGGGCGCGGCGGTCGGCGGTCTGTGCGCCCTCGTCGGCGCGATCATTCTGGGCGCGCCCATCCTGTGGACCAGCGTTCGCGACCTGCGCGAAGGCGTGGTCAGCATCAACGAACTCGTCAGCCTTGCCGTGCTCGCCTCCTTCGCCACGGGCGACTACCGAACCGCTGGCGTCGTGTCGTTTTTCATGCTCGTTGGTGAGATCATCGAAACCCGCACCGCGGCCGGCGCGCGGGCCTCCATCGAATCGCTCATTCAACTCACCCCCACGCGGGCGCGACGTCTCGCCTCCAATGGCGAGGAGGTGGAAGTCGCCACGCAGCACCTCGCTGTCGGCGACCGCATCCGCGTTCGTCCCGGCGACAACATCCCCGCCGACGGCGTCGTCCGAATCGGCGCCGGTTCCGTCAACCAGGCGACGATCACCGGCGAATCGCTGCCCGTGGATCGCAGACCGGGCGACGAGGTCTTCGCCGGCACCATCAACCTCACCGGGATGCTGGAGGTCGAAGTCACCCGCGCCGGAGGCGATACGACGCTGGGAAAGGTCCGTGAACTCATTCTCGCGGCGGAACAATCGCGATCACCGTTCATGCGGCTCATGGATCGTTACATGGGCCACTACACGCCGCTCGTGCTTACCGTCGGCGCGCTGGTCTGGGTTTTCACCCACGATCTCGACCGTGTGATCTCCGTGCTCGTGGTCTCCTGCCCCTGCGCCTTTGTGCTCGCCACCCCGACCGCCATGGTCGCGGCCCTCTCGGCGGCCGCCCGGCTTGGTGTTCTGGTGAAAAACGTCGCGGATCTCGAACTCGCCTCCCGCATCAACGC
>JAEUHG010000178.1 GCA_016795425.1 Verrucomicrobiales bacterium
GAGGCAGTGAATCTGTTCGGGTCGTCCTACGTGCCAAGCCGTGCGTGAGCGAATCATCGTGAAGAGCCCGGTGCGGGAATACCGCTCGCCGGGATCTGTGGGGGGGGCGCCGGGCAACCGGCGTCCCTACCCCGATCGCCCAGCGGCCATGCGTTAGGGATGGCGGCTCGTTGGGCCTAGCGCAATTGCGGTATGCGGTTCGATACCGATTCCGATACCGACCCCGAAATTGGAGGACTGCTGAAAACGCTCTGATCTGGGCAAGTGGTCACTACTCTACCCTGACCCGATAGAACGCCGCTGCGTCGGCGGGGGCCGGATCGGCGAGGACTTGGAGGCCTCCGTTGCCGATCACTTGAACCACGGAAGTCCAGGGTCCGTTGTTCAAGTTGGGGGCGCGTTGCAGTTCGTAGGCTCGGTTGGCTGAGGTGGCGATCTCCACCTCGAAGCGTCCCACGGTCCGTTTGGGCCGAAGCAGGGTCGGTCCGGCGGCGACGTTGCCGAGATTCAGGCGCGCCAGGCCGAGGCGCGGAATGCCGTCGAGTTCGCTGAACAGCCCGCCCAGAAGGACCCGGCCCTCGGGATCGGCACCCAGCAGATAGGCAGTGGATTGGGGCGGAGTGAAGGGCGGCGCCGTGGCCAGGGAGCGGTTGGTTTCCCACCGATCCTCGGCACGAGGTCCGAACACCGCGAGTTGCACCGGGCGGATGACCGTGCGGGTATCGACCCACGCCGCCACCACGCGGTTGTCGGGCAACGCCACCATCGGCGGACTCTCCCACATGGAGGAACCGGAAATCCCGTCCCAGGACGTGATGACCGATCCAGTGGAGTCGAGGCGAAGGAGTCGAGTCTTGGCGGCCTGCCAATCGTGCCTCGTCGCCAGGCAGGAGCCGTCGTCGTCCACCTTCACGATCTGAATCCACTTCTCATAGCCCACCTGAGGCGGAGCCCGAAAAGACTCGTCCAAGGATCCGTCGGCCCGGAGACGAATGAGCAGGGTTGTGACATCGAGGGGCGGCTTGAAATCACCCAGCAGAAGAGTTCGACCGTCCCGCATGGCGACCACGGCGCTGGAGCTGCCGGAGGGAATGCGTTGCGTGTATTCTGCATCGACGGCGCCGTTGGTCTGGAAGGCGAACGCCGCGGGTCCGGTTCCGGATTGGAAGGTGCCGGAACAAAGAATTCGGCCGCTGGGTTGGATCGCGATGCCAGTAAGTCGGGGAAAGAGGAGGGTCGGGGGGGCATTCGAGCCCAAGGTCATCAGGCTGGGGTGGATGGTGAAGCTGGTATCCACCGATCCATCGGTCTGAAGGCGTACCAGGAATCCGACGCCCTGCGGGTTGTTGAGCCTCATCGAACCGCCGACGAGGATTTTGCCATCCTCTTGGACAGCGAGTGCGGTGATGACGTGGTCGGTCAATTTGTCCTTCAGGACAACCGGACGAAACTCGGAGTCGAGGGAACCGTCAGGAAGCAGCCGGCGAAGCGTGTGGGGACCCACCTCGTTGACCTGGATAAGGTCCTGAGAGGACCACTTTCCGGCCACGAGCCATTTGCCGTCCGATTGTCGGGCCACGACTTTGGGCAGAATTCCGTAGACAACGGGCCGCTCGAAATCGAGGTCAACCCGGCCGGGTTCACTCGGGTAGGGAATCACTTGGACCTCTGCGGGTGGCGTGCGCGTGACGCCGAACGCGTTGCTGACTTGAAGGGAATAGGGTCCCGCCTGGCGCGGGCGGAGGCCGCGAAGGGTGAGAAGGGGATTGGTGTGATTGGAGATCGCTTGGTCGCCGAAGAACCACTGGGCGGCGAACGGATCGACATAGGTCGTTGGATGATTGGTGAGAATCAGGTCCGTGCCTTCCCGAACGTCGATCCGAGCCGGGGGCGCGGGAACCACGGGCGGAGTGTCGGTGGCGCCGCCAAGAAGGCGCGCGACGCCGCGGAGTGGCTTTCCGAGGACGTTGGTGAAACTTCCGACCATGATGACATTCCCGCGGCGGTCGACCGCGACATCCTGGATTCCGCCTTGCGGGGAATACGGGACATTCCAACCGGAGGCAATGCTGCCGTCGGGGCGCAATCGGTAAATGCGTGCGGCGGGGTCTACCGTAAGGTCTGCCAGACTGACGGAGTGAAAGAGGGAGTAATCGTTGGGCAGAGGTACGACCCTCGGGTTGCGAATCGCCGTTCCATCCATGGAAGCACCCAGACCTAGGTCAAGAGCCACGGAGGTTCGCTGGAAGTCGGGGTCAATACTCCCCTTGGAGTCCAACCGGAAGGTCTGTTCCAAGGCTCCGACGAGGCTACCGTTCGGCAAGGCCGTGGCTCCCCAGAAAAAGAGACTGAGCCAGGGCCCGGGCTTTTTGTACGGAATCTCCGGCATGAATTCTGGGTCAAGATCGCCGTTGGGCAGGAAGCGTGCAAAATAAGCCTGCTCGACCCCTCCGATCACATGGAAGCCGCCGGCGGCGATCGGGCGGCCTGATCCGTCCACGGTTAATGCACCGATGGGCCGATCTACAGAGGGCCACATCACGGAGGCGGCCACGGGCTTCTGGGTGTAACCGCCTAGGCCATTCGGCAGAAAGAACACGAGCCCCGAATCGGTGGCGGTCACCAGAGTCTCGCCGTCGCTGAGCACCACGATGGACGTGGGTCCTCCCCAGCTCTTGGGCACGACGCCGGTGTCGGTATCGATGCGTCGCACCGTGCTGCCGTCAGGGGAGATGAAGGCGATGCCGTAACTGCCGTTGGGAATGCCCCAGGAAACGAGGATCTCCCGGGTTCCCGGGAGTAGCGCGATCGCAGCGACGGATTCGGCTAGATCCAGGGGGGAAACAAAACTGGGATCAACGGCTCCGCTGGGGGTGAGTCGAGCGAGGCCGTGGCGTGGATGACCATCGACCTCAGTGAAGCGTCCGCCGATCCAGATAAAGTCGTCGGGACTGACGACGGCGGTAAAAACCGTGTTATTGGGACCGGAGCCTGGGTTAAAGGACGGATCCAAGATTCCGGGCGTGAGATCGACTTGCGCGGCGAGGATCGTGAAAGGGGCGATGACTAGGGTGAAAGTCAGACGGAGTAGGTAGGTCAGGGCTTTCATGTGAGCCGAGCGTTCGCACCATCGTCGTGAGTGAGTGGATGGTCAAGGGATTAGAGGTGGCTGTGTAGGCTGTACTCGTCCAGGGACTGCGAGGGCTACCCGGATGGAGCAATGTTTGGATTCGGCTGGGGTAGGTGGGTCCTGTCGCGCTGCGACAGGACCGGGAGGAAACAAAGGCCATCCCCTCCTCGCAGCGCGAGGAGGGTTACCGGGATGGAAGGATGTTGTCGAATCGACGGTTCTGGCTGAGGACGAGAGAACGTATGGGTGATGCGGTAACCTGGGTCGGGATTTCCTTAATTCATGGGTAAGCCGGATCTCTGGCCAAGACATCAGGGGCCGGCCGTGATTATCAACGCAACCTTGAATCAACGAAGATCCATGCACACCTCACATTCAGCCCGCGAACATCCGAAGCTGCGCCTCAGTCGAGGCTTCACGCTGATCGAACTCCTGGTCGTTATATCCACCGCCGCCATTCTCATTGGATTGCTGCTTCCCGCAGTTCAGAAGGTCCGTGAAGCGGCCGCGAGAATGCAGTGTTCGAACAACCTCAAGCAACTGGGCTTGGCGTTGCACAATTTCCATGCTGACGCCCAGCGCTATCCCGATGCGGGTGAGCTCACCAAACTGCTGGAATCCGAGGGGTTCCAGCCTGCCAACGGGAAAGGTGTCAAGGGCGGGTACCTGTTTTCCGTAGCCTACAATCTGGACGCGGGGCACATCCATGCCGAGCCGTTCCTGGCCGGCCGCACCGGCGACCGCGTCTTCGAGGCGGATCTGACGGGACGTGTCCTTCGACAGTTCGAGCATCCGGACGCCGCCAGGGAACGGCAGCGCATGTTCTCGGAAGTGGAGAGCATCGGCAAACGATGGGTTGCCTCTCTGTGGCGCCAGGCGGGGGGAGGCGACGGCCTTTGGCGTTCGGCGCGGGATCGACGACCGTGGACGGACGTCTTCGCTGACCTGAACACGAATGGAGACGACGTCGTGACGATCGAAGAAATGCGAGGAGCGACCCTGACCCTGGATCGCCACCGTCTTTCGCTCGAGGATCTGATGGCCCCGTTGCGTTTGGGGGCGGGCGGCGAGGAAGTGGACCTGATTCCTGGTCTCGGCCTCGGGGACGTTGAACCTTGCGACGCGGCGCGGTGAAGTGTCGAAAGTCGATTCCGGCGACGGCAGCGTCGCGGTCAAAGTCGGATGGTCGGAACGGGGCCCCGCGGCGGGGCCCCTTGGCTCGTCTGAAGGGCGGCGACGAAAGGTGTGAGGAATGAGGGATCGGTGGGTTGGAGGGACGTCTTCATTCCAACAGCCATTCGTAAAGCCCGGATGAAAATCCCTCTGGCAACTGCATTTCCAGGCGCAGCGCCTGGGTGGTGACCGGTTCGAATTGGAGTTTTACTGGGTCGCGCTTGCGCGTGGTGTAGTCATTGGTGGCTCGCACCGGTTCCCAGGAGCCGCTATCGGTCCGATAAAGCACCCGCCAGGATACCGGGAGGCGGCATTCGCCGGTGCCGGTATCATCGAACCATGATACTGCCGTGTTACTGACACGGACCGGGGTTTCGAACTCATAGCATACCCATTCAGCGGTGCCTTTGCGCGGCCAGAAATCGAAGTCGGGCGCGAAACCGTCGGTGGCATTGAGCGGGTGGAGTTGGTCATTGACATAACCGGGGTCCATACCGCCGCGATGGTAAGAGACCGTGACCTTGGCTTTGGAGGTCAGGGTTGGCTTGGGTGCGACGCGGGCGTGCTCCGGATCGCGAGCGACCCAGACGGCCATGGGTGAAAGACCGCGATTGGCCCAAACCGCATAGGGGATCGCGGTGAGGTCGGCCGGCTGGGTCGCCAATGAACCATCCTCCAGGCGAGTGACTTTGCCGGCCCTCGGTACTTTGAGAACCGTGATACCACCCAGCAGCTGGGGACGGTGTTCTGCGGCAATGGAGGCTTTGGCCGGGAGAACGTTCTGAAAGATGACGCCGTCGTTGTCGAGTCCTTCGAACGCGTAAACAACGGGGCCGCGTTCCAAGGCCACGAGGCCCCGGGTAGCGACGATGTTCGGGTGGCCGGCGACGCGCCGGACGGGCATGTCAAAGTCCAGGGTGACGCTGTCGCCTTCCATCCATTCTCTTTGAATCTCGGCGAAGCCCCTTTTGATGTCCGCCTTGACCGACTTGCCATTCACCCGAATCGACCAAGCGGCTGGTTTGGCGTCATCATAGGAATAGAGATCGCTGGGCAGGGGGCGGCCTTGAACCCAACCAGGCACACGGAGACACAGAGTAAAATGCGCGGGTTTGGCCAGTTGCACCTTTAGCGCCACTTGGCCGTCCCAGGGGTAGCGGGTGGTTTGGTGGAGTCGAACCTCGTTGCCTTGCACCTTCGCCGTGGTGGTGCTTTCGGCGTAGAGGCTGACGTACAGTCTATCGTCGCGCACCGCCGCCAAGTAGCCGCCGAGGGAGGCGATGGTGCGGAGGACGTTGGGCGGGCAGCAGGCGCAGCCGAACCAGGGCGCGCGCCCGGCGTGGCCGTGGTTGTTCATGGCCTTGCCGTCGTACTCGAGCGGATTGGGATAGAAGAAACGATCGCCGGATAGGGACACGCCGCTCAACGCGCCGTTGTAGAGGGTGCGTTCGAAGACATCCATGTACTTGGCATCGCCGGTCATGAGGAACATGCGGTGGTTCCAGAAGAGGAAGGCCACGGCCGCGCAGGTCTCGTTGTAGCAGCGATTCGGCAGTTCGTAGTCGTCGCCGTAGGCCTCGCCCGCCGCGCGCGCGCCGCAACCGCCGGTGATGTGGAGCTTTTTGGAGACGACGTTCTCCCAAATGCGGGTGATGGCGGAGAGGTAGCGGGCATCGCCGGTCAACGCCGCGACATCGGCCATGCCGCTATAGAGATAATTCGCGCGGACGGCATGACCTACCGCTTCGGTCTGTTCCACCACCGGTTTGTGATCCTGGCTGTAGGGGCTGCCATTGCCGCGGGCATCGAGAAAGAACTTCGCCAGCTGGAGATAATTCGTGTCTCCGGATTCGCGGTAGAGCTTGGCCAATCCCATCTCGATAACCTGGTGCCCTGGAGAGAGGCGCAGCTTGCCTGGACCGAAGTCCTGCTCCACCAGCGAGGCGCTCTTGAGGGCGATGTTCAACAGCGACTTGGAACCGGTGGCCTGGGCATAGGCGACGGCGGCTTCGTAGAGATGACCCAGGTTGTAGAGTTCGTGGCTGAGATCAGGGTCCTTGAGCCACCGCTTCGGGTCGATCCAGCCATGAGCGGGACTGTCCGGGTGCATGGTGCGCCAGGTGTAGAGATAACCGTCGGACTCCTGCGCGGCGGCGACGCGCCGGATCATCGCCTCGAGTTGGTTGGCGACCGCCGGGTCGGGTTGGACACTCAGGCAAAACGCCGCTCCCTCGATGGCTTTGTAGACGTCCGAGTCGTCGAATGGATACTCGGTGGGCGGCTTGTTCTGGAACGAGGATTCGCCCGCCGCGCGGCGGCGGATGGTTTCGGCGGCGAGGTCGAAGTTGGTCATGCGCTTCGACGATTCGCATTGGCCGAGGGCGAAGGGCATGGTGACGCGCGCGTTGGTCGCCTGGCGGGCCTGGAGCATGCCGCCGGTGATGCGCACGCTGGTGAATGGAACCGGTTGGAGTGCGTAGTCGTTCGCGGCGCGCGCGGGAGCGGTGAGGACCGCAACGGCAGCCAGAAGCAGCATGGGAAACCGCCAGTGCCTTTCGGAATGGCCCACCGACGGGGAACCAGGATCTGATCTCCGTGTCGCAGTGCGAGAGGTCCCGCCTGGGTTGGAAACGGCTGTGGTCAGACAGGCCTCGTCACGCGGCGACGCAGGGTGATGGGTTTCGAGATTCATGGGAGGCAAGAGTTGATTCATGGCGGGTCGGGCGGGACGCGACGGGAGGCGTTAGTTCGCAGCCGGAAGGCGCAGAACGGTTAGGGAGTTGCCCGGGAACGCACGGGTCCAGCGGGATCCGGGGATGGTCATGGTTTCGGTCTTGGGCGCGACCTTCGTCGGTTCGTCCAGGGTATTCTCGTCTTTGGGATTGGCGCTGGTCAGGACCACGGCCGTCCCTTGTGACGCCAACCTGGGAGAGCCGAGCAGGTCCACCTGGGTTTCCAAGGGAGAAGGGGCGCTATTGACGACTTTGAGAATCAGGTCGCCGGACTTCTCGTCCCGCGTCGCGCTGGCGAAGAGGTTGTGGATGGTGCGGCGTTCGCGCTTGAGGTCATGGACGACCTGGCCGTCGAGCCAGCATTTCACCGCCAATCCTCGCACCTCGATCTTGATGTCGTACCAACGCCCGGTCTCGATGCTGCCGGATTTGGCACCGTGCGTGCCTCCCATTTCGACGCCATGACGTTGGTTCTCCCAGCCGCCGAGATTCCACCAGGTGCGATCCTCGTCGTCGCCATTGTGGAAGAGGACCAGGAAGCCCTCGCGCCCGGCCAGTTTCCTGGCCTTGAGTTCGAAAGTGTAGTCGGTCCAGGAGCGGTCGCCGGCCACCGCTCGGACGAAATCGCGATCGGCCGCGGATTGTTTCAGGACACCGTCCTGCACCGACCATCGTCCCGCGCCGAGAGGGCGCCAGCCGTCGAGGTCGCGGGAGAAATCCGACTGGAGCAGGATCTTGCCGTCGGGAGCCGTGACCTTGATTTCCTTGAACTCGGCGCTGGTGTTCCAGGTGCCGACGCCGACGCCTCCGCTGGGCAAGGGTTCCTGGCTGGTCGCGGACTCGACGGAGGTCGGCAGGGTCACGGAGCCGCGGTGCTCGGCGAAGAGCTTCTGCACGTAGTAGCTCGGTATGCCGAACCAGCGGGAGCTATCGAAGTTGATGAGGTTGACCGGCCAGCGTTTGTGATTGGCATTGCAGAAAAGAGGCGCGTAGGCGGCCATGACCACGACGTCGGAATTTCGTTCCAGGCCGGTCATGAAGGCGGCCTCCCCGATGGCGCCGCGCAGGTTGCCGAGTCCGGTATTGCGGGTGACGGCATATTCCCCGACGAAGATCTTCGGGCCGTTGCGGTCGTAGGCATCATATTTGTTGGCGTGCTGCATGAACCATTCGGGCGTGTCGTAGTAATGTTCGTCGACGATTTCGGGCATCGGATTCCTGGGGTAACCGCCTTCCCAATGATTGGCGACCAGTTGGATATCCGGGTACTTGGCCTTGATGGCATGGACGAAGAGGGGCCAGCGCTCGCGGTAGGCGGGGCCACCGTTCTCGTTGCCAATCTCGAGGTACTTCAAACCGAACGGAGCCGGGTGCCCGTTGCGGGCGCGCAGTCCGCCCCACAGGGAGTTGGTGGGACCATTGGCATATTCGATGGCGTCCAAGGCGTCCTGTACCCACTGATCCATTTTGTCGAGAGGCACGATTTCTCGGTGCGACATGCCGACGTTGATGCAGAAGAGCGGCTCCGCGCCGAGGTCTTCGGCCATCTGGAGGTACTCATGGTATCCAATGGCGTGGGTGGCGTGATAACCCCAGATATTATACAGCGGTGTGCGAACGTCCCGGCGGCCGACGGTTTTCTTCCAGTTGTACATCCGGGCCAGGTCATCCCCTTCCACCCAGCATCCGCCAGGAAATCGGAGAAAGGCTGGCTTCAAGGAGGCCATCGCCTCGGCGAGGTCCGGCCGCAGGCCACGGTCCTTCCAGGTCTTGCGCGGGAGCAGGGAGATCATGTCGAGAAACAGGGTGCCTTGGCCCTCGAACGCGAGTTGCAGGCTGGCCTTCGCATGACTTCCGGTGGCGGTCAGATCCAGGGTGCAATACTTCCATTGGCCGTCGATTCCCTGGATGTCCCCGCTGGCCAGAACCTCGGAGCCGCCGACGAGTCTGGCGGTGACTCGGCCGTTGAAGGCATCGCCGGCACGCGCGGCTAGTTTGAGGGCGTAGGATTCGCCGCGGACGAAGTTCATCCCGTAATAACCTTCGTTGATCAGGGCGGCGGTACCGTCGAGTGACACCCGCAGACTGCGGCGATTGAGCGGGTTCAATGGCCGGCTGGTGTCGATGGCGCATGCGCTCTTCGAAGACGGCGGGCTGGTGAAGTTCCAGTTTTCAGGTTGGTCGGAATCCTCGAACGAGAGGTTGCGGACCAACTCAGGGTGGATGCCGCCGTCGGCGGAGAGATTGATGTCCTCGAAAAAAATGCCCCACAGCGCTGGCGAAACCGGGTGGCCCGGCTTGTCGGCCTGAACCGAGATCTTCGCGGCGGCCAGTAGTGGGAGCGTCGAGGCGAGCAGGAGTCCGGTCATGAGAGAGGTCTTCATAGGTCAAGAGGGGACACGAGGAAGCCGGGCGACGCGCCTTCGGCTGCCTTGGACCCGTGCCAGAAGGCGTCTCGCCCGTTCTAGATTAGGCGACGAAACCGTTTCTCAGCCCGAAGGCGACTTCGTTCCAGTCGAGTTCCTGGCGGAACCGACGCACGTTGGTGTCGGCGTCGATGACCACCAGTTCGATACCTGCGATGGTGGCGAAGTCTTCGAGCATCTCAGTAGTGACGGCCTGGCTGAATCCGGTGTGGTGTGCGCCGCCGGCATGGATCCAGCAAGCACACGCGGCTTCAAAGTCGGGCTTAGGCTGCCATAGGGCCTGGGCCACCGGGAGCTTGGGCATGGGTTGCTCCGGGGCAACCACGTCGACCTCGTTCACGAGCAATCGGAAGCGGTTGCCGAGGTCGATGAGCGAGGCATTGAGACCGGGGCCGGGCGGCGTGTTGAACACCAGGCGTGCAGGATCGGCTTTTCCGCCAATACCCAGCGGGTGCACTTGCAGGGAAGGTCTGGCGCTGGCGATCGAGGGGCAGATTTCGAGCATGTGCGCGCCGAGGACCTTCTTGCCGCCGGGGCTGAGATGGTAGGTGTAGTCCTCCATGAAGGAGGTGCCGCCCGAAAGGCCGGTGGCCATGACCTTCATCGCCCGCAGCAGGGCCGCGGTCTTCCAGTCGCCCTCGGCACCGAAGCCATACCCGTCCGCCATCAATCGCTGCGGCGCGAGCCCCGGGAGTTGGACGAGTCCGTGAAGGTCCTCGAACGTGGTGGTGAATCCCTTGAATCCGCCAGGCTCAAGGAACGCGCGAAGGCCGAGTTCGATTCGGGCGGCTTCGCGGATGGACTTGGCGCGGCGCCCGCCCTTTCGCAGGTCGGGTGCAACTTGGTATTGGCTCTCGTAACGCGTCACGAGTTTGTCGACGGCGGCGTCCGGCACCTGCTTCACGTGGGCGACGAGATCCCCCACGCCGTATCCGTTGACGGAGAATCCGAACTTCATCTGGGCCGCGACCTTGTCACCCTCGGTGACCGCCACCTCGCGCATGTTGTCACCGAAGCGGGCGATGCGGGCGCCCTGCCAGTCGTGCCACGCGGCGGCGGCGCGGCACCAGGCCCCGATGCGTGCCTGGGTCGAGGGATCCTGCCAGAAGCCGACCACCACTTTGCGACGCAGTCGGAGGCGCGACATGATGAACCCATGCTCGCGGTCCCCGTGGGCCGCCTGGTTCAGATTCATGAAGTCCATGTCGATGCGCGACCACGGGATGTCGCGATTGTATTGGGTGTGAAGATGGAGAATGGGTTTGCGGAGTTGCTGGAGCCCGTTGATCCACATCTTCGACGGCGAGAAGGTGTGACACCACGTGATGAGACCGAGGCATTTCGGGGCGGTGTTGGCGGACTGGCAGAGGGCAGTGACCGCATCTGGCGTGGTGAGGACGGGCTTGAAGACGACGCGAACAGGGATTGCCGCCGCGGTGTGCAGGGCCTTGGCGATTTCCTGGGAATCCTTGGCCACCTGCTTGAGTGTTTCCGGTCCGTAGAGGTGTTGGCTGCCAGTGATAAACCACACCTCGAGAGGTTTCAGGTTCTGGGTCATGGGAATGGGGGGCATGGTGTCGAAGGCGTCGTGTCGTCGAATACGCCTCGACGGTCGGCTTCCGGCGCCCTCATGCCAACGCCAGTTCGCGACAATCTTTCACCATTTTGCGACCACCCCCAGGACGGGCATGCATTCCATATCGCGAAGGGACAAGTTGGTGGGGAGGAGGGATCTCCAAAGTTCGGACCTGCATGGATCCTTCGCCTTGGATCCAAACAAGGAAGGCAAAGGAATGGCATCACGCGGAGGCGCAGAGGCGCAGAGAGCTGGGGGCGGAAGAAATGGGGGTGATGGAGGAAAGGGGTGATGCGGTGGGGACCAGCCCGTGGAATTCGCCTTTCTTCACCTCTGCGCCTCCGCGCCTCTGCGCGATGCAAAACCTCCCGCATGGATCCTTCGCCTTGGATCCAAACAAGGAAGGCAAAGGTATGGCATCACGCAGAGGCGCAGAGAGCTGGGGGCGGAAGAACTGGGGGTGATGGAGGAAGGGGTGATGCGGCGGGGACCAGCCCGTGGAATTCGCCATTCTTCTCCACTTCGCTACCGCGGCTCGAGACGCACGCGGAGGCCGTGCTTCGGACGCAGGGTGATCAAGGGATCTTCCGTCACTTCAAAGCCCGGCTCCACGGCGAATCGGTAGCGCCGGAAGAACACCAGGGTCATGAGCATCAATTCCTGCATGGCAAAATGATTGCCGATGCAGCTGCGCGGCCCGGCGCCAAACGGGAAATAAACCAACGGTTCCGGGGGAGGGCGTCGATCGGGCGCGAAGCGATCGGGGTCGAAGCGGGCGGCCTCCGGCCAGAAGCGCTCGCTGCGATGGAAATAGAAGATCGGGATGACCACGTTCATTCCTGCCGGGATCCGAAAACCACCGAGTTCATCGTCTTCGGTGCATCTTCGGCCGACCGACCATATCGATGGATAAAAGCGCAGCGATTCCTCGATCACTTGCCGGGCGTAAGGAAACGCGGCGAGATGCTCGAGGGTCAGTCCCCCCTCTGGCCACTGGGCCTTGATCTCTCGGCAGAGTTTCTCTTCGGCGCCGGGATGGGTGGCGACGAGGTAAAGCAGCCAGGCGAAGGCGTTGGCGGTGGTCTCATGACCGGCGACGAAAACCGTCATGACTTCGTCCCGGAGTTGTTCGTCGGTCATGCCCTGACCCGAATCCTCCTCGCAGGCGTTGAGTAGCATGCCGAGGAGGTCGTCGTGGACGGCGCCGGAGGTTCGTCGCGCCCGTATGATGCCATGGACGATGGAGTCCATGGAGCGCAGGGCGCGCACGGCGGGTCGCGTGAACGGGGTGGGGATTCGTCGCGGCAGCAGAAAAAGCCAGGGCTGCCGCAGCATGCGAAGGGCAAATTCGTTGAGGGTCGCGATGTGGCTGGAGACCTCCGCGGCGGCGCCCTGGACATCGGTGCCGAACATGGCCCGGGCGATGATATCGAGGGTCAGTTGGGAGAGCACCGGTGCGACATCAAGGCTGGTCCGTTCGGAGGCACGTTTCTCGAGCGAGGCCGCGCAGGCCTCCACGCGGTCCAACATCATCGTGAACAACGCGTCGAGGCGTCGGCGATGAAAGGCGGGTTGGACGAGTTTTCGTTGGCGGCGCCACGACTCGCCCGAGTTGGTGACCAAGCCATCACCCATGAGGATGCGAAGCACGGCGTAAGCGCGGCTCTTTTGCTGATAGCGCGACGCGCGGTCGACGAGGACCTGCTGAGCCAGGTGGGGCGAAGCGATGATCGTGGCCTGACCGAACGGAGCGACCACACGGAAGATATCCCCGTGGGTAGAGATCCACTGTGGAATCACTCTCAAAGGGTCACGACGGGCGTGGTAGGCGGGGCCGAACAGCCAATGGCCGGGGCGAGAGGCCTTGGGGGGCAGGGCCTTCATGACCTACGACGCGCCGTCGATCTCCGTGAAGTGAAGACAGTGTTGGGGTTGGATTGGGTCTCGTCCTCGAATGGATCCATTCAGCACCGATGGAACGGTGGTACACTTGGCCACGCGACACCGCAAGGCTACGGGGTCGGGTCAGGGTGCCTCCGCCACATTTCGCAGATCGGCGCGAGCCGCGAGCCGCGAGAGGTGGCGGGAGAAGGGCTCCATGGGCGCGTTCGAGCCTTCGGCTATTCGCTGCGCAAGGCGATGGCTGGGTCGACGCGCGCGGCGCGGAGGGCGGGCCATGCACAGGCGGCGACGGTGATCAGCAACAGCACGATGTTCACGCCGGCGAGGATCCAAGGATTGCCGGGGGGCAGGCCAGCGAGCACCGCCGCGAGGAGTCGGGTCAGACCCGCGGCGCCGATCAGTCCGATCACCGATCCGAAGATTGCGAGGCGCAGTCCCAAGCGGAGCACAAGCCAGGTCACATCCGGGATCCGGGCGCCCAGGGCCATGCGAATCCCGATCTCGGCTCGCCGCCGGACGACCGCTCCGGAGACGACGCCGAAGACACCGAGCGAGGCGAGAAACACACCCAGCACGGCAAAGGCGATGAGCAGCCGGCCAGCGATGGCCCATTTGTCGAGCGACTCGCCGATCACCTGGGTGGCCGGGCCGGGTGACCCGACGGGTTGGTCGGGATCAACGGCCGCCACGGCATGTCGAAGTGTGTCGGGGCTGAGATGTCCGCGCACGGCGACGACCAGGTTGCCCGAGGGCATTTGATCGAAGGGACGGTAGGTTTGGTAGGGAGTGCGGCGTTCGGCGGGATTGGCTGGAAAGCGAACATCGGAGACCACGCCGATAATCTCCTCGTTGCCGAGGCGTTGACCGAGCGGGGATTGGTCCGGCCAGAATGCGCGGGCCATGGACTGGTTGATGATCACGACCGGCGGATGATCGGCGGTATCGGTGCTGGAGAAATCGCGGCCGGCGAGCATCCGCATGCCGAGGGTCTGAAAGTATCCGGGCGTCACCGGGTTGATATGTCGGACTGGAGAGCCCGAATGGGCCGGAGCGGACCCGCTGCCGAGGTCGAAGCTCGAGGTGGCGTTAAATTGTCGGATCGGCAGGGTCCAACCCAAGGCGACCGACTGGACCCCTGGAATCGCCGTGAGTCGATCAAGCACTTGGGTGGTGAACTGGCGTCGGGATTCGTCGGATCCGTAACGGGCATCCGGTAGGGTCAGGTAACCAAGAGTGATTTCGTCGACGGCCCATCCCGGGTTGATTTCGCGGAACCGTTTCAAACCGTCGACCATCAGGCCGGCGCCCGAAAGGAGCACGAGCGCGAGCGCGAGTTGAAGCACGATAAGGACCGATTGCAGACGTCGTTGCCGGTGTCCCGTGGTGCCGCCGCGCGCGTTTTGTTTGAGGACATCCATGGTGTCCGCGCGGGCGGCGAGAAAGGCGGGGACAAGTCCGAAGGCGAGTCCGGCCAGAGAAGCGGCGCCGAGGCTGAAGGTGAAAACGCGCCAATTGAGGTCGAGGTTGAGCACGCGCGTCTGGTCGAAGACGAATTGCCGGCTCAGCACCTGATTGCCGATCCAGGCCAGCAAAAGTCCCAGTGCGCCACCCAGGAGAGCGAGCACCAGGCTGTCGCTGAGGATTTGGGCGACCAATCGGGATCGAGGAGCGCCCAAGGTGGCGCGGATGGCAATTTCACGGGAGCGCGCGGCGGAGCGGGCGAATTCGAGGTTGGCCAGGTTGACACAGGCGATGAGGAGGACGAACGCGGCCAGCATCATGACCGACCACACGATGCGTCGTGCCTCGACCGGCAGGCTCGATTCCGCGAGCAGCTTTGGACGATAGCGCACACCGGAGGAATCTCCGCGCTCGAGTGCGCTTCGAGAGGCGACGAGGTCGAGGCCGGCCTTGGCTTGTTCCAGTGAGATGCCTGGGCGCAATCGGCCAATGCACTTCAGGTATTGAACATCGCGATCCTGCTTTTGCGCGTCGGTGAGGGCGATCGGGCGCCAAAGGAGGGTCGGTCCCGCGAGCAGAACGTCATGAAATTGGGCGGGCATGACCCCGATGACCGTCACGGGTTCGCCGTCCAGTCTCAGGACCCTTCCAATGATGTTCGGATCGCCGCCGAAGCGGCCCTGCCACATCCCGTGGTCGATCACGACGACCTGGTTTTTGCCGGGCTGATCCTCTTCGGGTGTGAAGGTGCGTCCGAGCTGGGGCTCGACGCCGAGCGCGGTGAAGAAACTGGCCGTGACCTGCAAACCGTTGACACGTTCCGCCGGGCGTCCGGGGTCCGAGAGATTGATTTGTCGATTGTTGATGGCGGCCACCGACTCGAGCCCGGAATCGGGCGACAAGAGGTCGATGTAATCGGCTGGGGTAATATGCGCGCCGAGATTTGATCCGGGCGAGGACCGAAAGAGTTGAACCAACCTGTTTGGGTTGGGATAGGGCAATTGGCGCATCAACAGGAATTGCAGCGCCGTGAACATCGATGTGTTCAGCCCGATGCCGAGTGCCAGTGTGACGATGGCGATCGCGGCGTGCCCTGGATTCATCATCCATCGGCGAAGTGTGATGGTGAGGCTAGTGATCATGGGGCCATGGATCGTGCGACGGCAGCGCCGACAGCATCATTCGCGGGAGGTAAGCACTGCGGGTGCCAGGGAGGATTTGCCGTCAGGATGGCGGCCGGGACCCTCAACCTGGGCGAATGTGGGAAGCGGGCATCCCGGACATGGGATTGAATGGAACCATTTCGGTTCTATGCCGATGCCGATGCCGATGCCGATGTCGAACTCAGGTTCCGTACCGTCTCTATCACCCGTTCGACCGCGTCGCGTCGATCCCTTGGCTGCTGGTGCCTGGACGGGGTGTCATGGTTCAAATTGACAAGATTCGAACGGCGGACGGAGGGTGTTGGGTCACCCGAACACCGTGTGTTTCCTGCGCGTCATTGCTTTGATGCGCCATCCCAGGGAACGCCGGCGATAAGCGGAGGTCGCTTGAGTCGGGAACGGAGAATCAAGGATTGATATGAAGAGACTCATGGAAGAAATCAGAAGCCGATCGGGGCGTTTCCATAAAGTGTTCGCTTCGGTCTTGTTGTTGGGAGCCGGCCTTTCGAGCGCGCCAGCAGTTGATATCCTGAGCAACGGCAACCTGGACGCCGTTTCGGTGTCGACCCAGGTAAATCCGAGTCCGACCGGCTGGGTGCTCGAAGCGACCAAGTCCAATTCCGGCGAGTTCACCGACGGCGCGAATTCCGAGCCTTGGTGCAATGTCCGGGACACCGGCGGCTACGGGGTTTTCTTCAAACCGTTCCAGGGAAACGTTGATTCCGGCGATTTGCTCAGTGTCTTTCTCTACCAGGACAATCCGGCGACCGTTGGTTCAAAGTTCACCCTGTCGGGGTTTGCCGCGGCGGAGTCGAGGTACAGCGGGCTTGAGTCGACGAACGACCCCGCACCTCAGACGTTATTTATGGTGCTGTTCCTCGATGCGTCAGGCGCGGTGATCTCCAGCAACTCCCTGGACCTGATCGCCGCTGGACTGCCGACGGGAGGACCGAATTCGATGGCGGAATTCAGCATGCCGGAAGTGGTCGCGCCCCCGAACACGGCGACGGTCCGTGCCGGGGTCGCCATGCTCAACGTCTACTCGACCTCGGGGCAGCAGTCGTTCTTTGCCGATGCCTTTACCTTGGATGCGACCTTGTCGGCCGGGGCGCCGGTGATCGACGTCCATCCTGAAGATGCCACTGTGGCCCCGGGAGGTTCGGCGACCTTCACAGTACGGCTCTCGAATCCCAGTGGCATCCGCTATCAATGGCAGCACGCTCGCACCAACCTGACGGATGGCGGCAATATTGCCGGGGCCACGACGAGCACCCTGACGGTGTCCAATGCTTCCGAGGCGGATATCGGCAAGTATCGCGTCCTGGTGACCAATGATTCGGGATCGATCTTCAGCAACGAAGCGAATCTCGCGACGGTCGGCATCGAGTTCAGTCCGGTGATTCAGCTCGTCGGAAAGATCGGGGATAATTACCGGATCGACTACGCAACGAGCGTGGCACCGACAACCTGGATTCCCTTAAGCACCAACAAACTGGTTTCGTCGCCCCAGGCCCTCGTCGACAGCCACTGGCGTGAGAGCCAGGCCCGCTTCTATCGCGCGGTTTATCTGCCCTAGGTCGGCAACCAGCGATCCGTGCCGGAAGGCGGGTTCCCGATTGGGCGGGTTGAGTTAAGAGCAGGTCGGGGCTCGGCGCAGTTGCGGTGTCAAACCGGAGGCGGGCGTTCCGGCCTTCGAAGCCGAGCGTTGCCGTTCGTCGCGAGACGTGGTTCTTTCGGCACCCAGAATATGAGTAACGCCGACGTCCGTATGGCCGAGTCGGAGCAGGTGCGAGAGCGAGTCCGTGAAGGTTACGCCCAGGTCGCCCGTGACACCTCGTCAGGTTGCTGCAATTCGGGAGTGTCCTGCTGCGGTTCGTCGCCGCAGGACAGCGACAAACTCGCCTCGCAACTCGGTTATTCCGCCGAGGATCTCCAATCCTTGCCGGAGGGCGCGAACATGGGGTTGTCGTGCGGAAACCCGGCGGCCCTGGCGGCGTTGCGACCCGGAGAAGTGGTGTTGGACCTGGGCAGCGGCGGTGGCTTCGATGTCTTCGTGGCTGGGCGCAAGGTCGGCGTGGGCGGGCGAGTGATTGGTGTCGACATGACCGCGGAGATGCTGGCGAAGGCGCGGCGGAATCAGAGGGCCTACGAGTCGCGGACCGGGTTGAACAACGTCGAGTTTCGTCTCGGTGAAATCGAGCACCTGCCGGTGGCCGATGGCAGCGTCGATGTGATCCTTTCCAACTGCGTGATCAACCTGTCGCCCGACAAGCCACAGGTCTGGCGGGAAATGGCGCGGGTCTTGAAACCTGGGGGTCGCGTGGCGGTTTCGGACATTGCATTGCTGAAACCACTTCCACCCAAGGTGCTGGAATTGGTGCAGGCCTTGGTGGGATGTGTGGCGGGTGCGGTTCTGGTCGAGGAGACTGAGCGCATGGTTCAGGAAGCGGGCCTGGTGGAGATCGAGTGTACCCGCAAGCCGGGCTATATCGAAGCGATGACCGATTGGCAGGACCCCCTGTATCGGCAGATCATCGAGCACCTGCCCGCGGGTGCGAAACCGGTGGACTACCTTACGAGTCTCGAAGTGCGCGCCCGCAAAGCGGACCCCGCCTGTTGCTGCGGATCCGGGTGTGAAGGGTGACACCCGCTGATACCGTCCGACCCATTGGCCAGACGTGAGAGTTGGTGTGCCTGAGCCGAGACTTGTAACAATTGTTACAAGTCTCGGCTCAGGGGATGGGGGTGTGGCTGGGGAGGTGGTTCCAGGGAACTAGGGTGAGGATTGCGATGCCGGGCGCCGGGTTCATTGGGCGCGGGTGGGTGAGGGGCGCCACTGGTAATCGACGATGATGGGAAGGTGATCGGAGAGTTCTCGCGAGGTTTCTGGTTTGAGGTCGTGTGCCGAAAGGACTGCGGCGGGAAGGTCTTCGGAACTGACGACGAACGCGCGGGACTCCTGAAGGCTCGCGGGACTGTAGAGGGAGTAATCCAACCGGCCGGATGGAAAGGCGCTTCCGCGTCCGTCCCAGGTCCAGGTTTCCTGCCCATCCAACTGCACCGCGGCGGCTGGAACGAGGGAACCGTGGGGATCCGGCAGGGGGCGGCGCAGAATGTCGAGGGGTTGGGAGCCGCCGACGAGGTTCAGATCGCCGGCGACAAGAACGGCGTCGACTTGGCGCCTCTCAAGCGTTTGCTGAATGGCCTGGTGGATGATGCGGGTCTCCATCTGGCGCCGGATCTCGGGCCAGTCATTGGTGCCATTGCAGCATTGGAGATCGATGGCGACGGCGAGCACGCGGCGTTCTCCAATGCGGAGAATGCCACCGGCGGTCGGAATCCCGAGATCGAGGTTGCGTTGGACCCGACTGTTCCAAGCCGACTCTGGAACCAAGGTTTTGAGTCGATCGAAGTCCGCCGCCGGATAGCGAAGCCCGTCGAGTTCGGGGACGGGTTCGACCGGGTGGCGGCTGACGACTCCAGCTCGCTGATAGCCGCCGGCGGAACCTATGACGACGTTCCAGGTTGTGTTGGTTGATCCATCGATCCCATGAAGGATCCGGGCGATTTCGGCTGGCGAACGTCCTCCCTGTATTTCATCGAGCAGCAAGATGTCAGGAACGGTGATGCGAAAAATGGCCCGATAGCGATCGGAGAACTTGAAGAGATTCTCCTGACTGACATTCCAGGACAGGACTCGGAAGGTTCCTGGGGCGGGTGGGGGTGGCAGAGCGATCGCTGCGGATCGGACCGGGGTTGGCACCCATGCCACCAAAGCGAGCACCCCCGGCAGGAATCGCCGAACCAAGCCGAGCACGGTGAACGAAGAGTGAAGCAATCTCACGTCGGGCTGTGGGCCGGCGGAACCGCCGGGCGGCGTCAATCCACAGTATCGGATCGCCGTCGTCAATGGCACATGGCTGACGCCTTCACGAGCCCAGGAATGAGTCGCCGGGACATTGCGCCCCGGGGTTCTGGATTTGCGGCGTTTCGTGGAACGGGGCAAGCCATGGGGCGGTGGTCATGGGAACCGGGCAGAGAGGCGGGTCCCGTTCCAGGAAACCGGATGCTGCTAAGGTGGGAGGACGATGCGGTAGAAGGCGGAGGGTGCGTTCCTGCGAGCGCCTTCAATGCGGGCTTGGGCGGTGCCTGACGCTGAAAAAGTATCCTGTTTGACGAGGTTCCAATGCGTAAGGTCGTTGGATACTTCGAGAACATAGGATTGGAGCGGAGCACCGCCGGTCATATCGACAACCACATCGCCAAGGGGTTCATGGATGCAACGGAGGAGGACACTGCCGACCGCGCGGATCGAAAAGCTCTGGGAGTCGGTTTGACCACCGACGTCACGGATCTCGACGCGATATTCGCCCGTGGAGGCCCCGGTGGCGGGGCCTACGACCAGTTCCGCGCCGTGCGCACCGTCGATCGGTTGGTTGTTCCTGAACCACCGGTACTCCAAAGGTCCCCAACCGACGGATCGGACGAGGAGGTTGGTGGTGGTGCCGAGGGCGAGGTGATGGTGAAGCGAAGACCGGCCGACGGTGGCGGGAGGGTTGGAATCGATGACCGTGAGATGGGCCGTCCGAGTTCGCCACAGACGGCTGCCGATCGTGGCTTCCGCCCAGTAGTCGCCGGCGTGTTCCGGCAGGCAGCGGGTGACGAGGAGGTTCGACTGGGTGGCTCCGGGGATGGGGACGCCTTGGTGGAACCACTGGAGTTGGTGATTCTCATGGCCGGCGATGGCGCAGGCGAAGTTGGCGGATTGACCCGAGAGGACGGCCAGATCGGCAGGTTCCTGGACGAAAGCGGGAGAGGCGGAAGGAAAGGCGACCGCGGTGGAGGCGTGCGTCTCGCCTGCGGCGTTGCGGACGACCAAGGTGTATTCGGCGGTGGCGACCTGATTGGAGGCAACGATGATGAGTTGGGGTTGGGTGGCGTTGGAGATGACGGATCCATTCTCCAACCATTGGCAGGTGAAGGGAGGCGTGCCGAGGATCAGCGGTTCGAGACGGCAGGAGGCACCGGCCAGGGCGTCGCAGGAACCTGGCAGCGACAGGATTTGTGGAATGCGCAAAGGTTCTGAAGCGGCGGCGATCAATCCGGCGGGGTGCGGCAGAAGGAAGACTTGATTCACCCCACCGACCGCGAGTCCGGTATCGCCATTGAAGCCGGTGAGCCTGGGAGCGGATCCCAGCGGCGTGTGGGCGTCACCGGTCAGGTGTTGGATTCTGGGTGGTTGAGATTCGATATCGATGACCAGGCATTTTCCGGTGGGCAGGGTTTGGTCGCCGGGCGCGAAGTATGAACCACCGACGACGACGGCGCCCTGGTGGTGATGGACATAGTTGATCGTGGACCAACGTCCGAGATCGAACGACTCGCGCGAGGGACCGGGTTGGTGCGGGTGACAGAGAACCAGTTCGAGGGCGCGCGGGCCGAACCAATTGGTTTCGAAGCGATGCTGGATCACGCAGGCAGCGCGACGTTGCCAGGTGAAGGCGCCGAGGATGCTGCTGGTCGCGTCCGGAACCTTTTCGACGGGCGACCAAGTGCGGGAGTTGGGCACGAGTTGCGAGGCGAGCCAGAGGGATTCGTCGCCGGAGAAGTTGCCCATGATATCGGAGATGAGGGCTCCGAACATGGTCTGGACCAGGTAACTCAGGCCGGACTGGTAGGCTTCGCTCAGGGCGTATTCGAGAGCCATGGGGACCTCGGCCAGGCCCAGCCAGGACGTTGCCGCAGTCACGGCGTCGAGCAGGACGAGCCATTGCGCGACGCAGTCCTGATTTTCGAAGGCATGACGATAGGCGAGGAGGCGTCCCGACATCGTGGGTCCGGAGGCGAGCATCTCGTTGACCAGACCGGCCATCCACGATCCCAGGACCCCCTTGAGATCAACGTCGAAGTCGATGCAGGGTTGGAGCAGTTCGATCAGCGAGGCATCGAGGTCGGCGCCGTGGAAGGAGGCCTGGAGGGTACGGCGGAGCGATTGTTCCAGGTGTGTGCCAAACAGATCGTTGGGAGCGGTCGCCGCCCGGTCGAAGACCTCCGCAACCGTCCAACCCGACCACCCCACTTCATCCAAGGCTCTGAGGAGATCCGCGACGGTGCTCTCCGGTAGTCCTGGTCGTCCGACCGTGAGACCGAGATGGATTAGGGCGGTATCGACAGAAGTCGAGGCAGCGAAACGGTCGCCTGTGGGTGCGAGATCCAGGACTCCGTGGGCGATCAATCGACCGAGCAGAAGGCCGGACGGCAGGTTCGTGGCGAAGGATTGGTTGGCTTCAAGAAGAGAGAATTGGAGATCCTTGCCGGCCAGAGCGGGTGCGAGGCGTTGGGCGAAGTTCTCGCCGAGCGTCTGCTGCATGGCTTGGAGGCGCGCATGGACCTCCGACTGGAAGTTGGCGAAATCCGTGTGGCCAGACAGGTAGCGATAGAACTTGAGCAATTCGAACCAGGCCAGGCCGTTGCGGTCGAGAGCGCGGCCTGCGGACGCATCATTCCAGGAGAAGAGCGCGAGTTCGGCGAGTTCGCGGGCCGATTCGGGATAATGGGCGCACGACGGCCAGCGGACACCTGGAATCCACTCGACCAGGTCTTCGAGCGCGCCGAGCGCCGCATTCACCGCGCCGAATCCACCGCAGGTTCGCAGCACCATGCTGATCAGGTCACCGGCGGGGGAATTCGCCAGGGCGTCGACAAGATCGCCCAGCTTCCAATGCATGAACTCCGGATTGCCGAGAAGTGGTGCGATGATCCGGAGAGTAAGGTAGCGAACCAGGGAATCTTCGGTCAGTTCCTCGTTGAAGACGGCGCCGATGGCCGCACGGGTGTCCTGGGCGGACAAGCGGCGAAACTCCGGTTCAACGACGCTGTCGAACCACCCGTTCAGGGTCGGCGCGAACCACTCCTTGCTCAGGATCGCTTCGTCGTCGAGGGAAGTCCGGGTTTGGAAGATTTTGGCCAGGGCGGACTCGAGGCTTTCCGTTCGGGAGACTCGATATTTCGTGAGGACGCTGGAGAGGGTTTCATCGGGAGCGTGGAACTCGAGAATACGGGGCCCCAGGGTCAGGCCGGTCGGTCCGCAGCGGGCTTCATAGGCTTGGAGGCCGCGCGATTTCAGCTCCGAGAGGTCGACGGCTGATAGGCTGCGATTGATCAGGACACGCAGCGATTGGTGCACCGCGTCGGCGCGCAAGATCCGTTCGATCTTGGGTCGCCAGTAGGAGGCGTGGTGCTCCTGTCGCCGCGGTTCGAACACGGTGAGTTGGACTTCAGGCTGCGTGGGATCGAATCGAAAGCTCGCAGGATTGCCGGAGAACAAGTGGCCGATGGGAACATCGCCCTGCACGGAGGGCCCGGATTCGCGGGTCCAGAGGAGACGGGGTTCCTCGGGGTCGGAAACATCCATCAATACCTGGCGGTGTATCGCCTGGTTCGGGTCTCCCGTGATGTCCCGATTAGGAATGACTTGTTGCAGCAAACTTCCATGCCGACCGGCGAAGTGAAGCTGAGTCATGCCCAGTCCCAATCCCGTCACGGGAGGCGGCAGGGCGCGGGAGAAGGACAGGCGTCCGGCGCTATCGAGATGGTAGACCGACAGACCGGAACGGGTTTGGAGCAGAAGGCCGCCCGGAAAAGGGAACAGGGCGAGGGGCGTGAACTGCACGCCGTTGGTGAGCACGTTACCGAAATCGATACTGGAGACGAGTTCCGGATGGCGTGGTTGTCGGGTGTTCCAGACGTCGAGGATCTCGTGGCTCGCGGAGTCCCGGAGTGCGACGAACAAGAAGTGGTCCAGGCCGGCGAGACGCTCGATCGAGACCACCTCGGTCTTTCGTCCAGGGACCACGCCGTCGCCATAGAGGGCGTTTTGGACTCCCGAAGGCAGGGGATGGATGGCCGGCACTGGTGCCGGTGTTCCGCAGTTCGCGGCAACGCCGGATACTGCCAAATAAAGAAGCCAGGTGAGTCGGTGAATCAGGGCGATCCGCGGCCGGTACAACCGGCGTCGGCTCCCGGAGCATTGCTGGAATCCCATGAGTCCCTCGGTGGACGGAGGTCTCCATGCTACATCGACGGATTTCGGGATCTCTACACGCAGAATCCGGCATCCGATCAGGGTTCCCAAACGACCCGATAGAATCGGATTCCCGAAGGATCGCCGGAGTTGGCGTCGGTAACGTCGTAGGACGGTTCCGAGGCGAGACGGCGGTCCAGTGAGATCCAGGTTTTCAGATCGGTCGATACCTGGACGGTGTAGGTATAGCCCGCATGGGCGATGATTCGGAGTTTTGCCGGCACCCCTGGCGCTGGCTGAGAATCGAGGCGAAGCGACGGTGCGATCCCGGTGTTCCAATCGCGAGCCATGCGGCGGAGTTCGGGATTCGAGCGGATCGCCACGTCGCTTCCGAACTGGGCGAGCAGTTGAGCGGATGCCCGGGCGGCACCCAGACGAAGTCCGGAGGCTGCGACCACAAAGACATTGTCGGTGGCTTCGCGGTCGGAATCCTCAGGTGCCAATCCCAGGGCGTTCTGACCGAAACGTTGGGCGTCGCCAAACCTTCCCTGATCCCAGGCTTGGTAGGCCAGTCGCCGCAGTTGTGCGGCGCGTTGGGCGTCGTCCATGGGCGAGGCGACCGTGAAACGAAGTTCACCACTGGTGACGACACCGGAGGCTGGGAGAAGTGCGGGATCGACGCGATTTCGGCCGTCCCATGCGACGGCGAGGGTGTACGCGCCGGCTTTGAGAGGGACCTTGGTGGGATCGGTCAGGAACTCGCGAGTTCGCACACCCGTGCGTCGCTCCCAGACTGAGGGATGGGCGGGCGGCTGGCGGCGGTACTCCGTCCATGGACCGGAAGGGACGACGACCGTTTTGGTGCCGTTGGTTTCGATGCGTGACAGTTCGAGGAGGAAGCCATCGGGCCAGGAATCGGCGATGGCGGGAAAGGCAGGCGGATCGGTCCGGGGAAGTTGTTGGTGCAGGATCTGAGACCAAGTTCGCACGACCGAGGGGACGGTGAGTCGGATGCTGAAGCGGAGAGGGTCGCCTTCGAGGGGTGAGTCCCACTCGGGGGTGGCATCGACTTGGAGGGACGAATCGACCGACGGGGTCATGAGCCAGCGGCTGGGCGGTTGCGCGGTTACTGGCGAACCGGGGGACGGGAGCGACGGGTAGAAGTGGAGAACGGGGCCGCCTTTCCTCTGGTCGGTGACGTGGATTTGTTCGTAACAACCCTTGCCGGTGGTGGTGGCGGTCGGGTCGTGACAGAACTCCTGCGGGCTGAGCACGGGATGGTGCCAGCGCGCCTGGATCTCCATGCGATCGTTCGGATCGCGAGGGAAGTCGGCGCTGATGTAGCGCATGAAGCAGCTCCACGGACCGCCGTCGTTGGGAGGGGCAAGGTCATCGATGCCGATGCCGTGTCCGAGCTCATGACTGGTGCCTGCCATGAGGTAGAGGTAATTCTGTTCCTCCCAGTCGGCCTGGTGGGACTCGATGTATTCGTTGGCGAGGCGGGCGGCCTCGTTGCGGAGGCGCTCCTTTTCCGCGTTGGAGGCTTTGGCATAGTCCTTGAAGAGGCTGAGACCGTAGGTGTGATACAGGACATAGCTTCGCGAGATATCCTCGATGCCGGCGGAGTAGAGTTCCACCGCAAAGGCGCTGCGGGGAGATTCCGGCCATTCGCCCCCGGTCAGGTCGTGGTAGGTGAAACCGTAATAGGTGCTGATATCCCGGTTGAGTTCGCTGCCGTATTTGGCCTTCCACATATCCTGGAAGTCCTTGGCCAGAGTTGGGGTCGGGCTATTGACGAGACGGACGTGGAGCGCGTGTTGATCGACGGCATGTCCGAAGCCGGAGGTGTTGAAATTCACGATGCGTTTCTTGGCTCCGGCGGTTCCGGGACCGGTCCATTCGTCACCTTCGACGAACCGGACGCGCAATTTGGCGGTCATTTCGAAGCTCATGACCGAGCCGAGGTTGAGGTGGACGAGAGAGTCGGGGTCGTGGATGAAGATGAATTTCTTGCGTGCCATCAGGCGTTCGTGTTCACCGCCGAATTTGAAACCCCGGTACTTCTCGTAGAGGCTGATGCCGTCCCCGTTGGTCTCATGGTCGTTGGGTTCGTCGGCCTCGTCCCAGTTCGGGGCGGACGCCTTGCCCCAGACCTCCTCGGCCTTTTCCCAGGCATCGGCCAGGCGGTTGCCGTTGTCGTCCTGCGGCAACGTCAGCCATTTGACGTCCGGTTTGCCGTCGAGGTGTGCCGGGATTTCCTCGCCCGCCTCGGTGATGGCCGTGACCTTCACCTTGGCAGCGGCGCCGTAGTCGTAGCACAGGACGATGGCCGAACTGGAGGTGGTAAAGTCCGCGGTTTCGTACCGTTGTTTCTGGTGGGTGGGTTCGATGCCCTTCGACTTGGAGAATTGCAGGTCGAAGTCGCTGGTCGCCTGGTCTTTCGCCGGTGCATTCAGGCAGAGGCCCGGTTCCTTGGAAGTGTCCTGCAACTCGAAGCGGAATTTCGCGCGGGTGACCGGTGGGGTTCCCTGGGCGCCTTTGAGGCGCAACTCGGCCGCGACCACGACGGGATTGGTACCGGGTGTGGTTTGATCCGGACCGGCGGTTGGCATCCACTGGCCGTAGTCCTTGGGAGGAAGGATGACAGCTTCGACCTGTTCGCCATTTCGCGTGACCGTATAACTGGCGTTGAGTTCGGCCGAGCTGAGGATGTCGGCATGAGATCCCGAGGCGTTTCCACTGGTGAAGAAACTTTGGGCATTGGGCTTGAAGGTCACGACGCCGGAGTTGTCCTTCATGATCAGGTCGTCCTCCGCAATCTTGATCGCCGTGCGTGCCAGACGTTCGGCGCCCTGTCCGGCCTCAGGTTCCGAGACAATGAAGTCGACCATGTACGGCCAGCCGACCACGGCTCGGCCATCGCTGGGTTTGAAACTGAGAGAGATCGTTCCCGGGCCGGGCTGGCGTTCGTGATAGGACCAGTTCTCAATGTCGAGAATGTGGCCGGAGCCCGAAGCGGTTACTGTATATTGTTCATCGGCGGCGTCCCCGTAGCGGCCGGTGGCGGGATCCGGACGGAACACGGCTCGGCCGTTGAACTCGAATTCGCATTCGTCGCTGATTCCTGTCCCGATGGCGCCCTTTCCTTTGGCGGTAATCTTGACGGTGACCACGATTTCGCCCGAGGCGTCGGCGGCGTGAACCGGGCTCGGGAAGGCGATCCCGAATCCCCAGGCCAACGCGGAAGCGATGCCTAGCCACATGGCCAACCGCCCTGTTCCAAAAACACCCATGATCCTCACCGCATGCCTCCGTTCTTGATGGGCGGACAAGGGCGTCCGCGCGCTTGAGCTTGGCGCTGACCGGGCGTGCCGGCTCAAGGGCTTTGGGGTGGATAGGAGGATTCTCTTCGACCCCCAGCGAAAACTCGGTCGAGAATAGGCCCATGAAGGTTTCCTCCGCGCCGCTGGCCCTCGCCGGATCCCTCGCTGTCTTCGTCATCGTCATCGTGAGTTGGGCGCGCAGCGCGGTCGCCCAGTCGACTCCCGATCAACTATTGCTCAAGGATTATCGACCGAAGTCCATCTATCGCCTCCCGGAGACGCGTGTTCCCAAAGCGCGATTTCCGGTGGTGGACGTTCATTCACACGATTACACGCCGAGCAACGCCGATGTGGATCGCTGGGTTCGGACCATGGACGACGTGGGCATCGAGCGGACGTTCATCCTTTCGGGCGCCACCGGTGTCCGTCTGGATGCGGCCCTTGCCAAGTTCGGGCGGCACCCTGGTCGGTTCGCCGTATGGTGCGGGTTCGACACCACCGGCTTTGACCAACCCGGGTATGGTCCGGCGGCGGTGGCGGAGCTGGAACGCTGCGCCAAAGCGGGGGCGGTGGGTGTGGGTGAGTTGAGCGACAAGGGGCGGGGCTTGGGGGCGACGACCAATCGGCTGGGCATGCACATCGACGATGCGCGACTCGATCCGCTGCTGGCCAAGTGCGCGGAGCTCGGCCTGCCCATCAACATCCACATTGGTGAGGATCAGTGGATGTACGAGCCGATGGACGCGACCAACGACGGGTTGATGAACGCGTGGAAATGGCGGATTGAAAAAGCGCCGGGCGTGCTGACCCACGATGAAGTGATCGCCACGTTGGACCGCGCCCTGGCGAAGCATCCCCGGACGACCTTCGTGGCGTGTCACCTGGCCAATTGCTGCGCCGATCTGGATCGTTTGGGGGACTTGCTGGATCGCCACCCGAATCTCTATGCCGATATCGGGGCGCGATTCGCGGAGCTGTCGCCCATTCCGCGGCAGGTGGCGCGATTCTTTGGAAAGTACCGCGACCGTTTGATGTACGGCACGGACAACGGTCCGGACCCGGAGATGTATCGGGAATCGTTCCGCTTGCTGGAATCGGCCGATGAGCATTTCTACCTGACACGGTTCTCCAAGTATCATTGGCCGGCTCATGGTTGGAACCTGCCGGACGAGGTGTTGAGGGCGATTTACCGGGACAATGCCGTGCGGGTGCTGATGAAAGGCCAATAAGGCGAGCCTGGGGAGCGGACGCCTACCCATTCCCTGAACATCCGAAACGACGGGAGTCAGTCGCGGTCTGGGGCACTTCTGCCGGTCGGCGTCGGCGGACCAGGTGACCCTTGATGACGATTCGGCTCCTGATAGCCTGATCGCGTGAACCCAGCCCGAATGTCCGGATTTCAACTGCCTCGCCGGTCCTGGAAGTCGATTGGGTGGATCGCGTTGATAGCGGTTGCGACGGCGAGGGCCGAGGACTGGCCTCAATTCCGGGGTCCCGATGGCGGCGGCATTTCGGCCACGCCAGCGCCGACGACGTGGAGCGTCGATACCGGAACGAACATCGCCTGGAGTCGGGAGATTCCCGGACTCGGGCATGCCTCGCCCATTATCTGGAAGGACCGGGTTTACCTGACCACAGCGGTGCGGGCTGGCGCCCGGCCGGAGGTGAAGATCGGCGTGTACGGGGATGGAGATTCCGCGGACGACAATGTCGTCCATCAATGGCGGTTGCTGTGTCTCGATCGCGCGACCGGCGTGATCCGCTGGGACCGACTTGGTCATGAGGCGGCGCCCCGGGAGAAGCGGCATACCAAGGCGTCCCACTGCAATTCGACACCGGCGACCGACGGACAGCGCGTCGTCGCCATCTTTGGTTCCGAAGGCCTGTTTTGTTTCGACATGGAAGGGACCGCGCAATGGAAGAAGGACCTGGGCAACATGGATGTGCGACCCTGGAACGCGACGGATCTGCAGTGGAGTTTCGCATCGTCACCGCTTTTGCGTGACGACGTGGTGTACGTGCAGTGCGATGTGTTGAGCGGGGCGTTTGTGGCGGCGTTGGATGCGCGCACCGGCCAGGAGCGATGGCGCACACCCCGTCGGGAAGTTCCCAATTGGTGCACGCCCGCGCTGGCCTCAGTGGCGGGGAAAGTCCAGTTGGTGGTCAACGGATGGAAGGAACTGGCGGGTTACGACGTGGCAGACGGTCGGCAGCTCTGGACGCTGTCGGGCGGTGGCGACATTCCGGTGCCGGCGCCGTTGGTGGCCGGGCATCTGGCCGTCTTCACGTCGGCCCACGGCAAGTACCGGCCACTGCGGGCATTGAATTTGGTGGAGGCGAAAGGGGATCTGACGGCGAGTTCGTTGGAAGTGACCAATGCCGCGCTGCCCTGGTGCCATCCGCGGTTGGGCAGTTACATGCAGACGCCCATCGCTGTCGGCGGGACGGTGTGGAGTTGCGATTGGATGGGCGTGTTGTCGTGTGTGGATCTCCTGACCGGACGGATCCATTACAGTGAGCGTTTGGGATCCGGTGGGCAGGCGTTTACGGCGTCCGGGATCGCCGCGGGGAAGCGCCTCTATTTCGCCAGCGAAAACGGCGATGTCTATGTGGTGGACCAAAGCCAAACCTTCGCTCCGGTGGCCACCAATCGTCTGGGTGGTCTTTGTCTGGCCACACCGGCGGCCGTAGAGGGAACGCTCTATTTTCGGACGACGGAGAAGTTGATTGCCTGTGGTCGGCGGCGAGTGGACTCGAGCGCGCCTTGAGGGGGTGAACGGGGCGGGGAGGATTGGACCTAAAGGCGGTGGTCGATCCCTCTCGGAGTCGGCGAACCGATGGCGGTGCCTGGAGAACCGGAGCATGGTCGGCCGTCGCGCTTGCGGTCGCCGCCACGGTCGGAGAGGCTGCCGAAGCCGGGCGTCAACGTGCCGCCCGGCTGAAGCAACGCAGCCACAAACCCTGCCATGTCGGTGGATGCTGACATTTCGATGCGTGAAGGCCGGTTGGTTCTGGAACCGGCGGGTGACGGCGCGTTGACGCTCCGGTTTCTGGGGGCGCTCGACAACACGACCGTTCCGTTCCTTTGGGGTGAAGTGGAGCGTTTGGGAGCGGAGACTTCAGGAAGGCGATGGGTGGTGGATGCCGGCGGGATCACGAAGATGGATGGTTCGGGCATGGCGCTGCTGTTGAGAGTGCGGTGCTTGGGGGCGGGAAAAGGGCGCGAGGTTGAATTGCGGGGCATCTCGCCGGGATATCGACGGTTACTGGAGCGCTTTGATCCGGCGGCTTATCGCACCATTGAACGCCAGGACCCGTGCTGCCAGTCGCTGCCCGAACAAGTGGGACGCACCGTCCTGCAGATGTGGGCGGATTTCAGGATCCAGGTCAGTTTCATCGGCGAACTGGCCGCCGCCTTTGGCCGGGCGGCGATGAAACCGGAGACGGTTCGATGGCGGGATCTCTGGCTCGCGGCGGAGCGGGCGGGGGCGGACGCATTGCCGATTGTCGCCTTGATCTCGGGGCTGGTTGGGTTGGTTCTGGCGTTTCAGGCGGGGATGGCGATGCGTCCCTATGGCGCGGAGATCTACGTGGCCAACCTGGTGACCATCGCCATGTTGCGAGAGCTGGGGCCGTTGATGACGGCCATCCTGCTGTCAGGGCGGTCCGGCGGGGCGTTCGCAGCCGAGATCGGCACCATGAAAGTGAACGAGGAAGTGGCCGCCTTGGCGACCATGGGGCTGTCGCCGGTGGCTTTCCTGGCGGTGCCGCGCGTGGTGGGGCTCGTGTTGATGGTTCCGTTGCTGACGCTGTTCGCCAACGTCGCGGGCATCGCGGGCGGCGCGCTCATGTTTCTGACGCTCGACTATCCTTTCTCGACCTATTTCGACCAGGTGCTGGCCTCGGCCGAAATACGGCATCTGATGAGCGGGTTGGTCAAGAGCGTGGCGTTTGCTTGGACGATTGCGGGAGTGGGATGCCTGCGCGGGCTGCAGACGCAACGGGGGCCCAGCGCAGTGGGGCAATCGACCACCAGCGCGGTGGTGACGTCGATCCTTCTGATCGTGATTCTCGACGCGATCCTGGGGACCGTCTTTTATTTCCTGCAATTCTAGGGATGCTGCATGCCGGCCGAATCCGACACGTTGATCCGGGTTGAATCGCTGACCGCCGGCTATGGCGACCGGACGATCCTGGAGAACGTTTCGTTCGAGGTGAACCGAGGCGAGGTGTTTGTGATCCTGGGCACATCCGGTTGCGGGAAGACGACGTTGCTCCGGAACATCATCGGGTTGGAATTGCCGTTGTCGGGGCGCGTGTGGATTGGAGGCGACGATCTGGTTTCCGCGGACGAGGAAGTGCTGCAACGGATTCAGCGGCGGTTTGGGGTGATGTTTCAGGGTGGGGCGCTGTTTGGTTCGCTGACCCTGTTGGAGAACGTGCGGTTGCCGCTGGAAGAGTTCACCGAATTGAACGACGAAGCCATTGATTGGGTGGCGCGCATGAAGCTGCAACTGGTCGGTTTGCAGGGTTCGGAGGATCGGATGCCGGGCGAGTTGAGCGGTGGCATGCAGAAGCGCGCGGCGATTGCGCGGGCGATGGCATTGGATCCGGAAATCCTGTTTCTGGACGAACCGTCGGCGGGGCTTGATCCGGTGACTTCGGCGGGTTTGGACCGGTTGATCCTGGATTTATCGTCGATTTTGGGGGTGACGTTCATCGTGGTCACCCACGAGTTGCAGAGCATCTATGCGATTGCGAGCCGGGCGATCATGCTGGACCGCGAAGTGCGCGGGATCTTGGCGATGGGCACACCGGCGGCGTTGCGGGAGTCGCCCCCGCACGAGAAAGTGCGGCGGTTCTTTCATCGCGAGGCCGAAACCGAACCGGTCGGCCCTGGCGGTTCCGGCGGTTCCGGAAACGGGCGGGTTCGCGGAGGAGCTTCATGAGTTCGAAGGCTAACTATTTTAAGATCGGTGTGGTGGTGCTCGGCGGGGTGGCGATCGCCTTGGTGGCATTGCTGCTGCTGGGGATTGGCAGTTCGCTGCGCAAGCCGCTGCTGTTGGAGACCTACCTGGATCAGTCGGTGCAAGGTCTCGAAGTGGGCTCGGGCGTGAAGTTCCGCGGAGTCAATATCGGCACCGTCCACGCCATCGAGTTTTCGCGGGATCGCTATGAATTCGGCAAAGAGATCACCCAGCAACGCCGGTACATCCTGATCGAGGTGGCGGTTTCGGAGGACGCCTACCGGAGCCACGGCCGCGACGCCTACGTTCAGTTCCTGCGGGCGGAGGTTGCGCGCGGGCTCCGATTCCGTCTGAACGCGCAGGGCATCACCGGATTGTCCTTCTTGGAACTGGATTACGTCGATCCGCATCGCAATCCGGTCCTGCCGACCAATTGGACGCCGGAGAATCCGTACATTCCGTCGGCACCAGGCACCTTGACCCGATTGCTGACCTCGGTGGAACAGGTCTTCCGCAAACTTGAGGACGCCGATCTGATGCAGATCTTCACCAATCTCAACCAACTGATCCTCACCACGGAGACGGAAGTGCGCCAGGCGCAGATCCACCGGATCACCGACCAGGCGACGAACCTCCTGGCTGAACTTCGAGGTTCGAACCAGGAGTTTCAAAAGCTGATCAAGGATCCCCAGTGGCGGGCCATCCCGGCGACGGCGGTGGCGACGTTAGAGGAGGTGCGGGCCAAGGTGGAGCGATTGAATCTCGACGGCACCCTTCAGCGCTTGGAGAAGACCTTGGGTTCCGCGGATGCCTTCCTGGCCGGAAAAGAGGCGGACTTGGCGACCACGCTGGCCAACCTCAAAGCCCTCTCGGAGAATCTCCGGGCGGTGAGTGAATTGGTGAAATCCTATCCGTCGACGTTGATCTTCGGGGCTCCTCCCAAACCGGTTCAACCCCTGACCTCGCCGTAAGCCATCACCAACGACTTCACCGCGAAGGACACGACATGCACCGGGGAATTGAAACCAACGCCGTCCGGGTCTTGCGGTTGCGCGGCCATTCGCCGGTTCGCTGGGACGGGGGAGGGGGCAGGCGCGTTTCGGCATTTGACCACGGCATGAAATACCTCTCGCACGATGAATAGCCCTATCGATCGCCGGTGGATGCTTCGCTTGTTGGCATTGGGTTCGGTGGGAGCGATGGCGGGCTGCAAGCTGCAGCGCGCACCTTTGGCGCAACGCGTGTTCCGGCTTCGCACGCCCGCCGCGACGGACCTGCGCGGCCGCCACGGAACGAAAGGGGTGCTCATGGTGCGTCCGTTCCAGGTGGCGGCTTCCATGGATTCGCGTTCGTTCCTCATCCGGCGCGGGGAATCGGAGTTTGCGGTGGACCCGTACAACGGCTTCCTCCTATCGCCTGGACCCATGTTGACCGAGGTGATCGCGGATTGGGTTCGAAGCTTGGGAGCCTATCAGATCGTGAGCACGGGAGGCAGTCAGGTGGTGCCCACCCATGCGCTGGAGGGGGAGCTGAGCGAAATGTGGGGCGATTACCGTGTGGTGTCATCGCCCAAGGCCGTTCTGACAGTGACGGTGCGCCTGCTCCATCCACTCACGGGTGTCGCTCCGCAGGTCCAATGGGAGCAGACCGAGCGTCGGGAGGTGCCGATCCCGAAGGCTGGGCCGGACGCTTTGGTCGCCGGATGGAACCAGGCTTTGGAGCAAATCTGCCAGTCGATGGAAGGACGCTGGCTACGGGATATCGGCGATGTGACCGGCTCGAAGGCGTGAACCGCCAAGAGAGCGAACGGATGAATGCGGTTACTCGGGCAGGTTGGCCAGCGCACCCAGGATTTGTTGCTTCTTGGTCTGCCAATCCAGCAGGCGCTGCTGGTGTTCTTGCAGGACCTTGGCCGGCACCTTCTGTGTGAAATTCGGGTTGGCGAGCTTCTCCTGGACCTTGGCGATCTCGGCGTCGACCTTTTCCAATTCCTTTCCCAGTCGGCTCCGTTCCGCGGCAGTGTCGATGAGTCCTGCGAGCGGAAGGTACAAATCCGCAAGATTATTGGAGACCATTGCGGTGCCCTTTTCGGGTTTCCAATCCGGAGTCGCCCGTTCCAAGGGATCGGCGTTGAGCAGGAGGCGGAGTGTGGCGAGTTCGGCGTCAGGCAGGTCTCCTGACGGCCGGATCACGAAGCGGACCTTTTTGTTGGCCGGGACATTGGATAGGGCGCGAAGATTGCGGCCGAGTCCGACGAGTTCGATTTTGGCGTTGGCCACCTGGTCGACGGACTCTTCGAGGCCCCACTCCAATTTCTCATCTTCATTGAGAGGCTGGGGCCACGGGGCGGTCATGAGGGTCAGACCGCCTTGCTGGGCGGGCATATCGGCGGCATAGCCGAGGCCGTGCCACAATTCCTCGGTGATGAACGGCAGGAAGGGGTGGAACAGCCGGAGCGTATGGCTGAGGACGAAGTCGATGACGGCAAGTTTGTTCGCCCGGATGGCGGTGTCTTCGCCGAAGAACGCGGCTTTGCTTGCCTCGACATACCAGTCGCAGTACTCGCTCCAGAAAAATCGGTAGAGAGTCTGGGTGACTTCGCTGAACCGGTAGGCCTCGTAGGCGCGTTCGATTTCCCGCAGGGCCTGGTCGAGGCGCAGGAGAATCCAGCGGTCATCGTTGGTCAGGAGGTCGGGACGGATTTCCGCCTGGACGTCGCCTCCTTGCATCTGCCGGAACCGGCAGGCGTTCCACAGCTTGTTGCAGAAGTTGCGCCCGAGTTCGACGTTGAGTTCATCATAGATGACGTCCTGTCCAAGGGGCGCGGAGCGCATGACGCCGAAGCGCAAGGCATCGGCACCATATTTGGAAACGAGATCCAATGGGTCCGGGGAATTACCCAGGCTCTTGGACATTTTGCGCCCCTGTTTGTCCCGGATGATGCCGGTGAAGTAGACATTACGGAACGGCATCTCTCCCATGAACTCGTAGCCCGCCATGATCATGCGGGCGACCCAGAAGAAGATGATGTCGGGCCCGGTGACGAGGTCGGCGGTCGGGTAGAAAGCCTTCAGCGTGGCGTTGTGATTGTCTTTGGCGGATTCGCCCACCCAACCCATGGTGGCAAAGGGCCAGAGCCAGGAACTGAACCAGGTATCAAGCACATCCGGGTCCTGGACGAATCCGAGTTCCACCAGTTTCGCTTCTTCCGCCGCGGAGAGAGTTGCGGCATGGATGGAGCCGTTGTCGGCGTTGAAACGGACCCAACTCTCGGCCCCGGAGCCACCGCTAAAGCTGAAACGATGGGCGGTGGTGGTGGCACCGGGGGACGTCCCACCTAGTTGGGCGGCAAACTTGGCGTCGAAACCGGCGCGTCGGTCGGAACCTTTCTCGAGGGTCCAGACCGGGATTCGATGTCCCCACCACAGTTGCCGGCTGATGCACCAGTCCTGGATGCCGGCCATCCAGTGGTCGTAGACCTTGGCCCAGCGGTCGGGATGGAAGCGCAGGGAGCCCTGGGCGACACAGGACTGAGACGACTGGGTAGCCGGGTATTTTAGGAACCACTGTTCGCTCAGCCTGGGTTCGATGGGCACGCCGGCGCGTTCGCTGAATCCCACGTTGTTGGCGTAAGGTTCGGCCTTCTCGAGCGTGCCATGGGCCTCGAGGATTTCCGCTGCCTTCTTGCGGGCGGCGAAGCGGTCGAGTCCGGCGAGGTCCTTGCCGGCCAGATCGTTCATGGTCCCGTTGGCATTCAGGACATCGATGACGGGGAGTTGGTGCCGCAGGCCGATGTCAAAGTCGGCTCGATCGTGGGCCGGAGTGACCTTCAGCACACCCGTACCGAACTCGGGATCGATGTGGTCGTCCGCAACAATGGGCAGATGGGCCTGGTTCTCGATGGGCAGGGCGCGGCGGACGTGTTTGCCGATGAGGCGGGCATAGCGTGGATCCTTGGGATTGACCGCGACCGCGGTGTCGGCCGGGATGGTCTCGGGCCGGGTGGTGGCGATGGTGAGCCAGGTGCCCGGTTCCTCGACGACCTCGACTTTGAAATAGTAGAGGGACCCTTTCTGCTCCTGCATGACCACCTCCTCGTCGGAGAGAGCGGTAAGGGAGGCTGGGCACCAATTCACCATGCGCTTGCCGCGATAGATCAGGCCTTTGCGATAAAGGTCGACGAACACGTGCTGGACGCACCGGGAATACTCCGGGTCCATGGTAAAGCGTTCACGGCTCCAATCACACGAGGCTCCGATCTTCTTGAGCTGCTGGATGATGATGCCGCCGTGCTTCTCTTTCCATTCCCAGACCTTCTCGAGGAATTTTTCGCGGCCGAGATCATCGCGATGTTTGATCGCGCCCTGTTTCTTGAGCGTGCGTTCGACGACCGTTTGGGTGGCGATGCCGGCATGGTCCGTCCCCGGCAGCCAGAGGACTTCCTTGCCTTCCATGCGCGCCTTGCGGGCCAGGATATCCTGGATGGTGTTGTTCAGGACGTGGCCGAGGGTAAGGACGCCGGTGACGTTGGGCGGCGGGATGACGATGGAATAGGCAGGCCGGCGTTCGGTGACGCGGGCCGGGTCGGCCTTAAAGCAATCGTGCTGCTGCCAGAATGCGTACCACTTGTCCTCGACGGACTGCGGTTCATAGGCCTTCGGAATCTCACTCATGTCGCGTCCGCCGAGCCTACCCGAGCGGGGCAGTCCCCGGCAATCCAGGGTTCGCCGCGGAGAATGGGGAGCAACGATGCCCCATGAAGTGGGTGGCTACGGAGATTGGAGCAAAGGGCCATTGCAGAGGGTCTGGGAGAATGGAGCCCTCCCGCGGGTCGATTTCCCGGTGCGATGGAAATCCCGAGGCGGAATGAGTCTCAGCCGTGGGACCGGATTAGTTGGGCACCAACCGGAAGAATTCCGTGGTGCCTGTGATGGGCACGCTCAGGGTGTTGCCCGGCGCCACGACGGATATCCACGAGGGCGTCCCGAGTCCGATGGTCTGCTCGAGCTTCCAGCCGGTAACATAATCGGGCCAATGGACGATGACGCGCCGCCCGGTTGAGCGTTCCATACTCAGTTGTGGTTGGGTGGTGGAAACGCCCGTGCTGGTGGCGGTGAGACGCAAGCTCCGGCCGTCGGTGTTCGTGAGAGAATAGGTGAAGCCTTCCGCAAGTCCGCGCACTGACACCTCGGAGAAAGTCCCGGCGACCGCGCCTCCCCGCACCACCTCAAACATTTGTCCGTTGGTGGGTGCGAAGCCGTCCCGGAAAACCAGCTCGGCCCGGCCGGCGAGGGTCACCAAACCGGTGGCTTCGATCTGGTCGTGAATGGAAGCGGTCGGGGAACCGGCCAACTCGATTTCCAGGGAGCTGCCCGCCGTGAAGGTCAGGTCGCCTTCAATCGTGGCGCGGCCAGGGGACGACCCTGGAAGAAACCTGCCTCCCGGTCGGAGTTGCACCGAGCCGATCAGCCGACCTCCGAGCCGAAAGGTTCCCAGGTTGGCGACGATCACCGTTCCAGGGATGGGCAATTCCGTGGTTTGTCCGACGATGGTCCCGCCGCCGCTTAGGCGAAGGACGCCGGGTTTGTAAACGGTTAGCGCAGATCTCAGCAGCAGCAGGCCTCCATCGGACACGGTCAAATTGCCCGGACCCGTGGCCAATCCCGTGCCTCCGACCAACATGCGATCCACCGCCTGGATCACCGAGCCCTGGCCTGAGACGTTCGCGACACCCGCGCCTCCAGGTCCGCCGCCGATGACGATCTGCTCGAAATCCACGGTTCCACCGTCGGTGACGTTGAGCGTTCCGTGGCCTAAGGTGCCGACGATCAACGCGCCCCTTTGGCCGCCCCAAGCGGAGCCGGCACCATCCACGGTGACCGTGCCTACGGAGCCCGGTTGGTGGGCCACGCTGGCTTCGCCGACCGCCGCATCCGGTACGAAGACACCCGGCATCAGGACCCTCGCCCCTCGCTCAATGGAAAGGCGTCCGACGCCGGTCTCGCCCACGTGCAGCGACTTCGCGACAGTCAGTGTTGAACTGTTGCCGGTCAGGCGCAGCAGATTGGATCGAGTGTTCGAGCCGACGAGGACGTCCGCGGAGGTGGCTGAACTGTCATGAATCGTCAATTGGCCGAGCCCGGCGCGCCCGATCTCGAGGGTGTTGGACACCTCCAGGCTAGTATCGGCGCCGACGACTTCCAGGGTCCCTTGCGAGCCCGACTCGACACCGACCGTCAGTTTGCTGGCGAGGACGCGTCCATGGTTCAGGACGCGCACCTGAGCCTTCCCCGCGACGCCGACTCCCATTTCATCGACCTGTCGAGCGTCCAAGGCGGAGGGAGAGGGTGAGGATCCGCCGTCCACGACCATGGTGCCTTCGCCACCGGGTTGGAGGCCGACGGCCAGTGCCGGGCCGCGAACTTCGACCCGTCCGCCTTCGCCCAGATTGAGTGTGGCACGACCCGTGTCATCGCCGACGACCAGGCCCTGGCGCGCGAGCCAGAAGGAATTGGCGCCGAAAACCGAGCTGCTGGTGGCGGCGCCCGCCTGGCCGCCGTTAAGAAACGCGGCGGCGCATTCCACGCGTCCGCCGTTGTCGATGGTCAGCGACCCTTCACCGAACGATCCCAATTCGAGGTTTCCGGAGAGGACCAGCGCCGCGCCGGAACCGGCGACACTGCAGCCGGCAACCCTGTTCGGGCTCATGGGTCCGCGCAGCGAGCCGCCTTTGACTTGGCCGCCGTCGCGAATGTCCATCACCATGTCTTCGGCCCGAGCGGCCAAGGTAAAGAGCGAACCGGGGTCGCGGACGATCAGCTGGGTTTGTGTGAGGGTCGCGGCGCTGCCACTTCCTTGGTTGAGGATCGTGACCTTTTGAGGGCCGACGCCGGCGATGCCGCCGGCGACGGCGAGACTCGAGCCGCTGCCATCCACGGTGTACCACGCGGAATCCGCAAGTGCTCCCGCCGCCAAGGTGGCTCCGGACTTCACCCTGACATCCGCGTACAGGAGACCTTCGCTGGTGGAGCCCGACACCCGCATGGAGGTGCCGCCACCTTCCAGCAGCCAGTCATTCAGAGAGGCGGCATCCGCAGTGATCGTCGAACCATTGATCGCGTGCCCGCCGCCGTTCAATCGTCCGGCCTGGAGCCGGCCGCCGTCCAGTTCCGCGGGCACGACCGTGAGGGTGTCGGCCGCCAGGAGCGAGCCGCTGTTGATGATGCATTTGCCGACATTGAGGGCTCCCGTGTGGTGCCATTCCGAGGCGCCTTCGAGTCGCGGCTGAGGGACGCAGCCGACCTGGCTGGAGGACGTGATGCGCGCGCCATTGATCCCGGTCAGCCTCGTTTGAGCCGTCAGGATACCGAACGTGAAGTCGGACATGGTGAGTCCGGAACCATCCACCAGGAGGCTGCCTTCCTCGGCAACCGTGAAGGGACCGCCCCGGAGGGTGCCGCCCCCGCGCAATACCACGGGGTTCCCTCCCTGAATGTAGGTGCCGGCGGTGAAGTCGCCGTCGAGTTGGAGTGTGATGATGCCGATCAATTCGGCCTGACCCGACGAGGCGCCGTTGCACGTCACGGTGTAGGTGCCGAATCGGAAGATCGCAAAGTCACCGAGGCCCGGAAAGCCGCCCCCGCCGTCTGCGTTTTGCCAATTTGCCGGGCTATTATAGGCTCCGCTGACGGGGGGATTTCTCCAGGCGAATGTAGCGGCTTCGGCTGAGGAGGAGGGTAAGGCGAAGACCGCGCAGAAGACCTCAATGACTCTCATCCATGAAGCCTTAAGCATGAGTTCAATGGTGCGTATGTCTCTCCGGGGCGACAAGGGAAGAGTCTGTCCGTGAACCCACACTTTGCGCGGCCGCTTTGGCTACCCGCAACGTTGTGGAATGCAGATTGACTCAGAGTTCGGACATTCCCGCATCCGGCGCGTGATTGCCGCCTTTGTGCCGTGGGATTTCTCTCGAGTGTCAGCGACCGGCACACGCTGGGCATTTCTCATGTCGGTGTTCGCCGTCGCTGTGATTCCGTCGCTTACACTTGCGGCCGGACTTGGCGAGCCGGTGGCGACGTTGATCGATCCTGAGCGTCGGACCAACCATTTCGGCTGGGCCACTTCGGTGTCCGGGAATCAGGTGATTGTCGGGAATTCTGTTACCACGAATATCGGTGGGTTCACGTTAACCACCGAGGTCGGATATGCCGATGTCTTCGTGCGCGAGGGCGGAACATGGCGTCACGATGGCCGGATGACCTCGCCCATCATGGCGTTCGGACACTTCGGTGCCAGCGTGGCCGCGAGTGGGGATGGGATCGTGGTCGGTTTCGGTTGATCCAGCCCGAGCGCCAGCGGGCCAAGGATCCTCCGCCACTGAAGGTGAAGGAGGTATCGGTTGGCGACCGACGCTACGTGGTTTGCCTGAACGAGGACCAGCGGCGCAAGGACGCGGCCGACCGGGAGGCCATCGTGGCGCAGCTGAGGGAGTAGCTGCCCGCCGGGGGCGAGGAGTTCGTCGGCAACAAGGTCTACCGGAAATACCTGCGGGCGGAGTCGGGCACGGCGTTCATCCTCGACGAAGACAAGATCAAGGAAGAGGCGGCCTACGATGGCCACTGGATGTTGCGGACCAACCTCGCCGACGAACCCGAGATGATCGCGATGGCGTGCAAGCAACTGTGGATGGTGGAGGACGTGTTCCGGACGATGAAGTCGACGCTCGAAACGCAACCGATCTACCACAAACGAGACGAGACGATCCGGGGCCACGTGTTCTGTAGTTTCTCGGCGACGGCTAGAGGTGATACCGGCAGCGACTATCATTGCGATGGAACCGAGGACTTCGCCCGGCGGGTAGGGTCATCGTTTCGGGAGAGGGCGTTCGATGAGGGGGCGGCCTTTCGTGTGTTGATTCGGAGGCTGGGGGTCATGGATGCTCGCCGGTCCTATGGCGCGGCGACAGTACCCGTTTCATCTCATCGAACCCAAATGGCAGCAGCATTGGGACGCGGAGGGCACCTTCAAGGCATTCAATCCGGGCGAGGCGTTGCCTGCCCACCATCCCTTCGCGGTGCGCCACGGGTATTCGGGCACGGCACCGGACGCCGCGGGACTGCCGCCAAAGTTCTATATTCTCGACATGTTTCCGTATCCGTCGGGAGCCGGACTGCACGTCGGGCATCCTGAGGGGTACACGGCCACGGACATCCTGGCGCGGTATCGCCGGGCACAGGGGTGGCACGTGTTGCACCCGATGGGTTGGGACGCTTTCGGATTGCCGGCCGAGCAGTATGCAATCCGGACCGGGCAACATCCGCGCAAAACCACCGAGGCGAACATCGCCACCTTCAAGCGGCAGATCAAGAGCCTGGGTTTCAGCTACGATTGGTCGCGTGAGGTCGATACCACCGATCCGAAGTATTTCCGCTGGACGCAGTGGATCTTTTTGCAGCTTTACCACGCGTGGTTCAATCCGGCGACTCAGCGGGCCGAACCGATTTCGACCTTGAGCTATCCGGCCGGGTGCGAAACCGAGGCGCAGCGTCGGGAGTACCGTGACGCCCGCCGACTGGCTTATGTCAGCCAGGCCCCGGTCTGGTGGTGCGAAGCCTTGGGCACGGTGTTGGCGAACGAGGAAGTCATCGATGGCCGAAGCGAAGTGGGCGGACATCCGGTGGTTCGCAAGCCCATGCGGCAATGGATGCTGCGAATCACGGCCTATGCGGACCGATTGCTGGCGGATCTCGAGACCATCCAGTGGAGCGATTCGCTGAAGCAAATGCAGCGAAACTGGATCGGCCGCAGCGAGGGCGCCGAGGTCGATTTCGAAGTAGTGGGTTCGGGCGACAAAATCCGGGTGTTCACGACGCGGCCTGACACGCTCTTTGGAGCCACCTACATGGTGCTGGCGCCGGAACATGCCTTGGTCGAACGCATCACCACGGTCGAGTGCCGGGCGGCGGTGGAGCGCTACCGAAGCGAAACCTCCTCGAAGTCCGATCGCGACCGTACGGAATCGGTTTTGGACAAGACCGGGGTATTCACCGGCGCGTTGGCCATCAACCCGGTGAATGGGCAGCACATTCCCATCTGGATCGCCGACTACGTGTTGGCGAGTTACGGCACGGGCGCGATCATGGCCGTGCCGGCCCATGATACCCGGGACTATGAGTTTGCGACCAAGTTTGGTCTTCCCATTGTGCAGGTGGTGGAACCGCCGAATGGCCGGGATTGGAGGGGGTTCGTTGACGACGGCGTGGCGGTGAACTCAGCGGGGCCCGAGGTTTGCCTGGATGGATTGCCTACACCGGAAGCCAAACGGCGGATCACGGACTGGTTGGCGGCGAAGGGCCTGGGCCAGCGAATGGTGAACTACAAGCTGCGCGATTGGCTTTTCAGTCGTCAGCGCTATTGGGGAGAGCCTTTTCCCATCGTGTGGAGGACTGATGCCACGGGAGAGCCGTGGCACGAGGCATTGCCTGAATCGGCCTTGCCGGTCATGCCCCCCGCTTTGGATGACTACAAGCCGACACCCGACGGCCAACCGCCGCTGGCCCGGGCGACGGACTGGGTGCGTTTGCCCGACGGCGCGGTGCGTGAGCTCAATACCATGCCGCAGTGGGCGGGCAGTTGCTGGTATTACCTGCGCTACCTGGATCCCGGGAACGGCGCTGGCATGGTCGGTTCCGACGCGGAGCGTTATTGGATGGGCTCGGGGGTTGCCCGGTCGGGTGGGGGGGACGCCGGGGGAAAACGCGGCGTTCCGGGCGTGGACCTTTATGTGGGCGGGACCGAGCACGCGGTGCTGCATCTTTTGTACGCGAGGTTCTGGCACAAAGTGCTGTTTGATTTGGGACAAGTGACCACCCCGGAACCCTTCTTCCGGTTGGTGAACCAGGGACTGATCCTGGGCGAAGATGGCCAGAAGATGTCGAAGAGCCGCGGGAACGTGGTGAATCCGGACGACATCCTGGTGGAGTACGGCGCGGACGCCTTTCGGCTTTACGAGATGTTCATGGGGCCGTTGCAGGAGACCAAACCCTGGAGCACCAAGGGCGTGGAAGGCGTGTACCGGTTCCTGGGTCGGGTCTGGCGGTTGTTTGTCGACGAGGCGGCGGAGACGGAATTCGAGCAGGCACTGGCGGTGACCGAGCCGTCGCAGGCTCGCGGGTTGCTGGACCGCTTGCGGTTGAGCGCGTCGGTGGCGGTGGGGGATCCGACGCCGGCGCAATTGCGGGCCTTGCATGCGTGCATTCGAAAGGTCACGGAGGACCTGGAAGGACTGCGGTTCAACACCGCGATCTCGGCGATGATGATGTTCGTCAACGAGGCGATGACGTGGAGCACGCGTCCAGCGGCCGTGTTGAAGACGTTTCTTCAGTTGCTGGCGCCGTTTGCGCCTCATGTGTCGGAGGAACTCTGGCAACGCCTGCATGGCCACATCGGGCAGGCGCCCGGGAGCCTGGGTTACGCGGCCTGGCCCGAATTTGATCCGGCGTTGTTGGTGGAGGAGACGGTGGAGATTCCTGTACAAGTGAACGGCAAACTTCGGGACGTGGTTCGCGTGCCGGCAGGCGCCGGCCCGGCAGAAGTGGAAGCGGCGGCAAAGGAATCACCCAAGGTGCAGGCATTCCTTGCCGATAAGACACTCAGGAAAGTGATCGTCGTGCCGGGCAAGATGGTGAATCTGGTGGTGGGATGAGAGGTTGGAAGGGAAGGGGAGTGAGGGAAGGGGGGAAGGGTTTTGAACGGAGGGCATTGCGGGACAGGGGATGCATGGGTATGGTCCCGCGGTGCTCCATCTGAGCCGGCAGCAGCAAAAGGTTCTGGCAACCGTCTTGCTGCTCTTGGTGGTGGGGTGGGCCGTCAAAGCATGGCGGCTCGCCGAAACACCGCTACGGATGGCGCCCACGGACCAGGAAACTGATGCAGAACGTGAGCTTCGACGAAATCGTTGAGAAGATCGTCGCGCAGGACCCGAGATTCCACCGGGACGCGTACGATTTCCTCCGCGAGGCCCTGGACCATACCCAGCAGCAGCAGGCCCAGGCGGGTGAGGACCTTCAGCGGCACGTCACGGGACAACAGTTGCTGGAAGGCATCCGTGATTTTGCCCTGCGCGAGTTTGGGCCGATGGCGCTCACGGTGCTCAACGAATGGGGAATCACGCGCTGTGGCGATTTCGGGGAGATCGTTTTCAATCTGATCGACCACCAGGTTCTGCGCAAAACCGAGACCGACAGCCGGGCCGATTTTCAGACCGGGTACGATTTCCAAGAGGCTTTCCTCGAACCCTTTCTGCCGGCATCCCGCCTTCGGGAGCGCCGCCGTCATGAGCCCGCTGCCCGGGCAGATAATACCTGATGCTCGGTGAGCAGGAGCGCGGTGTGGTGTCCTGTCGGCCGAGGTAGCGCGTCAGTCCAGGTACGCGAACTCGTTGGCGTTGAGCAGCGCCCGACAGAAGTCCACCAGGCGGCCTGAGGCCAGGAAGCGCTCGCCCAACAAGGTCTCGCGGTCGGTGGGAACGCGTTGGAGAGCGAGTTCGAAGGCCTTTCGCACCTGCCGCACCGGCGAGGTTCCCGCCGCCACGGTCACCCTCTCGGAAAATGCCCGCGCCGCGTCCAGGGCGTCGTCCCCATTCATGAGTGACAAAGCCTGAGGGGCGACGATCGACACATTGCGGATCGGACAGGACACGGAATTCTCAGGCTGATCAAAAGTCTCCAGGAACGGGACCCTCACGGTTCGCTTTTGAACCAGGTAAACGCTTCGGACACTGCGTTGATCGGGTGGCGACGGATACCAGCCCTTGGTCTTCTCGGCGTTGTCGTCGAGAAAGGCGGGATTGGCTTGGAGTATATCCGGTGGAAGCGAGGGCCAGACGGGAGGTCCCCCGCCGGGAGTGCGAAGCCGGCCACTGACCGCCAGGAGGGCATCGCGCAGTTGCTCGGCCGAAAGGCGACGAAGGTTCTGTCGTGACAGCCAGATGTTGGCGGCGTCGTGGGCGATGGATGAGGAATTCGGTGGATGCGCGGTTTGTTGGTAGGTCCCGCTGGTGACAATGAGTCGATGGAGGTTCTTGATGGACCACCCTTGCTGGATGAACTCGGTCGCCAGCCAGTCCAAAAGGTCCGGATGGGATGGGCGTGCACCCGCCAAACCAAAATCATTGGGAGTGGCCACCAAACCGCGACCGAAGAAGGACTGCCAGGCTCGGTTTACCAGCACCCGGGCGGTGAGGGGATTGGCCGGGGAAGTGATCCAATGCGCGAGGGCGAGCCGGCGTCCGGTCGTTTTTCGACTGGGCGCGGTCTGAATCTCGGCGGGATTGGGATCGAGGATGGAAAGAAAGCCCGGGGGAACGGCTCCGCGTTCGGCGGTGGGATCGCCTTGAAAGAGGATGTGAGTGGCGGGGACATTCTCGGGATTGTCGGTGGCGAGCAGTCCGCGTGTGAACGGGCGTTTGGCGGCGGTGAGCGTTTCCAGACGTTTCGAGAGAGCCATCAACGTCTCCTTGTCCTTGTCCGACGAGGCTTTGACCGCTTCGTCGTCGGAGACTTCGACCTTTTTGGCGATGGCGACGGCCTTTTCCTTGAAGTCCTGGGGCTGAGGATCGGAGGACATCGCCAGAAGTTGGCGCTCCTCCTCGGGCAGCAGGGCGATCTTTTCAGCGCGGACTCTCTGTTTGACGACGGCGACGAGGGCATCGCGTTCTGCCTTGATGGGCTGAATCTCCGCATCGATGCGCGCGTGTTGTTGGCGAATCGCCTCCTGCTCGGGGGCGAGGTCCAAGGCGAGATCATCGCCGTAGCGGACGGGCTGGAAAAAGGCGCGAAGGCGGAAATGGTCAGCCTGAGAGAGGGGATCGAACTTATGGTCGTGGCAACGGCAGCAACTCAGGGTGAGACCGAGAAAGGCGCTCCCGGTCGTTTCGGTAAGGTCGGCGAGCCATTCGGATCGGGCGCGCGCTTGTTCATTGAACAGGCTCGCGGAGTTATCCTGAGGGCCGAGTCGCAGGAAACCCGAAGCGATCAACCCATCCTGTTCCTCGACCGACCGCGGAGGTCCTTCGAGGAGTTCGTCGCCCGCGAGGTGTTCGCGGATGAACTGGTCGAAAGGTTTGTCGGCATTGAAGGATCGGATGACGTAGTCGCGGAAGCGCCAGGCCTGGGGTCGAAATTCATCCCAATCGAAGCCGTTGCTGTCGCTGTAACGAATGACATCCAGCCAAAGTCGCGCCTGATGCTCGCCGTACCGGGGGGAGGCGATGAGTCGGTCGACGAACCGTTCATAGGCGTCGCTGGCCGTGTCGGAGACGAATGCCTCGACGGTTTCCGGTTCTGGCGGGAGGCCGGTGAGGTCGAAGGCGACCCGGCGGGCGAGGGTTCGGCGGTCGGCGGTTGGGGAGGGCTGCAAGCCTTGCTGGCGCAACGCCTCCAAAATGAAACGGTCGATGGGTTGAGAGCCGGAACTGACGTCCGCGGGAAGGGCAGGTCGGCGCAGCGGCTTCAACGACCAGAGATCCAGGCGTTGGCCGTTGAACAGGCGGGTGATTGGATTTCGCGCATCGGACCAGGCGTCTCCCAGGCGCTCGGGGCTTGGAGAGGGTATTGATCCCTTCGCTGGCGCCGGCATCGGCCAGGGCGCGCCCCCGATGATCCAACGCTCGAGGACCGCCGCGTCCGTGGCCGTCAGTTTCTCCTTGGGCGGCATTTCCAGGTCGGGCGTCGCATGCAACACCGCCTGCAGGAGGAGGGACTTTTGGGGATCCCCGGGGACGATGGATGGCCCGAGGTCCCCGCCTTTGAGGGCCGCCTCTCGGGAGTCGAGGCGAAGGTTACCCTTCTGCTTTTCGGCGCCGTGACAGCTGACGCAGCGGGATTGGAGGAGGGGTTCCACCGCGGCGTGGAAGAGGTCTTCGGAAGGCGTTGGCGGAGCGGCCATCGCCCCGCAGGCGAGCAGCGCCAGGGGCGGGAGGACCCGCCAAACGCCCATTGACCGGAAGACCATCACCCCATTGGAGCAGGTTCATCGTCGGCGGCCAAGGGTTGGTTCGCTGGAGGTGGGTCGAAAGTTTGGACATTCCGGGAAACGGTCCGTATGAGCAGGGGTGATGCGCTGGAATGCCCATGGTCGGTGGGTTCGATGGGTGGGGATTGTCCTGGCGAGTCTGATTCTGGCAATGGGCCGCGAGAGCAATGCAGCGCTATCGTGGCATTGGCCCGAGGACGGTGGAACACCGCGTGATGCGGCTCGGGTGGAGCGGTTGGGCGACACCGAATTTCGGATCCGGGCGGCTTTCGAAGAAGGCGGGTCGAGCGTGCTTCGACACGCCGTGTCGCGGCTGGATTTGGAATGCCGAAATGACGGAACGAATCCGGTAAGCGTGACCGTCCACCTCGATCTATCCGACGGTGAAAAAAGAACGGACTATGACAACCGCCCGGAAGCGGGCATGCCCTCGCGCGATTTCGTGTTTGTCCAGCCGCCCGAAAGTTCGTGGCGCCAGTTGGATGGGTCGACTTCGGGGTGGACGACGACGGTGGAATTCGAGGCTCCGCCGGGCCGCACACGGCTCGGCCTGAGTCCCTGGTACACTTACGCGGATCTGCTGCGTTGGGTATCGGGCTTGCCGGTCCACCCCCATTTCACCAAGCGAGTATTGGGTCTTAGCGACGGTGGTCGCGAGCAGTGGGAATTTCAGATCACCGATCCTGAGGTGCCAGGCGACGCGAAGCGACGGATCTTCTGGCATGCCCGGGAACATGCCTACGAGACGTTCTCGTCCTTTGCCATGGAAGGTTTGGTGGCATTTCTCCTTTCCGAGGAAGCCGCCGAATATCGGCGTCGGTTTGTGCTGGTGCTGCATCCGATGACCCATGTGGACGGCGTTGCTCAAGGCTACGAGTACCGGGCCGGCTATGATTTTCCGGATCCGCGAGGGACAGCGACCGGGCGCATGACGTTCGAGGCGGTGGACCGGATCCGGCCGGACGTTGCGGTTGCCTGGCACAACTGGATCGCGCCACGCGATCGCAACGTGGTGTTTTTTACAGATGGTGACGCAGGGAAACCGACCCCACGGGCCTGGCTGCGTTTTACGCAGTTGTTCCCGTCGTTGCGATGGGCAGGGCATCGGTGGAAGGACGAGACCAACCCGCAGAAATACAATTGGGAGGGGCGACGGCCGTTGTCGGAGGCGAATGTGCATCAGTACGCCATGAAGCGTTATGGCACGCGGGTTTGGGGATGGGAAATGCCCTGGTGGAACTTCTCGGTGGACGAAGCACGGGCTTCGGGAGCGGCGTTCGCCCGCGCCTTCCTGCAGACCCTGCAGGAGATACGAACCGGGACGGTGCCAGAAATTCAGAAAGACTCGGTCATCGAGGTGCCGCGTTGGACAGTCCACGAATTCCAGGCGCGAGCGAGGTTTCGCGGGGCCAATCCCTATCGCGACGCGTCCTGGGTGGGTGAATTTACCGCGCCATCCGGGGCGACGCGGGTGGTGGATGGCTTTTTCGCGGGCGGCGATCTCTGGCGGCTGCGGTTTGCCCCTGATGAACTGGGAGAATGGACCTATCGGCTTCGAGGCGAAGGCGTGGAGATCCTTCGGGAAGGGACGTTGCGCTGTGTGGCATCGAGGGAGCCCGGATCCGTTGGTATTCACCCCGGGAACCCTTATGCCTTTGCGCGGGCGGACGGCGCGCCATTTCTGCCGATGGGCGATACCTGTTACGGGCTTCTGGATGACAGGCCGATTACGCCGGCCCTGAGGTCCGAGTATCTGCGGACCCGGCGTTCCCAGGGATTCAACTACATCCGTTTCACGGTGGGACACAGCGAGGGCCGGGCGGCGGCGGATCCGGCATACTGGGCATGGGGTGGCACGCCCCAAGAGCCGGATTTGGACCGGCTGAATCCGGTTTTCTTCAAGAAGCTGGACGCGTTGTTCGATGAACTGCGTGAGCACGGGATGCTGGCCGAGCTCATTCTGCTGAACTTTTATCGCCGCCCCTTCATCGATACCACGCAATGGACGCCCTCCCGGGAGCGAATGTGGATACGCCATCTCGTCTCTCGATATGCGGCGTCTCCTCATCTGTTTCTCTGGACCCTGGCCAACGAATACGAGACCCATCCGGACGGTCGATACCGACTGGATCAGCCCGGGGACCTGGAATGGGTGAAAAAGACGGCGCGAGTGGTGCGTGAGGCGGATCCCTATCGTCATCTCGTGACGGTGCATCCCGTCGTTTCGGCCAGCACCCGGGGAAGTTCGCCGCGGGACCCGTTCGATGCGCCTTGGCGCATCGGTGAGTTTTTCGGCCGGGACGAGGCCATTGACGTATTGACCCAGCAGACGGGTGGCGCCGGGGACGGATTGGAATGGAGCGAGAATCTTCAGTGTTGGATTGGCGACGCAGTGAACATCGGGGCCTCCCTTCGCGCCGACCGCGTGTATGGCAAGCCCGTGATCAACTCGGAAAGCGGGTACGAATACCTGCGAGGCCATCCGACCGAGCGACGGCAGGTGCATCACACCGACAAGGTTCGGCGCAGCGCGTGGCGGATCGTTTGTGCCGGCGGTTATTTTGCCGCGGGATTCCACGGCACCATTGGGCATAGCGACGTGTGGAACCGTATCGACGCGCCCCGGCGATATTCGTTCGTCATACGTGACGAAGGCGCCGGTGCCCAACTGAAGTTCTTGAAGGGATTCCTGGAATCCCTGCCCTATTGGGATCTGCAGCCCGATGACGGCGTGCGGGGCGACGGAATCGGCCTAACGCTCCCAGGCAAGGTTGGGTTCATTTATTTCCCGCACGGCGGAACCTGCGAGGCGAATCTCGGCGATTGGCGCGGCTCCCTGACCTGCCGCTGGTTCAATCCGCGGACCGCCGAGCGGAGTCAGGCGTTTCGGGTGGAGGGAGGCGGCTCTTCGTCGTTCACCGCGCCGGATCGAGAGGACTGGGTGCTTCAGTTGGAGGGTGGTTCGGTCCAGCCACCACCCAAAGCTTTGTAGACCGCGACGGTCGACGTGGCGAGGTCGGATTCGCCACCGGCCAACTGGAATTGCAGAAGGAGCAGGACGCGTTCCGAATCGAGGACCGAGAGGAAGTCGGCAACGCCGTCCCGGTAGCGTTGCACGGCCAATTGCGCCGCCTCGCTGGCGGCAGACTCAGCCCGTCGAAGATGCTCCACGCGGTCGCGTGAATGGCGATAGCGGGACAGCGCGTTCTCGGTCTCCTCCAACGCCAGCAGGACGGACTGTTCGTAAATGTTCATTGAGGCTTCAGCGCGAGCCTGAGCGGCTTTCACCTGTTGCCGGACGCGTCCGAGGTCGAATGCGGCCCATGAGATTCGAGGTCCGAATCCCCAGGCGTCGGTGCCACTTTCGTCGAACTGGGAGAGGCGGCTGGCCTCCAATCCGAGTCGGCCTTGGAAGGTGACGCGAGGAAAGAGATCAGCAACGGCTACTCCGATGCGCGCCGTGGCGGCCGCCACCTGGCGTTCCGCGGCGCGAAGGTCGGGACGTCGTCGAAGCAATTCTGCAGGGTTTCCGGGTTGAACCGTCGACCTCAGATTGGGGATGGGGGCAGGGACTTGGAGGCGGGACCATTCTTCGCGGGGCGGTCGGCCGCAGAGCACGCCGAGGCGATGGATCGTGCCATCGCTGGCGGCGTGGAGCGTCGGAAGCATGGCGCGGGTGGATTCAAGCTGCGAGCGGGCCCGGGCGACATCGAGTTGGGTCCCGCGGCCGCCGTCGCGCAGGGTTTCGGCAAGTTGCAGCGTCGCGGATTGGTTGGAGATCTGGCGCTCGGCGGCGGCGATTTGAGTTTGGTAGCTGCGGAGGAGGATGTAATTCGCAGCGACTTCAGCCTGGATGCTGACTCGCAGGTCATCCTGATCCGCTTCGACGGAGGCGACCGTGGCACGGCCCGCTTCGACGTTGCGGCGGACGCGACCAAAAAAATCCAGTTCCCACGTCGCATCGAAGCCAACCCGGTAGAGTTCGTGGTGTCGCTCCTCGCGATCGGTCCCGGGAGTCGAAGCCGCGATGCTGGCTTGGGTGTTCTCGTAGGAGGCGCTGGATCGAATGGCGGGCAGCAGATCGAAGCGTGTTTCTCTCCAGAGGGCACGCGCCTCCTGGAGCCGGGCTTGGCCTCGTTTGAGGTCGAAATTGTTGGTGGCCGCCTTGGTCTGGAGTTCGTTGAGAATCGGATCACCGAAATGACTCCACCATTGAAGTTCGACCTGCATTGGACTGGCCGGATTGGCTTCCGGGGAACCCGCGCCGAAGCTCTCGGGAACCGGGTGGTGGCGGGGTTGGTAATGGGGTCCGACGGCGCAACCGCCCATGAGGACCGCGGCGGCGATCGCCAAGTTTGCCCTTCCAATCAGGCGTCTGGAACGGCCGCGGCCGGAGGAATGCGTGGGTTTCATGATCCCGCGGAAGGGGGAGGGGAACGACGGGCGCCGCTGATGCGCCGGACGATGACGTAGAGGACGGGTGTAAGAATCAGGCCGAAGACGGTGACGCCAATCATGCCGGAAAACACGGTGGTGCCGAGGGTGCGCCGCATTTCGGCGCCCGCGCCCCGGGCCAGCACCAGAGGCAGGACGCCGAGAACGAAGGCCAGACTGGTCATCAGGATGGGCCGGAGTCGGAGCTTGCAGGCGTCGATGGCCGCCGAGACCGGATCGGCGCCAGCCTCCTCCCGCTGCTTGGCGAATTCGACGATGAGAATGGCGTTCTTGGCTGCCAATCCAACGAGCACGATCAGGCCGATTTGGGTGAAGATGTTGTTGTCCTGTCCACGCAGGGACACCCCCAACAGCGCGGACAGGAGGCAGAGGGGGACAATCAGCAAGATGGCGATGGGAAGGCTCCAGCTTTCATAGAGCGCCGCGAGGACAAGAAAGACGAACAGGATCGCCAGGGGGAAGACAAAGACGATGGTGTTGCCGGCGAGAATCTGTTGGAACGTGAGGTCAGTCCACTCGATGGCGAAGCCCGGCGGAAGACTTTCCCGGGCGATGGCTTCGACCCGCCGGATCATGTCGCCGGAGCTCATGCCCGCTACCGTGTTGCCCGAGATATCCGCCGAGTAATTGAGGTTGTAACGCTGCACTCGGTCAGCGCCGCCCACGCGGTGGATGTGAACCATGCTGGCGATCGGCACCATCTCGCCGCGTGTATTGCGGGTCTTGAGGCGGCCGATATCCTCGGGAGTCACGCGGAATTCTGGGGCCGCCTGCGCGGTCACCTGGTAAGTGCGTCCAAATAGGTTGAAATCATTGACGTATGCCGAACCCAGGTAGACCTGGAGGGTCTCATTGAGATCGGCGAGTGAGACGGACATGGACTTGGCTTGCTGCCGGTCGACCGCCACGCGGTATTGAGGCACTTGAGGTCGGAACCCCGTGATGAGAGAGATGAACTCTGGTTCTTTCTGCAGGGACTCGAGCATGCGTCGCGCGGCACCGTCGAGAGCCGCCAACCCGGAGTTGTTCAAGTCCTGGACCTGGATCTTGAAACCGCCGGCATTGCCAAGTCCGCGCAAGGGCGGCGGAGGCAGCACCAGGACTCTACCTTCCTGGATGGTGGAAAATTTGCGGCGAATGGATGCCAGAAGCGCATCGCCCCGGAGGGACGCGTCGCGGCGCTGGTCGAAATCATCGAGCACCAGGAACGCCGCGCCGACATTGGGCTGGTTGGCCTGGAGCACGGAGGAATAGCCGGAAATGGCGAAGGTGTGGGCGACGCCTGGCATTTCGCGGGCCATGGCATCCATCTTTCGAACGACTTCATCCGTCCGTTCAAACGAGGCGCCATCGGGTAATTGCACCACGACGATGTAGTAACCCATGTCCTGCACAGGGATGAATCCGCGCGGGACGCGGTGAAACAGGCCCAGGCCGAGGGCAAATAGCCCGAGGTAGACAACGACCATGATGCCGGCGATGCGAAGGACACGGCTAACGCCGGCCCCATAGACGGCGGCGCCTTGGCGGAAGACGCGGTTGAAACCACGGAAAAACCACCCGAAGAACCGGTCCAGGATCCGCGTTGGCATGTCTTTCGGCGCATGGTGAGGCTGAAGCAGCAAGGCACAGAGGGCGGGACTCAGCGTCAGGGAATTGAACGCCGAGATCATGGTGGACACGGCGATGGTCAGGGCGAATTGTTTGTAGAACTGCCCGGATATGCCGCCCATGAATGCGGTAGGAATGAAGACAGCGCCCAGGACCAAGGCGACCGCGACCACGGGGCCGCTGACTTCGCGCATGGCATGCAGCGTGGCTTCGCGCGGGGGGAGGCCACCCCCGATGAAGCGCTCGACGTTCTCGACCACCACGATGGCATCATCCACGACGATGCCGATGGCCAGCACCAGTCCGAAGAGGGTGAGGTTGTTCAGACTAAACCCGAACACCACCATGACGGCCAACGTGCCGATAAGCGAAACGGGGACGGCGAGGAGCGGGATGATGGAGGCGCGCCACGTCTGGAGGAACACCACCACGACGATCACCACCAAGACCACGGCCTCCACCAGCGTGCCCAGCACCGAGCGCATCGAGGCGCGCACAAACTTGGTGGTGTCGTAGTTGATTCGGTAATCGACGCCTGCCGGAAAGCGTTCGCGCAACCGGCGCAATGTTTCATAAACACGGTCGGCGGTCTGGAGGGCGTTGCTCCCGGGGAGTTGAAAGACGCGCAGGGACACGGCGTTCTTTCCATCCATGTAGGTCTTGGTGGCGTAGTCGCGCGCCCCGAGCTCGACCCTCGCCACGTCTTGCAGTCGGACCATCGAACCATCGGCGCCCGTGCGTAGGACGATGTCACCGAATTCCTCCGGACTGCGAAGACGTCCCTGGCTGATGATGGTGTACTGAAAATCGGTGCCGGCGGGAGCAGGCTGTTGGCCGAGACTGCCCGCGGCCACCTGCAAGTTTTGTTCGCGGATGGCGCGGACGACATCGCCCGCGGTGAGTCCGTGACTGGCGACACGGTCCGGGTCCAACCAAACCCGCATCGAGTAGTCAAGACCGCCCAATGTTGAGGCCTCGGCGACGCCGGGGATGCGGGCGATCTCGTTTTGAAGCTGCAGGGCAACGTAGTTCGCGAGATAGGTGACGTCCCGGGAACCGTCCGGGCTATAAAACTGCGCCGAGAGAGTGAGATCCGGGGATCGCTTCTGGGCGACTACCCCCAGGCGCCGGACTTCCTCGGGGAGCCGCGCGACAGCGGCGTTGACGCGGTTTTGAACGAGAACCTGGGCCTGGTTCAGATCGGTGCCGAGGCGGAAGGTGATGGTGATTTGAACACGACCGTCACTGGTTGCCGAAGACGACATGTACAGCATGTCCTCCACGCCGTTGATTTCTTGCTCAAGCGGAGTCGCCACGGTATCGGCCAGCGTCAGGGCATCGGCCCCAGGGTAATTGGCGGAGACGACGACGGTAGGCGGCGCGACATCGGGATACTGCGCCACCGGCAGGGCGAGGTACGCCAGACCGCCGAGAAGCGTGATCGCGAGACTGAGGACCGCGGCGAAGATGGGGCGGTCGACGAAGAATCGGGCCAGACTCATGGGCGGTGGTTGGGCGCGGAGCTGTTCGTGGCTTCCGGGGATGGCCGCATGTCCACGAGCGCCGGGCGCACCTTCAGGCCTGGACGCACCAGGCTGAGTCCGTTGATCACCACCTGATCTGAGGCTTGGAGGCCGGAACGCACGGCGCGCAGACCGTCCGTGAGAGGACCGAGGGTGAGCGGTCGGGGCGACACGGTGCCACCGCCGTCGACGACCCAAACGAACGGCCGGCCTTGATCGTTTCCGACGGCCACATCCCGGACGAGCAGACCCTGGTACTCGATGCCGGCGGGGATTCGAACGCGTGCGAAGAAGCCAGGGGCTGCGGTTCGGTCCGCATTCGGAAGGACCGCTCGAACGCGGAGAGTTCCGGTACTTGGATGGAGCTGGTTGTCGACGAAGTCGAGGTAACCGTGGTGTGGAAAGCCGGATTCGTCGGCGAGTTCGATCTGGGCCGGGAGACGTCCCCCCACTTCCGCCGCACGCGACCCCTTCCTTTGGAGTTGGCGGTAGCGAAGGGCGGAGCGTTCGTCGACTTCCAGGTAGCAATACATGGGGTCGACGGAAACCAAGGTGGTCAGGAGTGTGGCGCCGGAGCTTCCGGCTGAGACCAGGTTACCAGCGGTCACGAGAGCCTGCCCGATGCGACCGGCGATAGGGGCGCGGATTTCGGTGAATTCAACCTCCAGGCGGGCGGCGGTGACGGCGGCTTCGGCGGAGCGCACGGCGGCGCCCGTTTCGGCAGCGGCTTGTGTGCGTTGATCGAAGTCGTCCGCGGAGATGGCACGGGTTTGAAAAAGGGACTTGGCGCGCTCTGATTCGGAGCGGGCGAGAACAGCCCGGTGCTTGGCGCGTTCCAATTCGGCCTCGGCGCGTTCCAGTTGAGCCCGGTAGGGACGCGGATCGATGGAGAAGAGAAGGTCGCCGCGCGCGACTTCTGAGCCTTCGCGGAAATGGACTTTGTCGAGGTAACCCGCCACGCGGGCTCGGATCTCGACGGTTTCGGGGGCGACCAGTCGGCCGGTGAATTCGTCCCATTCGGACATCGCCTTGGGAATGGGAAGGGCCACGGTGACTTGGACCTCGGCAGTGGCAGGGGGTTGGGTGGCGGCGTCGCGGTGGCAACCCGTCGTGACCCAAGCGAGGAGCGCGAGCATTCCTAGGGAGGCGAACCATCGCCGGCTCGGCGGTTTCGGATGGGGCTTGTTTGGGGCGTCGGAAGCGGGAGACATCATCGCCGCCGGAAGTGTTGCGGCGGCGGAGGCGCGGGGATAGTCAAACGCCGGGAATAATGCCCATGCTTGCCACGCATGGATGCGTTGGATGATCTGGAGTTGTTACGAACCTTCGTGCGGATCGCCGAGTGCGCGGGAATATCGTCGGCGGCGCGAGCTCTGGGCCTCAATCAACCGACCGTGAGCCGGCGCCTGCGTCAACTGGAGCGGACTGCGGGAGTGGAACTGATTCGGCGCGACACCCGGACCATGTCGTTGACCTCGGCCGGACGGCAGTTGTTGGAGGATGCACGCGGCTTGCTTGCGATGGCCGAGGCCGCGCACCAGAGGATCCGCGGAGACCGCGACGAGGTTCGCGGGCATTTGCGGATTGTGGCGGTGGTGGACTTTGGCCAATGGATCGTGGCGCGATTGCTGGCGGAATTCCGGGCCGAGCATCCTGGTGTCACTGCGGAACTGCATTTTTTGAATCGCCCGGTGCGATTCATTGAGGAGGGTTTCGACTGTGGGATTTTGCTGGGGGAGGCGATCGATCCGACCGTGACGGCGCGAATCCTGGCGCGATTGGAAAGGTACCTGGTGGCGGCGCCGGGATTTCTTGAGACCATAACGCCGCCGCGGCAACCGGCGGATTTGTCGTCTCTGCCATGGGTGGGAATCGTGCAGCCTCAATTCTACGCCCGCGATCGGTTGACGCTGCGGCGCGGGAAGCGGGAGGTGGTGGTCAGTTTGAATCCGGTGCTGCTGTTTGATGGGGTGACGGCGACTCGCGAAGCCTTGCTGGCCGGCGCCGGGATCGGCATGCAGCCCCAATGGTTGATACGGGAGGACCTGAAGACGGGCCGGATGACACGGGTGTTGGAAGACTGGGAAGTGGCGCCCATTCGGGCGCAGATCGTCTATCCATCGGCGCGGGTGCGGCCCGCGCGTCGGGTGTGGTTCGTGGAATTCGTCCAACGTCGCCTCGTGGGACTGCACAAAAAGTGCTGCGAGCGTCAGTGGGCGTCGTTCATCCATCCGACGTGCTCCCAGGCCAGGGCTGCCGCGCCGAGTAGACCGGCGTCGACACCCGTGGCCGCCGGCACGATCGGGATGCCGCGGTGGAGATCGGACCAGAAGCTTCGCCGCGCAGCAGTGACAAGCGTGCTCCAGTACCGCCCCCCGCTGAGTCCGAGGCCCCCTCCAATGACGACCAGCTCGGGATCCACAGTATCCACGAGCCACGCGATGGCTCTCCCAACTGCTTCAGCGCCCTCGTGGACGATGGCCAGCGCCTGTAGATCTCCGGCGTCGGCGCGAACCAGGAGGTCTTCGGCCCGCTCCACAACGATACCGGCGTCGCGACTGGCGCGATGGACCAGGCCCGGACCTGAAGCCCAATCCTCCAGGGTGCGTTCACTAAGTTGCCCGCAGGCCGGACAGCGGGGCGCCGTCAGGCTGCTGGCGAACGTGCCGGTGGCGCCGCGGGCTCCGACAAACGGAGAGCCGTCCAGCATCAGGCAGGAGCTGATGCCGGTGCCAATGGTGACATAGACGAAGCAGCGGTGGCCGCGGCCTTCGCCGAAACACGCCTCCGCCCGTCCACCGGCCCGCACATCCGCATCGATGAAGACAGGGCACCGCGCGGCGAGTCGTTCGCGGATTCGCGATGACGTCCAATGAAGGCTGTGATGGCTGAGAATCTCGCCGGCGGGATCGACGAGTTCACAGAGACCGACACCGATGCCGTCGATTTCTATGGATCGCGACTGGGCGCCCGACTCCAGACTGGCGACGGCACTGGTCAAGTCGTCCAATACCTGCTCCGGGTCCCGGTCCGGGCGGGTGAGGATCCGTCGACGTTCCAACACTCGACCTTCGGGGAGCCGAACGAGACCGGCGGCGATCTTCGTTCCACCGACATCGACGCCGATGGCATGGAAGGGCGTTATCACGCGGGGATCGTGGCCAGTCGACTCCCTGCCGATGCATCGATGAAGAGCCAGCAAGCCGGGTGGCTCTGGAGCAGGG
>JAEUHG010000222.1 GCA_016795425.1 Verrucomicrobiales bacterium
GCTCGCCCAGTTCAGCCCCGAGTCGTGCACCAATCCGGGCTGAGTCAGTTCCGCCGAGGATCCAAGGCCGGCATGGCTGGCAAACCATTCCCAACCCTGCCGCTTCAGACTGTCCAGTTCGCCGATGCGCCGCTCGGCCCAGTCCCCATCCGGAGCGTAACTCACCTGGTCCACCACCTTGCCGGTGGCATCTTCCAGGCGGAGTTGATCGCCATCACGACTCAGGGTTCCCGACCAACCACCCACAGCCTGGGGGCCTTGGGGATGCTGGGCCTGGAACGTCGGTACATCCGCGGCCACCACCAAAAAACCGCCGGGCGCCAGAGAGAGATTCGCGGGTAACTCGTAGTCGATCCCGCCCCGGATCTTCCATGCGCCCAAATCCACCGGCGCAGTTCCCGAATTCCATAACTCGATCCACCCGGCGAGCACGTTGGTGCCGGGCGGGTGGTACATGATTTCGTTAATGAATATCCCTGCCGAGGATGGCAACACGCCCATGGCCCCCAACACCATCGCCGCCCACCACCACCCATTCTTCTCGCGACCGAAAGATCTTTTCACGCAATGCGGCGAGTTTACCACAGCCCCCGGAATTCAGCACGCCGGCAGTGCCGAAACCCACCCGCATCCGCACCCGCACCCGCACGTGTCCTACGGGAATTCCACACGAAGCCGAACATACCCGGTGGCCGCATCCCAGGGCACCGGCACTCCCGAACCGGTCTCGAGTCCGGATCGTGGCGTCAGCATGGGTTCGAATGGACCCAAAACACTCGGCCCGCGTTCCAGGGTGTACACCCGTCCGGCAACCGATTCCCATCGCAGCCAGATCAATCGCTCGGCCCGGTGCACCTCCATTCGCAGCGAAGGGTGCGACTGAGGATCCTTCGGGTCGGTTCCCGCGACGTACTCGAATCGGTCGGCCACACCATCGGCGTCGAAATCCCTGGATGACTTCCCATCCAAGGCTTCGGTTCCACCCCAGTAAACCCGCTCCCAATCATCCGGAAGCCCGTCCAAGTCGTTGTCGATGGTCCAAAGGACACTCAAAACCGCAGTGCGATCCGGATGATGACTCGGAGCATAGGACCATTCAAAAGGCGCTTGCGTCGGGGAACCCGTCGCCGGGGCCTTCCATTCCAGAAGGATCACCAGCCTTTCGCCAGGTTTGACGACGGGCGTCACCCAAGCCGATCCGGACTTGGCAAGGCTGATGGGTGGCAGTGTCGGATCGCTGTGGGGGATCAGAAACTGGATCTCGGCTCCGGCCGGCACGTCACCCAAGGGAGCCACCAGGAACGAATCGGGGAACATCCCTTCATTTCGCAGAAATGTCGTCAGCGTGATCTTCTGTTCCGCGGACACGAAGACCTCGGGCAGCGCCTCGGTCACCGGGGCCGCCTCCGTGCGACGCGACCACGGCGGCGGTGCCACCCGTTGGAGCGCCACACCGGCAATGGCGTCACCGAGAGCGCCAAGGTAGATCTGCCCCGTCGGCCCGGGCCATGGCATCTCACCGAGAAGTTTCCGGCCGCCAGAGGAGAACAACATTCGACGCGCATCCACCGTAAATCCCCCGAAGTCACAGGGCTCCTCGGAAGGTGAACCGTCCGGTCCTCGGCTGATGAGGATCGTCGTGCCGTGGCGGCGATGGACGGCAAAAACCTGACGCACCGCGAGCCCGCTCTCGGCCGAAACGCCGAGCCATTCGCCATCGGAACTCAACCAGGCCGAGCGCACCCGGTACCCTTCCAGGACTCCACCAGGCAAAGCGAGGCGACTGACCGGCACCAGCGTTCCTTCCGTTCGATCGAGGAGGAATGCCGTCCCATCGGAGGGACCAAAGTCTTGAACAAGGTCGGTCGCTTCCGAACGGAACGTCACGAAACGCCCGTCGTCGCTCATCGAAAGCGGCCAACTTGGGCCATTGGCGGCGAGCCCGGCCTGATTGGTGGAGATCAGGAGGTGTCGCCCTTCCGACTCATCCCAAAGGACGACGTCAGCGAGCCCGTTGGTGTCTCCGTCCACCAAATTATCGGCGAAGGTGCGAAACAGGATGTAGCGCCCATCCCCGAACAGTCGCGCGTCCATGCTGTCCCCGTTGCCCATGACACCATCGGGCCGTCGGCTGATAACCGTCACGGGCTGCGGGGTCGTGAAACGGTGATGAACAAAGATGTCGGACGCCCGGTTGGTGTCTCCCGGGACCAAGTCGGTGGCATAGCTTTCGAAAGCCACCAACAGCCCGTTCTCGGACAAGGATGGCCGACCACTGGAATGATTGCCGACGCGACCAGCGGTGCTAACGCTGACGAGGCCGGCCTGTGCCCAATCGATGGTGCGCAGAAAGACGTCGCCGGCTGAATTGGTGTCGTTCCCGACCAGATTGTAAGCCCACGATTCCCAGGCGATGTCGTGTCCCGATCTCGACGTCACCGCGTTGCCGCTGCTTCCGGCAGCCTGGCTCGCCCCGGCCGTGGCGATTTCGGCGATCACGGGCGCCCGGTCTCCAACATAGAAGACATCCGCCGACCGATTGATGTCCCGGCGATTCATCAAGTTGTCGGCTTCCGAGGTGAAGAAGATTTTGGTCCCGTCCCCGTTGATTGCGTCGGGAAACACCCGGCCGTTGGCCGGCTCACCACTCGGTCCGCGGCTCAGCAAAGTGTTGGCAGGTACGGGACGGCGCACCGAGGCGACCGCCGCCACGCGATCCATCACCGCCCTGTTGGCCTCGGAAGCCACTGTGACCCAGGTCTCGCATGGGACGGGGTCATTGATTCCGGTCGATGCCGTCAGTTCGATTCGCAGGACGAGCGAACCGGTGGCGGCAATCTCGGGTGTCGTCCAACCGGCACCCATGATCGCCGAGGTGATGTCCTCCCCCTCCGGCCCGATACACCGCACGGACCAACCGCGACCCGCGGTGCCGCACCGCAGAAAACTTCGACGGGCGTCGGGACAGGCGTGCGTAAGTCGAACGTAGAAAACCCCCGCAGAACCGGGCTCAAGATCGCGGTAGGCATGTTGAGGTGTCCCAGGATGGATCCAGCCCAACCCCTTGCGAATGCCCTCGGTGGCGAGCCCGATGGCGAGGTCAGCAACGTGATCACCGCGATCGATGCGGAACACGTCCAAAGCCGCGTTGCCGTCAGCCAGCCTCAGGTTCGATGCCTCGGATGCCACGGCCACGAAACGGCCATCCGCCGACAACCGACCGGCACTCAATGGTTCGTTGGCCGGTGACCCGTCGCCCCCGATCGCAAGAGCCATCACGAATCCGCTGCGACGATCCATCACCAGCATCTCTTCCTCGCCGCGGCCCTGATCACGCAGCCAGGCCGGCTCTGCACTGCGGAACAGGACGAAGCGTCCGTCCGGGCTGAGATCCTCAACCCAGGCATCGTGACTCGGGCGAAACACCGACAACGGCGCCGGGAGCCTCTGCAAAACCCGCTCCTGCCGATCGAACACGAACAAGGTCATCTGACCATCCAAGGGTTCGCCGTCGAGATTGTCGGCGTACGATTGGAACAAGACCCACCGGCCATCCCCGCTGATCGCCGCCACTGTGCTTCCTGCTTGTCCGCGCGGCGTCCCCCCGGTGCCCACGCTCACCGCCTCGGTGGTTCGATCCGCCACGCGATACACAAACACATCGTAAGCGCCGATCCGGTCGTCCGGCATGAGATTCGAGGCCATGGATTGGAAGGCCACGAACTGTCCGTTGGCACTCAACCGCGGCGCTTCGCTGGGGCCGTTCGCCTGCACGCCGCCCGGGCCCACACTCGCCCTCCGAGTCGTGGCGAGGGATCGAACACGAACAAAGACGTCGCGCTTCCCGTTGGTGTCGTTGGCGACGAGATTCGAAGCGTCCGACACAAACGAAACCACATCGCCCTCCGCGCTGACTTCCGGTTGATCGCAGTCCCCGTTTCCGGGGCCGCCTCCACCATTCCGAACACTGATCAACTCCAAGGCGCCCGTGTCTCGATTCCAAAGGAAGATATCGCGCCGGCTGTTGTTGTCCCCCGCCACCAGATTGGGCGCTGCCGACGCAAAAGCCACCCACCGACCGTCAGCGCTGACCGAGGGCCTCGAACTATGTCCCGCCCCTCCGACCCCCGCCGGGGTTTGGCTGACGCGACGCAATTCACCGGTTGTGAGATCCTTCAGAAAAACGTCTTTGAACCTCTCCTTGCCACCCGCCACCCAATTGGTGGCTTCGGACTCGAACGCAACCCAGCGCCCATCCGCACTGATGGACGGCGCCCCGCTAGCTTCGAAGCCGCTGGCACCCGCGGTCGATCGACTCGCAGTGAGGATGCGACCTTGATCGGGAATCGGCGTTTCCACGCCGGCCGCTCCTTCGGCGGCGAGTTTCATGGCCGCGGCCATATCCAGAACCCCCGAGGTCACAGTGAGCCCTTCCCAATCCGGGTGCCGCCGCGCGCTGGCCAACAACACTCGGCGCGCCTCCACGGCCGTGAGTTTCGGGTACCTCGAGAACAACAGCGCCGCCGCGCCGCTGACATGCGGTGCCGACATCGAGGTTCCCGAGGCGCTCTCGTACCTGTCACCGCCCCGAAAGGTGCTCCAAATCGCCTCGCCCGGCGCCGCCAGATCCACCGAGTAACGTCCGAAATTGCTGAAGTCGGCGCGACGACCATCGACCTTCGACGCTGCCACGGCGATCAGGCCGGGCAGTTCGAATCCGGATGGGTAATTCGGAGAGAGATCATTGTCGCTCCGTTCGTTGCCCGCGGAACAGCAGAGGAGAATGCCCGATGCGGCCGCGGCGCTCATGGCATCGAAGATGGCCTGGCTCGAGCCGCTCCCACCCCAACTGCAATTGATGACCCGGATGTTCTCGCCGCGCTGCCTCAACTTCACCACATAATCGAAAGCCTTCATCAGCCCGAAGGTGTCCGCAAAACCATCCGTCGAAGCCACCCGAACCGGCAGGAGCCGCACGTTCCAACACACCCCGGAAATCCCCCGTCCGTTGTTCCCTACCGCCCCAATGATGCCGGCCACGTGCGTGCCGTGACCGAAGTCGTCGGAGGGATCGCCGTCGTAGTCGACCACATCCGCCCCGTGGATGTCGTCGACATAACCGTTGCCATCGTCATCCCGGCTGTTCCTGGCCGCTTCGCGTGCGTTGATCCACAGATTCGATTGCAGGTCCGAATGCCTGAGTTCGATGCCGTCGTCGAGAACCGCGACAATGACGCTGTTGGAGCCGGTGGAGAACGCCCAAGCCTCCGGGGCGCGAATGGCGGCCAGCGCCGACTGACGGGACCAGTGCGGGTCGCGCGGAGTGAGGCTCTGGTGCCGCCGAAACCGCAGGTTCGGCTCGACGGCAACAACCCCCTCCTGGGATCGCAGGATCGCGAGGGCTTCGGCCGGGGAAACATCCGTCGGAAGGGCGACGAGCGACCACCCGGTCGACGGCACGGAATGCAGAATCCGACCCTTCGGAGCGACGCCCGACCGGGTTCGAACCAGCCACTGTCCGGGAACCGTCTCGCGGACAGGTGCGGCGGAAGCCGAGATCGATAGAGCCACGAGAATGCCTGCCCCAAAAGCCCGAATTCGCCCACCGAAAACCCCGCGCATGCCGCAGGTTCTCCGAAGACCGGCGCGAATCGACAAGGGCAATGTTGTGAGCTCGCGCAACGCTCCGTGAGTTGCCTTTGATCGACTTTCCAGCTCTGTTCGGGGCGTGCACCGGGTTTCACAACTCCCGAACGGCCTGCGAATCGTCACGACGTCCATGCCCGGCATGGCGTCCGTGAGTGTCGGCCTTTGGATCGCGGTCGGCGGACGC